>JAZBLX010000004.1:0-230117 GCA_037033465.1 Bacteroidota bacterium | reverse complement strand
TATTTTTATAAGGTACTTGAGCATCAAAAGTAAATGTATATTCATAATAATCTTTCCCTTCAGCAATAAAAGCTTTGCCATCTGGCTTAGTGAGGCTGCTATGCTCTAGTACTTTTTTTTCACTCGCAAAGGCATTACCTGTAGTATCTGCCTTGTTACGCTGAAAAAGCTCTATTTTTATACTGGTCCAGTCTAGTAATGTATTGAAACCATCTCCACTTGTGCGCTTTGTTAAAGGGTAAAGCTTGTAGGTAATTGTTTGTTTACCGCTTTTATTGATGAACTCGTTGATAGTTATTGGTGTTATAATCTGACCTTCTTTAAAATATTTGAATGCTGGAACATCATTTACCATAATCTCGAAATAACAGGCCTGATGGTTAACGAAAAGATAGTAATAAGTTTCTTGGGGATAATGCTTTACTTTTTCAAAAATTTTTTCTGCTATATTTTTGGCGGTAATATTATTACTCTTTTCAGCAATAATATCAGCTTTAAACTGAGGATTTTGACTACAACCTATTAAGCCAAAAATAAAAACCAGGAATACTAAAACTCTCCCCATGAATCTATTATCTTATTACCTCAAAATTCGTTTTGCCTTTGGGAATATGAAGATATAATTTACGAAAATGGGCAATTTTATTACCATTTTCATTTTTAAATTGAATCCATAATGCTGATTTACCTCTTAATTTTTTATCAAGTGATATTAGTTCTAAGCATACCAATTTCTTTCCATATAAAACTAATTTATAATCATTCAGTGGTTGCAAATCATAACTGGGGTCTGAAAAAGGTTTAAGGTAGCTATTTAGCGTCTCTTCTAAATCAATTTTCGAACTATATTCGGCCTGACTCGTCTCTATCTCTTTCTTACCTATTAAATTAAAATACTCATCTTCTCTATGATCCTTGAGTAATTGCCATACCTGCTTATATGCATTCTCAGTTTTTGCTAGTAATTTTTTTTGATCCCACTTACTTAAGTCTTCACTGTTCTCCCACCCTTCATTCTGATAGGGTACTGTAGCATCGAAAGTAAAGGTATATTCATAATAATCTTTACCAGCGGAGATAAAGGTTTTCTGATCAGGCTTCATTAGGTTGGTATGCTTTAATACTTCTTTTTCACTGGCGAAGGCATCACTAGCTGTATCCGCCTTGTTCCGTTGGAAAATTTCTATCTTAATGCTTGTCCAGTCTAATAATGTTTTAAAACCTTCTCCCTGCTCGCGTTCGGTTTGTGGATATAATTTATAGGTAATCGTTTGTTTACCACTCTTATTCAATGCAAAATAAATATCAATAGGGGTTACAATCTGCCCATCCTTAAAATATTTATAAACAGGCAAATCGTTTACCAAAATCTCAAAGTAACAAGCTTGATGATTAACAAACAAGTAGTAATACGGTTCTTTGGGATAATGCTTAACAGCTTTAAGCATGGTTTCTACATAGTTTTTGCTTGTTAATTTAGGGCTGGTATCCATAATTTCATTTTCAGATTGAGGTTTCTGCCCACAACCATTAAGCCTAAAATTAAAACCAAGAATATTAAAATTCTTCTCATAAGCCTATTACCTTATTATCTCAAAATTTGTTTTTCCTTTGGGGATGTGGAGGTAAAGACTTATAAAACTTCCTATAACATTACCATCCTCATCTTTATATTTTGCCCATAATGCTGATTCACCTCTTAACCTTGTATCCAGCGAATTTTGTTCTAAACAAACCAACCGCCCTCCCCCATATAAAACCAATTTATAATCTTCTAATGGTTGCATTTTAAAGTCTTTCTTCAATATGGGTTCCATATAACTCTGTAATGATTCGGATACATCATGCTTTGTGCTATACTCGCATTGGGCAGTTTCTTTTTCTCTATTAAATAGAAGAGCAAAAAAATCATCTTCTTTTTTACTATCCTTCATTTGCCAAACTTGTTTATAGGCATTTTCCGTTTTACTTAATAACTCTTTCTGATCCATTTTACTTAAATCTACACTATTTTCCCATGCTGTATTTTCATAGGGTACAATAGCATCAAAAGTAAAACTGTATTCATAATAATCTTTACCTTTACCAATAAAGGTCTTACCATCAGACTCAGTTAAGCTAATATGCTTAATAATCCGCTTCTCATTTGTAAAAGCATTTTTACCTGTATCTGCTTTATTGCGTTGAAATACTTCGATTTTTATTTTTGTCCAATCTACCAACGTTTTAAGTCCTGCTCCCTCTTGACTTTCAGTTTGAGGATATAGTTTATAAGTAATGGTTTGCTTACCAGTTTTGTTTATAGCAGAATAAATATCTATTGGCGTTATAACTTGTCCTGGTTTATAATATTTATATATAGGTAGACCATTTACTAATATCTCAAAATAACAAGCCTCATGGCTTACAAATAAGTAATAGAAAGGTTCATTAGGATAATGTTTAACTGTTTTAAAAATCGTTTCTAAATAGTTTTTGCTTGTTAATTTAGGATCTGTTTCCATGATTTCACTCTTGATGGGTTTTTCAGAATTTGAGCAGCCTTGTATAATAAAATAAAAGGCCAACATTAAACTCATTTTTTTAAAAGACTTCATTAATATAAATTTACTTTTTTTATAACTATGTTTTGATGTTCAAAAAGTGTGAACTGCATCGGTTTATTATCAGGATTCACTTCAAAAACCTTTTTTTTGTTGGTACTCATTTTGGAAGTAATCATCACAGAACCTTTTATACCAGAAAAATATATTGAATCCTGATAATATGGCCCTCCATAGGTTTCAAAACCATAAGTTCGGGTATGTGTAATATAACCAGATATTGCTAAAGCAAAGACACTATCAATTTTAAGCCCTGATTTATATGGAACTAAAGGAAGCCATTTATATACGGCGATTCTATTCGTTAACCTCAATTTCGCATCTCCTTTTACAGTATTAGTTGAAATAACTTTTCCTTCTGTATTGCTAAAAGCTTTATTCAAATAATTGGTAATGGTAACTTTCTTATAACCTTGATTTTGTGTTGCAGGAATAGCGAGCTTTACATTATACTCAGCTTCTATAGATCCATTGAATTCGATAGTGATCATGGCATCCTTACCCGCCTTGTCTAATAACTCTTGTACACCTTCATTAACTTTGCTTTTCGTGAAGCCATCAACCTTGTCTTCAATCTGTTGTTCAGCTGCTTCTTGAAAAGATTTTGGTTCAGGCTTTTCAGGCTTTTTACCCATAGCCGCCTTGGTGATGAGTTTAGCCAAAGAAAAATCCTTTTTAAAATCGATACCAATTATCGGCTTTGCACTCACATTTTCCTCCAGCATAAAATAGACATTACCATCCGGTTTTTTTTCATAATACACCCCCCGGTTAAACGCTACTTTAGGAAAAACAAAACTGAAACCTAAACTATCCATCTTCTCCATTACATCGGCAACTTTTTTTGCAAGCCGTGCTGCCTTCTTTAGTTTAGGTAATTTAGCTACTGCGGCCTCGCCCATGGTCAGTATGGTAATCAGCACTTCTACTACAATAACCAATAGTGTTAGTGTTAAAATACCCACCTCAGTTACAATAGCATTATCACCGGTATAGTCATCGTCAACATTATATTGATTGCCAACCCAGTTTGATCGCTTTGCATAGCTTAAACCATACATTTTTGCATCTTCACGGATGTAATCAATTATCCACCTTTGTACAATAGAACCTCCGGGAACTAGAGGCACATAATCTATAAATCTTAAATAGAATTCTATATACTGTTCTAACTTGGCGTAAAGTCTTTCAATTCCTTTAATAAGTTTTACATTTTGAGGCACACCTTTACGCTTAAAAAAATAATCTCCGTCATAATCGTAGGTAGCATGAAACATCCAAAGGGCATCTGTAAATGCATTTACAATAAGGGTAGGCTTATTTTTATCAGGAAAATAGGAGCATGAATTTATACTTACTTCAAACCGTTGCGGCGTTAAGTACCAGGGCATAGGTAACATTGGCGTTTTATTGGCGAAAACCTCCAGTTTTAATTTGCCACCGTTAATTGATAGGTCTTTAACAACCTTCCTAACTTCTTTTTCATTCGTTAGCTCCAGGTAATGTGCCTTGTTATGATCGTGTTTGTCTTTTGGGTTTTTACCCATCAGGCAAGCTTCGGTTACATACTTATCAACGGTGATATCTAATGTTGTTGGCAAGAGAATAGTGGGCACTATGGTATTATACATCAAAGACCTTAAATTATAGGTCTTGAAGCTAATCATGGTATGCCTGTTTGCCTGATGTAAAGGCGTATCCTCATTTGTTAAGTAGATAAACTGTAATGCTTTGGATTCGCCATAACCATGTGCTTTTAAGTCATTTTTCACCCCATGGGTATATAGATAGCTCAATACACCATTCGCTCTACGTTCAGATAAATCTTTGTTATATTCTGCTGTCTGCCTTATATCGGTATAGGATTCTATTGTTAAGGGTATTTCAGGATTGTGTTTTAAAGCCTGAATTAAATTATCCAAAACTGGTTTAGCATCACTTCTAATCTCTGCCTGATCTGTATCATAAAATATGTCCAAACTTAAGACAAATTTATCGCTGCCTACTCCAAACGTTTTTGCATTATTTTCATCAAAAATCAACTTAAAATCGCCTCTATCCGTAATGCTAATACTTTTGAATTTGCATGGTTCATACTTAATCGGTTTTTTCTCTTCTTCCCCAATGGTAATCACTTTATTTCCCTTTGGTAAAGGCACAACTTTGGTCAATATCTTGCCAAAACTATTTTTGATAAACAGGTGCGTAGCATGCTTTAAATCACCTTTAGGAGTAGTGTCTTTCACGTAGCCCTTTGCACCTTCTACACTTAACAGAACGTAAAATTGTTCTAAAGGTTTCTCAGCACCGATTTCTTTTCTCCATTGCAAAACATCGCCTGCCGGGATATAAATATCCAATTCCCCCTTGTTGCATTTTGCGGCATAAGTTTTACTTATTTTCTGATTATTATCGCCAAAGAGATTAAACTCACAATTATATATATGAACCGTACAATTGTAGCCGTTTAACCCTTCTAATTCTAAATGTAAATGAAGCGGAACATTATACTGGGTAGGGTTACCTTCATGAATTTGCTTATTATTCCCTTCAATATTTTCTCTCCAGTATGAGCTTACTACCCGGGGCGGACTATAGGCACGTACAAATAAACCCGTATCACCAGATAAATCCTTAAAACCAGTTAAACTTGCTTCTATGTAATAACCAACCTTTCCTGCCTGCGCCTTTGATATAAATAATGTATAAGGCTTTGAGCTCGACCGGGTATCTTTAAAGTAATCTACCTTTTTATCGTGAGATTGCCGAAACCAAGTAACCTGCTTATTCTTTTCGGCTTCCGTTGTACCGGGAAACCACTCGCCTACTTTAAAGCCCACGGTTGTTCCGCCTTCTATCACAATAGAATGCCCTGGCACAGATTTATCTTTATAAACCGTGCCTTCTCCGTTCCAAGCTATTTTTTTTACACCTTTTTTTGCCATCTTTTTTAGCCTGATCGTAATTAACCGTCAATAACGCCATCATTTAAATCATCCGCTCCCTGCATATCCCGGGGTGTGATCATGGGATTCAGCGATTTCTGTACTTCATCGTTAACGTTTTCAAAATTTTGAGCGGTTGGTTCCGCCATTTGCCCATGCTTGATAATTTTAATACAATCTGTACCGCCAATGGGACAGGTTGCCTTGCTATCTTCCAGCAGAATTTTTCCACCATTGGATAGCATGGTTTCTTCGTAAAAGCCAGACCACTTTGTTACCGAGGCAGTACAGGGTTTATTATACATTTTTGAGCACGAACCAAACATATTTTTTTCAAAGGTTGTACCGATGTCTTTATCGGTAGCTATCGGTTTTTTACTTCCCTGATCATCATTTGCATAATCTTTCTTGTTGGTTAAAACTTTTAGCTTATCCGGAGCTGTACCGAAATTGCATAAACAAACCGCTCCTTGTACCACAATATGTTTCTCAGCCATATCTATTTATTTAAGCCAATTGTTCCAAAAGCCTTGTTTCCTTTTGTTAGTTTTATTATCATCTATAAAAACCAAGTTTTCAATAGATGAAGATGTCTTTTCTGTTGATAATTTATCATTATCTAGCTCGCCCATGATGAATAACTTTAACGTAACCTTTTTTTCTGTAAGTTCATTAACAGTCCATTCGGCAAGAATAATCTGTATAGCCTTTGAGGCTGGATTTAATATATACTTAGCTTGATAATTACCTCTTGCTTGTTGTATTTCATCTTGTTCCAGGTGACCTTGATGCTCTAACTGTATCGCGCCAAAGTGATTGGTAACCGGATTTACACATTCAACTGTTTTATAACCTAAAGACATAGGCTCAAGATTGGGAAAGTGTAAGTTCTCTCCTACTTTTAAACCTTGATTGTAAGGCTTATAAATCGACTGAAAATAAGTCTTTATAAACCAATCATCCCTAAAACAGATTTGTATATAATCATCTTCAGCTAAGCGTTCATTCATCAACTGAATGTATTTTGAGGCATAAGCGCCTTCAAAATAACCCTCTATATCTGCTTTAGTTTTAACCCACCTTTTTCTAATCTCATCTCCGTTTTTTACTGCTAGAAATTTTCCATCCTTTCTTATTTCTACCATAAGTGGATAAAAAATTTTCCCTGCCTCATAAGCTAGTTTATCGGCCAGTAAATCAGGAATCACCTCATTTACATATACCGGGCTAGTCCGCTCTAACTGATATAAGAAATTTTGTTCCCTACTTAAGCCTAAGTAAATTATGGAGAGTTCATATTTGATTTCATTTAATGCCCCTTCTTCTTCAAAAAGAATCGTCAAACCATATTGTTGTTTTTTACCCTCTATTTCGATTTTCTTCTCCAGACCAAAATTTTTGTCAAACTGAACAGGCTGATTTGCTTTATCAGTTTTTACAAAAGAGGGCTTTTCTTTCTCGACCGAATTGATATCATCAAATAATAAACTCTTGTAATTCATGGCTTCAATAAATACTTTACAGTTAATATCCTATTCTTTCTGTCAGATATTTATGCTTAAATCAACTGCTTATTATTTTATTATATATCAAAAACAAAATAACGCCCACCAAAATAAGGATTAGATTATATGATATTTTTCGCTTATCACCAGATGTCTTAAAATAGATAAGCAATATTTCTATGAGGAAGAATAGAGACCACAAAATAATCCAGCCTATGTTTAAAAAATATCCAATAGGTATAGACATTCCACTATTTCCACCTATTGAAGTGCTTTCATTAAACCATGAATCCCAGTGATCAAACATGTATATGAGCAAAAAACCCAGAAACAAAACACCTATTCTTATGATTAAATACTTTTTCATAAATAAAATTTAATAATTAACCCGCACCTTATCGGGCGTTGGATCCATCCCGATTCCATCAAATTCAGCAGACCAATGCAGGTATTCGTTTCTTAATTTCCTTAAATCTTTTTGTTCACTTAACTCCCTTTGATATTCTGCATAACGTTGTTCTGGTAATTTTGATCCTTTATATTTTAGGTGTAGATCATTAAGCGACCTAAATACATAAGCTGGAACATTTTTATGTACAGCATCCTGAAGTTTCTTTTTTACACGTACCAGCAATGCGTCTTTAGAAACATCATATTTTTGAGTTTCGAGTAATGGTTTATTGATTGGAAATTTCTCTTCAAACTCAAAAGCATAGTCTATCATTAAATGTAAAGGAATATAACTATACGTATTTTTAAGATTGCGTTCGCCAGAAAGTTTTCGTTTATAGGGGTGTATAGTTAACTGGGATTCGGTAAACCATCCTTCTGAAATTAACCTGTTTTTTTCTTTAATTTGTACCTCTTCCGATCCGTTGATAAGTTCATCCAGCCTTTCAATTCCAGGTGTGTAGCTACCACCTATATCACAATGCACACCTGGCAAGCTTTTCTCTAGCCCAACATGTGTATGGGTTAAAGCAAAATTCTCCCTGTGTTCATTTTCTGCTGTGAGATGAAAAACACATTTTGCCTTTCCAATACCATTAAGATTAAGATCTGCTACATCATTCGTAAAATCACGGTTTAGCGCAGCAGTTGAGGTTATAGAGGTAGCCCTTGGTTCATAAGAAGAAACAGTATCATAAATACCCAAAAAACGAACCTCAAGTCTTTTTACAATCACCCCGGAATCTTTTAGTAATTTCCCTAAGTAGCCATATGCCGGTATGGTCATTGATGAATAGTCATCTTTACGACTAGATAATGGAGAAGAAGGATCTAAATTGACTTTAAACTCACCTTGGGTTACTTCCGCAACAAAGTGTCTAGCTGCCGCTGCCCCGCGGCTAAACCCAAACACATCTAATATTAGCACGGAAACCTCCTTACCCTTAGGCAATAGGCCTGCTAATAACTTACATCCTTTTTCTACTTTACTTCTAATGCCTGTTTCTCCCGTACCAAGTGCATAACCTAATGTATCATCACCACCTTTATCGGTTGTACCAATGCCTTCTATATATATTTTACCTCTCCTATACCCTTCCAGCATTCTGGCTACGTTACTATATGTATTTTGATAGCTACTCTTTGCATCATCCTTACCATGTTCTTCATAGGCCTTTGCCTTAGCTATATCGTTTGTATTTGTTGATTTTTGACTATTGGCTTTTTCATATTCATTACGCCCTTCAGTATTTGTTTTATTGTTCCGCGTACCATCGAAGAACATTCCAAAGCGATATTCTAATCCTTTATCTACCGGCCCGGGTGGTGCATAAGTACCAAAACTAACGTTAGTTGCCATAGTTTTTTATTTGGTATTCAAACTGTTTAACTGGTAGTTTTAACGAGTCCTGTAATAAATCTAAAGTCAGTTTTTTATCTTTAGGATTTATGTTGATTAACAACTCAGTTATATCAGCCTTTTTTAATTGCGCTCTATAAATTTTGTTAATTTCATTCACTTCAAAATCTACCGGGATGTATGTAGCCAATCCGTTTTGTTGTAAGTTCGATAAATAGCTTTGATCCTGTGAAATCACAATATCAGCTTCATATCTATTGTTTTCACTATCTATGAACATTACGTTAAACAGGTATGGAATTGAGCGACTTTGCTTTTCTAACAAATTATTTCCAGACAAGATGTATTCTTTTTCTCCATTACATAACATGAAAGACCAGTTTGTAAGATTATAACCAGCTGGCAAAACAATTTTTGGTGCCCAGTTAAATTTCTCTCTATAAGTAGATGTATATACTTCCTGCTTAGCATATCCTTCAGCTTTTATTTTAGCTTGAAATTTTGGCTCAACAATCATTGTGTCTGATATAACATAATCTACATATTTATGTGTAAATAAATGCTTATCTTCCTCTGACAACTTCGTACTATCAACCTTTTTCTCTATTCCTATGAAATGGGCTATTTCTACCTGATTGCCACTTCCTTCAATCCATACCACTATATTTCCTTTTGGTGCCAAACCAACTATAAATGTATTGTAAGTTTCTTTTTCCTTTGTGATTCCATTATTGAATCCCTCTTTAAATAATTTGAGTATCTTTTCTTTAGGGAGTTGGAATTGTCCTGAGTAAGCTTTACGATCTGTAAATGAAACCCATGTAAGCCCTAAATAATCTGGCAATTCTTTGGCATCAGGATCAGTTGAAATTGTTCCAGCTACAAGTCCCCATCCAACAGCAATTGGTCCGAGATGGCTTAAGCTTTGCCCATAACTTTTACCAGCTACCTCCCCTTGGTATACTTCTACAGGGTATTCTTTTGGTGCAGAAATTGTTGCTGTCCAATCAAATTTTTCGTCCATATGTTGTGCTTTACAACTTGCTATCGATGTTAAAAAGAAGACTGATAGCAAGTATCTATAATTTTTTATAATCATTCTTTCCCACCTCTGCCAACTATTTTTTTATTGCAGGCCAATACCAAATTATTATACTTGGCTTCTATATTGATCTTGTCTGCTTTTTTCTCTAATTTATTATCTACCTGTAATGTATAAGTATCATTGACCTTTAATGTCATATTAACACATCGTTTAAGAATTGCCATAGCTAAAATAATTTTGACTTCTCAGCACTATTTATTTCTACAATTTTCCCGCTTTGCAAAGTCATGTTTTCTCGCTCGCTAAATACTGAAATTTCACTCGCTAATTCATTCGATGTTTCTGAATGCCTTAAGAAGTCTTTACTTACCATCTCTGTTCGATTATCAGAATTTTCTTGTATATCTCCCGTGGCTGTTAGGGAAAAGTTATTGCCGGCCGAAGTGTTAATATCCTTTCCAACAGAGATTGTTTGATTGTCTCCAACATTTGTTGACTGATCTTTCCCTACTTGTATTCCCATATTCTCTCCTACATTAATCTGCATATTCTTGCAATTCAACGTCATGTTTTCTAAAGCCGTGATGGTAATATTATTCCCTTTGGTATCAATATGGATAATATTTTGATGGATATCTGTAATTTTAATTCCCTGCGAACCAGGATCATCATCGAACTCCACGAGATGGCCGCTTCGCGTAATAATACTTTTTAGGTGATTTTTGATCAGCGGGCTGCTGTCTACACTCGAGCTATGATAAACACTTCCCATAACCACCGGGCGGGCGATGTTTCCTTCTTCAAAGGCAATCATCACCTGGTCATCAATCTCCGGGATAGCAAAGTAACCGCGGTTATTTCCACGCTCACCAACACCAGCACTAGGCGTAACCACACGCAGCCATTCGGTTACATCATTAGTTAAACATTCCCATTTAAACTTAACTTTAATCCGCCCTTGCCCCTTTGGATCGTTGTTATCAATCACATCGGCCAATTGCATATCGGGCTGTGGCTTATGGAAGTTTTTAACTAAAAGGCGTTCTGTTGTAGAAATTTTGCCCTCAAAAGTATTGTGGTATTTGCCATTTTCATTAATATGGTGATTAATGCCGGTGATCAGAAATTTACCTAAGCTCTCTGAAACGAATCCCAGTTCTTTTCGAAGGCTCATGGTAATTTCAGCGATGCTTCCAATGCTTAATTCTGCATTATCGCCTTTAGCAGTAATCTTTAAAAGCTCACTGGTATTTGCCTTTTCTTCATTTTCCACCAAATTTTTAATGTCATTTCCGTTATCTACTCTGATTAATGAAGGCTGATTAAAGGTTTTGCTGTAAGTAAGATTTGAGGCTCTAATGGCATGAGATAAATCGGGTGTACCATCAACGCGTCCGGTACTCTCACCCTGAAGCATCTCATTCTGGCTCGGATTATAGGAGAAGCGCTTATTTTTTATTGGTACAATTTCCATCGCATATTGCATTTCCTGCACGTCTCTTCCATAAAATAAAGAAACTTCAGGCTGCACATTTGGCTTTCCAAAATTAAGCTGTTTACCATCATAGAAAAACCACTCATGGTATTCTGCAGAAAGTCGGTTAAGAAAGGCGAAATCGCTTTCTTTATACTGAATAATGTAGTCAATTGATGAGCTTCTGGCAGCGTTGGCCACCACTTTTAAATCATTCGCCGGCGTATCTCTGGTGGCTAATTTTACGATCTCGTTTAAGTCTTTATCTAAGTAGGAGCCTAGATCCGGGCCTCTGTCAATCAGGATTGTAGGACTGTAGCCACTTACAATTAAAACGCCATGATAACCATGACTTTGAGAAAGTTCTACTTTGGATACCAGGCCTAGAAAATTTTGCATCCCTTCCTGCGAATGCCCGAAAGAGGCTGTAAGGGTTTTCCCCACGAAATCACGGCTGTCGTCTAATGTGATCAGGCCGGGAGCACCCATATGATCATGATTAAAACGAAGTTCAAAATGATGGTGATCATTAAAGGCCTGTTTTAAGCTGAAAGATGCGAAATGTGTAATTTCTTTTCCCTCTATATTTATTTCTGCAATGAGTTTCTTTTCCATATTGACGATAAATCAGTGGACCAACAATTAATTGAAACTTATTCAGAAAGGCATGCGGTGTTCATTATGAACAAAATCAATTCACGTACCGTGCTTGGTTTAAATAAGTGTTGATTTATACTAATTGTGCTCAATTATAATCGTTCAAAAGCTTTATGAAAAATCCACAGTAACATAAAAGCCTGGTAACACCTTTCGGTGTTGTTTAACGTATCGTAAAAGAGCGTATTCGATTTAAATAATCTGATAGACAAAAGCGATTGGCATTCACCAATCGCTCTTACTATCTATATTTTATATTGAAATACAAATTATGCCTTAGGCCAATCGTTTTCATGTTCTGCATTACCTAATTTCAGTTTTCTGGCTGATACCACGAAAGTAAGTGTCATAGGTGTATTATCGTTTACCGCAATACCTTCACTATATTGAACAATATAACCATCTTCGAAAGTAAGTTCTTTCATTTTAGCGTCTTCTTCGCCTTTTTTGAAAGTAATCGTTCCTGATTGAGGCTTATATTGATTATTTACCATTGATTCTATTACTGAAGTATCTTCAGTAGACTCAATTTCAATATTGATCGTTCCGCCATATACACCTGATGATGGACGACCTTTTGCGTCTACGTCTCTGTTTAATGAAAAGCTGCACTGTAATACATCAAATTCCTTTGAACCTAATGTTAATCTGGTTTTAAATGCCATTGTTATAAGTTTTAATTTTTTGAAATGAATGAACTCAGGTTAAAAGGTAGATGGATTATAAGGTTAGATGGGTTAAACTAAATTTCTAAACTATAAAACCTTAAACTGGTTAGGGGTTATAATGGTTAAATAGGTTAGATCAAATATCTAAATTATAAAACAAAGCTAAATCCTAAACTAGTTAGCAGGTTAGAAATAACTAACCGACACTAAACCCTAACCAATACTAACCCGGCTAAGCCTTCGGCCAATCGTTTAAATGCTCTGCATTTCCGAGTTTCAGCTTTCTGGCTGAAATCTGGAATTTAAGTGTCATTGGATGATCGCCAACAATGTTAATCCCTTCGGAATATTTAACAATGTAACCATCTTCGAAATCTACTTCTTTCATTTTAGCATCTTCTTCAGTTTTTTTGATCAGAAGTGTTCCTGTAATAGGTTTGTACTGGTTGTTTACCATCGCTTCGATAATTGAGGTGTCTTCAGTTGATTCGATCTCAATGTCGATGGTGCCGCCGTAAACTCCGGAAGAAGGTCTTCCTTTAGCATCTACATCACGGTTTAACGCATAGGCACAATGAAGTACATCGTACTCCTTGCCCGAAAAATTCAATCTAGCTTTGAAAGCCATAGTGTCTAAATTTAAAGGTTAAATAAATAGGTTAACGTAGCGATGCTACTGCTAATTTAGACCCAAATATCAAGCCAACAATTCATTAGACGTTTAGAAAGTTCGTAGATGTAGTTTCAACAAACAAAGATAAAACCACTTTTAAATAATGTCTAAGCAATATAAATAGAGACACAAAATGTTGAAAAATACTATTTAAAAAAATATCGAAGAGTTACATCAAGACATTATATAATCCACAAAAATGTAGCGTTTTTACACAATATGTAGCACTTCTGGGCATATCAATAGCCACAAATAGTTCATCTTAGATTAACTGAAATCCGAATTTTTCCATTTTAGCTACCCACTTTTGACTATAATGATTTTCTAAAGAATGTAATTCACCGATTGTGTTAGTTAATACAGGACTCATTTTGCACTTTTCAAATACTGCCTTTTTGATCGAAAGGTAGGTTGTTTTTTTATTTGCTTTCCATTCCTTAAAAGTTGCTTCGTCTAAAATAGACACAATTCTTGCTGAACGACCACTAAAATTATTGTTAATATTTTGATGCTGCGTCATAAAGATCTGATCTGGCATAAATAACCGATCAAAAAAGCCTTTAATTTTTGCTGGAATATGATCTACATAAACAGGACAAAAAAGCACCACATGATTACTCTGTCTGATCGCATTTAAAGCCTTTTGTAAATCAGGTTCAAGTTCAGCGATCTGTCTGTTATTAAAAAGCTTATTCGAATTGAAAATCAGATCAATAATGGCAATTTCCCTGATTATTGCACCAGCACTTTCAGCACCCTTTTTATAGGCATTGATTAAAAAATCTGTGGATACCGTCTTCTCTATATCCCCATTCAGGATAAGTACTTGCTTCATTTATATATTGATATTAGCTTTCGAGGCGGTAGATGTTACAAAACTATAAAGATTTTGTTAACCTATTGCATTAAAAACAAAAAACCTGATCAGATTGATCAGGTTTCCATCCCTAAACTAGGATATATTTAAAGTTAAGATTGACTGAATCTTAGCCAGAAGACACTTAACATCTTATCAATAAAATGTTATACTAATGCTTTATTGTTGTTGATTATATTCAGATGCCCAGGTGGTACTTTCATCCTCCCCTTTATGACCATCTAATTTTACCACGAAACTCTTAGCAGGGAAATATGGTGTGATATGAATATCCAAATGGATTCTGTCTTTTTGCTGTTCATCGCGTTCAAAACGCATAATTTTAAACCTTTCAATTAAACGATCAGCACCCTGGATGCCATCTAAAAACTTCACAATCTGACCTCTTAAATCCTGTTCTGTTTTTGAAGTCCAGTTTTCAAATGCCCTTCTGTTTAAGAAATCAAATAATACTTTGGTGATATAATCAAATACCCTTACAACTGAATAGGTTTGTAAGCCAATGTTATCGCCATTGAACAAAGTTTTTGCAGAAAAGGCCATTACTTTTCCATATTCGTTTACCATTGGTACTAAACCAACTCTTTCCAAATGCGAAATCTCGCTTTTCTTTAGATCAAACTTAACGCCGTCTACTTCGTTTATAGCACCATGTTTTTTACCGGCAGTAACCTGAGACATTAGGGTGTAATACATCTTTCCTGCTAAGGCGGCTGATCCAGGAACAGTTAAATCATCTTCTTCACCCACTTCGGCAACTTTACCTCTACCTACAAGCCAGTTACAAGTCATGATTACATTAGAGCGGAAAGCTTCAGCGCCAGTGAAATTTGCAGCGGTGAATAAATCCAAGACATCATCAGGTTGATCTAAATCTGCAAAATCTGTTACCAACATGGCTTTGTTGCTGTGTGCAATTTTACCCCAACGCTCTAAAACCTTATTTGATCCCATATAACCGGGAACAACCATCAATGAATAGTTTTTACGTAAATCTAAACGATCGTAATTTTGCTTTAATTCATCATCAACATAATCGATGAAACGTGGGTTATCAAGATCTTTAATCTGATCCATTGATGCATTTAAAAGCACAACATTTTTCAGCTTATCCGATTCAGTATTCTTATAGAACAAATGAACTGATCTATATGCCTGCTCCAGTTCTCTTGAACTTTCCAGCGCCGTTCCGATGTTCTTATTCAGGTTTTCTTCAGCAGCATTAAGCTTTTCAGTGCTTTTTTCTACCATATCAGCTACGGATGAAGAAGATTCAAGCACATCGATCCAAAGCTGAATTTTCTTCTTCAACTCTTCACGCTCTTTTCTCTTCTCATCTCCTGTTAAAAAGATTTGCTTTCTTGCTTTTCTTTCGGGATTTAAATTCTGTAGTCCATCAACAGTAGTTTCCAACAAATCGAAACCGCCTACTCTCGCTAGTTTTTCTAAGTTTTCTTTAAGTGATGTTTTCTCTATGGCTTTGCCCTCTGCTGGCTTATAGCCTGCTTCCTGAGATATGTTTTGGTCTGCGTTTAATTCTTGAGGATTTGACATGTTTTCTTAGCGTTTTAGATTATTTATTTTGCTCCAATTCATCTACAAAGTTTTTCAAAGCACTAATGAAAGCGGTTTTGGTTTCTTCATCGTCAAGGGTAGCTTTTAATGTTTTATTTGATTTTAATTGTTTGATCACATTCAAAGACATTTCTCTTTCAATGTTCACATTTGTGAGGTAATTACTTTGATTGATGATATTTTTTACACCAAAATCACTTAAATCATTAAAATTAATTGTTTCTCCAACTGTAGAACCATCTTGTTTTTCAAACGCCACTTTAACATTTGGTTTGTAGTGTTCAAAAACTTCCTTAACCGTTTTTAATCCTTCAACCTTTTCCGGTTTAATAGGTTCGTTATCTGTTAATTTTTGTACAAAAAGCGTTTTATTGTGGGCAATTTCTGCGAAAGATTCCGAGGTATCTATTTTCCGCTCGTTTCCACCAATTTCATAATTAAACATAGTATGTAGTTTTTAGGTTTAAGGTTTAAGGCTAAATTCTTCTAATAATATAATAGTTAACATTTTAACTCAATTTTTGTTCCAATGTTGCGGCCTCAGGATGAATAATACTCCATTCTAATTTATTCTCCTCCGGATGTTTGCTGACCTGAATCTTAGATCCTTTCTTGAGTTCTCCGGAAATAATGTATTTGGAGATTGGGCGGCGTAAAAGATTTCGAATTACTGCTGATAATTGCCTTGCGCCATATTTAGGTGTAAACCCATCTAAAGCGATCATTTTCTTTGCATCTTCTGCAATTTCAAATTCGATACCCATTTTGTTTAGCGATTGAACCAGACTGCTTAACTGGATTTCAAAAATGCGCACCACATTACTTTCATTTATCGGCGCAAATGGGACTATTTCCGAAATTCTCGCTAAAAATTCAGGGCGGAAATGTCCGGCCATTACTTCCATTAATTGGTTTGATGCAGGAATAACCCCTTTTCCAATTTGTTCGGCAATCCATTCGCTACCAATATTAGAGGTAAAAAGAATCAGCGAATTACTAAAATCACCTTCTTTCCCTAAACGATCGTGCATATGGCCTTCATCTAAGATCTGCAAAAAGGTATCAAAAACTGATGGATGTGCTTTTTCAATTTCATCAAACAGCAATACAGAATATGGCTGTTGCCTGATTTTATTGACCAATAAACCACCTTCTTCATAACCTACATAACCTGGAGGCGCACCATATAGTAAAGCGGCGCTATGTTCTTCTTTAAATTCAGACATATCAAACCTGATCATTGCCTTTTCATCATTAAACAGAAATTCTGCTATGGATTTAGCCAATTCGGTTTTACCTGTTCCGGTTGGACCTAATAAAAAGAACGATCCGATGGGCTGACCTTTTTTATTTAATCCGCTTCGGGATTCTAAAATTGCATCAGAAACTGCTTTGAGTGCCTGGTCTTGCCCAACCACCCGTTTTTTCAGGTATTGCTCCATGTTAAGCAATTTTTCTTTCTCGCCTGCCTGTAATTTGCCCATTGGAATACCAGTTTTATAGGCAACTATTGAAGCAATATCCTGCTTGGTAATTTTATCGCTCTTTTCCGCAGCATATTTCTTCAGTTCCTGAAGACTGCTATTGATATAGGCCTTGTATTCATCTGCGGTTTCAAAAGCATCTGTTTGGGTTTCATCGGTTAAACGGCCCAGTAGAACCGGACTTAATTTAGCCTGAAGTAAAGAAAATAACCATTTATAATCTGCAAACTGATCTGCTTCTGATTGCCCTTCACTAATATTTAATGCCTCCAAATCTGCTTCTAAACTATCAATCACCTGGTTAGATGTATCATTCATCATTTTCATAGCAGCCATAGTTCTGTCGAGCAAATCAAAAGCAGAATCGGGGAGTCTTCTATCTTTCATGTAGCGTTTAGCCAGGCGAACACATTCGCCCAAAGCATCGGGCTCAATGCTCAAAGTATGGTGTTCTTCATACTTCACTGACAGTTTTTGCAACATTTTTATCGTACTTTCTTCATTCGGTTCATTGACCTGAAGCACTTCAAAACGCCTGCTAAAAGCTTGTTCTGGTTCAATAATTTTACGATATTCATCTATGGTAGTTGCGCCAATTACCGTAATTTCTCCACGGGCTAACTCTGGTTTTAACAAATTGCCGATACCTGCACCTAACGGCCCTTTACTATCTAACAAGGTATGGATTTCATCAATAAAGAGCACTGCTTTTTCAAACTGCTTAACTTCTTTGATGATGTTTTTTAAACGGTCTTCAATTTCACCTTTATAAGATGCGCCGGCAATGAGCGATCCCAGATCAAGCTCAAAAAGCTGAACCGCCTTTAAACTATCTGGCACATTCTGGTTCACAATATCAATTGCAAATCCATCAACCAAAGCTGTTTTACCTACCCCAGCATCTCCCGTAAGGATTACATTTGGTTTGGTTCTCCGGCAAAGGATCTCCATCATCATGCGCGTTTCCTTATCGCGACCTATAATTGGATCAGTCTTTGCATCACGGACCATCTGCAAACGATCTATGCAATATTTATATAAAGCATTTCCTGTACTTTTATTTTCACCGCTCGCCGTTGTTTTATCAGGCGAAACTGCCCTGGAAATTTCTTCATCTTTTACGTAGAGGTCTAAAATTTCTCTCTCTTTTATAGGGAAAGACTTTAACTGATCTGACTGAAAACCAATCCCAGGCTTTGCCAACGCAGTAAGTACACATACCGGAGTAATTAAATCAAGTCCTAATTTAATGCGTACGTTATCTGCTTCTTCAAAAATTACAGCAATTTCCGGCGCACCACTAACGGTATCACTTAAGCCTGCAGATTTTGCCTGCTCCTCTATCCGAACCTCCGCCCACTCGCTAATGTACTCCTCATCCTTTCCAATGGAAGTAACAAACGAACGTAAGCCAACATCTTTATGCATCAATCCCTTAAGCAGATGCGCAGCAGTAAAAACTTCATTTCTATATTCCTTGGCTAACGACTGTGCGATGTGCAGTGCTGTTTTTACCGATTCACTTAAATTTGTAATTGCCATATCCCTTAATTGGTTTTTGGCAATACTGCCGGGTTAAAATTATTTTCGGTGATATAATAGTATGTTTTTCCGTTTGATAGAAATTGTTGCTCAATCTGAGTAGCTCTCTTTATTTGTTCTACCGACTGATTTAATAGTTTAATATAGCTTTCAAACTGATCGAGTGGCATTTTTGATGTACTCTTCAAATCTCCAACTTTATATTTTGAAAGGAATTCATTGTTTAAAGGCAAACCTGTAACCAGTTTAATGTAATTGGCCAATGTCAACGCCTTTATATCACCCGAAGAAGTTTTCATTCCCAACAACTGCTTTGGCATTTTAACATAGTTTTTAACCAGTTTGCTTCTGAAAGAGGATTGATCGGCCTGAAGGTTTTGGCCTAACATGATCGAGAAAACATCAACAATCTGTTTGTATTCCATGTTATTGAGTACAATTGCATATTGTAATGTTGATGGATGATTTTTAACAACCTCTGCCGATACGTTTGCTGTACTATAATATTTAAAGGCATTATGCGGCATGCGATCTGCAACTTCTGCATCAACCGGAGCCGGGAGCAAGCCTTCTACCTCTGCTGAAAGATTTTTACGTGAAATACCGGTTAAACGAAATGCACTATCCAAAGAACTGATTTGATTGTAAATATCCATATTCGTTTCTTTTACAAAACGGCGTAAAGCAATCGTCATGCTTTGGTTGGAATTTACAGATCCTTTGGTTGGAAAAACCACCCCACCTTGAATTAAGCTATTTTTAGGATAATCTAAATAGTAAGAAATCGAATCTTGCAGGCTGGTATTATAAGGCTGGAAACTTTTTAATCCTTCTCCCTTAACCATTGTATTTTTTCGGTATTCTGCGGCGCGGATAGCCGATTCTGAAACCAATTTACGTGACTGAATAACGAAATCATTAAACGACTGGTTAAAATCGCTGTATACCTGAAGCGCTAAAATTCTGGCATCTGCCTGAGCAACCTGTTCGCTTAATTCGTTAATCAGGTAGTTATTTGTACCACCTGTATTCCCGGTGCTCCCAACTAATATAATTAAATTGGTTTCATTTTTCTTCGCCTTAAACTGGCTTAAACCCGCTTTTAAAGCTTCGAACACAGGTCCTTCAGCAATTTCACCATTACACCTAAGGGTATTTTTAGCTTGATTAGATAAGAAAGACATCAGTTTTCTATAGTCGTTTTGAATCGGACTAACAAAAATTCCTTGTAATGCACATCCGGCTTCGCCGCGATAAACTACACCACCGTAACTTACATTGGATCCTTTGCCAAAATCGGTCATTATATTTTCGAAGGAAGATATGGTGTTTGTCATTCCTGAAAGGTATTTGGTCATCGAACTTCCTCCGTCTACCACAAACAACACATTAATTTTATTTTTATTCTTGCGGAGCTTCAGATAATCCTGATAAGAAAGTGAAGAACCGTTGATGGTTAAGATTTTATTGTCTTTTTTATTATAAACATCTGCTGCAATGCCGACACTATATGAACCAGCATCATCAGAAACCACTGGTACACTTTTTAAAATTAAATTTTCGCCTGGCAATAACGGATCTACAACGAAGGCGGTACCCTTATCTGTACCACTTTTAATAGCAGTTGCAGTAGAGTCGTCACTATTTTCGTTTCCGGGCTTAGCAGAAGTGATGTATAAACGGTCTCCCCAGTTGTGAACTACTTCTGAAGACACCCAGCCATAGATACTTTTTAAGGCTGTATCTGCCACGAGTTGATCATCAGAACCAATTAAATATTTTTTTCCATCTTCAGATTTTTTATAGATGTAAGAAATTTCATGTAACCTAACTTTTGTTCGTCTTTCTTTTAGTTCCGGCGTATTATAAACCAGGATCGAATCGGTTGTATCAAAATAGAATTTAGGTTCTGTTAGTGCATTTTTTCCATTGATAATCCCAATCGACTTTTCTGCATAGCCGGTTTTCTGATTAGAAAATGCACGTTGCCAAAGCAATAATTTCGATTTTGCTATCCAACCATAACTGATTGCACTCTTTTTATCGTTTATCTTTCTCCCTCTGATCATCCCTGCTTTGTATTTGATTAATTTCAGATAGCCATTTTCTGATTTCGAAACATAAAAAGGTTCCATAAAACCGATTTTTTTCATGATCAAACTTCCGCCTGGTGCAGTTGTGGTGTAATTATCTTCACGATCTGAAAAGACAATCCATGGCAAACTACTATTGCTGGTATTGTCATTTATATTGATGGCTTCTGCCGGCCTTTCGTAGGCTTTAGGCATATATTTTACTTTTTTGCCAAACGATGCCGGCGACTGCGCATAGGCAAAGGATATTCCTAAAAACAGGATAGTTAAGGCATAATATTTTTTCATAATGGTTTTAGATGAGCTTTAGAATGAGGTAAAGAGGTTAATCTATTTTGTTTTAGCTGGCGCATCAGTTGCTGCTGTTGTTGCCGGCTGTACGGTTCCTGAATGTTGTTTAATATTCAACAAACTGGCACAGGTAGAATTTGGCTTTATGGTAAGTTGTGCTTCGTCTATCGCTATCTCACCACCAAAAGTTAAGCCCATGCAATACGAATAAATATCGGTTTGTTTTTTCTTCCCGTTCATTTCTACGTTTACAGTTACTTTTTCGTTGTTACACATGTATTTGTTAACAAGATAATAGTAATTGGAATTGAAGTCTGCACCATTAGCGATCGCCTGCAACCTGGCCCTGATATCATCAATAGTTTTGCGTTCACCATCACCCGGCGCAACAAAATCTTCAACAATTTCTGCGTTAGGATCGGTAATTAATATGGTTAAATAAGCAGGTTTACGTGCTTTGTCTGATCTGAGGCGAACAACGAATTTTCCCGGAGCGCGGTAGGTATACAAAGCTGTTTTACCTTTAACATCTACACGGCCGGTTTCACCGAAAGACCATTCAAAATCCTTTCCTTCTCCATCGCCCTCCAATCGTATTTCTTCATTTACTAAACCAGCTGTTGGCCCGCTGATGGTAAGTACACTATCTACTACTACAGTCCTTACCGTGTCTCTTACGGTAATCGGAAACTCCTGACGTAATTCACCATCAACAGTAAGGCGTACGATATAAGTATCAGGCTTGGTGTAATGATATGATCCGGTTTTTGTTGTGGCTCTTTCACCATTACCAAATTCCCAAAGCCACTTAGAAGCTTTTGGCGTATTATCTGTAAAAACTAAATCTTCGTTTAAGTAGATTTCGTCTTTTAAAATTCTCGCTTCAATTGCTCTTTTTTCGAATAAAGAACTCTTAAATAAAAAGATGAGGCCTGTTAAAAGAAGCACAGCCAATAGGATGTATAAAATAACATAGCCCTGCGAATTTGAATTAACTTGCTTGGTGTTTGAATCGGACATAGGTAGCGTTTTTTATATTTTGTTTAGAGGTTTATCTTGAAGAGATGGTTTGCTGCAATTGTCTTCTGTTGGTAATGCAGTCGTCTAATTGCCTTTTATGTAGTTCAATGTCACTAATGTTTCTGTTTTGTTCCTGTCTGTCATAAAACAGCCTATCATATAATTGAGAGGTTTGAACAAAAATCTTGTAGCGGGAATCTGATGCTTTGCGATCAAATGCTGCTCTAATAGACCCTAACGATAACTGGATATCGTTTTTTAAAAACACGGCCTGAACATTGGGGTTATAGCGGGTAATTTGTTTAAAAGTAGTATCTATTGTAGGCATGGTTTCTTTCACCATGTTTTCGAACACTTCATTTTCGCCGATTTTAATTTCCAGTTCTTCTTTTGAAATTTCGTATCTCGATTTATTGCTGTAAAAGATACCGAAGCTTAAAAGCCCGACAGTAAAAACAAACAACGCAACGAAAAACAAGAATTGCTCACGTCTTTCTTTTATGCTTACTTTAATCATAATATTTTAATTATCTGCCGTATCTACCGTTTCTGATTCTATTTGCTGCAGACTGATTAGCCCGCTGACAGTCGTTTATTTGCTCCTTGTATCGCTGAATATCGCCTCTTGATTTAATAAGTGAATCCTGCAAATCGGCCATTGCACCAACATTGTTGTTTAGTTTTCCATACAAGTCAAAACTTGGGCTATCTTCTGTTTTTCTGGAGATTAAATCCTTAATCCGGTTATTAGCCGTTTGAATATCTCCCAGCAGAATGCCTTGTTTACTCATTTCATTTGCATTATAATCCCTGTATTGCGTAAGTTCTTTGAATCGAACCAGAATAAGGTCAAAATTGGTATTGATGTCTTTTCTGAGGTATGATAATTTCTCTGCTTCTTTCACTTTTTTATCAAGTAAGGCATATTCATAATCGGAAGCAGCGAAAAAGAGATAAATACAAAAGATAGAGAAAAGAGTTAAAAATAAAAAGTTCAAAATAAACTTTGTGTAAGAACTTTTAATTTCGACGGCGTTAATGGGTTTCATAGAGCTTTAATGTTTCACTTAGTAATGGTACGATAATTAATCCGACAATCAACATCACTTAAAATACACGTGCACTTTCAAATTAACTTTGCAATAACAATTTTTAATATTTGGTGTTTGGTTATAAAAGAGAATTATTTTATTTTACTTTTAACAAACTTTAAGCCAAATTTTTATGTCTGAAAATTTTTTCAATAAACCCTTCAGATTTAACTCCATATTTTCAGGTACTGGGCTTCAGCCAACTGACCTTGGAAAATCGATTTCGAACCATATAGAACTGATCATTTTTACCCGTTATGGCGAACACCGTTATAGAAAGGATTTTGGATGTGAGATTTGGGATCTCGACTTTGAATTGATTGTGAGCGAAAGCCTCTGGGAAGAAAAATTCCGCAAATCACTGTTGAAATCGATCTCTGACTATGAATTTAGAATAGATAACATTGCCGTTGAAGTCCGGATTACAGAAGTAGAAAACGTATATCCTTTACGTAAGATTACCGAGATTAAAAAGAAAGTTGATATTACCGTTAGAGCACTAATAAAAACCACAGGAGAAAAATATTTTTTTAATACAGCATTATTCCTAAGTCCACTTTCAACTTAATTAAAAACGCCTCAATTATCCTACACATGAAACCAGTTTTTTATTCATCAAAAGATGAAATCAGAAATAGAATTTTAAAGAATGCCGAAGATTTCTGGAATATTAAAGATACAAATGATTTCGATCCGCTGGTAAAACTGATTATTGAGGCTTTAAGCAATGAGCTTTTTAATGTTGCCAATGATGTTAAAAATTTAGAAAACAGAATATTTGATAAAATCAGCAGGATTCTGGCACCTGATCACCTTACCTCTTCTTTACCAGCGCACGCAATTATGCATGCAAGACCTATAGAGGAGGAAGATTATCTTTCGCCATATACCCAATTTGCTTATAAGAAAAATATTCCGCAGGAAAACGACAAAGCAAAAAAAAGCGACATCTTCTTCGGCCCCTTGCATACGGTTAAGGTTCATAACGCTGCCATAAAATATATAGCCACCGGAAATACACTTTTCAGCATAGATAAATCAAATAAGCAACAGGTAATAAATACGCTTCCTGGTTATGCGGTAGAAAAAAACACTATTTATATCGGTTTAACCGGCATAAAAAACTGGATGGATTTTAATAAGCTTAACTTGTTTTTCGACTGGAAAAATTATTCAGTTCCAGAAAACACTTATGATCTTCTTTCTTTAGGGAAGTGGTTTTATAAGGATAATGAGCTAGGTGCATATACCGAACGTTTTATGGACGAACCTTTAACCGGAAAAATCGAAGCACCCTTTCATCATAAGCAATTGTTAAATTTAATTAAGGCTGATCTATTACAATTTTACAGCAACCGCTTTATCACCCTGGGTGATCTGAATGATTTTAATATCGATAATGAACCAGAATTACCAGCTGCTTTAGCCAATATCTTTCAACCTGCCGAAATTAATCAGATTGATAAAAAGGTTAGATGGCTTAAAGTGATTTTCCCTGCTGCCATTAATCAGGAAATGCTGAACGAGCTTCATATTTACATTAATGCTTTCCCTGTTGTAAATAAGAGGCTAACCCAGATTAAACACAGGCTAAAGATCATGAATAACATTATCCCGATTAAGACAGAAGAATCGGATCAAATGTTGGCCATAGAAAACCTGAAAGATAATCATGGTAACAGCTATAATGAAATTCCTTATACGAATGAAAATGAAAAAGGTGATGGCTCATTCTCCATTAGATACGGCGGAACCGAGCGCTTTGACACCAGAAACGCAAAAGAATTGGTTGATTACCTTTTTGAGCTTTTACGAGATGAAAAGGCCGCGTTTTCTGCCTACGGACCTGATTTTTTAAGCACTATTCTAAAAAATCTAGAACAAAACATTGCCTTAATTGAACAGAAAAGCCGTTCTGCCCTTAAAGACATTAAGGAATTGCCGAGTTATATCCTGTTAAAACCAATAGACGATGCTGATATTTTATTTGTAGACATTTGGGTCACTCAGGCCGAAGAAGCCAACCATATAAATGCAGGGAGCCGATTGGTTGTATATGAAAATAATAAGGTAAACGCAGATAGCATCTTTTTCTTAAGCCAGACGAAAGGAGGCCGCACGAAATTAAATGCGAGCAACAGGGTGCAGGCTTACAAATACGGGTTAACAACAGCAGATCGAATTATTACCAAAGCTGATGTAATTAATTTTTGCCGTTACGAATTAGGGCAAAAACTTGCCGGTGTAACTTTAGCCAAAGGAATTATGATGGATAATAAGCCGAATGCCGGTTTCATTAAAACAATAGATATCATTATTGAGCCGGCAGAAAATCAAAAACTTACCATTCAGGACTGGGAAGAGTTATTAAGTTTAACCCTGGCGAAACTAAAACTCAGAAGCGCCATGAATATACATTACCGGATGATGTTAAAACCATCGGTTTATAAAATGGTCTAGATATAAACCGTGTAACCGAGGTAGGCGCTTTCTCCACCAGCGGTGAGGAGGGTTTCCTGTAATTCTGTTGCGGTGAGCAATTCTACCGTCACTTCAGCATCAATAGGCATGAGATAACTAATGGCCATGTCTAAAATAGCCCTGTTTTGCTGACCCGGTATAAACTTAACGAGTTCTTGTGGAGTAGTTGGCCCGATATTAATATGATACACCTCATTCTCCGGAATGAAACTGTCTCCTATAATGGTATCAATGCCCAGGGCACTGCTTCCAAGCTGCATCTGAAGGTCGTCTGCAATTTTTTCAGGGGCAATATGGGCAGTAGCATTTACCAATAGAATTGGTAAATTAAATAAAGCAGTAAGCACTTTAGATACGAAGTTGATGTCGTTTCTTTTTTGTTGAATTTCTGGCAATAAGTGCATCCAGATAATACTTTGTTCTTTATTTAAGAGGTTAAATTCATCCCAGCCAAATTCGAAAATCCGGCTGAGATCGGAATAAGTTGTTTTTTTATCGAGCTTATTTTCATAAAGCTCTGTCATGATTCTTACATGGTTGATTTCTGCATCAAATGGTGTAAAGAATAACCGGGCCTCTTTCTCTTCTTCTCTCCTATCCCTTATATCCTTAATCATTGATTCCTCATCCATCCCGGCGCTTCCTGTTGGTGGTCTGTGGAAGAGCCCTTCAGGTAACATGTCATACAAACTTTCCCTATTGGTACTGATCCGGATACGATCTTGACGCCTTTTTTCTGAATAATAAACAGCGCTCTGCTCAATATCCTTAGTGAAGGCGCGTTTATCTGCACCCAAAGGGATAATTTCTATGCGATCTGCATCGATTACCTCGCGCTCGATTAAGTCAGCAGCATGAGCCACCGCTTTATAATCTGTAAAGAGCTCATTATGAATTAAAGTTTCTTTTCCCATCTAAACTTTCAGCTGGCTTGTTTGTTAAGGTTAAATTAATATTATAGAACAAATTAGCATAACAACCAAATACTAAAGATACTATATTTGTAACACATCACATCTAAAAATTAATGGACGTTCAATCTTTTTTTATTCGCTTTCTACTATTTCCGCTGATTTTTATTGTTTCAACGGCGGTACTTTCCATCATTAACAAAAAAAATCAGTTCCTCAATAACAAACGACTTATTGTAAGTGTTCTTGTCATCGGTATTATTTTAGCAATCCCTGGTTTTCTGGGTTTTCTAAACTTTAATTTTATGCCCTGGGGTTATATTATTTGCTGTATATTTTATATTTTAACGGGTACTATATTTGTTTATCTACTAACCAAATACTATCCCAAAGAGCTACTTGATCGCAAGATATTTATCTTTTTCGCCACTTTGGTTTCGGCTATATTATCAGTGTATTTATATCAGCTGGCCTTTAACTGGCTAAGTAGTGTTCGTTTTGGCTGGTGGGGCGCTGGCAGTATTACCTGGTTTTTTGTTCCGCTCATGTTCTGGTGGGCTTATGTTTCCCTACTTAGTATCCCTTCCGAAATCTACAAAATCTGGAAATATCCTTCAACGCCGTTGGATATTAATATGGACCACGTGGACTTTAATAAACTATTGGTTTTAGAGCTGGAGCTTTATAAAAAAAGCAGTGATCCGGAGCCGTTAAAAGTAAAGGTTAAGGCACCGGAAAATATGAATTTCGGAATCTGGTTTCATAAATTTATTGATGACTATAACCTTAAGTTCGGCAAAAACCCGGTTGAGTTCAGAGATGAGTATCAAGATGGCTACCGGTGGATATTCTTTATTAAGACATCTTTCTTTAAACGAAATATTTTTATAGATCCGGATTTAGATATCACTGAAAACGGCATTTCAGAAAAAATGACCATTTACGCAAAACGAGTAACCGAAAACGTTAACAAACCTAACGAAGTAGGAGAAAGTGGTATCTTTATTTAACCTCTAAAAATTTCTATTATGATTAAGCCGCTAAAACATAAGTCGATCAACTGGATTAATGGAATGAAACTATCCAGTAGTCATTTCACTGCCAACGACCTTTATCTACAAGACTTTGTAAGGGATGCCATATCTCTTAACATTCATAACAGCAATTATGGCTTCTTACCGCCAATTGTAGGCTACAACAGTTCACACGATATTGAGATTGTGGAGAAGGCCACCAATCATATCGAAATAAGGGTAAAGTATTGTAATGCCCTTACTCCCGAAGGTGTTCATATTGATATATTGCAAAGCGATGCTATGGATAATTTAATGCATAGCCATTATTTCGGTCAGTCAGAGCCACGCAATTACTATATTCTTTTGGTTGTGAACCCTTTTACCAGGATACCAGCTGGTACGCCAGATCCTGAAGAGAGTCCGCTGCGTTATCCGGAACTGGCCAAGGCATACAGCATTGTGGTTTTACCAGAAACGGAGATTGCCAGTCAAATGCCTGACAATTACTTCTTAACGATAGGCCAGGTTTATCATGAAAACGGAAGGTTAACGATTAATACCAGTTATATCCCGCCTAGTTCTACCATTACCAGTCATCCGGCACTAATCCGCTATTATGAATCATTTAATACCTTATTAAATGATTTGCAACTGGCATCTTTCAAAATTATCGATAAAACCAGCGGCAGGGATAACATTACACCATTGGGTAAAAACATCAGGTTGATCTCTGAAAAGATAGTGGATTTCGTGGCAGGGATTTTTTATGAATACAGGAATGTTGCGTACCGGGAATCGCCAACGGTGCTGGTTGGTTATTTCTCCAGTTTAGCGCACATATTTTTTACTGCTGTTAAATTAATAGACCCCAAAGAGCGTGAGGAGTTACTTAAATATTTTTACGAATGGAAAGATGTAACGCCAGGAAACTTTGAGGAGCTTCTAGCTAAAACGATAGAACTTGTTTACGATCATAAACAAATTAATCAATCTATGGTTACCGTGAATGATTTCTTAAGTGTATTGGTTGCGCTTTGGAATAAGCTGAGCGGATTAGAATACATTGGTCAACGCAAAGAAAACATAGTTGTTGCCGAGCAGCAAGTTGTACAGCAGGTGCAGGCCAGAAAAACCTGGACACTTTTAGATTAAGTATCCCGGATTCTAAAGAAGTTATACCGATCATTATTTATCGAAGAGAAATTTGGCCTCGTGGCTTAAATTCATCTAAACACGATAAATATTGATCGGTTTTTTGTGCAGTATTATTTCCCCCTTTTTTACTTTATTTCTATAAACAATACATTCCTGGTCTTCACATCCCTAAAGTGAATAGCTTGTATTCCTATTCATTTATTGAGAAAATCGTTTAAAATAATCAATAGAAGCAATTTAAATGATGCTATCTATGGTTATCACAATACCTTTTTGAGCTTGACAAGAAAATACTAAGCGACTGGATTTGAGACATTCAAACGAAAATAAATTATTTTACCCCTTCATATTTACCATTTAGCCCCCTGCTTTTCAGATTAATATATAGCTATATTTGATTACAATAAATACTAACTAAGAATTCAAAATGGAGTGTGTATTTGAGATTCATAATCTAACCAAATTTTTGAAGAGCATCAGCCAACCGGGGAAATCTTCAGATTTTCCCTTAAATAAATTTAGTCTGCCTATAATTCCAGGGGATAGTAATATCTCTTTAGTCCGTCATCGCTTATCTATAAGCTTAAAGAAAGGAGGTCTACACAAAACAGAAACGATTATTACCTTAAAAATTAACCAAATATCAACCTAAAAACAAAGAAATGAGTAATCAAAAAACATTCAAATCAATTGCACTATTCGTTTGCCTGTCGGTAGCATTTTTATCGTGTAAAAAAGACAAAGAAATTAAGGTAGAAGCCGGAAGCGTTAAGGCATGGGAAACATTAATAGATGGCGACTCATTCGCCAGTTATGGAAACTTTGAGACCAAATGGAATTACAATTATCCATGGGGCACAGACCATAATGGATCTGCACGCATGGCAGGAAGCGCAACCAATCATAACCAGATTTCATTAAATGGTGGAACAATGACCATCACAGCCACCCGATTAGCGAGTTCGCCGGGCAATAGTACCGCTAATGGTTTTACAAATGTAGCCATATGGTATAACTCTGGCGCTTGCTATGCAAAACAACAGGTATTGATTAATGATCAGTTTCCAAGTTATACCATCTCTGGTGATTTTGCAGTACCTACCGCACGGGGAACCTGGCCAGCTTTCTGGATTACCGGCGTTAATTCATGGCCACCGGAAAGCGATATTATGGAATTTAAAGGAAGTACTACCAATTGGCAGAACACCTACGACGGCGCCTGGGAAAATAAATTAACGAACGTTTCTAACGCAGGATCATTCCATAATTATAAATGCTGGTATAATAAGATAAATGCCACTGATGTGGAATGTCATTATTATATTGACAATACCTGGGTAGCCAGACATGTAATGAGCAATTCGGTTAACAAGGCCATGTGGCTAATTATTAACATGCAAATGGAACGCGATAGTGGTTCTCCAGGCCCGTCCGGGAATACATTATATCATATAAAGAACGTGTATATGGGCAGGGAAAGAGCTTTTTAAATTTAGCAGACATGAAAAATGGGAGGTAGTGTTTACTACCTCCTCTTCAATAAATCACCTAAATGAAACTAAAATTTAGATTTCTAGTATGCTTTGTGTTATTGCTGAGTTGCAAAAAATCAGAGACCTTGCCCCGGCAAAACGACCTGAAGCTCCTGCTCCAGAAGATCAACTTGTTAAGGCAAACCGGCTGCAATTGCGGAACAGATTATATGCCGCCAGTGCGCCCACTCCAACCCAGTGCAATACTGGATAATGCAGCAATGGTTCATGCAAAAGACATGGATCAACGAAGTTATTTTTCACATATATCGCCGGAAGGTACCACGCCAGAAGAAAGGGCAATGCAAGCCGGCTACATGGGAAATGTTAAGGGTGAGAATCTGGGAAAAGGTTATACAAACTCAGACCAGGTGATCAATGCATGGAAAAACAGTGTGAGTCATTGCAAAGCGATGATGGATGCCAATACTGAAGAAGCCGGAGTTGGCTTTAGTCGAAATTATTGGGCGGTATCATTTGGAAACCCTTTATAGCTTTTTACGCTATTTTTCCCGTTTTATAAGCCACAATATCATCAGTCAGCTGTTCCGCTTTGGAAACGAAATCTTTTAAATATTCTTGTTCATTGTGAAAATCCAGTCCGGTTTGATCTGCCCATTCTTCTTGAAAAATAAAAATATCCTGATCAGTTACTTCATGTAAGTCATACTGAATGCAGGCCTCCTCTTTTCTTGATTGATAAACCATGTTAAGCAAGAGTGTTCTCAACTCTTCTTTTTTTTCGGGCTTACTTTTAACTATTACTGTTAGATAGATGCTCATATATTTCGGTATTTAAAAAAGTTTGTGCTAAATGTAACCTGTAAAGTTCTAAATCTCTCTCCACATTGGCGTTCTTCTCAATATCATGAAAATGCATTCCACCTATGCGTTCCATGCCGATAAAGGCATTCATCCTGTGGAAACCAAATAATGGTCCATCGTCTACACTGGTCTGCATAAAAAACTCATCTGGTAAAGTAAAGGCTTCTTTGGGAGCATTCCATGATGAAGTTACCATATATTTTCTTTCGTGCAACATGCCTCCTGTACCATAATTTATCGTTGGATGATCAGCTTTGCGGCCATCACTAATATAAATTCCTTTTTTATGTCCCGCTGTAAAAACCACATCAATGTATTTTTTAAAACCGTGAGGCAACTGGAACCACCAGATTGGTGTATGATAAATAACAACATCAGCCCAAACATATTTAGCAACTTCTTCTTCGGGATTATAATTGTCGTTAATGTTAGTGGTTTTAACTTCAAATTCAGTCAATTTTGAAAAGAAGTCTGCTGTTGCCGAGGCAATGGTTTCATTGAATTTACCTCCCGAATGACCAAATTTCTGGCCACCGTTTATGATGAATATTTTTGTCATCTCTATTTATTTTTATTGATTGCTCAAAATTACCACAAGAATTACTATTATTAAAACAAGTTAATTCATAGGTTTGTATCAGAATAATAATACTATGGTTAATCTGGAATGGTACAGAAGTTTTAAGGCGATTTATAAAAGCGGCACTTTAACGGGTGCTGCAGAAAGTTTATTTATTTCGCAGCCCGGAGTAAGTTTGCACTTGAGTTCGTTAGAGCACTATGTTGGCTACAAGTTATTTGAACGAACCGGAAGAAAGATGCGTCCGACGGAAAAAGGAAAGGCACTTTATAATTTTATTATTGAGCCACTGGTTAAATTAGAAGATGCTGAAAAGCATTTTCAAAAAAGCACTGAAAAACATACACCTACCATTAGCATCGGAATGTGTTTTGAAACTTTTCAGATCACCCTGGAACAATATATCTCTTCTCTGCCATTTAATGTGATTATCCGTTTTGGTGAATATCCTGAAATGCTTGATCAATTAGACAAGGGCATCCTTGATCTCATCATCACACCACAGAAAGGAAGTTCTCCAAACATTGAACACGAAGCATTTTCATCAGAAACTATCGTATTAGTTGGCGGCCTTGACACCGATGATAAGGAATTTAAATCACTGGTAAACAAGAAGGATTTAGCTGAAATGGAAACCTGGCTGAGGAAAGAAAAATGGTATGGTACGGCTGGCGACATGGAACATTTACTACGCTTCTGGCAATTAAACTTTGGAAAACATGCCGATTTCAGGCCAAACTACATCGTTCCAAATTTAAACTCTATTGTGCGGTGTTTATCTGGAGGAAAAGGCCTGGCTATTATCCCTGATTTTCTTTGCAAGAATGAAGTTGAGGAAGGAAAAATAAAGGTGATTTGGGAAGGAAAGGAAAAGTTACAAAACACACTTTATTTCGGGAGCAGAAAAAAAACACAATATTCCAACGAGATTGGCATGATTAAAAAACTATTTAAAAAAGTGATGGTGAGTATTTAGAAAAATCAAAAACCCTCAGAAACAAAAAAGCCTCAACTTTTCAAGTTAAGGCTTTTGTTGCGGAATGGACGGGACTCGAACCCGCGACCTCCTGCGTGACAGGCAGGCATTCTAACCAGCTGAACTACCACTCCTTTTGTTTTCTTTTTAAAAGTCAAACCTCTTTCCCCTTTCGAGGTTGCAAATATAGGGACAAAATCGCTAATTGCAAATTATTTTTTAAAATAATCGTAAGCCCTTATCCTACAGCACCTTCCTGCATCTTTTCTGCATTTTCAGCGAACTGAAGCGCATCGATAATTTCCTGAATGTCTCCATCCATGATGCTCGGCAGGTTATACATCGTTAAACCGATACGGTGTTCGGTAACACGACCCTGGGGATAATTGTAAGTCCTGATCTTTGCAGAACGGTCACCAGTAGATACCATTGTTTTACGTTTTGCAGCAATATCTCCATTCTTTTTCTGCAACTCGATATCGTATAACTTACTCCGCAACATTTCCATTGCGATTACACGGTTACCCAATTGAGAACGCTCCTGCTGACAAACCACCACAAGGCCAGAAGGCTTGTGCGTTAACTGCACTTTAGTTTCTACCTTATTTACATTCTGACCACCAGCACCCCCTGAACGAGAGGTCTGCAATTCTATATCTGCTGGGTTAATGTATAAATCAATTTCTTCAGCTTCAGGCAAAACGGCAACAGATGCTGCGGAAGTATGTACACGACCCTGGGTTTCCGTATCCGGAACACGCTGCACCCGGTGCACACCACTTTCATACTTTAGCTGGCCATACACATCATCTCCGTTCACTTTTAAAATCACCTCCTTATAACCACCGGCAGTACCTTCCGTAACATCTACGGTTTCTACTTTCCAGCCTTTAGTTTCAAAATAACGGGTATACATGCGGTATAAATCACCAGCAAAAAGCGCCGCCTCATCACCACCGGTACCACCACGAATCTCAAAAACAGCATTTTTAGCATCTTCAGGATCTTTTGGAATCAACATTAAACGAATGTTACTTTCCATTTCTTCCTGTTGTTTAAGCAACATGTCTAACTCTTCCTTGGCCATCTCACGCATTTCAGCATCCTTTTCAACCGATAAGATTTCTTTATTCGCGTCAATGTTGCTCATTACATTTTTGTAGATTTTATACTCATCCACAATTTTGCCTAAGTCTTTATATTCTTTATTTAAAGCCGCAAAACGTTTCATATCCTGGATTACATCCGGATTACTTAACGATTCTTCTACATCTTCCCAACGCAGCTTTATAGCTTCTAATTTATCTAACATATGATTATTCGTATTGAATTCTCCAATAATCGGCAGAAGCCAAAATTTGGAAACGCAAAAATAAGGAAAAAAGCTGAATTAGTTTGGAACTGAAAGCCTACAGTTTATTTAAAGCTTTGAAGATTAAAGCCATTTACGATTTTGAAGTGAAATATTTAAGTTTCAAATCCATGCCATCGAAAACACCGTAAGAATTGGATTCAAGCCATTCCCCGATATTTACATAACGGCTACCGTTGCCTAAATTTAAATCCAGCGGCAAATGTCTATGACCAAAAATAAAATAGTCGAAATGTTCTTTCTGCAACAGCGCTTTCGCGTAAATAGCTAACCATTCCTTGTCTTCGCCCATAAAAACTTCCTTTTCTTTTTGCGCAGCCCTGCTTCCCCTGCTCCAGCCACTGGCAATTCCAATTCCCAGATTAGGGTGCAGACGGGCAAAAAGCCATTGACAAAGTTTGCTTCTGAAAATTTTCCTTAAAAACTTATACTTAGCATCTCCCGGACCTAATCCATCGCCATGATGCAGGTAAAACTTTTTGCCATTCCGTTCTATAATCATTTCATCACTAACTATTTGCATGCCGATTTCCTGGGTAAAATAATCTCGCACCCACATATCATGATTTCCCTTAAAGAAATAAATCTTGATGCCGGCATCTGCCATTGCCGCCAATTTACCCTGTAAACGAACAAATCCTTTCGGAATCACCTTTGCGTACTCAAACCAAAAATCGAAAATATCGCCCATTAAAAACAATTCCCCACAATTTGGCTCGATAAAATCCAGCCACCGCACAATCAAATCCTCGCGTTTACGGCTTTCGGCATAATTCGGCGTACCCAAATGAAAATCAGAAGCGAAATAAATGTTCTTATCCATGTATTGTTCAAAGGTAAAGGAAAAGAGTTGAAAGGTGAAGGAATAAGGAACAAAGAGCAAGGAATAAGGAGCAAAGCGGAAAGACTAAAGAAGAAAGCGGAAAGATCAAAGCGTAAAGCTTAAAGACCAGAGCAGAAAAAGATAAAGGAGCAAAGCGGAAAGCGGAAAGACTAAAGCCTAAAAACCAAAGCAGAAGGGTTAAGGAGCAAAGCGAAAAGACTACTTATTAACGGACCTAAACCCTAGACGATTAACGATAGACGACCAACGATCGACGTCGTCATAAATCACTGTAACCTAACAATCATCCCGCAGGTAAAACATATCTTAGTAAATAAATCTCTTTAATTATGAATAAGAAACTTTTATTAGGCTTATTTGCGTTAAGTCTTTTTGCCTGTAACCAAGGTAAAAAACCTGAAGAAAAAATTACATTAATGAAATATCCTGAAACTAAGAAAGACAGTACCACCGATAATTACTTTAGCAAAACCATTGCAGATCCGTATCGCTGGTTAGAGAATGATACTTCGGCCGAAACCAAAGCCTGGGTGATTGCTCAAAATAAAGTTACTCAAAACTATTTAAGTCAGATTCCATACCGTGAAGACATTAAAAAACGACTGACTGAAATCTGGAACTACCCTAAAGAAAGTGCTCCATTTAAAGTGGGCGAATATTATTTCTTCACTAAAAACGACGGTTTACAGAATCAGGGCGTTTGGTTTATCAAGAAGGGTTTAGACGGGAAAGAGGAGACTTTTTTAGATCCTAATCAACTGACAGCTGATGGTACTGCAGCCATTTCTTTACTTGGATTTTCGCACGACAAAAAGTATGTGGCTTATTCTGTTGCACAGGCGGGTTCCGATTGGAGTAATATTTACGTAATGAACATCGCCACTAAAACAAAACTGCCTGATGAATTAAAATGGACTAAATTTTCTGGTGCCGCCTGGAAAAATGATGGTTTCTATTACAGCAAATTTGATTCACCTGCAAAAGGAATGGATTTATCTGCAGCAAACAAATTTCAAAAAATCTACTACCACAAACTGGGTGATCCTCAGCAGAATGATCAACTGATTTTTGAAGATAAAACCAATCCAAACCTTTATTTCGGCGCAAGCGTTACGGAAGATGACCGTTTTCTCATTATCTATGCTAGTGCAGGAACATCTGGTAACGCACTCTACTATCAAGACTTAACTGAAGTGAACAGCAAAATCTCCTTATTGGTAGAAGGATACGAACACAACCATAATATTATAGATAATAAGGACGATAAGCTGTTGCTAAACACAGATTTAGGCGCAGAAAACAAGCAGGTGGTTTTGATAGATCCGAAAAACCCTGATCCGAAGAACTGGCAAAAAATTATTCCTGAATCTAAACTTCCCCTGGAAGGTGTGAGTAGCGGCGGTGGCTTTTTATGGGCCTCTTACCTGAAAGATGCGAGCACTAATGTTATTCAATTTGACTTATCCGGAAAGCAGATCGGCGAAGTGAAGTTGCCGGCAATTGGCACAGTTAGCGGTTTTGGAGGCTATAAAAAGGATAAGGAATTCTTCTATACTTTTACCAATTTTACTACCCCAGGCGCCATTTACAGGTATGATATTGACCGGGCTAAATCTGAACTTTACAAAAAATCTCAACTCAAGTTTAACACCGAGGACTACGAAACCAAACAGGTGTTTTATCCTTCAAAGGATGGCACAAAAGTACCCATGTTTATTGTGCATAAAAAAGGAATCAAGCTTGATGGAAACAACCCGGTTTACTTATATGCTTATGGCGGTTTCCAAATTAGCTTAACGCCCGCTTTCAGCTTATCCAGAATGTTATTTATGGAAAAAGGTGGGATTTACGTCCAGCCGAGCCTACGTGGTGGAAGCGAATACGGAGAAGCCTGGCATAAAGGCGGGATGTTAGCTAACAAGCAAAATGTTTTCGATGATTTTATTGCCGCAGCAGAATACCTGATTAAAGAGAAATATACGAACCCATCTAAAATTGCCATCTCAGGCGGATCAAATGGCGGGTTGTTGGTGGGTGCCTGCATGACCCAGCGACCAGAGCTTTTCAAGGTTGCTTTACCTGCAGTAGGTGTTTTAGATATGCTCCGTTATCACAAATTTACAGTTGGCTGGGGCTGGGCGGTTGAATATGGCACGAGCGATAAAAAAGAAGATTTTGATTACCTGATCAAATATTCTCCTCTTCACAATGTTAAAACAGAAGTAAATTATCCGGCAACATTAATTACTACTGCAGATCATGATGATCGTGTTGTACCTGCACATTCATTTAAATTTGCAGCAACCTTGCAGGAGAGATATAAAGGTGAAAACCCAATGTTAATCAGAATTGAAACCAAGGCAGGGCATGGTGCAGGAAAACCAACCACCAAATTAATTGATGAAGCTACAGATATCTGGAGTTTTGTCTTCCAGAACTTGGGAATGAACTGGTAATCAACTTACGAAGTTTCGCTGGCTGCTATGTTAGCGAAACTTCATAAGTGTCATGAAATTTTGCCTCAAATCTTAGAAAGATCACCTTCTGGATATGAGTTTCGGAAATCCAGTAATGTATTCAGCCCCAAGAATTCCTTTCCTGATTATAATTTCGATACTATTATTACCTTTTATACTTTTTAACTTTAGATACAAATAGAAGAACCCAGAAACTTCCATTTCCCCTAAGTGATCAAAAATTACATAATAACTTATACTTCTTCCTACTGTTCGAGTTGACTTTTCCAAAATCTGCGTTTCTATACAGTGCTTTTCTTTTACTTTCAAACGGTTTATGAATAGTAACAATGTATTGGAAAAACAGAATCTAGATATAAATATTAAAAGACCAATCTGAGCTGTATAGCCCCAAATAATAACAGCTAAATTGCTACCAGTTACAAATCGCCGTCCGTAACACAGATATAGGGCTAATAACGGAATCGTTAGAAGGTAACTTAGGATGTTAATTTTTCTATTAAACATAGGCCTGCTTACTACAATATGTAGATCCAAGACTAAAATAGATAACAGTGGAATAATTAATAGCCATTTCCAGGGAGCATGTCCTGAATAAAGACCCCAAATACATAAGGGAGCAAAGGTCGTTGGTAACTGCCAACTGCGGCTGCAGAAGAGAAAGAGAAAAAGCCAGATTAAAGCGAAGGGCAAAGCAATAAAAAGATAATCCAACATTGTTAATTTAGAATTTTAGGAAAGTTATCATTTATTTTAAACTTTAGCTCCGCTTAAAACTTACTAGTTCACCAAACCTTTAGCTAATCATTCTAATATAGATCGAGGTAAAAATTTAGTTCTCAGTATAAGAAATAAATAAAGCTTAAAATAAAATCCCACTAAACCTATAGACCAATTATAATTTGCTTTCTTCAATCAAAAGCCTTTAACTTTTGTTTTAGGTGAGCTTAAGAGATATAAAATACTGAATACAATTGCTTTACAAAATTATCTAGAATATTTCTAAATAGAGATATACATAAAAGTTTATTTTGTAACTTTGCATAAATTTTTTTTGAATGATCACTACTGATATAGCCATAATAGGCGCTGGTCCGGTTGGTTTATTTGCCATTTTTGAAGCCGGTTTATTAAAAATGCGTTGCCACTTAATTGATTACTTACCTCAGGTTGGTGGTCAGCTTTCTGAAATTTATCCGAAAAAACCTATTTACGATATTCCGGGTTATCCATCAGTGTTAGCACAGGAATTAGTTGATAATTTAATGGAGCAGGCTAAGCCTTTTCATCCAACTTTTACCTTGGGCGAACGGATCGAAGGTTTAGAAAAACGTGGTGAGGCAGATTTCGTTTTAACGACTAACATGGGCACTATTATCGAAGCTAAGGTGGTGGTAATTGCCGGTGGTTTAGGTTGTTTTGAACCGCGTAAACCTGCGGTAGAGAACCTTTCCAATTTCGAGAACGGTAAAGGTGTTAATTACATGATTCTTGATCCGGAGAAATACCGCAATCAGAAAATGGTTATTGCCGGTGGTGGTGACTCTGCCTTAGACTGGACGATTTACCTGGCTGAAGTTTGTTCTGAACTGACTTTAGTTCACAGAAGCGAAAGTTTCCGTGGCGCACCAGATTCAGTTGCCAAAGTGATGTCTTTAGCCGAAAGCGGAAAGATTAACCTGATTCTGAACAGCAATTTACAAGCTGTGCAAGGAACAGATAAATTAGAGCAGGTTGAAATTGTACAGAACCGTACAATGGAAAAAACAGTTGTTGAAGCTGATCACCTGATTCCATTATTTGGTTTGAGCCCAAAGTTAGGCCCAATAGAAGGCTGGAATTTAAACATCAGCAAAAGTGCAATTGAGGTTAATGTTGATGACTATTCTACCAACATCCCAGGTATTTATGCCATTGGCGACATTAACACTTACACTAACAAATTGAAATTGATTTTAAGTGGTTTCCATGAGGCTGCATTAATGAGCCACAGTGCTTATTCTTATATGAATCCTGGCGTGAAATACACGATGAAATATACTACGGTAAACGGCGTATCAGAATTTTAGATTTAGCAGGTATCGTTTAGCGGAAGGCGTTTTAGAATATTTTACAGATTTTTTTATTTGTGTTCTTGAATGCTCTTCAGTTTTAATTAAGTTTGCGTTGATAAGCGAGCAAAATGGAAAACAACATTACAATATATATGCAAGAGCCGGATGGCTCAGTAACTGAACATGAAGCGCCAACTGATATGGGCTTAAGTTTGATGGAATTTTTGAAGGCTTCAGAATACGATATTCTGGCAACTTGCGGCGGAATGGCTTTGTGCGCTACCTGCTGTGTAGATGTTTTGGAAGGTGAAGAGAAGCTTAATGAAATGACTGATGACGAATATGCAATGCTGGATACGTTACCAGATTTATTGCCAAATTCACGTTTAGCTTGTCAGTTGCAGTTAAACAATAACATGAATGGTTTAAAAGTGAAACTTCACGGAGTGAGTTAAAAAACCTTGTAAAATATTAAGGGCGATACGTTAGGTAGCGCCCTTTTTTTGTTTATTCAAATTAAAACATTAAATCTCGCAGGATTTAAGAAACCTGCGAGCTTTGCGTAGCCAGTTTAGCAATTAATTTACCGCTACCGTTTTTCGCTCCACGTTCCAGCCGTATACTTCAACAGCTAAATTATCCTGAGCACCGGTATATTCTACGGTAATCGTTTTATTTTCACCCGGAAGAATACTTACATAATTATCATCATAGAAGGCAGGAAGAATTCGTTTCCCGCTTTGCTTATCTACTAAGGCAATGCGATTGAAAAAAGCAACCGGGTTCCCGTTTTTGTTGCTTAACGTCACCTCAACTTTGTTGTTAGATTTTTTCAAAGCGGTGACATCTAAAGGAGTGGTTTTCAATTTTTGCAAACCGCTATACTCTCCATTTTTATCCGCCATCCAGTAAATGTTTTCACTAAGGATATTTTGCTTCTGATCTAAAATTCTCAAAGATACAAACACGCCTTCCTTCTTATCCAGTTTCTTTAAGAACTCATTCATCGGGAAGAACCTTCGAACAGAAGATCCGCCTATACTGTTAAATACCTGCGAATAGAAATAATCTTTTCCATCCATATCATATGCTTTTGCCTGCACCATTAGGTTATTGCGACCAGCGAAACCGTTGTTTACAACAGTTACCATGCTATCGATAGGGTTGAGCATCACGTGCAACGGCTCACTTCCCTTTCTCAAGCCATATAAACAAGCATTTGGATCGAGGTAATAATCATACATCTGACCGCGCATTGCGGTCCATGGATTTTGTGTTTTCCAGATAATGGAACCGGTATACCAATCCCACATTTTATTAGAAAAGCCCTCCATTAATGCACGATACTGATTGTAATTAACCAGCTGTGCTTTCATGGCAAAGTCTTTAGCATTTTTTGCCTTGCCATAGGGATCGATGTATTGCTCGTAGGCGATGTACTTGTGGTAATCCCAAACGGAATCCGGCTTTTCTTTGAACTGCGGCGCAACCATATTTTTCGCAGGAATAAACCTTTCTAACGACTCATAATCACCGACACCTACCGAACCCACTTCAGAGTTATATGGAAATGTTTTGGTGCTCCAGAAGCTATTCGGGTCCTGAATTCCGTAAGGACCATCGCCATTACCACCAAGATCATTGAAAGACATTTCATCACTATTCGAAAAATCGAAGAACTGTCGCGTGCCATCTAAACGAGGTAAGATGTCTTTTTTAATTGGATTTAAAATGTCTTCAGGTGGAGTAATTTCATTTCCACCACACCAGAATGCAAGTGATGCATGATTTCTGATCAATTTTACCTGATCCTCAATCGCATCCAATACCAAAGGATGGTTATCAGGATAATTTCTTCTCGTCCATTGGTCTTCTTTCTTTAAAGGATCAACCCATCTGCCGTTGCAATCGCCGCTAAACCAGAAATCCTGGAAAACCAATAAACCATATTTATCACAGGCATTATAAAACTCCGGCCGCTCGAGAATTGCACCACCCCAAATCCGGATCAGATTCAGGTTCATATCTTTGTGGTACCTGATTTCTGCATCGTAACGGGCATCACTAAATCGCAGCATCGCGTCAGAGATAATCCAGTTTCCACCTTTGATAAAAATTTTCTGGCCATTTACATAAGCACCCATACTTTTTGTATGTTCATTCCAGATGTTATCGATTTGCCTGATGCCTACTTTTAAGTTTTCCTGATCAAAAACTTCATTTGCTACCCGAAATTGAATTTTCAAATCATATAAATTCTGCTCACCATAGCCGCTCGGCCACCAAAGTTTCGGCTGTTCTAAAATCAGATCAGCGAAATTTACTTCCGTATTTTTTCCTGCAGGTAATGAAACGGATCTGCTAACTGTTTTTCCAGCCACCTGGTATTGCAACACACCGGCAACCACTTTATTCGTTGGATTTTCTACTTCTACAGATACCTTGATTGTTGCGGGTTTTTGTGCACCGGTTGGCATCCTTTTCCCTGGAACCAAAGTAACCACATGTGGATTTTTAACATTAACAGCTTTAGTTCTTTCGATGGTTACTTTATCCCAAATCCCGGTATTTCTATCTCTGGTGGGTTGAATCCAATCCCATCCGGCGGTATACTGAGTAGTTAATCCTTTAGCAATGGTTCCATCTCCACCCTGGCCACCATTCGGATTACCCGGAAAATCTGGTGGATAAACGATCACGGCTAACCTGTTTTTACCTGTTGGAGATAAGAACTTTGTGATGTTATACTCCGCACGGATATGCATTCCCTCATGCGTTTTCGGATTTAACTTCTTCCCGTTCAGGTAAAACTCTGCTTTGTAGTTAATGCCGCGGAATTGTAACCATACCTGTTCGTTGCCAACGGCTTTTTCTGTAAAGTCTTTAACGAACCAGTACGTATAATGATCATTTCCGGTGTTATATACATCAGGAATTTTTTCATTGTTCATGCCATAAAATGGATCAGGAACTTTTTTATTGTTTAACAAAGTAGTTAAAACAGTTCCCGGAACCGTGGCAGGCATCCAGTTATTAAGCGAGAAGCCAGCATTTGATAGTTGTGCACCATCTGCTTTAACTTCTTTTATGTTGCTGCATACCCAACCCGAATTTAGTTCGTAACGCTGTTGTGCAAATGAGGTCAGGTTTGCAAGAAGCAAAAACGACAAAAATATTTTCCTCATCAATTGGAGTTTTTAGGATTTGAATTAGTTATTGCCCGTTTAAAATTATTTAGTAGAAACTGGTCTGTCGCTCGCGGCTATTCCCCACCCTTTTGATGGTGTATTGCCCATATAAATTCTGATGTTTCCGCCATCTACAATGGTTTTGTGCAGTATAAAGGATTTTGTGTAAGGCTGCCCGTTTAATAATATCCGCTGAATGTATTTGTTTTCTGCACTGTTATCCATCACGTTTATAGTGAAAGTTTTATTATTGGGTAAATTGATTGTTGCATTTTTAACCAACGGTGTACCGAAAACGTAAGCACCATTTGCCGGATTAACCGGGTAAAATCCTAAAGACGAAAAGATATACCAGGCGCTCATCTGCCCAACATCTTCGTTTCCACATAACCCATCGGGCTTTGCCGAAAAGAAATCTTTATCGATTTTACGAATCAGATCAGCTGTTTTCCATGGCTGACCTGCATAAGCATACAGATATGGAATATGATGCCCTGGTTCATTACCCTGTGCGTAATTACCGATTAAACCAGAAATATCAGGAGAGCTATTCTCGCCCAAATCAGCAGGAACGATAAACAACGAATCCAGTTTATTTACAAATGGTTTATCGCCACCAAACAGATTGATTAACCCTTCTACATCCTGAGGTACTAACCAGGTATATTGCCAGGCATTACCTTCTGTATAATCATCTTCACGGTGTTTCGAAGCTACCGGATTAAATGGCGATCTCCATTTCCCATCGGCTAACTTACCTCTCATAAACTGAACATCGCTATCAAAATATTCACGGTATAAACCGGCTCTTTTACTGAAATAAGTATAGTCTTCGGTCTTGCCTAATGCCTTTGCAAACATGGCGATGCAATAATCATCAATGGCATATTCCAATGCTTTTGCAACAGATTCATTTACCTTATCGGCAGGAATATACTTCAGCTTTTGAATGTAATCGATACCATCTTTCTTTTGCATGGCAGATTGTTTCACGGCTTCAAAAGCAAGCTCTGCATCAAAACCACGGTAGCCTTTTAAGTAAGCATCAACCACAACAGGCACGGCATGATAGCCCACCATAGTATTGGTTTCATTTCCCATTAAGTGCCAAACCGGCAATTTACCCTGCTCCTTGTAGATGGCCAACATTGTGTTGACTACATCACTCACTTTATCCTGGTGAAGAATGGTATATAAAGGATTTGCAGCACGGTAAGTATCCCAAAGAGAGAAAGTAGTCAGGTTGTTAAAACTAGCATTTTTATATACCTTTTTGTCTGTTCCCAAATAATCTTTATTCACATCGTTGAATAAAGATGGTGCAGTCATGGTATGAAAAAGCGACGTATAAAAAATCTTTTTAGTAGTAACAGACGCATCTATGGCTACCTTGGTTAACTCTTCTTCCCACTTCGCATCTGCAGCTTTTACGGTTGATGAAAAATCCCATCCTGGCAATTCGGTCTGCAAGTTCAACATGGCATTATCAATGCTTACTGGTGAAATGGCTACCTTGATCTGCAATTTGTTCGAATTGATGGATGCAAAATCAACTACTGCTTTCAATTTTTTAGCTTGCAAATCAATCCCTTTTTTTAACTGATCATCTTCATAGACGGCAAAGTTTTTAACGGGCTGAGATAATTTAATTACAAAGTATAAACGCTGATCATTAGCCCAGCCTTTTGAATTTCTGTTTCCCACAATTGTTGTAGCATCAATCTGTTTAAATGAAGTATTCGTTACCTCATCCCACCCAATGCCTTCAATCAAATCGATAATCAAATGTGGTTTTACCGCATTTTTAGGAAAGGTATATTGATGAAAACCCACCCTTTCTGTGGTGGTTAGTTCTGCCTTGATTTTATATTTATCCAGCAATACACTGTAATAACCAGCTTTAGCTACTTCATTTTTATGCGAGAATTTAGAAAGATATCCATTGTCTTCATCGCCTTTTTTCCCCTTTTGCAAAATGGTTTCTCCGGTGGCAGGCATGATAGAAATATCACCTAAATCGCCAATTCCGGTACCGCTTAAATGCGTATGAGAAAACCCGGTGATGGTATTACTTACGTAATTGTATCCACTGCACCAGTCCCAGCCTTCAAAAATATTATTTGGACCTAACTGTACTGCACCAAACGGAACATTGGCCCCAACAAATACGTGCCCATGTTTTGCAGAGCCGATAATAGGGTCTACAAATTGCGTTAATTTGCCAGATTTTTGGGCCTGAACATTTGCGGATAAGAGGAGAGCACTAAATAGAATAGGTTTAAGTTTCTTAAAATTCATGAGTGTTTGTAAATCGGTATTTGATAAATCGTTTTACTAAATTATATAATAGAACGATGGGTTTAAACATTTTAAATTATTGCAGCCATTTAGTTCAAGGATTCGGTTTCTTTTATTGGTTTTCCAATCACTTTATAGTTCCCGTCACCTTTTAAAATGGCTAACATTTGTGGTTGGTTAACGAACAAAGCTTTCGCTGCGGTCAACTCCTTATCATATTGAAAACTTTGCTCAATTCTTCCCTTTTCATGGAAATAACGGCTGATGATCTGCGTTTCCAATATTCTTTTAATTTCTGACTTATGCGTAGCCACATCTGTTTTTTTCGAAATGGTGAGCTTATATTTCAGATTTTCCAGGTCGGCCTTAACTTCTGCAGATTTGTTTTCTTTCTCGGCTTCTACACGAAGATCAGCAAGCAGTCTTTCTGTTTTACTCTGGTAGGTCAGGTCTTTATCCGCCAGGCCATTTACAAAAGCAGCATAATCAGCATCGGAAATCTGAAAAGCCTTTGCTGATTCCAGTTTTGGATTACTTTTTCTATACTGGTTAGCGTAGTTAAAAAACAGATTTTTATTAATCATGGAAATGGTTACCGGGCTCAGTTTATCGGGATTTACCACCACATCGGGATAAACACCATTACCACTGTAAACATTTCTGCCTGCTTTGGTTTGAAACATCGCCATGGTTGAATCTGCAAAGCGTTCCACCAAACCATCGGCATTGCGGTGTGCATAATCCAGCTTTTGGATACACCGGCCAGATGGCGTATAATATTTTGCTACGGTTACTTTAACCATGCTGTTGTAAGGCAAATTGAACGTTTGCTGAACCAATCCCTTCCCATAACTTCGCTGGCCTACCACTATCGCTCGATCAAGATCCTGCAATGAACCTGCAACAATTTCGGAGGCCGAAGCTGAATTTACATTCACCAGCACCACTAATGGCACGTCTATAGCTAAGGGAGGAAACTGCGTTTTATAAGCAATCGTTTTTTCTATATTCTTCCCTTTCTGGGTTACAATCAACTGGTCTTTATTCACGAAAAGATTAACAATTTTCACGGCTTCCTGTAAAATCCCACCGCCGTTGTTGCGGAGGTCTAAAATAATTCCTTTTGGATTTTCTTTATTGATATTTAGTAACGCGTCTTTAACCTCCTGTCCGGAATTTTCCAAAAACTTATCCAGCTTGATGTAGCCAATGCCATCTCCCACCATGCCAGAATAGGATACGTTTGGTTGTTTAATTTCTTCACGAATGATTTTTTTGGTAAACTCTTTTCCATCCCTCAGAAAAATCAAATCTACAGGCGTTCCTTTTGGTCCGCGGAGCAACTGACTGATCTGAGCTCTTTCTTTGCCCTTCACTTCTATACCATTAATTTTGACCACCTGGTCTCCGGCCTTCACTTCTTCCTTAAAAGCAGGGTAACCTTCGCTCACTTCATTAATAAAAAGTTTGCCATCAATAATAATGGTACTGGCACCTATTCCGCCATATTGCGTACTTACATATTTAAGCTTATAATCTTCAATTTCAGATTCCGGAACGTATTCCGTGTAAGGATCAAGGCTCTCCAACATGGCATCGATGCCTGTCTTCATTAGTTGTGGGGCATTGGTATCATCAACATAATTAATATTGATTTCCTTATATAGAGAGGCGAAAATATCGAGGTTTTTGGAGACCAGAAATAAATCTTCTTTGAAAGAGAAAGATAATATAGCGATGCTAAATCCTGCGGCTAAAAGTGCATATTTTAAATTTTTCATCAGTTAAGCTATATTTTAATGGTGTTCTTCAACAGGATCACTATAAATGACCTCATCGTGCTATATACTATAATTTATATATAACATGTTAACATTTTATACGGATAGCATTTCTTAATCGTACAGGTGTAAATGTACAAAAAGTGATAAATATTAAAAATACTTATTGAGGTATAGCGTAAATAAAGCGTTACGAGAGGAAAAAGCGTAGTTTTTCGAGTAAGATAGATTAAAGTCTGTTGCCTTTGGTATCGGCGAGTGCTTTTTGAATGGTAAATTCTATGTAAGTACGATCGCGTTTTACCAATCGCATTAAATCTAAGATCAACTCATCTTCTTTACCTGGCGTAAAATCCAATGGCTCATTTGCTAAGTCGCGGTATTTCCTTAAAAACTTTGTTTTTACTTTAAATGCGGTTTCAGCGGTAAGTTGGAAGTTAGCCATAGCAGATTTTATTTGATGCAAAAGTAAAAAATATTTGCTCACAATAGTATGTTTTTATCTGGGATCAGAAAAAATAGATGTTAAGACATGCTTTGCATGATAAATCTGTTAAAACGCCGTTATGTATCCTATTAGATAAACACACAAAATTAAAATTCTAAGAAATGAAAAAATTTATTCTCCCTATTGTTCTCCTAACCCTGGGTTGGGCAACAACACAAGCACAAACCTTTAACCTGGGTGTTAAAGCAGGTGTAAACTTAGCGAAACTGAATGCTGATTTCGCGAGTGAAGAAAATCGTTTAGGCTATCAGGTTGGTGCATGGGCACGGATTGGTGGTGCTAGTTTCTATGTACAACCCGAAGCTTATATAGGCAGTAAAGGCAATAAATTTATCAGTTTTACCAATAACAACAATAATGAAGTGGCCGCAGAAGGTAAAGTAAGGTTTACCACCTTAGATGTTCCGGTATTACTAGGAACGAAATTTGGCGCTAAAAATCTAAATTTTAGAGTAATGGCCGGACCAGTAATTTCGTTTATACTGGATGAAAACTCAAGTTTCAGCTCCGCTTACCAACAAGCTACAGATTTTGATAACTATAAAAACCAGGCATTGGGCCTCCAAGCAGGTGCCGGTGTGGATGTTGGTGCCATTTCTGTTGATTTACGTTATGAAGCGGGTTTATCAAATATCAGTAAAAGCGAAAAGTACAGCCAGAAACCAAACTTGTTTCAGTTGAGTTTAGGGTTTAAGATATTGTAAAAAGATTTAACTGGAAAGACAAGGTTGAGCGCCTTGCCTTTCTAATTAAATTAATAAAATGAAGTGTAGCTACTTAAGCCAAATGGCGTAGTAGTAGAACCTGCTACTCCCCTAAGTATAAATGTATAGGCCTGGCCCTTTGTTAGTGTGGTACTTAATTGACCCGGAGAAACGGGCGTTGCAGTACCTGCATTATTGAACTGATAAATGTTAGCTTGCCCTGGTAATGGGATTTCGACAAAAGCAGAAGCTGAATTATAAGCAACATTTGAAATAAGTACTTGCCCGGTACTTCTCTGCGTCATATCTATTGCTGCTGGTCCGCCACTATAGAGGTTCACTAATCTCACAAATACTTTTGTCGTATCTAAAACTGGCCTTACTTCTTCAAGCAAATAGGATGAGGTAACCTTTTTGTCAGTAGTGTTATAAATACCAGTAGTGAATAAGGTATAATATTTACCCGCGTTGGTATTAATATTCGCAGTTAAAACATTTAAACCTTTATCTAAAGTAGCTGATGAAACTATTTTTGCATCAATTTTATTTGCACCTGGTGTTATTGGTAAATACTGACCAGCCAGATTGGGAAAGATGGTATTATAGCCAAATCCAGTTTCTCCGCTAAGTGCGTTGTAGGCACCACTAAATCTGGTATCATTTAAATAATAATTAATATTCGGACTTCCGGGAGTTACATTGATGAACCTGAGGAAAGAGTAAGCAGGATCGCCAACTTCTATCTTTGTATAGGGTGTTGTTTCTACTAAATCACCTTTTTTGCATGCCGTAAATGCACTGACTACAGCAATTAATAAATAGCATATATTTTTCATAATAATATTAAGTTAAGGTTGAGAAAACCACATTTTGTAAGTATGATAGTCTGGCTGATCTGCTCCAATTACCTTTAGCGCTGCTACATTCCATAAATACTCTGAATTATATCTTGGGCGATAACGTTGTGCTGGTTTGCCGCCGTTATCAGCATAAAATGATGATGGAAAAACAAATACACCAGCATACGGATTGTTACCTTTAACATCACCTGTATTATAATTATACTTACGCAAATCGCTCCACGTTTCGACAAAACCATATCCGTATAGTGCCAAATATTTTTGCAACATAATGTCTCGTAAAGTTAATGCAGCAGGGGTTTGTTTTACCGCAGCACTCACTAAATAAGCAGCTTTTTGGCTGGTAGTAATTGCCGTGCCGAGGCTACTTACGAAATCAATACTGGCATTAATTCCATTCAAGTAAGCACTATGAGCTAATGATGGGTTTCCATTTAGGAATGCTGCTTCAGCTTTAATAAATTGCATTTCTGCATAGGTCATAATCGGGAAGCCAACATTATCTTTAAAAAGATATTTACCTGTTCCGGCTCCAGGATTTGCTGATGCCAGTACGCCCCATGGATTAGGAATCTGGTTTTTTAAGGCCACCGTACCAGGATCGCCTACCCCGGGACTTGTGCCTCTATACACGCCATCAGCAGATGGTGTAATCATTGTGGAGATTCGAGGATCTAAAATACTTCCCGGCACGCCTGTAAAATAGGTTCCATCCAGCAAACCGACAATCATTCTGGTTTGGCGATATAAAGCTAAATTTGCCCGCAGCGGACCAAAGAAATTACCATTAGCTGATGTAGAACCTGTGTTTGGTACAATAAAATTGTCAGCATTGCTTGATAAAGCTTTATCTACGTACTCAATAACTTTAGTGGGATTATAATTTGCTTTGTTAATTAGGTTGCTGGCGTTTCTGGCTAATACACCAAAATTAAATTTGATCCATTTGGCGTTATCTCCGGCATAAATCAAATCTGCAGGGCTCATTTTAGCTGTACTTCCAGTTCCGTCTGTACGGGAGAAGTTTGCGATTGATTCGTTAGCCAATCTAACTACTTCTGCATACACATCTTCCTGTTTATCATAATCAAATACAAAACGATTTGGTTCATACGCCTGTTTTAAAATAATTTCGCCATGGAAATCGGTTGTGGTTTGCCAGCTCCAGGCCTTAAGTGCCTGCGCTAAGCCTACAAAATTGTATTCTTGTTTTGCCTGAGCATCTTCGATAATGAGGTTTAAATTTGCGCCAAGCCCGTAATAATTGGTTCGCCAGATTTCGCCCATCGCATCGCTGCCCGGAATCCAGCCGTGGTTTTCACCAACATTAACGGCTCCTCCAAAATATTGAATTACCCCACCCAGGTATCTGGAATCGAATTGAATGCCTCTTTCCATTTGCGCGAATAAAGGCGGGGTTAAAGTTTTGCTTTCGGGTGTTTGTGGTGTAGCCGGATCGATATTTACGTCCAGGTATTTTTTGCAGCCTGCAGAGAAAAATACTGCTAATACTGCGATTACTGTATATATCTTTTTCATCTTTCTAATCATTAAAAACCTACTCTTAAACCAAAATTATAACCGCGTGGCTGCCCAAACGAGCCAAAGTCAATTCCTGTCCCTCCTAATCCACCAGCTGCAGCGCTCAAACCATTAACCTGTGGGTCTACGCCTTTATAGTTCGTAATCAATAATAAATCAGTTCCGGTGAAAAACACGCTAGCGCTTTTGAATACATTGCTCTTTGCAAATACACTTTTAGGTAAATTATAAGATAAGGTAATATCCTTCAACCTGATCCAGTTTACATCCTCTTGTAAGAAATCTCTGGTGTTGTAAAAAGTTGAATAATACGAGGTGGTGATGTATGGCGTTACGATGATATTATTTTTAGTTGGATTAGCGCTATTTTCCAAACCATCTTTCAATACGCCGGTAATTACACGTGGAACTTCACGATCTAAAGTAAGTTTAGACATCCCTCTGGAATACAAATAGAATTCTGTGGCATTGTAAATATCTCCACCTTTTCTCATATCAAGTAAGAAAGATAGGTTGAAGTTTTTATACGTAAAGCTGTTGGTTAAGCCTATGGAAATATCTGGTGCCCTATCGCCAATTGGTGTAAAGTTTGTTCCTTTAATGGGCATCCCGTTTTGAGGGTTAATTAGTACCTCCCCAGCATTACTCCTTAAATAATCAATACCTGCAAATGCAGAAAGTGACTGACCAACAGTATACTGTGCCCTTACATTTTCATATAACCAACTATCAGATACATAAAACACATCCTGACCAGCGGGCAACTCTAAAATGTTGCCACGGTCTCTTGCGAAGTTGGCTGAAACATCCCAGCTGAAAATTGCTGTTTTAACTGGATTACCTTTCACCAGTAATTCAAACCCACGCTTGCGAATTTTTCCACTATTAATGTATCCTAGAATGGCACCTGTTGCATAACTTAACCTGGGTGCTGTAATTTGTTTATTGGAAACAGTATTGTAGTAAGAAAAATCGAATGATAAACGGTTATTAAACAATCCAACTTCTAATCCCCCTTCTGCCATTGTACTAAATTCTGCTTCCAAATCAGGGTTACCAGCCGTAACATCGGTAGCGAAACCACCGCCTGTGGTTGTTTGCGCAACCAATTTAGTTCGGGTTACATAAGCATTTCTAGCATCTTTCCCTGATTGACCGTAAGAAGCCCTTAATTTACCAAATGATAACCAGGTCAGTTTTTTTAGGGGTGCAAGGTCAGAAAAGACAAAGCTTAATGAACTTGCCGGATAAAAGAAACTATAGTTTTTAATCGGTAAAGTAGAAGAAAAATCTTGTCTTCCAGTTAAGGTTAAATATAATAAATCATCATATCCTAACTCCGCAACCGCCAAAGCACCAACTTTTCTCTTTAACTCATCAGCATAGGCTACGCGTTGGGTGGTTGGATCAGTATTATTCATGCTGTAAAAATTCTGCTGATAAAACCTTGTTCCAAACTGTGCATTGGTTTGATAAGAAGCATCAGTTAAATCTCCTCCGATCCGGAATACAGGTTTAAACTTCCCGAAATCTTTCTTAATGGTAGCAATTAAAGTTGCATTATATAAACGCTCATTGGTATTATAGGTATTTATACCACCACCTAAATAGGTTGTACCGGTCTTATTCGCTTCGTAAGATTGGGGATGATAGGCAGATAAGCCTTGCCCCGCATTAATATCAGCCCCGCCTCTGGCTGTAATGCTTAACCACTTTGTCGGCACATAATCCACTCCAAAGTTGGCCAGCATCCTGTTGCTTTTTTCCCAGTTCGGATTTTTTTCAACTGCCCAGTACGGATTATCAAGCTCAAGAGCCAAACTTCCGGTAATGGTTCTTCGATCTCCGGTAGCTGTTAAATAATTCCGCATATCATCAACCAACGGCCAGGTTAATGAACTTAACATTGGGCTACTTGCGCCTTTGTAGGTTTTATTTGTTTTCGAATTAATGAAGTTAATCGACCCGTTCATTTTTAACTTATCACTTATAGTGGAAGTAACACCAAGCTTTCCATTTAAAGTGTTAAAGTCTGTGCCCGGTACAACACCAGTTTGATTAGTATAACCTAAAGAAGTTCTGACAGTGAGTTTTTCACTTCCCCCTTCTATTGAAGCATTATGTTTTTGGGTAAAACCGGTTTTATAAAAGTTACCCACGTTATCATATACGGTTCTGTTGCCAGGAATTTTAGCTCCGAAGTACGTTCTCGTGCGTACTTCATCGTCAAAAAAACCACCTGCACCACCACCATAAACAGATTGAACATCTGGAAACCTGTAAGCAGTTTCTACCCTGAAAGAATTATTATAAGTAACTCTTGCAGTTCCTGATTTAGCCTTTTTAGTGGTAATCACTACAGCACCCGATGCCCCTTGCGTACCATAAAGCGCCGCAGCCTCAGGTCCCTTTAGAATGGTGATGGTTTCAATTTCCTCTGGATTGATATCCATAGCACGGTTACCATAATCATTCTGGCGGTTAAAGGTTCCCTGACCAACCAAATTGTATTCGCTAAACGTACGGTTTGAAATAGGTAAACCATCAATTACGAATAACGGCTGGTTATCTCCATCAAGCGAAACCCCACCCCGGATAATCATGGTTGCAGAAGCACCTGGTGTACCGTTTGTAGGAGTAATCGTTGCACCTGCAACCCTACCTTGTAGTGCATTTAAAAAGTTATCACGCTGGGTTTGCGCAACCTCTCCACCTTTTATAGTTTGTGTGGAATAACCTAAAGATCGGGAAGATCGTTCAATTCCTTGTGCGGTCACAATTACATCGTCGAGGTTACTGGCATCAGAAGCGAGTATAACATTAATAGTTGCACCATTACCCACCGTCTTCTCCTGGGTTCTAAAACCCACATAAGTAAATTGTAACACATCTGTTTTTAATGCTTTCACCGAGTAATTTCCGTCGCCATTGGTTTGTGCGACGGTGGTGGTTCCCTTTACCCGAATGGAAACCCCGGGTATTGGCCCATCTGTGGATGAGACCTTACCCGTAACGGTAATTTGTTGCGCTATGGCATGCGCCAGCAACAAAAAAGTACCAATAATAGTTAGTAGTAGTCTTTTTTTCATAAACTGCCCGGTTTAAGATGAAATGAAATTAGTTAAGTTGATTAGTTTGTTGTTTGCCTATACCTTCAAAATACGCATATTCACGCATTATTTTCCAATATTTAGCTAATATCATAAATGATTTCCATTAAAATGATAAATAACAAAGATTATAGTATAACAATTCCGATATATAATCGCATTAAACCGCAAAAACACGCAACACAAATAAATCCTATATTTACGTTTCTTAAAACTAAATCCAGTATGCTCAAAAAAGAACGCCACGATTTCATTATGCGCCAGATTAATTTGCACAACCGCGTGCTTACTTCTGATTTGGTTCAACTGCTTAATGTTTCTGAAGATACCATTAGAAGAGACCTGCAAGAACTGGTAGATGACGGCTTGCTTTTTAAGGTTCATGGTGGCGCGCTATCAAAATCGTATCACAGTTCTTTTGATGACAGCACCGTTTACGCGCGGGATAGTAAAATCATTATCGCCAAAAAAGCAGTAAATCTGATTAAAGATGGCATGGTGGTGTTAACGGGTGGTGGCACAACCATTTTGGAATTTGTAAAACAATTGCCTCAACATATCGAAGCCACTTTTTTTACCATCAGCCCATTAGTTGCGGTAGAGCTTGCAAAATACAATAACATTGAGGTGATTTTAATTGGTGGCTTGTTTTCCAAAAACTCACAGGTTACTTATGGGGGCCAGGTAATTACCCAACTTTCTGAGCTTAAAGCAGATTTGTGCCTCATGGGAACGAGCGCAATTCACCCTGAAGAAGGCTTAACAGATACTTACTGGGAAATTAACCAGCTGAAGAAAGCCATGTTGGCAGCCGCGAAAAAGACAGCTGTTTTGTGTATTTCAGAGAAACTGGATATTGCCTTGCGCCTTAGGGTTTGCCATATAGAAAACATCAGCTACCTGATTACCGAACTTGATGACAACCATGAGTCACTGTCTGGTTACCTGGCAAAAAAGATCAATATTTTATAGCAAGCTATAAGTCATCGGATGAATCTTTAGCACAATAGCTATATTCATCCGATGACAGATTAAAAATTAAAAAACCGGATCTGCCGGAGTATTGGTATTATTATCCCGTTCCTGGAAAGGATAAGGGAAAAAATTCCGTTTACGATCTGCAACTGGCTGGTTGAATCTTCGCATATCTTCAATTTTTAAACCTGAAGCATACAGTTCAATCGAACGATTCTTATAAATCAAATCCAGCAATTGTTGTTGCGTGTAGGGCCCTGTTAATGCAGGCAAACCAGCCGCAATACCAAAAACATCGGTGGTTTTAGTAACCACTCTATTTAGTTCCGTCAAAGCATTTTGTAAATCTGATTGGCTGGCATAAGCTTCTGCCTTGATTAACGTCATTTCTCCGGGTAGATAAATTGGGAAAGGTGTTGAAGTTGTCGTAGCAAAACCAGCCATTCTTAATGTCGCAGGGTTTCCGGCTAATACAGTGTAGAATGGGATTCTGCGGTCTGCAGCATCAGGTATGTTGGCACCGGTTAAACCTAAATTCGCATTCAGCGGCTGAAAAACGTTATTTGAGGAAATGACGGTAAACAAAACATTAGGTGAAGTTGCATCAAAATTAAAAGCTGATGCCCGGGTTAAGTCTACCGCATTTGCTTCTGTTAAAGCCAAAGCATAGTTTCCTGAAAACAATGCATATCTTGCTTTTAACGCATGGATTGTATTTACAATATTGATATTCGGCACATTCGAATTGAAACCTGTGGAAATGGGATTAGCGGCAATTGTTGTCAAGGCATTATCCAGTACCGAAATGGCTTTTGCAAAACCAGCAGCACGGGTAATAAAAGCAACATTTTTACCTGTGCCATCCGGAATCCTTTCCCAGTACTGTGATAAATTTCCAATAGCCAAAGCTTTAAAAATGCTTGAATAGGCAATCAGACCGGAAGCATAACCCTTATCGCCAAGGTTATTGGCATTTGTAATTACCAGATCTGCATCATAAATTATCTTGTTGGCGCTGGTCCAGAGGTTAAATAAAATAGTGTTGGTTCCATCTACTGCGGTGCCACCGGTACTTAATTGTAATTCGGGAATATTCCCCGAATTGAGCAAAGAAAACTCATTGGTCACAAAGCCGTTTGCTGCTACCGAATTAAACATCACACTTGTTCTGCTTAAAGTATAAACCCGTTGTAAACCAATTGCAACCGCTGTTAAACCTTGCTGAGAAGTGAGTGCAACATCTGTTTTAGCCCTGGAAGGATCCTGATATTCTTTTGTACAGGATGATAAACAGACTGCCCATGAAAATGCAATACAGGTTATATATTTTGATGTGTTATATCTCAAATTTTTCATAAATTTTTCCTTTGTCGATTAAAATTTAACTTGTAAACCTAAACTAAAGGTTCTTGGAATGGGAACGGAACCAAAATCGATGTTCCGTAAAATGGTAGACTGACCGCCAGAATTTACTTCAGGATCATAACCCTTATAATTATCCCACGACACAAGATTTCTTCCGCTCAGCGTAATGGTCAAATCTCTTAAGTATTTTACCTTCCCCACGTTATAACTCAACGAAATTTCTCTTAATTTCACAAAAGATCCATCGTCAATCCGCCATTCTTCTGTAGCATAAACACCGGCAACATAACCTCTTGGCAGCTGACCAAGTTGCTCTGCTTCGGCAACTTTTCCATTACCCACGCCCTGGCGCGTTCTCCAGTCTGCATTCCATACATCACCACCCTGCACCGCATCTAACTGTACATGCAGGTTGAATTTTTTATAACTGAAATCGTTCACAAAAGAAGCCGTATAATCCGGATTTGGATTGCCGAGTACTTTTCTTAACGTTGTTCCTGTAGGCAAACCATTTGCTCCACGTTGTGGCGTAAAAGTAGTTGCCGAAGTCTGAATTCCACGCTCTAACTGCGGAATTCCGGCGGCGTTGGTCAGCAAACTTCCATCCGCATTGCGGGCAAAGAAGGTTCCGTAAAATACACCAATTGCTTCGCCATCAATAATGGCTACCGGTGCACCAGGATTGGTTGCGAACAATCTTAACCCACCTACGTTTAGCGCCTGGTTTCTGTTTCTATTAAAAACCACAGTGGTATTCCAGCTGAAATCTTTGGCTTTTAAAGGTGTTGCATTTAACACAAGCTCAATCCCTTTATTTCTTAAGGAGCCAATGTTATCTAAGAAGCTCGAAAACCCGGTAGTTGGTGCGGTAACACTGGCAATTAGTAAATCACTCACTTTTTTATTGTACCAGTTAAACTGTAAACCAAGCCTGTTTTTAAAAAATGATAAATCGGTCCCCAGTTCCAGCTCCCGCTGACGTTCTGGTTTCACATTTTCATTCGCCAGCGTTGCACTTGAAAACAACGATGCCCGGCCTAAGAAAGATTGGGTGCTGTAAGCATTGATCCTATCGTAAGCCCCGATACCCGTTAAGTTACCTGATTCGCCATAAGCTGCCCGGATTTTAAAGGTATCCCACCAGGAGGAAACGCCAAGGTCTTTCCAGTAATCAGCAGATGACAAAACGTAACTTCCATTCGCTTTTAAATAGGTCTGCGTTCTGTTATCAGCTCCAAAAACCGTAGATTGATCTACCCGAACTGCACCTGTTAAAAACAAATGATCTTTGTATTTAAATGTTTGCTGCAAATATCCTCCCGTTACCGAAAGTTGGGTTCTGCCATCAACACTTGGCAGTTGCGTGGCCGCAGCGTTTACCGTTTCAATCAGCGGCGCTAAACCACGTCCGTTAACCAATTGATAGCGCGTTTGCTCGTATTGAAAAGAGTAACCCAACTGGGTGGTTGAAGCAATTTTATCTGAAATTTGTGATTGGTAAGTGGCATTAATTTCATTGTTAAACTGGAAAGCATTGTTGCCGGCGGTACTGGCATAGCCATTTAGTGTACCATCTAATGATGCACCTCCTCCAAAGAAATCCGGGTTTACGTTATAGGCATATGGCGGAATGTAAGTTGAACCATTTGCGCCAGAATTATCTACACCAAGTAAGAAGTTTAAAGTCAGGTTTTTTACCGGATACAGTTTCAGATTAGCGCTGGAAATGATTCGGTTTGTTTCCTGACGTTGTTTAATATCTTCAATTACGGAAACCGGATTAACCCTTCCCCGCTCCCCAACCGGCAATAAGTTACCATTGGCATCTCGGGCAAAAATATCGTGGAAATTACCAATGATGGTTACCGAATTCATCGGAGAGAAAAAGGAATTTCCGTCTGGTTTTTCGTTAGCGGCACTTCTGATGTAGTTCATGCCCACACTTAAAGATGCCCAATCGGTGATCTTCTGATCAATGTTAACACGAAGATTGTAACGGGTAAAATCAGTGTTTTTGATAATTCCCTGGTTGGTAAAATAACTGGCGGATGTATAAAACTTCGTATTATCTGTACCACCACTGATGGAAACGGTATTATCAGATCCATAGCCTGTTTGAAAAATATAATCCTGATAGTTATAGCGGGTAACCGGAGTAGTGTTGGTGAGTAAAACTGCAGGCGTATTGGGCGTAACGACAGCTGTTTGAATCACATCCTGAGTGAATGAATTTACCGAACCACCAAACTTAACCGGCGACTGGTTCACCTCAATTTGCTTGCGCAACTCGCTTACCGTTAAGCTGGTATTAAAAGTTACCTGTGCTTTCCCGCTGGCACCTCTTTTGGTAAAGATCTGAATTACACCAGAGTTGGCGCGAGAACCGTAGATTGCTGCCGCAGCTGCACCATTTAAAACTTCAATCCGATCAATATCTGCCGGGTTAATATCGACCATTCTATTCTGACCGATACTACCTACCACATTGCCGCCATCGAAATTGGCAGAAGTATTGGTTACCCTGGTGGTGGAGTTGTTCACAATCACCCCATCAATAATGTAAAGTGGCTCTGAAGAAGAGTTTACTGAACTAATTCCCCGTAACCTTACTGACATGCCGCCAGCAGGATCGCCGGAGTTTTGACTAATCTGTGCACCTGCAGTTTTTCCCTGCAATGACGATAACACGTTTCCGCTTGGTGCCTTATTCAGGTCATCGCCTTTTACGGTACTTACATAACTACCGAGTTCTTTTCGGGTGGTTCCGGCAGACGTTCCGGTTACTATTACCTCGTCAAGGCCAACTGCATCGCCATTAAGCACACCGTTTAATTGCACTGCTGTAGTCTCACCCAAAGTAATTGGCTGCACAGACGATTTATAACCTACGAATGAAAAAGAAACCTGATAACTTCCGGGCGCTAAATCTACCGAAAAAGTGTAAGCGCCATTTCCATTTGTACTGGTTGCGAGATTTGTATTCTGAATTTTAACCACCACTCCGGGAATTGGTACATTGCCAGCTGCGTCGGTCACTTTTCCACTAATGGTGTAACGTTTATTTTGGGCCTGCGCACCTTCTGTAAACAGGAGCAGGAGAAATGGGATCATTGAAATCATAAATAACTTCGATAACCATTTTAGGTAAGTTTTTTCCATGAAATTTGGTTTAGGGTTAAACAAAATTAATAAAATCACTTACAAAGCCAATTTTTATTCCAGGCAATTGCGCAATTACAAAATTTAGTTTATTTATTCAGGTAAACTGATTTTTCCCATACAAATAGAAGGAACGCCCTTTCTGCCCCCAAAGTTGATCGGGGCACCACATATGCTTTCATTGGCTAAAACGGCAAACAATACCGCTTCCTTGGCATCAGGATTGATGCCTAAATCTTCGGTAGTAGAAAACTGAGATTCGGGCAAGGCTTCCTGCAATAGCTTAACCAATAATGGGTTGTGCATACCGCCTCCACTCATAAAAACATGCACTTTTGCCTCATCGCTAAAGCACCTTTTTATCGCATTGGCTATGGTTGCTGCGGAAAAATGGCATAAGGTGGCCATCACATCTTCCCGGCTCATATCTTCGGTAGCAGACAGCTTTTGGGCAGCATTCAGATAGTTTAAATTGAACAACTCGGGACCTGTGGTTTTAGGGAAACCAGCATCGAAGAAATCGTTTTGCTGCAATGCGTTTAACAGATCCTGATTTAAATTTCCAGACAAACCAACGGCGCCATCTTTATCATAAAACTGATTGAAATGCTGCTGCATAAACTGATCCATTAAAGTATTCCCTGGACCAACATCTGTGGAAAAAATTTCTGCAGCATTCAGGCTTCCGGGCAAATAAGTAAAGTTGGCGATTCCGCCAATATTCAGCATTACGCGGTCTTCATCCTTTTTAGAGAAGATTAAATAGTCGCCATAAACAGCCAATGGTGCACCTTCCCCCCCCGCAGCTAAATGTTTTTGTCTAAAATCAGAGAGCGTAATGATGCCTGTTTTTACGGCGATATGGTCTCCATCACCGATCTGCAGGGTTCCGTTCGGGTAATCATCCATTTTATGCAGCGATTTTGGCGCATGGAAAATCGTTTGTCCATGACTGGCGATGAAATCAATCTCTTCATTTTTATAGCCCCATTCTTCCAGCGCTGCGTTAATTAATGCGGCATGGGTATCAGCGATTAATTCATTCATCAGGCAGACCGCCTGTAAGTCTACATTCTGCTTAGAAAAGACCGCCTTAATTTTTGAACGAAAATCAACCGTAAACTCTCCGGTTTTAAATTCCAGTATGCGAATATGGGTATCTGCTCCGCTCCCGCTCACCTGGCAAAGTGCAATATCCAAACCATCCATTGAGGTTCCACTCATTAAACCAATGATGAGTCGCTCAGCTTTATTTGCTTTTAGATATAGATTTTGGATTTGCTTATTCATGTTGTAAAAGCTGCTTTATAAGTGATGAAGGGTCTTTTGTTTTTGTGATGCGCTATTTTAATTGAAAATACCGACAATAAAAGTAAATAACCTTTGTTAGAAATTGGCCATAACTTCTATCTTTACTGCTCCGTACATTAAAAACCATATAAAAAAAATGGCTAGATTAAATTTACTGGAGGAGACACGTTTCGAGAAACTACCCGTAAGCGTGTTCGAAAATCCAAAAATTGCTTCGATTAATGTGGCGCACCGAATCGCCAACCTCATTAAATCTAAACAAGCAAGCAACACACCTGCAGTACTGGGCTTAGCAACAGGTGTTACCCCAATCGCAGTTTACGCCGAACTGGTGAGACTGCACAAAGAAGAGGGTTTAAGTTTTAAAAATGTGATCACTTTTAACCTGGATGAATACTATCCAATGGCGCCAACCGCGGCCCAGAGTTATGTCACGTTTATGAATGAAAATCTTTTCGATCACATTGATATCGATAAGAATAATGTTCACATTCCTGATGGAACCCTGGCACTTGAAGACATTCCGGCTTTCTGCCTGGATTACGAAAAGAAAATAGGCGACCTTGGTGGATTAGATATTCAGATTCTGGGTATTGGGCGTACCGGACACATTGGTTTTAATGAACCTGGATCGGCACCAAACTCAGGAACCCGATTGGTTACTTTGGATGATTTAACACGTAGAGATGCCGCGAGAGACTTCGGTGGAAAAACTTTCGTGCCAACCAAAGCGATTACCATGGGAATTGGTACTATTTTCAAGGCTAGAGAAATTATTTTGATGGCCTGGAGCCGTAAAAAAGCTTCCATTATAAAGAAAGCTGTTGAAGGTGAAATCTCCGGAGATGTGCCGGCGACTTTCCTGCAATTATCTGATCATGTAGAGTTTATCCTGGATACACCGGCAGCTTCAGAACTGACCCGTTTCTATACGCCATGGTTGGTTAAAGATTGTGTCTGGACGGATGCATTGATCCGCAAAGCGGTAATCTGGTTGGCAAATACACTCAAAAAACCAGTGTTAAAGTTAACGGAAGATGATTATAACAACAATGGGATGGCGCAACTGGCTACTGAAAAAGGACCAGTTTACAACATCAACATTAATATTTTTAATAAACTGCAACACACCATTACAGGCTGGCCGGGTGGTAAACCGAATGCGGATGATTCTCAGCGTCCGGAACGTGCTGAACCCGCTAAAAAACGTGTGATTATTTTCTCCCCTCACCCTGATGATGATGTGATTTCGATGGGCGGAACATTTATTCGCCTGGTTGATCAGCAACATGATGTACACGTGGCTTATCAAACTTCTGGTAATACTGCGGTTTGGGATGATGATGCGCTTCGGTTTGTAGAGTTCAATGTAGATTTTACAGAGAAAATGGGCATGGACAATACTCATTTGAAAGAACTTTATCAAAACATGAGGACCTTCATTCAGGATAAACAACCCAACCAGGTTGATACTCCGGAGATTCAAACAGTAAAAGGTTTAATTAGAAAAGGTGAAGCTATTGCTGGTGCGCGTTATTGTGGTTTGGAAGATGACCATATTCACTTCCAGGCGCTTCCTTTTTATGAAAGCGGTAAAAATCAAAAGAACCCGGTAACGGATGCAGATATCGATTTAACGATCGAATTGTTGCAGAAAGTTAAGCCTCAACAAGTTTTCGCAGCCGGAGATTTTGAAGATCCGCATGGAACGCATATCGTTTGCTTTAACATTATTTTAGCGGCATTGACTAAACTTCGTAAAACAGAAGATTGGGCAAAAGATTGCTGGTTATGGATGTACCGCGGTGCGTGGCAGGAGTTTGAAACTCACGAAATTGAAATGGCAGTTCCAATTTCGCCAAAAGAGCTGGAACGCAAGAAATATGCGATCTTTAAACACCAGAGTCAGAAGGACAGAGCGGTTTTCCCTGGAGATGATTCAAGAGAATTCTGGCAACGTGCCGAAGACCGGAATCGTGAAACAGCCAAAGCTTACGATGAACTCGGACTTGCAGAATACGAAGCCATGGAAGCCTTCGTAAGATGGAAATTCCAGGACTAATATAAGATTCACTTGCGAAGTCTCAATGCCTGAGCGCAGAAAAGACTTCGCACGTTTTAAAACAAAACCTGATACACTTACGAAGTTTCCCCAACACAAGTAGGCCGGTTAAACTTCGTAAGATGTTTAACGATAAACATCATCCTTCCCCTCATAATCCAGCCACTTGAAATTTGCCGTTTGATCTGATTTTTCGCCGGATGAAGTTGCATATAGTGCAAACAACGAACCCACAAAACCTCCCGCTTCTTTCGTACTCAGGAATTTCCCATCCACATTCGCTAACAATAGTTTCCATTGCTTTGGGGCGGTAGCATAGTAAAAATTATACTTGTCCCGATTAGCTTCAATTTGCAGGTAAATTAAATCGCTATTCAGCTCAGTTTGCTTCAACAATTCCATTGTCTTTTTATCCTGTGTTCCTTTAAAAACCTGTAAAACCGACTTCCCGTTAGCAACAGATTTGCATAAATAATAGAAATGAGATTCGTTCTGGAAAATTGTGATACCCGCTTTTTCGTTTGCTGTTTTCGCGTTAAAAATCAATGCCGTACTGGCTTTAGCTTTCAAATGCTGCTGCCTTTTCCCAATAAATGCCGGGTGGCCGCTACCCATAATCGTTTCAGGCAGAAGTCCCATGTTTAACCCCTTTAATTTATCTACCTGAAACCAACTGGAATCTATTGTTCTTAAGAATAATAAAGCGGGATCCAATTGATTTTCAAACTCAATCCGGTAAGAAAAATTACCGCTCTGCGGCCTTGCCTCAACTTGTTTAACTTCTTTAATATTTGCTGAATAACTAAATTTTAACGCTTCGCTATCCTGATTAATAATTGGCCAATCATTCTCCCATTTAACAGGCGCAATGAAAGTCTCCCTTCCCGTATTGTAATAATCTCCTTCATACGGCCGAACGGCTAAAAACACAGCATAAGTTTTTCCATCGGGGCCTTCAATCAGTTCTGCATGACCTGCTGACGTAATCGGGTTTTTTCTATTTGGATCGAGGTCTCTTTGCGTTAAAATTGGATTCTTTTCGAATGGAATATAAGGTCCGGTTGCGTTTTTACTCCGCAACACCACTTGCGAATGGTTAACAGAAGTGCCCCCTTCTGCCGCACACAAATAATACCAGTTGCCCCTTTTGAAAATATGTGGTCCTTCTATCCAAACCGGTTTTTTACTGATATCTACTCCGCCGTTTACCAATTGTTTTTCTTCGCCCAATACTTTCAAGTTTACCGAATCAAATTCAAACACACGAATGGTGCGATGCCCGCTGTAGAGGGGTTTGTTATCTGGCGCATCACTATTGTAAACAATATAGGCCTTATCCTGATCGAAAAAAAGCGAAGGGTCGATCCCTTTTACCTCGGGCAACCAAACCGGATCGCTCCAAGGCCCGGCGGGACTTTTCGAAGTTACCACAAAATTGCCCTGATGATCTATCAATGTGCAGGTAACATAAAATAGACCATTGTGAAAGTTAATCGAAGGTGCAAATAATCCCCTGGTTACCCGATCACCCATAAAATTCATTTGCGTTGGCCTGTCTATAACATTACCAATTTGTTTCCAATTTTTAAGGTCTTTACTGTGAAAAACAGGGATTCCCGGAAAATAAGAAAACGTAGAGTTGACAAGGTAATAGTCTGCGCCCACTTTTGTTATACTTGGATCTGGATAGAACCCTGCGAGAATTGGATTGGTAAACTTGATTTGTGCAGCGCACTGGAGCGAAGCACCAATCAGTAGAAATAAAATTAGCTTTCTCATTTCGAGATTATATCTAGTTAAATAGTTGAAGGTAGAAATAAAGAAATAAAATTGCAACCGATTGCATAAACTATTTTCTTTTCTTATTTTAGGGAGGAATTTAATCCCTTATCTAACCAAAATAATTATGAGCGTCCTTATATCTTCAACAGAGATCATACAATGGCATATACGTAAAGGCCAGGTATACCTACCGTTCAATTGAAAGCTATTATGAAAAAAATATCCTTATTTTCACTTTTACTAATAGGCAGCTTAACTAGCTTCTCTAAAATTAAACTGCCTAGACTCATTTCTGATGGCATGATTCTCCAACGGGGAAACACGATTAAGTTATGGGGCCATGCATCGGCCGATGAGATGGTTAACTTAAGCTTTAAAGCAAAAACATACCAAACTAAGGCAGATGAGCGTGGCTATTGGGAAATTAAGCTTCCACCGGAAAAAGCTGGTGGCCCTTATGAAATGGCTTTCTCGGGCAGTAACCGCATCATTTTGAAGGATGTTTTATTTGGCGATGTATGGCTTTGCAGCGGACAATCAAATATGGAACTGCCAATGTCGCGGGTAATGGATAAATATCCAGAAATCATTGCCGCAGCCAATCAAAATCAGGTCAGGCAGTTTATAGTTCCTGATGAATACGATTTCAAAACTGCCCGGACAGATTTTTCTGGGGGCGGGTGGGTTTCAACAACGCCAGCATCCGTTTTAAATTTTTCTGCTGCTGCCTATTTTTTCGCTTTGGATATCAACCGAAAATTCCACATCCCAATTGGCATCGTAAACGCAGCACTGGGTGGCTCGCCTGCACAGGCATGGATGAGCGAAACGGCCATTAAAAAATTTCCATCTTACGATCAGGATTTCCGGAAATATAAAGATGATCAACTCATTAAAAGCATTGAAGCTGCAGATAAGACTGCATCAAATGCCTGGTACAGCAACGTTAACCAACTGGATGAGGGTTTAAAAAAGAATTGGAAAAATGGCCCTGCCGGATCAGACTGGGCAGAAATGCAGGTGCCAGGATATTGGGCCAATGAACCAATAGGCAAAGCCAATGGAGTGGTCTGGTTCAAAAAAGAAATCGACGTGCCTCAATCTATGGTAACAAAACCCGCCAAATTACTTTTAGGCAGAATTGTGGATGCTGACTCTGTTTTTATCAATGGCGAATTTGTAGGTTCAACCAGTTATCAGTATCCGCCAAGAAAATATTTGTTCGGTAGCGAGATACTAAAAGCCGGCAAAAATACCATTACGGTAAAGGTAATTAATAATGCTGGCGAAGGTGGTTTCGTGCCAGACAAAGAATATCAGCTGATTGCCGGAACCGATACGCTGGATTTAAAAGGCATATGGAAGTATAAATTGGGCGTAAAGGCTGGTCCAAGCCCTGGCCAGACATTTATCAGATGGAAACCTGTAGGCCTATATAATGCCATGATTGCCCCGCTGAAAAATTATGCAATTAAAGGCGTGCTTTGGTATCAGGGAGAATCAAATGCAGGGAATCCGAAAGAATATTTTGATTTAATGGAAAGCCTCATCATCGATTGGCGCAACACCTTTAGCCAGCAGCAACTTCCATTTATAGCGGTGCAACTTCCCAATTTTATGCAAGCAAAAGAAAATCCATCGGAGAGCAGCTGGGCGGAATTGAGAGCGCAGCAAGCAAGGTTATTAACCATAAAAAATACTGCGCTGGTAGTGGGTATAGATTTAGGTGAATGGAATGATATTCATCCCTTAAACAAGCAAGATATAGGAAAGAGAATGGCTTTGCAGGCCGGCAGGTTGGCTTACGGCGACGTTAAAACCGTGGCATCGGGACCGACTTTTAAATCGGCTGTTGCCAATGGAAATACGGTAATCCTAAATTTCCACAACGTAGGCAAAGGTTTAATTTCAAAATCAGGTTCTTTGAAGGCATTTGCCATAGCAGGAAGTGATAAAAAGTTTAAATGGGCACAAGCAGAGATCCGGAACCAGCAAGTGATCTTATCAAACGCCACAATTCCAGCCCCGGTTTATGTGCGTTATGCATGGGCAGATAATCCGCAGGATGCGAACCTATACAACAAAAATGGTCTTCCCACGGCTCCATTTGAAGCTACTATAAAATAGAAAATTCCTGCCAGAGATTAGGGCAGGAATTTTCTATTTTGATTAAATCTACTACTAATTTTCTCTGTTACCTTGCAGGGCTTGTTTTACACCTGCATAAGCTGGCTTCTTGCTGAAGTTCTTATCAAATAAAAGCGGATAATCCAAGCGGTTAGCCGTAACATTCGTTGAGGTATTTAACCAGCTACTGGAATCGTCTACGCCCCAAATGGTAATGCCTCCGCGCTGTGCTGCCGGAACATATTTAATGTAAGTGGCGATCACAAATTTATACATCGCTGCCTGGAGTCTTAAATCATATGCCGAGGCTAAGTAACCAGCCACAGGGTTAGCACCTCCAGGATTTATTCTGATATCCAATTCAGAGATTTTAACCTTCAGGCCGGTTGCTGCGAGTTTTTGCATCATGTTAATGATATTTGCATAAGGCGTAGAAATGAGCATGTGCATCTGCGTACCTACACCAGTTATCCCGGCATTGGCTGCTTTTAATTCATTAGCCAGTTTTACAAAAGCATCAAGCTTTGCTGTGCTACTTTCCAGATTATAATCGTTCATGTAGAAATCGGCACTGGCATCTGCTGCTTTTGCATACTGAAAGGCTTTGGTTGCATAATCTCTACCGAGATAGTTTTGCCAAACGAAAATATCCGTTCTCCCTGTTGATGGTGTATTGGTATTGTTTCTCAATTCACCAGCATCAGAAAATGGCTCGTTAATCACATCCCAGGCTTTAATTTTACCCACATAATGACCAACAACCGTTTCAATGTGTTTTTTCATTGCATTATCCACAATAGAAACCATCGCAGCACCGGTTGGAGGAGCCACAACAGCAGCATCAATGATACTCACATCATCCAGATACAAGGTATTTGCCGTTCCACCTAAATCAAATGCAATTTGTATAGCAGTTACATTTGCCGGAACCACATAGCTATAGCTGTTTTTGGCATAACTGGTAGTTACCGGCAAACCGCCCTGGTAATTCACTGAGCCGGCAGCTGCACCTAGAAAAGGACGAATTTCTAACTGAATGCTTTGCGCACCAGTGCCTTTTATGCTATAAGAAATGATATATGTTTTCCCAGCAGATACCGGGATTTGAATTTTATTTGCAATCTGGGTGTTGAATGATTGTCCGCCGGCTGGCACGTTCACCTGTAATGCTTTTGCTCCTGAATTCGTGTTGGTAGAGGTGCTTGTAAATTGACCCACGCCGTTTAATACCGACCAGCCATCTGCTGGTTCGGCAGGTGTATTTACAGTAGTGGTTTCGAAACCAGGGTTAGACACCAGGTTAGTAACACCGCCACTGCTGCCACCCCCTATTAACGTATTGTAATAACTGGCGCGTTGCTGCGAATGCCAAACCAGTGTATGACCAAAAACCTGCAGCCCGGCTGTTGTCGCGAGGTTATAAAAAGCATCCGCCCGGGTAAAATCATAGCTACCATCGCCTTTAAGCACCGCATCATTTTTCAATTCGTTTCCAAAGGTGATGTTGCTGGCCTCGCTTCTCACCACAGACCAGTATCTGGCATTCGTGCTGGAAAGTGGATATTCGGCTGCAATCCCAATGGGAAAAGGAGCTACACTTTTTAATGTTGCAGTGGTATCTGTGAAGTTTCCGTTATTTTCAAAACCTCCGTTCTGGTTGTCTTTTTTGCAGCAGCTGAAGAGGGTAACCAAAGCAATTGCTGTAACAGATAATGAAGAATTAATTTTCATCCGTATATAATTGTTTTATTATGATAGTTGTTTTTTATGGCATCAATGAGCTCGCAAACTCGGTTTAATGGTGATGAAGCTATCAGATTTATTCATCCCACTGCGTGGTTGGAAAATCATGATGGTTTCATGAAGTTTGTTTGTAAATGGCGGTAGCAGGGAAATCAAACCGTTAGGCTGATTTCCCTCGCATATTTAATAACCTGGGTTTTGAGGAAACTGATCTCTGTTGGTTAATAAATCCAACTGGGATGCAGATGGAATAGGCCTTAACACATGAAAATCTTTGATGTTTGGCGCGGCCATTTCGTTATATAAAACAGCTCTGGATATCAATGTTCCCGTTCTTTTTAGATCCAACCACCTGTTCATCTCCCCAAAAAGCTCACGAGTGCGTTCTTCGAGAATAAAATTCAGGGTTATATCAGCGCTGCTGATTTGGTTACCCAGCACTGATGCACTGTTTTGTGCAGAAGTATTAGTGGTTCTAAAAGCTGCACGAGATCTTAACACGTTAATCATATTAGCGGCATCAGCAGATCTCCCCAGTTTAAAAGCCGCTTCGGCCGCAATGAGGTAAACTTCACCTAAACGCATCAATAAAATAGGTCTGTCTGAAGCATCATTGTAATGCTGTTTAGTCTTATCCATGTGTTTGGTCATGGTTGGGAACCATTCTGTATTATATTGCGACGGGGCAATAATTACCCCTTTAAACCTTTGTCGTTCTGCAACCGTTACTTCTCTGCCCGGCATATAGATAGCGGTATCAACGCCCTTAACCGGCACTACTGCCACACCATTTCTGGTCGTGGTGAAGGCTGGTGTAGTAGTTTGCACATTATTATCCTGCGTAGATGGCAGATTCATAATCCATGCTTTTTGGAACGTACCATCGTAACGGGCATCATTGTCACGGTTAGAAAACGTAGCATATGTGTATGGCGTTGGCCTGTACCTTCTGTACGGGCGGCCGCTTACCTGATCTCTCGCTGCCATTTGCGTGGTTACTGCCGGCGCACCAGGAATGCCTTCATTCACATTCCGCGTGAGGGTGTAAAAACTCACCCAATAACAGTTTAAGCGATTTTCTTTATTTCCTCCGGCTGGTGCGGTAGTGTTGTTATAACCGCTTTCCGAATAAGTGGGATCAGTATTTCTATCAGCAACGAATAAAGATTCCTTTCCATATTCGTTTCCTTCTCTAAAAACATCTGCAAAATTTGCCTCTAAATCTACGCCATATGTGGTTTTACCATTAATTAAACCCACTGCAGTTTCATAAGCCTTTGTAAAATCTGCAGTACCATCGCCATCCCTGGCATCTACATCCCAGGCTTTTGCCAGGTAAACTTTCGCAAGTAAGTGAAGTGCCGCCGCTTTTGAAGCTCTGCCTTTAGACTGGCCCGCCTGAATGTTGCCAAGTTGCGCAACAGACTCTGTTAAGTCTTTAATAATTGCGTTATAAACATCTTTTTTCGGCGATCTTAAATCCTCAGTGCTTGGCTTGTTGTTGTAAGCCAGTTTAAGCGGCACATTGCCAAAATTTTGAACCAAAAGGAAATAATAAAAACCTCTCAGAAATTTGGCTTCGCCTAAAAGTTGCGTTTTCACAGCCGCGTCTACATTGGCTTGCGGACCAAGCTCTAAAATTCCATTCAGGTTATTAATCGGCACATAACTGTTGTCCCAGATACTTTGAATGGTTCCGTTTTGCGGGGTAATATTGGTGTAGTTATGAAAATCTAAACCACCATCTCCCCCTCTAATTACCTCATCGGTACCTGCAACCTGAGAAGAAGTAAAACCCTCACTTCCCCAGAAAAAACGGGTGGTGGCATAAGAGGCATTTAATCCGGCCTGCAAACCAGAGGCTGTTAAAAAATATTCGGGACCTAAATTTGAACGATATTCTGACTCCAATTGCTTTTTACAACTCATTGGCGTGATGGCCACAATCGCTAAAGCAATCCAGCCAAACTTAATTTTTTTATAAACTTTCATCTTTTTAATCTGAATCTGTTAAACTTTAAAATTTTGCGTTAATACCAAACAGGAATTGTCTGGTTGATGGCAAATCTAATCCGGCAGTAATGGCTCTGCCATTGGCTATCGCATTATTTCCAATCGCACCACCCACACCTGTTCCTTCAGGATCGACACCCAGACCTGATTTCACAAATGGTGAATACAAGATGAAAGGGTTATTGGCCGTTGCATAAAGCCTTAATCCGCCAAGACCTAATTTTGAAACCAATGCAGATGGGAAACTGTAGCCTAAATTGATGCTTCTGATTTTAACAAAAGAGCCATCAAAGTAACCTAGAGTAGAAGAATAGGGTAAGCTGGTTGCACCGCCTGCTGGCCTTGGGAAAGCATTGGTTGGGTTCGTTGGTGTCCAGTAATCTACTTTAACCTGGTTTACGCGTCCATTTAAAAAGGCGAAGTAACCTGACGTTCCGCCATCTGTGGTTAAATAAGGAGCCACAATTTTATTTCCTAAGCGGGAAAAAGCAACTACCGATAAATCAAAGTTTTTGTAAGAAACCCTTTGGGTCATTCCCATAATAATTTTAGGTTGAAACGTACCGATGATGCTTCTGTCCTGATCATTAATAATTTTATCACCATTTAAATCCGCAATTTTAATCTGTCCCGGAACAGCAGAGTAGCCACCATAACTTGCCGCTTCCACTGCTTCTGAGGTTTGCCAGATTCCCAGTTTGGTAAAATCATAAATCACATTAATAGGCTGACCAACAAACCAGCCGTTTCCAACATCCTGCTGTGTAGAACCATCAGCCAGCCTTACAATCTTCTCCCGGTTGATGGAGAAATTAAAATCACTTGACCAACTAAAACCATTTGTTTTTTCTGGTACAATGTTTAGTGTATTGATATTAAATTCGATCCCTTTTCCACTTGTAGCGGCTGCATTGGTAAAGAAACTCGTTGCACCATTACTTCTTGGCAATTGCTTATTGATGATTAAATCATCGGTATTTTGCTTATAAACCTCGATCGAACCGGTAATTCTATTGTTAAGGAAACCGTAATCTAAACCAATATTTAACTGTTTAGTGCTTTCCCAACGTAAATCCAGATTGGCTAAACTACCAATATAATAACCCTGAACATTTTCGGTTCCATAGTTATAACGGTTAGATTGTAAAGAGCCACGGGTGGCATCTGTGGGGATTGATGGATTTCCGGTGACACCATATGAAGCCCTTAACTTCAGGTTGGAAACGATTTTCTGGTTTTTCATAAAATCCTCGTTAGAGATATTCCAGCCAATTGCCGCAGCCGGATAATTGAGGTATGGATTTACCGGAAACACAGAGGAACCATCTCTTCTAAAGGTGAAAGTAGCCAGATAGCGGTCTTTGTAGGCGTAGTTAACCCGCCCCATAAACGATTGTAAACCACCTCTCGAAAATCCAGTTGCGCCGCCATCTACAGCCGTAATGGTTTGTGCCAGGAAAAAGTTATAATATTGCACGGCTTCACTCGGGAAACCTACTCCATTAAAGGCATTGGTAAAGCCCCGATCGCGTTGTATACTAAATAAACCAGTAAGGTCAATTCGGTGATCTTTTGCGATCGTTTTATTGTAGATTAAGATATTTTCTGCCAGGAAAGTCCACGATTCTCCGTTGGAAATACTTGCCGTAGCTTGTGCAGCAGTGGCAGCATCTGGTCTGATGATTGTTTTCGGACCATAAAAAGTTCCGCGATTTTCCTGTCTGAAATCAAGTCCTAAATTCAGTTTATATTTTAAGCCGGGCAAAATATTCACTTCCGCATATAACACGTTGTTGGTTCTGATTCTTCGTGTACGGTCTATAATGTTATTTCTGTCGCTCAGCGTAAGTGGATTTGCCGTTGCTGTTTGATCAACCGTTCCATCCTGTGGATACAGATATATGCTACCATCTGGATTATAAGCTGGAGCAAGTGGCGTGATTCTCATGGTAGCATATAGCGGATTAACGCCTGCTCCACTGCCATAGGTTAACGTATTTCTGGTTGTTAAACCAATTTTTATCCACTTATTTACGGTAGCATCGATGGTGGTGTTCAGTGCAAAGCGTTCAAAACCTACACCCGTTATGACTCCCTCTTCGTTAAAATATCCACCAGAAAGGCTGTAATTAATCCCTTCGCTTCCGCCACTGATTCCCAGTTGCTGATCGGTTACAAATCCCTTTTTATAAAGGTAATCCTGCCAGTTGGTAGAAGTTCCGTTGGCAATCCCCTGTTGCTCAAGCGGCGAATAGCCGGCAGTATAAGCCGGTGAAGCTGCATTTCTAAAAGCTACAAACTCTTCGGCATTAAACTGATTAAACTGATCCCTTACCTGGCTAAAACCATAATAAGAATTGTAAGTAAGCTGCGGTTTACCGATCCGGCCACGTTTAGTAGTGATTAGAATAACCCCGTTCGAACCTCTGAATCCATAAATCGCAGTGGATGAAGCATCCTTCAGGATATCAATGCTGGCAATGTCATCATTGTTAATTTCATTAACACTTCCATTGAAGGGCACACCATCCAGTACAATGAGCGGATCGCTGGTACCACTTAAAGAACGGTTACCTCTGATTCTGATTTGTCCGCCAGAACCTGGCCTGGAACTGTTTCTGGAGATATCAACCCCTGAAACCCTTCCCTGCAATGCTGCAATAGGGTTTGCTGCCGGAACTTCCAGTAAAGCATCGCCTTTTATTCCGGCTACGGAACCAGTAACATCGCTTTTCTTTTGGGTACCGTAGCCAATCACGACCACATCATTCAGGTTTTTGGCATCCGGAGTGAGTACAATGTTATAGCTGGAGACGCCATTTTTAATTTCTATTTCCTGAGCGGGATAACCGATAAAGGAAACAATCAGCGTTTTTTCATTAGCAGGCACATTAATAGAAAAAGTTCCATTATCTCCGGTCACCGTTGTTTTACCAGAAAGTTTAAGTTTAATGCCAGCGCCGGGCAAAGGAAGTTTTTTCTCATCGAGCACTCTTCCGCTAAGCACATTTTGCGCAAACAGCAATGTTGGTGTTAAGCCCAGTAAAAGGATTAGCATAACCGTACACTGCAAAAAGATTTTTTGTCTAGGTTTTCTCATAAAGGTTTAATTTAATTAACAGTTGTTAGCTGTGTTAAATAACCTCAAGCAAACTTATCACCTTAGTTAGATACTGACGATGAGCGCTTAAGTATATTTGGTTATGATAAAAGTAAATATTAAAAAACAAATATGCAACCGATTGCATTAAATATTTTATTAATTTATTTTAATCTTTATAAGTTACTAAAAAATGGCGTATTTTTATCGTAAACCGATTGCATAACCAAATAAGTAAAGATTATATATGATGAAGATGATTGAGACCATGCGCTGGTACGGACCAGATGACATTGTGAGTTTACAAGACATTAAACAAGCTGGCTGCAGCGGGGTCGTGACTGCCTTGCACCATATTCCTGTTGGGGAAATCTGGACCATCGAAGAGATTGAAAAAAGAAAAGCGGCGATTGAACTTACCGGGATGTTTTGGAGTGTAGTGGAAAGCTTACCTGTACATGAGGACATTAAGAAACGGGCTGGTGAATATGAAACCTGGATCGAAAACTATAAAGTAAGTCTCGCCAATCTCGCTTCTTGCGGATTGAAGGTAATTACCTATAATTTTATGCCTGTTTTAGATTGGATGCGCACCAACTTAAGATACGAAACCCAAACCGGTGCATTAGCATTGCGATTCGAAAAATCGGCTTTTATTGCCTTCGATTTATTTCTATTGAAGAGGCCAAATGCAGCGTCCGATTATACCGATATTGAAGTAGAAAAGGCAACCCGATATTTTGAACTTTTAACGGACGAGGGGAAAAGAGAACTCATGGGCAATTGCCTTCAAGGTTTGCCAGGAAGCAAAGATCATTTTACACCTACACAGGTTTTATCCTTATTGAATGGCTTTAAAGGCATTACCGCCGATATTTTAAAACAAAATCTGGTACTTTTCCTTCAGGAAATTACACCTGTTGCAGATGCACATGGGATGCAGATGGCTATTCATCCGGATGACCCTCCCTATCCTATTTTAGGTTTACCAAGGATTATGAGTACCGAGGCTGATGCCCGATATATCATAGATCAGGTTCCGGCAAAGTCTAACGGTCTTTGCTTTTGCAGTGGTTCGTTCGGCGCCAGGCCAGATAATGATTTACCCGGGATGATTCAAAGACTGGGTTCGAGAATCCACTTCCTGCACCTCAGAAGCACCCAGCGGGATGAAGAAGGTAATTTTTATGAAGCCAATCATTTAGAAGGCAATGCTGACATGTTCGCCGTGGTTCGCGAAGCCGTTAAACTGATGCATAAAGAAAACAGAGCCATCCCAATGCGGCCGGATCATGGTCACCAGATGCTCGATGATTTAGCGAAGAATCCTTATCCGGGTTATTCTGCCATCGGGCGATTAAAAGGTCTTGCAGAAATCAGGGGTTTGGAGATGGGGATTAGCAAAAGTCTGTTCGAATAAAACTGATTAAGAAGGCAATTTACTAGTAGATTGCCTTTCTATAATTGTTGGGTCTAACACAATATGTTTTGTATCCTGATAAGGATTTTGTTGGTTGATCATTTTCAAAAACATTTTCGCACATTCTGTACCCATTCGCGACGCGTGTTGATCGATAGTAGATAAGTTGGGTGTGATGTAGGCAGAAAAACCTTCATTTGCAAAACCAATTACACCTACTTCTGGTGGTGTTTGATTAATTTCTTTCAGCTTTTTAATTACTCCAAGCGCCGTAAAGTCATCGCCGGCAACTACCGCATCAGGTTTGTTTTTGCTTCTCATCAACTTGCCTGCGCCAAATCTTCCATCTTTAATGGAGAGGCCACCGAAAATGATGTGCTCATCTATAACTGGCAGATTGTTATCTGTTAAGGCAGCTTTATATCCTTTTAAACGATCATTAAAAATTTTGATCTGGTGGATCGTTGTCACAAAAGCAATCTTGCGGTAACCCTGGTCAATCAAATGTTGAGTAGCTACATAACCTGCCTTAAAATCATCCAAAGTAATGGTTGGTACAGCCATACTTTCATTTACCCGATCGAAAAGTATCAATGGCTTATTCTGTTTCACAATTTCTTCGAAATGAGAAACATCCTTTGTTTCTAAAGACATGGAAGCCATAATGCCATCAACCTGTGCTTCCAATAAAGTTCTTACTCCATTGATTTCATTTTCAACCGATTCATTCGATTGATAAATAATTACCCTATACCCACTGTCTTTCAGGCCATCTTCGATGCAATGAATAATTGAAGCAAAAAAATGTGCCTGAACACTTGGCACGATAACCCCGATGATATGCGTTTTACCCGATTTTAACGCAGAGGCTAATTTATTCGGACTATAATTTAACTTTTCAGCAGTTTCGATAACAGCTTTACGGGTAGCCTCGCTGATAGCAGGAAAACCACTTAAGGCCCTTGAAACAGTGGAAACTGTAATATTTAGTGCCTTGGCAATATCATATATGGTCGTTTTTTTACTCAATTTCTAATGGTAATGGCGCTTAACTTGTTCATTTACTATTCAACCGATTGTTCGGGCAATTTAAGCATTAAACTTTAATGATGATATTCTTTTTGTACATGAAATACAGGAGTACGTAAAACCCAAGCACATAAGAAATCGCCCAGATCAGCGAGGCGTTAATTGGTGAAAAGAATGGTGTGTAAAAAGTATTATAGAACTGCTCGAGCAGCGGCGATTTCGTTCCGTCTGCATTGGAGATCTTAATTAAATTTAAAACCCGGGGTAACAAGCCCGCCAGAAAGAAAACAGTAATGGCGTTTACGCCATAAACTACAAATGGTTTAGTGAATTTTTTGTATCCCTGAACATCAATTAACCAGTAACAAAGTGCCAGGCCAATGGAAGCCAATCCACCTGCATACAAAACGTAAGAGCTGGTCCATAGTGCTTTATTGATGGGAAACTGCAAATCCCAAAGCAAACCTAAAATGACCGCAGCTACCCCGGCGGTAAATAACCAGGCTACTTTGGTGGCTTGGTCTACATCTTTTCGTCGCATCCAAACCCCTACCAGAACACCAAACAAACAAGTCCCAATGGCTGGCAAAGTACTTAAGACCCCTTCAGGATCCCAGGTTTTTGCAGATGCCCAGGTATGTGACTCGGTTAACACCAGCCGATCGATCCAGGCTGCTAAGTTTGTTTCTTTTTCCAGGTTGGGATAACCAATGCCCGGAACAGGCACAAAAGTCATCAACGCCCAATAAACAGCTAGAATAATAACCAGCGTTTTAAAGATGGTTTTGGTAGAGCACTTGAGGAATATAATACTACTAATGATAAATACAATCCCGATTCTTTGTAACACCCCTAGCAGCCGCACAGTTTGAAAGGCTTCTAATAAGCTTTTACCATCGATGATAACCGCCATTAACTTCCCAAATATGGCGAGAAAAAAGCCAAGAAAATAGAGGATAACGCCTCGCCTGATTGCTTTGCCAATTGTTTTCAAGTGTGTGGATGAGTCGGCTTTGCTGCTGCTCATGGCAAAAGCAATGGATACGCCTACAATCCAAATGAAAAAAGGAAAGATCAGATCAGTTGGCGTACATCCATGCCATTCGGCATGTTCTAAAGGAGCATAAATATGACCCCAACTCCCCGGATTATTCACTAAAATCATAGCAGCTACGGTTAAGCCTCTAAAGAAATCGAGAGAAAGCAATCGCTGGTTAGGTGGTGTCATATTCGCCTGGTTCAAGAAACTAATTTAAAGCTTTTTTTAATAATGAGAAATAAGTGTTAAGGTTTGGTTAACCGCAAAGACGCGAAGCAGGCGCAAAGAAAACTAAAGAAAGTTAACCATAGCGTACACAGAGAGAAGACAGGACATCAGCCATGGGTTACGCTCTTCTTAACGCTAAGTGATCCGGTTCTTATCTTCTCTTTTGCTGCCATAACGGTTATTTTTTCATCGGCTCAATCATAGAGATGGTTCCATCAGGTTTATGCGTTAATTCGGTAACCTTCACATTTCTTAAATGCGTTTTCCCTGAGAGTTGCGTATCATGGTAAAAAATATACCATTTTCCCTTTACTTCTATAATTGAGTGGTGCGTAGTCCAGCCTTCAACAGGGTTCATAAAAGTGCCTTGATATTTGAACGGACCATAAGGTGTATCGCCAATTGCTGAAGCAAGGAAGTGGGTGTCGCCTGTTGAGTAAGTGAAGTAATACTTGCCATTATACTTATGCATCCAGGCCCCTTCAAAAAAGCGACGGTTATGGTCTTTTGTTAATAAAGGTTTACCGTTCTCATCTAAAATTACCACATCTTTTACAGCACCGTCAAAAGCAAGCATATTCTTAGTCATTTTAGCAACCTTTGCTGTTAAAGCAGGCTCATTTTCTTTTTGCGAATCGGTTTTAGAACCATTTGCATCATACTTACCATTGTTCCAGCGCTGCAACTGGCCACCCCAGATCCCGCCATAATACATATACGTAGCGCCATCATCATCTGTAAAAACTGCAGGATCTATACTGAAACTTCCTTCAATTGGCTTCGGTTCTGCCTTGAACGGACCAGCAGGCGTTTTCGCCGTAGCTACGCCAATGCGGAACACATCTTGTTTATCCTTCACCGGGAAATACAAATAGTAAGTTCCGTCTTTAAACGCGGCATCCGGCGCCCAGAGTTGCCGCCCGGCCCATGGAATGTCTTTAACGCTTAGCGCCACACCATTATCGGTTACCTTCCCGCTAATACTGTCCATACTTAAAATATGATAATCCCTCATATCGAAGTGGTCACCATTGTCATTTTCAGGCGTGCCTGCTTCGATATCATGCGATGGATAAATGTATATTTTTCCATTAAAAACGTGTGCAGAGGGATCGGCAGTGTAAATCTCACTAATTAGTGGCTGCGATAAATATTTTGATTTCTTACTGGTATCTGCCGTTTCGGCTTTAGTTGTTTGACTATTTTGCTGGCATGCACTGGTAGCTGCAAGCCCCATAATCAGGGCTAAACCTGTTAATTTCTTGAAATTTCTCATATTGTTTGTGTGATATATGGTTCTATTATTTTGATTCACTTACAAAAGTTTCCGGCGGACCAAGGAAACTGGGTTTCAGCCCACCCAGATCCAACACTAATTTTTGCAGCACTACAGCCGGACTCACCATCCAGTATTTTAACGTATGTTTACCCGACTTGTCAAACTTAAGTGGTGTTTGAAAAATTTTAATGCTGTTCGCAACTGATTTCCGCCATGCCGCTTCGGATTTGTAATCGGTGCTGATATTTACAACGACAGGGGCCTGATCATCTACCGAAACCGCAAATTTCAACCCGTCGCCATTGGTAAAATCGATGGTTGGAGAGATATAGGTGTTTAAATTAAATGTTCCAGCGGACTTCATGTAAATGTCGTACTCCAGATGTGGCGTATTAACGTCGAGGTTTTGAACTGATGAAGTAACCGGAACAGGAATTACGCCTCCCATCGTTTTCCCGTAATTTGGAAGCGTTTTCCAAAAAACCGGCCTATTATTAAATGCCCTGCTGTAGTGGGGTGCCTCTATGGAAACATATCCATTTTGCGCTCTAAAGCCAGTCACCCCCTTTTGATCATATGTCGAATGATCTAAGCTAAAAGGAACCTGCAGTTTCGAACCGTCGCTACCCAATACAGTAAAACTGCTATGCGTTTTTCCTTTTGGTGCTTTCACCCAGTCTACATGGATCCAGATTCGTGTCTCATCCCCTATTGTACCCTTCATTTCTGTAAAACTCAAATAAGCAGGCGCCTTAATGGTAAAAGTATAATTTCCCTCTGACCGGCGAAACAGTTCTATATAATGTGGACGATTTCCATCATATTCGAATGTAGGTAATGTGATATTCACTTGCTCTTTACCAACCCAGGAAGATGTACTTCCTTCCATTGCCAAACCTATTTTCCCTTTTACCAGGTTTTTGTCTGCTGCTACAGTAATTGTTTTGGGGATTGAATTTTTTTCCGGCTGTTGCCAATAGGTATAACCAATATGAGTTTGATCCATCATATGATCCCATTTACCACCAGCCATAGTTTTGTTATAGTATTTCGAAATTTTTTCATCATGCTGATACAACTGAGAAACTTTTTCAGCCATGGCTGCGGTTGCCAGACGGCCCTGTTTAGCGTACAATTTGTTTTTAGCCACATGGTAATACAAATCATACAGATTTGCACTGGCTTCTACCGGATGCATCACCAATTGGTAGTAGGCATCCTTTTGATCGGCGGGAATTTGCCCATAGATAAATCTGGCATCCTGTTCGAGTTTTCTATAATCAGATACAACATTTTCAAATTCATTATAATTCGTTAAGCTATAAGTACTATCCGTTAACAGTTCCGGTTTAATACGGCCATTAAATTTGGAATATTGATCTAAAATTGTAGCAATTGAGCTGGCAAAAGTTTCTCCGAATTGTTTTTCAGACCAATCGATCGCATATTGCTTTAATTTTTCGGCAGGGATAGCATCGGGCGCCCAGGCATAATCCAGGAAAAATGAAATCGGGAATTCCATAGGCTTTAAATCGCCAACGTTTACAATCCAGATCTGGTTTGCATTGTATTCATAAGCCAGGTTCATCTGTTCCCAGATCTTCTGAATCGGATTCGTGTTAATCCACTTGTAATTTCTAGGATCACCAACATAGTCAAAGTGGTAATATATGCCATAGCCACCCTTTCTGGGCGCTTCATTCAACTTCGGAAGCTTTCTGATATTTCCCCAGTTATCATCACAAAGCAGCAAAGTAATGTCATCCGGCACCCGCATGCCTTTGTCATAATAAGCCTGCACCTCCTTGTAAAGTGCCCAAAGCTGTGGTGTTTCTGAAGCAGGCTTCTGAGTCACTTTTTCAATAATCTGGCGTTGATCGCCAACTATTTTTTCCAATAGTGCTGTAGCGGTTCCTTCTGTCATCGGTTCATCGCCATCTCCCCTCATGCCAACAGTAATGATCTGTTCTTTATCTGCCACCCGTTTTAAACCACTTTCCCAAAACTCCCGCAATTGCTGTGGATTTTGATCGTAATTCCATTTTCCGCCTTTGTATCTTTTCCACTCATCATGTGCCCTGCTCAGCGGTTCATGATGCGAAGTACCAATCACCACTCCATATTCATCAGCCAAAACCGGATTCATTTTATCATCATCGTTGAAAGCACTTCCCCACATGGCCGGCCACAAATAATTGCCTTTTAAACGAAGAATCAACTCGAAAACTTTTCCGTAAAACTTGCTGTTAAAGCCTCCGAATTCTTTCCTGCTCCAACCTGAAAGCGCAGGAGCCTCATCATTTAGAAAGATACCCCGATATTTAACTGCCGGCGAGGCAATGATGTGCCTGCCTGGAATGGCAAATAACGCATTGCTTTTTTTTACAGGAATATCGGCCCAATAATACCAGGGCGAGACTCCAATCTGGCTCGACAACTCGTAAACACCATAAATCGTTCCCCTCTTATCGCTGCCAGCTATGATCAGCGCCGAATCAATCCCCGGTAAAGGATTTTTGACAACTTCGATTAAAGTGCTTTCCCAATTGCCTGCAATTCCAGCCACATTGATTTTATTTTGTCTGATCAATTGATCAATTACTGTACTCTTTCCTATCGTGCCGATAATAATGGCTGTTTTCGCCGTTTTATCTTTCAAAAAAGCAGGCTTAATGCCGGTCACTTTTTCCAGGTCAGTTTGAAGATCAGTGGCTGCCCGCACCACGCCTGGCCACTCGTTGGCACTTATCATAATAGCAGAAACGTTGCCTTTACCTGCCACAGTAAAACATCCGTTCACAAAGCTTTTTGTAATGAAAGGATCAGCACCGGCGGCCTGAACAGTAGTTTTAAAACCAAACAATAAAATTAAAAGGAGCAGTTTTTTCATATTATTTTTCTAAAGTTAACCACTTCATGGTAAGCCTTCTTTGGTTGCAGGTTGCGGTCAAAAAGCAGGGGATAGTTTTTTCTACCCATTACTGGATATTCATTTAACCAGGAATAGCGATCGGAAATATTCCAGAAAGTAACACTGTTAATGACATTTTTATTTTCGCGAAACACCTTGAAAACCATCGCATATTTTGCGGCCTGTTTATTTTCAAGCGCTGGCGTAAACACATCAGATTCATCAGGCTTTTTGCTGCGTTTGTTTATCTCCCATGGATAGACGGACAGGTCCAATTCCGTAATTTGAATTTTTAATCCCAGAGATGAATACCTTTTAATAGCACTCCTAAGCTCATCTTCGGTAGGCTCCTGTAAAGACCAATGTGCCTGCAAACCAACGCCATCAACTGGCACCCCCCTGTCTTTCAAACTTTTTAAAAGCCTGTAAATTTGTTCTCTTTTTTCAGGGCGTTCGGTATTGTAATCATTGTAATAGAGCTTGGCTGATGCGTCTGCCGCATGAGCGTATTCAAAAGCCTTTATGATAAAATCTTCACCACAGATCTGGTACCATTTAGAGTTTCGCAGATAGTTCTTTGGATCGTCATCAATGGCTTCATTTACAACATCCCACGCATAGATTTTGCCTTTATAACGTTTTACCACAGCAGTAATATGCGTTTTAAGCCGTTGCAACAACACAGATTTGGTCACTTCCCGGCCATCATCACCTTTAAAAATCCATTCAGGTGTTTGTTCATGCCAGCATAAATTATGCCCCCGAATTTTAATACCATTTTTAACAGCAAAGCTGACGATTGAATCTGCGTCTTTCCAATTGAAAACATTTTCCTTTGGTTGGATGGCTCCCATTTTCATGGCGTTTTCTGCAGTAATGCTATTAAATTGCTGTTTGATCAGCTGCGCTTCGTCGCCATGCAAATTTCTTACTGCTACTGCCACGCCAATTGGAAAATACTTTTTGTACGCATCTTTCAATGTCTGGTAAGAAACCTTTTTTGATTGCACTGGTTGTGCATCGGCTTTGATCGTGATCACCAGAAGAAAACAAATGCACAATGATTTGATCATCTTTAAAAAATTAAGAGCCCGGCTCATTTATATTTGGTTAGAGAAAGTTGGATCTAATCACTTCAACACTCTTATCATTCAGTCAGAGGAATTAGCCTAAGTCACAAACTAATACTCAAACCATTGAACAGGACTAAAGTAAAACTATTTTCTCAAAATTGCAATCGATTGCATTAATTAAAATAAATTATTAAAAATAGTCACGAAGTGGAAGCGGGGATGCTTATCAAACAAAAAATCCCGCTTTCAATAGGCGGGATCTTTTGTAAATATATGACTGCTTACTCTTTAGCCAGCGGAACTTCAACCCCTACCGGCCCACTTGGTTCGCTTTCATTTTTGAGCCGATCTAGGGCAGTAACCAAATAACTGTAGCGTTTACCGCTTTCCGTACTCGTATCGATAAAGGAAACATAATCTTCAAAACTGATTTTAAGAATGTTTTTTGGATCCAGAACCGAAATTTTCTCTCCTTCTGCAAATCGGTAAATCACATAGCCCGAAGCCGTTTCACCATCGCTTGCCTTCGATGGCTTTTCCCATTTGAGGTGAACGCCATCTTTTAAAGCATCTGCTGCTAATTGCTGGGGTTTATTTGGGGCTACTTCATCTAGCCAAGGCATTTGAGGTGGCAAGGCCTGATACTTATATAAATCATTCTTCAATGAATCGGCAAGAGACCTGGCCACGGTACTTAGTGATTTAGAACTAAAATAAACACTACCCTGAATCCGGCTGTTGTTTCTAATGTACCTGATCTGGTTTGGCACTTCAGAAAGATTTCTCCAGGCCATTTCAGCCTTTGAGTTTATTAAATATGCACCCTGGCCAATATATACGTGTCTGCCGTAACTGTTGTTGCTCCACCAATCTACCAAGGTACCAAAAGGTGCTACCCTCCTCGTAAAGGTGAAATAAATTTGCGGATTAATGTAATCTACCCATCCTTCTCTCACCCATTTACGGCTATCGGCAAAAAGCTCTGCGTAGTTAGATAACCCGCTGCTGGCCGATCCCTCCGGATCTTCCCTTTTATTTCGCCAGATTCCAAAAGGACTGATTCCGAATTTCACCCACTTCTTATAATGGTGGATGCTATCATCAAGCTGTTTAATCAGTACATCAACGTTGTTTCTCCTCCAGTCTCCTACATCTGTAAAGTCTGCTTTGTATTTGTTAAAAGTATTGAAATCGTTAATGGTTTGGCCTTCTATTTTATATGGATAGAAGTAATCGTCGAAATGAATTCCGTCTACATCGTATTCTTTAACTACATCCAGAATTACCTGTATAATATACTCTCTCACTTCCGGAATACCAGGATCAAACTGCTTTTTGCCCCCATAGGTAAAGAACCATTCAGGATGTTTCCTGTAAGCATGAAGCTCGCTAAAAACAGTGCTGCTGCTCATACTGGCCCTATATGGGTTAAACCAGGCATGCAATTCCATCCCCCTGAAATGTGCTTCCTTTATGGCGAATGCTAAAGGATCATAACCAGGTGCCGGCGCTAAACCCTGTCTCCCCATCAGCCACTGACTCCATGGCTCGCGGGACTTTGCATAAAAAGCGTCGCCAGCAGGCCTTACCTGTAAAATAATGGCATTCATTCCTTGTGCTTTATGGCGTTCAAGGATACCGATCAATTCCTGTTTCTGCTGATCAACAGTTAAACCTGGCCTGGATGGCCAATCAATATTCGTTACTGTAGCGACCCAAACACCCCTAAACTCTCTTTTTGGTGCAATTTTTGTTAAAGGTTGTGCATTTAATATATATGGTAGTATAGTTACAATTAAAAGTGCGTATAGGAAGTTTTTAAGCATTATATCTGTCTTATTTTGTATTCAGGATGTTTTCTTTTTGTATGTTATACAAATGAGTGTTAGCAATTAAACGATTTTTTTTAAAATCTCTTATAATTTTTTTGAATAATTCTAGTTTGTGCTTTTGCTAAATTAATTGTACCCACATTACCATTGGAGAACAAAAGTATATTAATTTAAGAAGATACAGCATTATTTGAGAATGGAACCACAAAAGATTAATAAGGGCGATAGAAATAAGATATACTTTCTGATTATAGTTATTGCTGCACTTGTAGGCACGAATGCATACTTATTCTTCAAAGACCGACAGCAAAGTAAAAAGTTTGTAACAGTAAGCACTGAAAAAGATAAACTACGTTTAGAAGTAGAAAAAATAGAAGTAGAATTAGATAAGGTAAATGCCCTAAACCTTGATCTTAATGAAAAACTGGTAGAAGAACAAAAACTTGCCCGCGAGAAAATCGAAGAACTTAAAGCTGCCTTAGAAAAAGGAGAAATTACTCAGGGCGAACTTGATAAGGCAAATACCCAGATTAGTGAACTAAAAGTGTTCGTTAAGAATTACAACGACCAGATCATCCAATTACAACGAGATAATATTTTCCTGAAGAATACCCGGGATAGCCTCGAAAATACTTTGCGAAACATCAGTAATAAAGCCTCAAGCCTGCAAAACGAAAATGCAGACCTCAATGCTAAAGTAAAAACAGCAGCAGCGTTAAAGCTTCAAAATGCGGAAATTTTCGCTTTCAGAACAAAATCGAGCGGTAAAAAAGTACAGGTTACTAAATCTTCATCCGCAGAAAAACTAAGTGTCCGTTTTAATATTATTCCAAACGACCTTGCTTCAAAAGGCCACCATAACATCTACCTTAGGGTATTTGATCCGGCAGGAAACCTACTTGCAGACGATGAAGACCGGTTTGAAGCTGAGGGGCAGGAAATGCAATTCAGTCACTCCATTTATATTGATTACAACAATGATGACAGTTCGTATGTTATCGATTGGCGAAATCCAAAAGCCTTCATGAAAGGCATCTACACTGTTATCTTGTATACAAACGGGAACACGCTGGGCAAGGCGCAGGTAGAGTTAAAATAGCAACAGAATTTTTTAAGCTAAAGGGAAGGTAAGATAGAAAGTAGTTCCTACATCCGGAACGGAGGTGAAGCTCACCTCTCCGCCGGCGTTTTCTACAGCCTGTTTTACAAATGCTAAACCTAAACCTGTACCTGAAGTTTTAGTGGTAAAGTTTGGAACAAAGATCTTATCATGTAAGCTTTGCGGAATGCCTTTTCCATCATCTTTAACCTCTATGAAAGCGTGTGTTTTATCATTATACAGCACAACGGTTACACAACAGTGGTCGCTCCCTTCAATGGCCTCAATGGCATTTTTGAACAGATTATTAAACGTTCTTAATAGTTGATCATGATCTCCTAGGATCGTGATTTTCTGACTTGATTTATCAAGCAAATCGATTTCTACATTGCCTGTATTTTTAAATACTTCCCTTGCTCTTTCCAAAACCGGAAGTATTTCCATTTTCTCCAGGTTCGTATCGGGCATTTTTGCAAAATTCGAGAATTCGGAAGCAATTTTGGAAAGGCTGTCTATTTGTTCTATAAAAGATTTACTGAACTTATTAAACTTAATTTCGAAGTTTGGATCGTTCTCTTTCCACGATTTTTCGAGCAACTGAACGCCTAATTTTAACGGCGTAAGCGGATTTTTAATTTCATGCGCCACTTGCTTCGCCATTTCCCGCCAGGCACTTTCCCTTTCTGAGCGGGCAAGTTTAACTGCACTGGCTTCCAGTGCCGCAATCATGCTGTTATATTCTTTAATCAGGGAACCAATCTCATCGTGCCTCCGCCATACAATTGGCTCATTACGCTGTCCGATTCTGGTGCGGCTGATGCTTTCCTGGATAAATGTTAACGGACTGGTAATCTGATTGGCTAAAAACACAGCCAACACACCAACAGCAACGAAAACGAGGGCATAAATATTAATCAGGTTACTTACAAACAAGGCAATCTTATCCGAATATTCTTCCTCATTTGAGTAATTAGGCAAACCGATATAGGCAATCGTTTCGTTTTGCGCATTGCGGATCGGTGCATATGCCGCAGCATAGGTAAGGTTACCAATTTTTTCCTCTGGATTAATATATTCTGAGCGTTTCAGCTGTGTAAGGTAAGCATAGGCCAAAGGCCCCATTTTTCTGCCAATTACCTTATAGCTATATAACTTTGGATAAGTCGTCATCATCAAGTCTCCATGAATGTCATAGAGATTCAAATCTGCATTGTTGATATCTGCAAAATTGTTAAAATCGGCAACTGCATTTTCATCGTCCTTAATTCCGCCACTAAAAACCTGCTTTTCAAAATTTTGCTGCACCTTTCTGATCTTATCTTTAATGGCAGCGTTTTGCTGACTTCTGTACTCATTATCCATATAATAATAAGTTACCCAGCCTACAATGAGCAGAGTGGCTACGACAGAAAGTACAATAGAAACCTGAATACGTGTTTTATATAAGATTTTGTTTGCATTGATCATTAGCGACCTGTTAATGCTAAACCAACCCACACGCTCGTCATCCAGATTTTTAATTAACCAAACCAACCCATAAAGTACCAAAGAAAAGATAACAAACACCAAAAAGAAAAATGACAGAGCCGCTAACCGCTCCACATAATCAACCTTTTCTTTGCTGATGATCACCATTTTGCTTTCGCTCGGCTTATAAATTAAATGGCTATAAGCGGATAATTTATCGCCGGTGGTTACAAAATCATCTTTTTTACCTTTAAAATCCTTACCATCCAATGGATAGGTATAATTCCCGGATTGATTCAGGAGGTGGTTATTGCTATAAAGCGCGATGGAATAACCTCTAAAATCTTCATCTCTGATCAGCTTCTGGTCGCCAAGTAAATCAGGTAGCCGGTTGTTATAATTGTACGGCTTAGACCTGAGTTCTACCACCAGTGTACCCAATAAAGATCCCTGGTCCAGCACAGAAATTATTCCGAAGTAATCCTGGTAGCCGAAAGTATTATTTACCTGATAAAAATAGTTGCCTCCGTTTATCTTTACGGAGCCTGATTCTACCAAATTTTTGTACTTTGAAAATGGCTGGCTCCTGATGTTATCTACACTTGAGCCGTCTTTTTTATATGGATAAATCTGGTAATCATATCGTGACAGGTACCCGTCCATATAATTTTTGATATGATTTTTTAACACCGGATAATTCGTTTCAATTCCCTGCTTAAAATAGCGAACCAAAAACTGGTCGTTAAGTAACTGCGATTCCAGTACACCGAGCGAAATAATCGCATTTGGATCTTCTGAAGACTGTACTTTACGGGCTAAAGGCTCTCTCAGGCTCCGCTCTTTTATGTCCTTGTATTTGATGTATTTAATGGATGTATTAAATGCAAGGCAAAAGAATACAAGGGCAAATAAACCTACGGAAAATCTTTTTTCCTGAAGATAGACACCTCTTGCTATAATAAACAGGATAAGCGCAAATACGATGAAGAATGCTGTAAAATCTGTAGCAAGCTTATATAAAAAAAAGGCAGCAAAGCCAGTTAAGAAAATAATCAGTCTTTCTTTGTTGCTTACTTTTAGGGGCAGGCTTATTACGGCCATGATAACGGTAAGCAGGTAAATTTGAAACCAAACCAGGCATAAAATTACAATACTTACCCAGCTGGATCCGCTCAGTTTTAAAATATTAATAATTTCAAAATTGATCTTTGAGTTATAGATCAGCCCAAAAAATACCTCATCACTAAAATAAGCGATGACACTGATAAAGACCAATAATAACCCATGAATAACAATACTCAGGAATTTGTTTCTTTTAATCCAATTGGGAAACTGATATTGTTCTTTGTGGTTGTATACAAATAACAGAAACCAGGTTAACGCAAATACGTTCAGTAAAAAATCGCCCAGAGATGGCATTAAAAAGCTATCGCCATAAATCCTTGGATCAAAAAGGACGAGCGAAAAGTGATGGTTAAACCAGCCAAAGTATAAGTCAGAGAGCCTGAATAATGCAAAAAATACTAGTAGAAGAAAAGTACCGGAAACGAGGTATCCTTTTCTGGCGACCAGTGAACTTAATGAATTGAAAAACATGCAGATGCAAAGCATTCCACCAATAAATAACCACAATTGGATCACTGAATAATAGTCGTTGGTATAGCCTGGCTTTACTTTCAATCCAAACAAGAACTTATCATCCAGACTTTTTATGGTATAAACATCCTTATCCGTAAAAGAGGCTAATGTTAATAAATTGGAGTTGGAAAGAAAGGGATCTAAATCGTTCTTAAAATATTGCGTTTCTTTAAAAGGATATTGAGATTGGATAGCAATTAAAAAGACTAAACTAAAATTACCTTCTGTATGTTTGGTTACTTCGTACCATGCGTTATAGAAAAATAATACCGATTTACCCTCTTTAACTGTAGTAATGTCGATATCAGTGACTTTGTAAGTACTCCAGAATTTGATTTGATTATTCTGGAAGGTTAAGAGATTAATGCCTTTATCTTTTCTGTAGGTGGATAAAAACTCAATGGCATCTTTGGGGTCTTCATGAAATTTTTTCGCCTTTGCCACGAGGCTTTTATCCGATAGGAAATCCTGAACAATTCTTTCTTTGATGAGCAGGTTATTCTGAACTTCTCTCGCATCTCTTTCCAGAAGCTCAGATTTGGTGGTAAACTTGCTTAACGAGATAGAAGTTGCGATCAGGCAACAGGCCAATACAAACAGCAGAAATCTAATTTTTACACCAAAGCTCAATGTCAATAATTTTATTAAAAGTAAATATAGACAAAAACAGCGCCATAAACGGTTTGTTTATGGCGCTGCCAAATTATAAAATTTTAATAAATGTTAAGCTATTGTAGCACTACTGGTTTGCACTTCACGGCTTACCTTCTTAACCAATCCCTGTAATACATTACCCGGACCCACTTCCACAAATTCAGTAGCCTGGTCTGCCAGCATGTTGGTAACGGTTTGTGTCCAGCGAACTGCTCCTGTTAACTGTTTAATTAAGTTTTCTTTAATTTCAGCAGGGTCGGTATAAGGTTTTGCATCAATGTTCTGATACACTGCACAGATGGGAGCGGCAATATTTGTTGCTTCAATTGCGGCCTGTAATTCAATCTTAGCTGGCTCCATTAAAGGCGAATGAAAAGCACCGCCAACATTTAGTTTTAAAGCTCTTTTCGCACCTGCTTCTGTTAGCTTCGCGCAAGCCAGATCAATTCCTTCTATACTACCGGAAATCACCAATTGGCCCGGGCAGTTATAATTTGCAGGAACAACAACGGCATCAATACTTGCGCAGATGTTTTCTACCACATCATCAGCTAAACCCAAAATGGCTGCCATGGTAGAAGGTTGTGCCTCGCAGGCTTTCTGCATCGCATTTGCACGTGCAATTACCAGTTTAAATCCATCCTCAAATGATAAAGCCTTTGCAGCGACTAATGCAGAAAACTCACCTAAAGAGTGACCAGCAACCATATCTGGTTTAAAATCATCCCCTAAAACTTTAGCTAAAATAACCGAGTGCAAGAAAATTGCAGGTTGTGTTACATTGGTTTGTTTAAGCGCTTCATCGGTTCCGCTAAACATGATATCACTAATACGGAAACCGATAATTTCGTTTGCTTTTTCAAATAATTCTGCAGCTTTAGGGTGATCATAAAGATCCTTCCCCATACCTACAAACTGTGCTCCCTGACCGGGAAATATATATGCTTTCATTATAATTTTGTTTGGCGTATCGCTTTAGCGATCAATCCTGATACTTAATACTTGATACTGACTGGTTAATCTAAACTTGCAGTAATCAATCTTAAAAATTCTGCTCTTGTTTTATCGTTACTTAAAAATGTACCTGTAAAGGCAGAGGTAGTGGTAACAGAATTCTGTTTTTGAACACCGCGCATAGACATGCATAAGTGCTTACATTCCATCACTACAGCTACGCCCATCGGGTTTAATGTACTCTGAATACAATCTCTGATTTCGTTAGTTAAACGTTCCTGCACTTGTAGCCGGCGGGCAAAGGCATCCACTATTCGTGGAATTTTGCTTAAACCAACAATATGGCCATTAGGGATGTATGCAATATGGGCTTTTCCAAAAAATGGCAGCATATGATGTTCGCACATCGAGTAGACTTCAATATCCTTAACAACCACCATCTGGCTATAATCTTCTTTGAACATTGCCGATTTTAAAATCTCATCAGGTTTTAAATCATAACCATGGGTTAAGTATTGCAAAGCTTTAGCCACCCGTTCCGGGGTTTTAACCAAACCTTCCCGCTCGGGATCTTCACCCAACTGACTTAAAATATCTTTATAGTGGGAGGCTACAGCCTCGATTTTATCATCGTTATAACGGTCTATTTTAACATAGCCATCTATCGATTCGCCTTTTAATACCTCTTTAGTGCTCATTAATATGGGGTTTTAACCAAAGTATTCAACAAAGTTATTTTCGGTTTCGTAGATTTTAACGCAATGCAAAATTGCACCACTTTCTGCAATCGGAGCCAGTAACTGATTCCAGACTTCGATGGCTAAATTTTCTGTTGATGCCAGCTTGCCCTTCATAAAATCTACATCAAGGTTTAAGTTTTTATGATCAACCTTATCTACTACGTAAGTATTCATCACATCTTTCAACCACTTCAAATCTACCAAAAATCCTGTTTCAGGATTAACTTCTCCCTTTACAGTAACATATAACCAATAATTATGACCGTGCCAGTTCGGATTAGCACATTTGCCATAAATCTCATTATTTTTATCATCATCCCAATCTGGTCGTGCCAACTTATGGGCGGCATTGAATGATGCTTTTCTTGTTATATAAATCATTACTATTAAATAAACCACAAATATACTGATAATGCTCAAAGCCGAAACATCAAAGCCGAAAGAAACAGCAGTTTAATAAAAACAATCTCCTAAATTTACCTTATGAAAACTTTAGTTGTTGCCGCCACAAAGGCTGAACTTGCTTTTTTTTATCAGCATTACCACCTTCCGGAAAAAGATTTTGTGGAAACCAGGCATTTCGATCTGCTGATTACCGGAGTTGGGATGGTGGCCACTGCCTTTGCCCTCGGACAACATTTAACCCATAAATATCAGCTAGTAGTAAATGTGGGAATTGCAGGCTGTTTCGACAGGAATATAGCATTGGGATCTTTAGTGAATATAACAGAAGATATATTTTCGGAGTTAGGCGCTGAAAGCGGAAACGAGTTTCTAAGCATTGCAGAGTTAGGTTTTGGAGAAAATTACTATCAAAATAAAACGAAGCTGATTATTGATTTGCCGGCAGTGCGTGCCATTACCGTTAACGCGGTAAGTGGTAATGAAAGAAGTATTCAAAACCAGATCAAACGATATAATCCTACAGCCGAAAGCATGGAAGGTGCGGCTGTATTTTATGCCTGCAAAAAGGAAAATTTAGATTGCATCCAGATCCGAAGCATTTCAAATTATGTTGAGCCAAGAAATAAAGAAAATTGGAAAATTGGCTTAGCCATTAAAAACCTGAACGACTGGGCAATTAGCTTTATTGGAGAAATGAACTGATTATGACGTTTTAGTTTATGGCATCGCTTAATTTTGAGGCTATGAAACTTACACTCGGTTTTTCCCCTTGCCCTAACGATACCTTCATCTTTGATGCCCTCATCCATCAAAAAATAGATACTGATGGATTGACGTTCGAAGTGAGCTATGATGATGTGGAAACACTGAACCAGAAAGCAATGAAAGGCCAGCTGGACATTACTAAATTAAGTTTTCATGCTTTTGCTTATGCAGCCAGTCAATATGCGCTGCTTGATGCCGGAAGTGCTTTGGGGTTTGGCGTAGGACCATTATTAATTAGCCATAAGTTTGATACAGAAACACTTGCTGAAAGAATAAAAAGTGATACGGAAAGCCTTCGCGTAGGGATTCCGGGGAAATACACTACCGCTAACTTTTTATTAGGCATTGCCTATCCTGAACTCCAAAACAAACAAGAATTGGTTTTTTCAGAAATCGAGACCGCATTATTGGAAGATCAGATCGATTTAGGATTAATTATTCACGAAAATAGATTTACTTACGCAGATAGAGGCTTAACCAAAATTGTAGACCTTGGCGATTATTGGGAAAAATTAACAGGATGTGCCATTCCACTTGGCGGAATTGTAATCAATAGAAATTTAGATCGCGAAATTCAGTTAAAAGTGAACCGCCTGGTTCGTGAATCTGTTGAATATGCCTTTGCTCATCCCAAATCTGGTATTGATTTTATTCGGGAACATGCACAAGCCATGGATGAGGCGGTGATGTATAAACACATTGAACTTTACGTGAATAAATACAGCATAAATTTAGGCGCCGAAGGTAGAAAAGCGGTTGATACTTTATTTAAGCTTGCACAGGAAAGAAATATTATTCCTGCTATCCAAGAGAATCTTTATATTTAAAATGGTTGAAAATTAGAAGGCTTAAATGTTGGAAAGTTAATGTCGGTGCCTAAAAACATTTCAACTTTTGAACGCTAGTAAATACTTTCTTTAAAGGGATTGAAAGTTAGAAGGCTTAAATATTGGAAAGTTGATCTCGGCTCCCAAAACATTTCAACTTTTCAACATCCCAACGTTTGAACGCTAGTAAACACTTTGTTTAAAGGGATGGGGAGTTCGAAGGCTTAAATAGCTGGGAAGTTGATTTCGTCGACTAAAACATTTCAATTTTACAACATTCCAACGTTTGAACACTCTACCTAACTCACCAACAACTTATACCCTTTCCCATGAACATTGATAATCTCTACATTGGGATCGCCTTTCAGGTACTTACGGAGTTTACTTAAAAACACATCCATACTTCTTCCATTGAAATAATTATCATCATGCCAAATACTTAAGAGGGCTTCTTCTCTGGTTAAAACAGTATTCTTTTTCAGGCAAAGCAAACGCAATAATTCCGCTTCTTTTGTAGAAAGTTTTTGTTGATGATCCTGATGGGTGATAATTTGTGTGGTATAATCAAAATGATAACTGCCGATAGCAAACTGCGTTTCAGGGGCTTCATCAGCTTGACTATCTTTACTAGCAACGCGTTTAAACATTGCATTAATTCTGAGCAGCAACTCTTCAATACGGAAAGGCTTCGTAATATAATCATCGCCGCCTAAATCATAGGCTGCAGATTTATCTTCCAGCATGGTTTTAGCGGTTGCAAATATAATTGGAACCTGAGCATTTACTTTTCTGACATCTTTACCCAAAGTAAAACCATCTTTCTTGGGCATCATCACGTCAAAAATACAAAGGTCGAAATTCTGCTTATTAAATGCTTTTAAACCTTCTTCCCCATCATTGCATAAAACAACATCAAACTTGCCTTTCAGTTGCAAATAATCTTGTAATAATAAACCTAAATTCGGATCGTCCTCTACCAGAAGTATTTTTTTCATTTTATTGATTTTATTCATTGGTGCAGCGTATGCTACACTAAATCTTTGATTCTGAATGTGCACAGTGGTTTAATTAGGATCAGACTAAATTTTAAACCACTATAAAGCCAAATTAGCAAACTAAAAATTTTTGTGCCGTCCCATACTACTTATGTGCCGGTTACCTTGATTTATAAAGGTAAAGATATTTCGAATGTTGTTCCTTTATCTTTTTCGCTTCTTACTTTTATTGTACCATTTAAGTTTTTAATAATATCCTGAACATAATTTAACCCCAGTCCAAACCCTTTTACATCGTGTAAATTTCCGGTTGGTACCCGGTAAAACTGATCAAAAACCCTTTTTGATTGTTCATTTGTCATACCTATCCCCTGATCAGAAATTTCTATAATTAAGTGTTTATTGGTGTTTCGCGTAGAAATCGTAATGACAGGCGCATCTGCACTATATTTATTTGCATTATCAATCAGGTTGTAAAGCACATTGGAAAGATGAAGCTCATCGCCATAAATAACTGCATTTGTAGCATCTGTATGTAGATTAATCACCGCATTGCGTTTCTGCAACTGCAACTCCATACTGTCTAAAACAATGATGATAAGATCATTCATATCTACATCAGTATTTTCCATTTTAAGCTCGCCTTTTTCTAATCTGGCTATACTTAAAACCCGCTCGATATGACTGCCCAAACGCAAATTTTCATCATAAATAATATTAGCCAATCTGCTTAGCCTGCTTTTGTCTTCGGTAACTTCAGGATCTTTAAGCGCTTCACTTGCAATCATAATCGTGGCCACTGGCGTTTTAAACTCATGGGTCATGTTATTGATGAAGTCTGTTTTCATCTCTGATATTTTCTTCTGCTTTAAAATAGCATAAAGCGTATAAGAAAAAATAAAAACCAGTACCAAAAGTAATCCTACAGATGACGCCAGTGTTGCACTCAAATTGGATACAATAGCAGAATTTTTATTAGGAAAACTCACAATCAATGTTCCGGGATCACGGAACAAATCATTTCCAAAAAGCGGAATTTTATACGTGTTTTCTGGTAAAAATTCCTGCTTCGCATTTGAAGCTTCCATGTATAAAACAGAATCTTTTTTGGCCAGCGAAATTTTGTATGATGGCTTCTGATTAATGTTATGGGTAAGCAATTCTTCTTTAAGCAAGGCACCCAACACATTAAAGTTTATCCGCTGATATAAAGGAACATTTACTTCCTGCAGCTCTTTAGAAACATCTTCCACTACACTTAAACGGGTATAAGAAAAGGTATCTTTACCTAGAGAAGCAATTTTAAGTTCCAACTTCTTTCTGGCAATTTCATCCTGACGTTTAAACTTTCTATTTAAATCTTCTGAAATTTTAGGTAGGCCAACCAGCAATGGATTACCTGTCATCGGATCGGCCACCAAATACCTGATGGTATCTGGCAAGTTTTGAGGGGTTCTGAAATTAAAAGTCTTAGCCGTTGGAGAAATTAACTTGGTCCTCATGCTATATCCTTTGAGGTTTAAACTTTTTAAATCAACAAAGGCATCCATTTCAACATCCAGGCGTGTGCCTGTAATTGAAGATTTTGGTGCAGAAAGCGATCTGAATTCGTTTTCAGAAATTAGTTTTGGCCCACGGTATGAAACCCTGATAATACTATCCTGCTGATTTAAGTAATTTTCAATTTGATTTTCCCTTTCGGCTTGTCTCAGTTCAGATTCCTGCGCATATTGTTGTCTTAAATCTTTAATATCAAGCGCCCGTTGTCTCGAATCCTGGAGCATTCTGAGTTTATTTTCTGCATCTTTTTTAGTCAGGTGATCCGCTACATTTAAACGTTCTATTTTTTTGACAACGTTAGCCAATGTTTGGTTTACCTGTTCATCAAAAAGTTGAGATTTTAAGTTATATGCCTCCCTGATGTAATACAATTGCATTACAAAAACACCAAGTAAAGCCACCGTCATTAATACGGTTATAAACCAAAAACTTCTTTTTTTCATTAATCTGAAACTACCTTACTTTTTAAAAAGATGATGAGGGAACATTTTTAAATTTAATCAGATATCAAAAATAATGATTCAGGAGTTGAGAAACCTGTTTTTAACATATTTTAACAACGGATATACTGCTGTAAATGAAGATTTAAGCAGGGCGATAACAAAAAAAATGCCGGGGCAAAGGCCCCGGCATGGTTCAAAATTGTTTGCTTAAAAAAAGATTCTTTATTTAGAAAGGCAAATCATCGTCTTCGCCTGGTGCATTGCTAACATCAACCGGAGCTGCATAAGCAGGGGCTGATGCTGGTGAAGCGCCTGCTGCAACAGCATTGATTCTCCAAATGACCAAACTGTTAAAATATGACGTTTTACCTGTTTTATCTGTCCATGGGCGACCGCGTAAATTAAAGAAAACCTCAACCTCATCACCCGCTTTAAATGTATCTAATAATGCAGTTTTGTCTTGTAAAGCCTCAAAACGAATATATTCTGGGTATGTTGGATTTTCTGCGTATTCTACTATTAAATCACGTTTTTTAAACGTTTCACTCACCTGCTGCGTTGCACCTACTTCGTGTACTTTTCCTTTAATTTCCATAACTAATACTAATATTGTACGTATAAAAGCCAAATCTCTATAATTTTATTGATAACTTCGCATATATTATGATGCAAGTTTTCCACAATAAAAGCAAGGTTATTATCACCTGCAATAAACGCCTTTCTCCGTATTTACAAGATGAAGTTACGGCTTTAGGTTATACAATCGAAAGAGCCTTTCCAACTGGCGTTGAGCTAAATATTACCCTTACAGAGTGTATCAAGCTGAATTTGAACTTGCGCTGCGCCAGTCAGATTTTATATTCGATCAAAAGTTTCAAGGCCATTACGCCTGATGATTTATACAACGAGATTAAGCAAATTGAATGGGAAGAACTGATCGATTTTTCGGGTTATTTCTCTGTAACCTCTAATGTTGATAATCCTAATATCACTACCCCCCTGTTTGCCAATTTAAAGGTAAAAGATGCGATTGTAGACCGCATGAAAGAGATAAAAGGAATCCGCCCTGATTCCGGATCTGATGCGAATAAAGCAGTGGTGCATTTATACTGGAAAGACGCAGATGCAGATGTTTTTATGGATACTTCGGGTGAAACGCTGGCCAAACACGGTTACCGGAAAATCCCTGGTAAGGCACCAATGTTAGAGGCTCTGGCATCCGGCGTAATTTATGCCACCAAGTGGGATCGTAAATCACCTTTCATCAATCCAATGTGTGGTTCCGGAACTTTAGCTATTGAAGCAGCACTAATTGCAACAAACCGGGCGCCTGGATTATACCGAATGAACTATGCTTTTATGCATATCTTAGGCTATGAAGAAGAAGCCTTTTTTGCAGAGCGAAGAGTTTTAAAAGATCAGGTAATTAAAAATCCTGATTTGAAAATTATTGCCTCCGATCTTTCTGAAGATGCTGTAGAAGTTAGCCGCAGAAATGCAAAAACTGCAGGTGTGGACACCCTAATCGAATTTGAAGTTTGTGATTTCGAACTTACCTCTGTTCCCGAGGAAGGAAAAGGTGCAGTAGTATTTAATCCGGAATACGGCGAGCGTTTGGGTGTTCATAGTAAACTCGAGCAAACTTACAAACGCATGGGCGATTACATGAAAACAAAATGCAAGGGATATGCCGGGTATATTTTTACTGGTAATCCTGATCTCGCTAAGAAAATAGGTTTAAAAGCTTCGCGAAAACTGGAATTTTATAATGGAAAACTGGACTGCCGCTTACTGGAATATGAATTGTATGATGGCTCCCGACGCGCGCCGTTGGTAGAGCAGGAAGTTGTTTCCTAATAACATTTCAATCAGCCTGAATTTTCTGATATCTGCTAAAACAGATTAACAGGGAATTCAGGGTTTGTTTTTTTACTGGCATAGGTACAATCAAATCCCATTTAAATGCTACATCTTCCCCTGGCTGTTCTAAATAGAATTTTATTAGCCTTAAACATAGGATAGAATAAAACACCGGCCAATACATATGTGTCTAATTCTAAAATTCCCTTTAACTTCTAACCCACTAATCGTTGATTAAAACAGCCAGGCCTTGACGCGATACCAAACAAAAGAAATATATTAAACTATTAGGCCATGTGATTGTTTAAAATATATTCTTCGTCTATTCACGGGTATGATTCCTTATAGTGCTAAAAAGTACCATTCTGAAAATCTATAGGAATAAAAAAATCGTATATATTGAAAATATTAAAAATTATCCCTTTTTATGGAAGATGTATTAGCTTTGAAGACGAAAAACGTTGCCGGGAATATCAGAAAAATTAGAGAATACAGAGATTACACTCAAGATTATCTAGCGGCAAAGTTAAAAATTTCGCAGAATGCCTATAGTAAGATTGAGCTTGGCTATAGTAAACTTACAATTGATCGGTTATTTCAGGTTTCTGAAATTTTGGAGGTTGAAGTAACGCATTTGTTAACTTTAAATCCGAACGATTTAATAAAGATTATCTCTGATGATGAGCACAGAGCAGCGGCGGTGAGTTAATAACTTCCGCTGTTGATATCATTTTTCTATCCTTGCGCATATTTCCAATATCTTTATTGCAAATATTAAACAATGCAAGATCCTATAACAAAAACCATAACTTTCGTACAGAAAACCTTAAAAGATGCCGAAGCCGGTCATGATTGGTTTCATATTGAGCGTGTTTATAAAACCGCTGTAAACATAAATAAGGAAGAACAAGGCAACAGACTCGTTATTGCCTTTGCAGCACTTTTACATGATATTGCTGATCCTAAATTTAACAATGGCGATGAAGAACTGGGACCCAATATTGCAGAATCTTTCCTGAAATCTATTTCGATAGATGATGAAACGGTCAAACATGTAAAACTCATTATCCAGCACATGTCTTTCAAAAATAGTTTTGATGGCAATGGCTTTACCTCAAAAGAAATGCAAGTTGTTCAGGATGCCGATCGTTTAGATGCCATTGGCGCCATCGGGATTGCAAGGGCTTTTACTTATGGTGGCTTTAAAAACCGGGTATTATATGATCCGGCTGTTAAAGTAGAGGAACACCTGTCAAAGGAAAGTTATAAGCATACAACCGCACCAACCATTAATCATTTTTATGAAAAGCTTTTGCTTTTAAAAGACATGATGAATACTGCCGCAGGAAAAAAAATTGCAGAAAAAAGGCATCAGTTTATGCTAGATTATCTTGATCAGTTTTACTGCGAATGGGAAGGCAACTAATCTCTTCGAAATAGCAAAACTGCCTCAATCTACTTTTTAAGTGATGATCATGCAACATCGCCAGCAAAACTAATATTCCGATAAAGAGTAGTTTCCCTGTCTTTATTTGCTAATATTTTTAGCCATATAGCTATATTTGTTAGTAAATAAAAAATTATGTCAGATCGAATTCGTGAAAAGCTAAATATTCTTGCCGATGCTGCTAAATATGATGTTTCCTGTTCATCAAGTGGTGGTACGCGCAAAAATGATAATAAAGGTATTGGTAATAGTCACTCCTCGGGCATTTGCCATACCTATACCGAAGATGGCCGCTGTGTATCATTACTAAAAATCCTCCTAACCAATCACTGTATTTACGACTGCCTATTTTGTGTTTCCAGAAAGAGTAACGACATCAAACGCGCAGCTTTTACAGTGGATGAGGTGGTGGATCTGACCATGAATTTTTATCGCAGAAATTACATTGAAGGGCTGTTTTTGAGTTCAGGGATTTTCAAAAATGCAGATTTTACCATGGAGCGTTTGCTTTTGGTTTGTAAAAAACTTCGATTAGAACAACGCTATAATGGCTATATCCATCTAAAAACCATTCCTGGTGCCAGCGAAGAACTAATCAAGGAGGCGGGCTTATATGCCGACCGGATGAGTATTAATCTGGAGATGCCTACAGAAGCTGGATTAAAACTTTTAGCTCCGGAAAAGAACCATGCAGATGTAATTAAGCCACTTGATTTTGTTCAGCAAAATATTGTACAGTTTGCAGCAGATAAGAAATTGATCAAACATGTTCCAAAGTTTGTTCCGGCTGGTCAAAGTACTCAAATGGTGATCGGTGCTACACCAGAAAGTGATAAAGACATTATGTATACTGCAAATGCTTTTTATAAAAACTTCGCTTTAAAAAGGGTTTATTACTCTGGCTATGTACCCATCAGTAATGATAGCAGAATGCCTATTTTAGGCACTCAACCGCCCTTGCTGAGAGAGAACAGACTATATCAAACAGATTGGCTCATGCGCTTTTATGGATTTAAAGTTCAGGAAATTTTAAATGATGCCAATCCGAATCTAGATGTAGATATCGATCCAAAATTAAGCTGGGCGATTCGAAATATGCAGCATTTCCCCGTTGATATTAACAAAGCAGATTATAAAATGATTCTACGCATTCCTGGTATAGGCGTAATGTCTGCAAAGAAAATCGTTCAGGCGAGAAAGTTCGGCAGGTTAAGAATTGATCAGTTAAAAAAAATTGGCGTGGCATATAACCGAGCAAAACATTTTATCACCTGTGCAGATAGCCCTTACCAGTTAAGAGATTATCAGGGCATACAGATAAAGGCTTTTATTATGGCAGAGAGCCAAAGTAAATATTTAAAAACGGATAACAATCAGCTCATCTTATTTTAAGTTAATCAAATAGTTGATGATTTACACTTTCGATGGTTCACTTACTGGCTTACTCACGGCAGTATTCGAATGGTTTGAACGTAAACCCGGGCCTACGACATTGAAATTTAATATGATTTCTCAGCCGGAAGCTTTTACAGAAACTATCGAAATTATTGCCAACCAGGAAAAAGCCGATCGCGTTTGGAAAGGCCTGCAGAAGAAACTAAAAAAAGATTGGCAGCGAACTTTTTATTGTAGCTATTTATCTGAAATTCCTGAAGCTTATGATCACCTTTTTCAATTTGCCATTTATATTTTTGAAAATGAAATTGGTGCAGCGGCGAATTACGGAAACGGCCATGTAATTGCCCTGGCGAAATACGCTAAAAGCGTAGAGCGCGAAAAGCACCGGATGGAAGCATTTATCAGGTTTCAGAAAACAGGAGATGGAATGTTCTATACGTCGATAGATCCTGATTTTAACGTGCTGCCCTTAATTTCAAATCATTTTAAAAATCGCTATGCAGATCAACAATGGATCATTTACGATTTAAAACGTAAATATGGCCTTCATTATGATTTAAACACCGTACAAGAAGTAGTCATTAACTTTTCTGAAGGTATGAAAAGTGCAAATCCTTCACTCGCCATGATGGACGAGAAGGAAGAACTTTATGCCGTTTTATGGAAAGATTATTTTAAGAGCGCCAATATTGTGGCCCGGAAAAACACCAAACTTCACTTGCAACATGTGCCCAGAAGGTATTGGAAATATTTAACTGAAAAGCAACTGGCTTAACATCGATTTAATATAAAACCGCTAAATTGCAAGCATGAAATTAAGTGTACTGGTTTTATTTACAGCTCTTGCTGTTGCGCTATCCATAGGGATGGTTAACTTTTACTTCCAGCATAGTTTCTACTATCTCGCCATCTCTTTTGGCGTGTCTTTTTTGAGCAGTTTTCTTGTTTTTTATTACCTGCTGGAAAAATATATCTACAATAAAATCAAGCTCATCTACAAACTGATACACAATTTAAAACTTGGAAAAGACCTTAAGGATGCTTTAGGTGAGTATGTAAGTTCCGATCCGATAAATGATGTAGAACAGGAAGTTAAAGAATGGGCCGGCGCAAAGAAAAAAGAGATTGATTTGCTTAAAAAACAGGAGCAATTTCGGCGGGAATTCCTTTCTAATGTATCGCATGAATTTAAAACACCACTATTTGCTATTCAGGGCTATATTGAAACGCTACAGGATTGCATTGTAGACGATCCCGAAATGGCCGTAAAATTCCTCAAGAAAGCAGAAAACAATGTGGAAAGGCTTAGTTATTTAATTAATGATTTAGATGCCATTGCAAAACTAGAAACCGGTGAATCACCCATCAATTACCAAAAATTTGATTTTGTGTCACTAGCCAAAGAGGCAATGGAAAACCTCGATGACCGGGCGAAGGCTAAAAACATTAAACTATTCTTCAAAGATAAATATACAGCCATCACCAGTGTAAATGCCGATCGGGAAAAAATCAGGCAGGTGTTGATTAACCTTATCGTGAACAGCATAAAATATGGGATAGAAAACGGCGAAACCGCTATCAAAATCTTCGAATTGCATGATCAGTTTCTTATTGAAGTTACCGATAATGGCATTGGGATCGAAGAAAAACACCTCGCCCGACTTTTCGAACGGTTCTATCGCATTGATACCCATAGAGCGAGAGAAGTGGGCGGAACAGGATTGGGACTGGCCATTGTGAAACACATTCTGGAAGCGCATCAACAAACCATTTCCGTTCGCAGTACGCCAGGTATTGGAACCACTTTTGCCTTCACCCTTCAAAAAGGCGGTTAGCCGGATGATGACTGTAATATTCTTTTTACGCATCACTAAGATCAGTTTTTAACGGTTATAATAAAGCTGTAAACATTTAAACTAAATGTGCCAATTTGTCACTTTTAATTTAATTTGTGTATTTTTGCAATCCCAAAATCTTTTTAAAGAATGATTGATTTACAAGTACAGGATAAAACGCATGACGAGGCCAGACAAGGTGAAGCGCTAATTTTAGATGCCCCAGTAAAAGCCGACGCACGCAAACTATATATTGAAAGTTATGGTTGTGCTATGAATTTCGCAGACAGTGAAATTGTGGCTTCTATCCTTTCAGAAACCGGATTTGAGACTACTGGAGATTATCACCAGGCAGATGTTATTTTTATAAATACCTGTTCCATTCGCGAAAATGCAGAAACAAGGGTTAGAAATCGCTTATCACAATTTGGGGTAGAAAAACGCCGTAACCCAAAATTAATCGTTGGTGTTTTGGGATGCATGGCAGAACGTTTAAAATCTAAATTTTTGGAAGAAGAGAGATTGGTTGACGTTGTTGTTGGGCCGGATGCTTACCGTGATTTACCAAACTTAATTGAGCAGGTAGAAAGTGGCCATAAGGCAGTAAATGTATTATTATCCCGTGAGGAAACTTATGCCGATATTAGTCCGGTTCGTTTAAACAGCAACGGCATCACCGCTTTTATCTCCATCACCCGTGGTTGTAACAACATGTGCTCTTTCTGTGTGGTACCATTTACCAGAGGGCGTGAAAGAAGTAGGGATGCACATTCTATAATAGAAGAAGCGAGATCTTTGTTCGAATCTGGCTACCGCGAAGTAACGTTGCTGGGCCAGAATGTAGATTCATACACCTGGACATCTGAAGATGGAACGGAAACCGTAAACTTTGCACAACTGTTAGCACAAACAGCATTGGTTAATCCTGATTTAAGGGTTCGTTTTTCTACCTCTCATCCTAAGGATATTACGGATGAAGTTTTAGAAACCATTGCCAGATACGATAACATTTGTAATTACATTCACTTACCGGTTCAGTCTGGCAATAGCCGTATTTTGGAATTGATGAATCGTACTTATACCCGCGAATGGTACATCAACCGGATCGATGCGATTAAGAGAATTATTCCAGGCTGCGCAATTTCAACGGATATCATCGCAGGGTTCTGCACTGAAACTGAAGAAGAACACCTGGAAACCTTAAGCATGATGGATTATGTGGAGTATGATTTTGCTTATAACTTTACTTATTCTGAAAGACCAGGAACTTTAGCGGCACGTAAATTAGCAGATGATATACCGGAAGAGGTAAAAAAACGCCGCTTAGCAGAAATTTTGGCAAAGCAGCAAGCACATTCATTAATGCGTTTACAGGAATGGGTTGGAAAAACCGTGCGCGTATTAATAGAGGGAACTTCCAAAAAATCTGATCTTGATTATTGCGGACGCGGAGATAGCGGTGCAATGGCAATTTTTCCAGCTATTGACGGCGTAAAACCCGGTCAGTATGCGAATGTATTGATTGAAAAATGTACATCAGCAACACTAATTGGAAGGATAGTTTAAAAAAGGGTTACACGAGTTAATGGTTGCGGGGCAAGTGATATAATACACATGTCTTTCAACCTTTAACCTGCAACTTTTAACACAATAAAGAGTTACTGGTTAAATGTTATAGGTCAAGTGATATAACACACATGACTTTCAACCTTTAACTTTCAACTTTGAACAAATAAAGGAGTTACAGGTTACGAGTTAAATGTTACGCAGCTAGTGTATAACGCAAGACCTTAACTTTCAACTTTCAACCTTAAAGAATGGATACACAAAATATAAAACAACGATTCGGGATTATTGGCAATTCGCCGTTACTTAATCGTGCCATAGATATTGCCAGCCAGGTTGCACCAACAGATATGTCGGTTTTGATTACTGGAGAAAGTGGAAGTGGTAAAGAGGTATTCTCACAGATTATCCATCAGATGAGCGCACGTAAACACGGCTCATTCATTGCGGTAAACTGTGGTGCCATCCCTGAGGGAACCATTGATTCGGAACTTTTCGGACATGAGAAAGGTTCATTTACAGGCGCTCACGAAGCCAGAAAAGGCTATTTCGAAGTAGCCAATGGCGGTACAATCTTTTTAGATGAGGTTGCAGAATTACCGCTCGGAACCCAGGCACGCTTATTAAGGATTTTAGAAAGTGGCGAGTATTTACGTGTGGGCTCATCAAAGGTGCAAAAAACAGATGTCCGCATTATTGCGGCAACCAATGTTGATGTTTATCACCGCGTTAAAAACGGAAAATTCCGCGAAGATTTATATTACAGGTTAAATACGGTGCCACTACGCATTCCGCCGCTTCACGAAAGAAAAGAAGATATCTACCTGCTTTTCAGGAAATTCTCTGCAGATTTTAGTGATAAATATCGTAGCCCTTCTTTACACCTGGAGCCAGATGCTGTTCAAATTCTGACCAATTACAGTTGGCCGGGAAATGTTCGCCAGCTGAAGAATATTGCTGAACAAATCTGCGTACTGGAAAAAGACAGGAACGTTACCGGACCTGCAATTTTAAATTACATCCCAAATGAAGCGGGAAGTAATCTGCCAATGACGATCAATTCGCAATCAAAAGAAGATTTTACAGAAAGAGATATTCTTTATAAAGTGTTGTTCGACATGAAAAAAGACATGGTTGAGCTAAAGAAACTGGTTGCCGAAATTATCCAACACGGCGGGAATACGGCGAGCGTACTGGCAGACAATCCACAGTATATCAATCAGCTGTATAGAGATGTTGAGTTACCTGGTGGTCAGGAGCATACCTTTACTATCCAGCAGCCTGCGCCGAACAATAATAATAATAACAACAGCAATAATTCAGATTACTATGCACACGATGCTGAAGAGATTGAAGAATCTTTGTCCTTAATTGATAAGGAATCTGATCTGATTAAAAAAGCATTGAAAAAGCACAAGGGGAAGCGCAAATTTGCAGCGCAGGAATTGGGCATTTCGGAGCGCACGCTTTACAGAAAAATTAAAGAATTAAATTTGTAGGCAATAAATACCGCCTCAATGCATTAACTATATGGTAAAGCAATTAAATCAGCACCCAGCTTAAATGAAGATAAAAATATTTGTAATCCTTGTAATTGCGGCACTTACGGCATGTTCTTACAAATTTAACGGAGCATCAACCGTAGGTTTAAAAACCGTTGTAGTGAAGGTTTTTGAAAACAACGCACCTTTGGTAGTACCGACGCTAAGCAATCAATTTACCGAAGCATTAAAAACCAGAATTCGTAATCAAACGAGCTTAAGTATTTCTTCAACAGAGGGCGATGCTGTATTTGAAGGAAGAATTACTGGTTACGATATTAAGCCTGTGGCCTTACAATCGAGTACTACACCGACAGCAGGTGCCAATCGTCTAACCGTTACGGTAGCTGTAAAATACACCAATAACACAGCAGGTAAAGAGAAAGAAAGCTTTGAAGAAAGCTTTACTAAATACTTTGATTTCCCGCTCAATGGCGCACCAATTCAGTCGGCATTGCCTGGCGCAATAGAAAACATCAACAGACAACTTACGGAAGATATTTTTAATCGTGCATTTGCACAATGGTAATTGATATTAATAGCCGTAATAACATAAAACTTTCAAAAACCCGCTTACATTTTTTAACTTAGCGACAAACCTTTATAATGAATCAGCAGCAGCTATTGGCAAATTTACTCGCTCAACCTGGCAAGGTTGGTCAGGAGCATGTACCCATGCTTCAGGAACTTGCGGTAAAATTTCCCTATGCTCAACCTATTCATTTACTATTAGCCAAGGCTGATTCCTCTTTTATTCCAAAGGCCGCGCTCTATAGCCACGGGAATACACTTTTTCAGGTGTTAAACATGGTTTCAGTTCAGGAGGAACCGTTACTGATTGAACAAGCAGAAGAAAACGAGGAAATAGCGGGCATTGTTCCAGAAAAGAAACAGGAAAATATTGAAGCTGATACTGAACAAATTTCAGTTGAATCTATAGCATCTCCAGTTGTAGAGAGAACGGGCAGTTTACCTGGCTCAAACATCGATCTTACTGATTTTCAAGCTGAAGAAGATTTATTTATAGAGGGCATTGCAGCAACTGATTTCTTCGCCTTTGAACATAAACTCAGTACAGATGTAGTTCGTACAGCCCCTGTAATTGAAACAGTTGTTCCTGATAGTCATGATGTAAATTTTGTTTCTAAGTACGACGATGACCAATTACCATATACTTTTTTATGGTGGCTATCGAAAACCCGAAAAGAACACGAACAGATTTTTCAGCCATATGTTCAACCGAAACCGGAGATTATTAAACAACAACCAGTGCGGCAAAAAGATACTGCTGAGTTTCAGCAGCAGTACGTTGAACACATATTCCACATTCAAACGCCGTTTGAAGTTGCAGATCATTTAGCAGAATATCCTTCTGCCGATGTGAAGGATGCCAAGGGTGCAGAAATTATTGAGAAGTTTTTAAAAGAGGACCCAACAATAAAGCCGCCAAAGCCAGAGCAAATCGACAATGAAAACAAGGCTAAAAAGAGCGCAGAAGACCGTTACGACCTCGTTTCTGAAACTTTAGCAAAAATTTACATCGAGCAAATGCTTTATCACAAAGCGATAGATACTTATAAAAAATTAAGTTTGAAATATCCAGAAAAAAGTGGTTACTTTGCCGATCTTATCCAATCTATAGAAAAGAAATTTTAAAATATAATATTACCATGATAACCTTTTTAATCATTTTATTAATTGTTGTGTGTATTGCTTTAGGTTTATTTGTTTTGATACAAAATCCTAAGGGCGGTGGTTTAGCAACTGGTGGTGGCACAAGCAATATGTTTGGTGTGCAACGTACTGGTGATGTTTTGGAAAAAGGATCATGGATCTTATTAACCTTCATCGTAGTGTTAACGTTAGCCATTACTACTGTTGCAAAAAGCGGTGGTGGTGCGACGGCTGTTGGAAACTCCTCAATTCAGGAACGTTTAGATAAAACACCATCTCCATCTCCAATTGGCGGAAACTTCAATAACACAGCACCTGCAAGACCAGCAGATACTACTAAAAAATAAATCAAACTTATTAGTTTGCCTAAAGCTTTCCTCAAAAAGGAAGGCTTTTTTTTTGGTTTTTCCACAGGTCCATCCTTAGAAAACTGAATATCTTTAGAGTAAAATTAAATCTCATTCGTCTACTGATTTATAACGCCATTGTTCGTGCCAGATAACGAAAGCCAAAATATCATTTCTACAGTTGCCAGTTATGGCAAACGCCTCTTCAGCTTTATCCGTGGGCGGGTAAATACAGATGAGGACGCCGAAGATATTTTACAGGATGTTTGGTATCAGCTAAGTAATCAGCCAGAGGCTGGTGCAATTGAGCAAATTAGTGGCTGGTTATACCGCGTAGCCAGAAACAAGATTACCGATAAACACCGGAAACAAAAAGAAGCTTTGCTGGATGATTTTAGTTATGAGAACGAAGACGGGGAGTTTAACTTTAGAGAAGTTTTGCTTTCGGAATCCTTCTCTCCGGAAGAAGAAAGTTTAAAAAAACTTTTTTGGGACCAGTTATTCCTTGCACTTAAGGAGTTGCCTGAGAAACAACGTTATGTATTTATTCAGAATGAACTGGAAGAGCGTACTTTCCAGGATTTATCGAATGAAACCGGTGATAATATTAAAACGCTTATCTCGCGAAAAGGCTATGCGGTAAAGCATTTACGTAGCCGCTTGCGAAATTTGTATCAGGAATTTATAAACTATTAAACAAAAGAAAATGAGCAATAGAAAATTTAGTAAAGGCATAAAATTCCTTTTGTGTCTCCCTGTTATTGCACTCATTGCAACAGCACTGGGCTATGTTGTAATGTATTTATGGAACTGGATTTTACCAGAAGTAACACATGCCGGGCAATTAAATTTTTGGCAGGCACTTGGCTTATTGGTATTGTGCAGGTTACTTTTTGGCAATTTTAATAAAGGTGGAGGCAATCGTTTCCGGGAAAAAGCGTGGGGCATGCGTTCGAAATGGCAAAACATGAACGATGAAGAACGCGCCAAGTTTAAAGAGGAATATAAACGCAGGTGTGGTGGCTGGGGAAACCGGAATAAAGAATCAATTTAGCAATTTCTTCAAGGATTAGAATCCTTTGATAGATTAGTCAGGAAAATTTCCAGGCCAACGTATATAAACTAAACCTATCAATTTTACTTCTGATCCTGGTAGATTTAAAAAACGACGGGGTTTATAACTGATATACACTGAACATTGCTTTTAGCTGGCTTGGAGTATTAATTCAGCTATTGAGATTTCAATCATGACCGCCATTGCGAGGGATTTCTGATCTTCGCATAATTAACTCACTAAAAATCTACCCCAAGATAAATTTGATATTAAATGTAGTTTGCTATTCGCCTTAATTTGAGGTACTTTTGCTAAAAGATATAAACACATTAGATTGAATTTTAACGATTTTAACTTCGGCCCCGATTTATATGAAGGCCTGATGGCGATGGGATATAAAAGCGCCACGCCGATCCAAGAGCAAGCCATCCCGGTAATTTTAGATAATCACGATCTGATTGCCTGCGCCCAAACCGGAACAGGTAAAACTGCCAGCTATTTATTGCCTGTGATGGACAAAATTAGCCGTGCCACTGATAGACATAACAACACTTTAATTTTAGCTCCTACCCGTGAGCTCGCTCAACAAATCGATTTGCAGGTTGAAGCGCTTGCTTATTTCACCAATATAAGTTCACTTGCTGTTTACGGCGGTGGTGATGGGATTGCTTATGAACAGCAGAAACGTTCCATGCGGGAAGGTGTAGACATCATTATTGCAACACCTGGCCGCTTAATGGCGCATTTATCCTCTGGCGTTCTTAAGCTTGAACATTTGCAGCATTTAATATTGGATGAGGCAGACAGGATGTTGGATATGGGTTTTTACGACGATATTATCCGCATTATCAGTTACCTGCCTAAGAAAAGGCAGACTTTGCTTTTCTCTGCAACCATGGCGCCAAAAATCAGGACAATGGCGGCTAAGATTTTGAATGATCCACAGCAGATTACCATTTCGATTGCAAAACCTGCAGAAGGCATAGATCAACAAGCCTATAATATCCACGATCAGCAAAAACAAGCTTTATTAACCGATATTTTTAAGGATGACAAATATAAAAGCAGCATCATCTTTGCGTCAACCAAAGAAAAAGTTAAAGCGCTATATAAAACATTCAAAAGCTTAGGAATTAAAGCAGAAGCTTTTCACTCTGATTTAGGGCAAAAAGAACGTGAGGATATTCTTTTGGCATTTAAAAACAGAAGATTGCCCATCTTAATAGGAACAGATGTATTATCACGCGGAATTGATGTAGAAGGAATTGACCTGGTTATTAATTACGATGTACCTGGCGATCCTGCAGATTATGTGCACCGCATTGGCCGGACAGCCAGAGCAGCAACTAAAGGAACTGCTATTACCTTGGTTAACGGAAGGGATAAACGCAAGTTTGATAACATTGAGCGATTGATTGAAAAGCCTGTTCAGCGCATGTCACTCCCAGAACACATTTCTACCATGGAAATTACTCACGTAGAGGAAAAACGTCCACCACAACAAAACAATGGAAAGAAAAAGGTTTGGCACAAGAAAAAGCCAAAACCATCAGCATAATTTAAACGCCAGTAAGCTTTCTTATTGGCGTTTTTCTTTTAACACTTATCTTTGCATTACGCAATGGCAAATTTCATCCTCATTGGCTTATGCATCATAGCCGGAATTCTGTTTAGAAAAAGCAAAACCTTACCCAAAGATGCACATAAAGGCATTAATGCCTGGATTATCTATATCGCACTACCTGCAGTATCGTTTAAATACCTACCTCACATCACATGGTCGAAAGATTTACTCTTTCCGGCGCTCGCTCCTATTTGCATCTGGTTGCTTGGCTGGATATTTATCACCATCTACAGTCGCATCAGAAAGTTAAGCACAGCGACTTCAGGTGGTTTGAAACTGGTAAGTTCCTTGAGCAATACTTCATTTATCGGTTTTCCGCTGATTATGGCATACTTTAGTGAAAAGGAAATTCCGATCGCCATCATTTGCGATCAGGTTACGTTTACACTCCTATCTACCATTGGAATCATTGTAGCCATCCGCGCCTCACAACAGCAAAAGCTAAGCGCACAGCTGGTCGTGAAAAAAGTATTAACATTTCCACCATTACTGGGATGCATCTTAGCTTTGGTGATCCCAAGGTTTTTAGATATTTCTTCCTTCGATCCTTTATTCGAAAAACTTTCCGGAACCGTTGGGCCACTCGCTTTATTTTCGATCGGCTTACAACTGAAATTTGGTGGTTGGTTTAGCGAACTGAAACACATCAGTATTGCTTTACTCTACAAACTGATCTTAGCACCGCTTTCTGTTTTATTGATTGCAGTACTTCTGGGTCTGAATGGAACCATTGCTAAAATCACTATTTTTGAGATGGCAATGCCTACGCTGTTAACCGCCGGGGTAGTTGCCGATCAATATAATTTGAATCCAAAACTATCGAACCTGGTGGTGGGAATTGGAATATTATTGTCTTTTGTTACCACGGCTTTATGGTGGCTGGTTCTGACCAAATTTGGATTGTTTTAAGCTTAACCACAAAGAACTCAAAGTTTTCGAAGAGAAGACACAGAACGAGTTTGCCTTAAAAAGTAAAAACCCACAGCTATCTTTTTTCTTGCACCTAAAAAGCTGTTTAAAATTATATTATCAACTATGAAATCAAAAGCCTGAGCGCTGAAGAGTTTTCGCAAGTTTTGATAACGGTACTTTTGAAGTATTTCCCTCAACAAAGGCCGCCAAAACTTCGCAAATTGATGTTCATTCATGAAATTTAGATAGTTGCTTAGGGGTGTTAGGTGGTTAATCCTGGAGCGCTAACACTCCGGCAAGCTAATCGGAATATTCGTGGCCAGGCCTCCATCAGAGGTTTCTTTATATTTTGCATTCATATCTAGAGCCGTTTCCCACATCGTGTTTACTACTGCATCTAAACTTACTTTGGCCTTATCAGGATTACTTTGCAAGGCCAGCTGACTTGCAGTAATGGCCTTAATGGCACCCATAGTATTGCGTTCGATGCACGGAATCTGCACCAGGCCCCCAATCGGATCGCAGGTTAAACCCAAATGATGTTCCATGGCGATTTCAGCAGCCATTAAAACCTGTCGTTGCGAGCCGCCAAGGCACTCGGTTAATGCCGCAGCAGCCATTGCTGATGAAACACCTATTTCTGCCTGGCAACCGCCCATCGCGGCTGAGATTGTGGCGCCTTTTTTGAAAATACTGCCAACTTCTGAAGCACAAGCTATAAATTGAATAATTTTATCTTCATCGTAACCATCACAAAAGGTAATAAAATACTGAAGCACTGCCGGAATTACACCTGCTGCGCCATTTGTTGGTGCGGTAACTACACGGCCAAAAGAAGCGTTTTCTTCGTTCACAGCCAGCGCAAAGCAACTTACCCAGTCTAAGATATAATTAAAGCCATTTCCACCTTTTCTTATCGCCTGGATCCAGGAATCGTAATCATGGTATTCGGCTTTATCCATTAAGCGCTTATTGAGTGGAAAAGCCCTTCTGGCCACATTTAACCCCCCTGGCAAAAAACCGATGGTATGGCAACCGCGATAAGTACAATCGCGCATCACAGCAAAATGCTGCAAGATACCTGCTTTTGTTTCCGCTTCTGGCCTCCAGGCTAACTCATTTTCCATCACAATTTCACTCACCTTCAGTCCGGTAGATAAACACCAGTGAAGCAGTTCCTTGGCCTTTTCTACAGGGAAAGGTAAATCAACCTGTGGCTTCTGACTATTGTCCTCTCCTTCTTTAACTACAAAGCCTCCACCAATAGAATAATAGGTTTCAGAAAAGGCTTTGCCATTGTTTAAGAAGGCTTGAAAGGTTACCGCATTGGGGTGAAACGGAAGACTTTCAGCAAAAAGGAAAAGCAAATCATTATCGTAATCAAAATCGATTGATCGCGCACCAGCCAGGCTCAGCTTTTTGTTTTGTTGAATGGTTTCAAACGTTGGTGTAACCGCATCTACATCGAAAGTAACGGGGTCAGCGCCGGTTAATCCAAGCAAAATGGCAACATCAGTACCATGGCCTTTACCTGTCTTAGCCAGGGATCCATAAAGTAATATTTTTACCATCTCTACCTGATCAATTAAGCCTTGCTGGGTTAACGACGCTGTGAATTGCTGCGCAGCACGCCAGGGCCCAAGTGTATGAGAACTTGATGGACCAATGCCTATTTTAAAAATATCGAAAACGGAGATTTGCTCTTTAATCATAAAGAAAGTTAGTTATACAAAGCTATGATTGTTTCATTAAAATCACGACGAATAAAATTCAATAATGTAATATAGTGTAGTTAGTTTAGCTGACAATTCTTAGTAACTTTGATTTATGAAATTACGTTTTCTTTTATTTTTCAGCTTATATATTGTTTCATCTGTACATGCCCAGAAAGCACAAAATGTTTACTTTTTAAAGAATAACGGCGAACAAGTTGAAACAAAAGATAAGGCAGATTTTGTCAGAATTATTGAGGAACCGGATTCTGCGGACACCCGTTTTAAGCTCTTTGAGTTTTATAATAGTGGTAAAAGAAAAAAACTTGGTTATTTATCAGCTTTCGAGCCAAACTTAATTTACGAAGGTCATGTAATTGGTTACGATTCTTTAGGAAGAAGATCTGAAATAATCAACTATAAAAATGGAATGCCTTCTGGTACTTCAATGTATTATCATCCTAATGGGAAGCTATACAGGGAAACTGAATACATTCCTATCGAAGCTCGGCCAAATCAGATGCTTGGAATAAATTCTTCTTTAGCAGAGCTTGTTCTTGGTACTAGTTTCAAAATAATATTTGATGCTGACTCTTCAGGAAAAGTTAATATTGAAAATGGAAAAGGTCACCTTAAGATCGTTAATAAGTACAAAGAATTTGAAAAGGTTGAGGAGGGTGATTACTTGGATGGTATGAAAACCGGAGTTTGGACAGGCTATGACACCAGAACTGGCTTAACATTTAAGGAAGTTTATGAAGCAAACAAATTTATCTCTGGAGAAAGTGTAAAAGATGGAAAAACCTATACATATACTGCCGCAATGCAAGCTCCTGAATATAGAGGCGGAATCAAATCATGGAACAACTTTATCGCTTCAACAACAAAATATCCGCAAGAGGCTTACCGAAATGGAATAAAAGGAACGGTAAAAACAAGTTTTGTGGTAGATGTTACAGGGAGAATTGTAGATATTGTTATTGAGAAATCTGTAAATAGATTATTAGACGAGGAAGCCATAAGGGTTTTAAAATACTCTTCAAAATGGGAGCCTGGTAGAGAGCGTGGAATGCCTGTAAGGGTAAAGTATAATCAAAGTTTTAATTTTGCCTTTTAGCAGTCTATAGATTTTAGCATCTGCTAATCAACCTAAAAATCAAATTCTATAATTTCTTTATCCTTCAACATCTGCTCAACAAATTTTTGGTGGTTAACCGGTGTGCCAGTGGCTGTCCAGTTTCCGGTGATGATGTTATTTACCAATTGATGTTTTCCACGTTGCGGCTTCAGTTTATTCTCCCTGAAAACTTCTTCATAACTTTCCAAATCACCTTGTGTATGTTGTTTTTTAACAATGCGGTAAATTCTTTTCGTAAAACGGCGATCTCCCATTTCTTCTATAAAAGGAAAAACAATCAATGCTAAAAGAACCACTCCTGTCACCCCAACGGCTTGTTCATAATAGCCTGAACCTACTGCCATTCCAATCGCTGCAACAATCCAGATGATACAAGCGGTTGTTAAACCCTTTACCCGGTTTTCTTCTTTAAAAATTACACCTGCACCCAGAAAACCTATTCCGGTGACGATATTAGAGGCTATACGATCCTGACTTGTTGGGCCAATTTTGATGGATAGGATAGTAAATAAAGCGGCTCCTAAACCAATCATCATCATTGTTTTTAAACCTGCAGACTTGCTTCTATACTCTCTTTCCGCCCCGATTAATCCACACAAAAGTGTGGCGAGCAGAAATTTATTTACTTCACTTTGTGTGATGAAATGGCTATTATCTAGGATATCGTTCATTGCCGAAAATTAACAGCACTAAATTAGTAAAAATCGTAACACCTTAAGCCATTTGCCCGACCGCCGTTAGCGCTATTTGGAAAATACTTTTCATAACCGATCCCAATTTCTGAGGTCCCGCCGGTATTGCTATAATTAATTTTTGAAGTGGTCGCATCATGACTGATTCCTAACCTGAATTTTTCTCCGTTGGTTTTTCTATTGAAAATATCAAAAATTACAGAAAAAACGATGGCATCATTTCCATTCGAATTTCCATCGTTACGGTACCAGATTCCGGCATTAATTCCGGCATATTTGTATTGAGTACCTACACTAAATGAATTTACATTCCCTTGTTTATACATGACCACAGATGGTATGAGGTAGCTCCCATCGCGGTCGTACTGATCTGGAATCAGCGTGACTTTATAACTTAAGTTGGCTGAAATCCTCAAAGGCAGTTTAGCCTGAAAGCCAGACAGCGATTCATCCGGACGGTTTAAATGATGCGTTGCTAAGCCCAACATAAACTTGCCATAAACCAGATTGGCACCTGCATTTGCGTCCAGGTAAAACCGACTATCGATTGCAGGCCGCTCTGCGCCAGAAACACTTCCGGGAATATAGCCGGAATTGATATCAATCTGATCTCCAAAAACCAGTTTATCCCAGTTTAACTTTTGATTAGTTACGCCTGCCTGCAAGCCAAAAGAAAGTGTAAAATTATCCCCATCGATGATGTACGAATAACTCGCTGCAATATTATTTTTGACCAGGTACGCCGTTCCTTCACTACTGCGGTTGAAAATTATCCCTAATCCACTGTTAATCTGGTGGAGATTTAAATCAGCGGAAGCACTCATGTAAGAAAAATCGCTGGCCAAACCTGTCCATTGATTTCTATAGAGCGCATTGAACCTGATATCGCCCTCAAATTGCCCGGTAAGTGCCGGATTCAAATAAATTGGTGCGTTGTAAAATTGCGAGTAAATATGATCCTGGCCAATTGAAATCAGCGGTAGTACCATTATCAGTACGCATAATATCATCCTCCTCATCGTTATCTTATTAAATATATTACACCAGTTTTTCTCGGAGATGATGAATCATAGGTCATCCCTTTCCATTCGCTGCCATTTACAAATTTTACTTCTATTTTCCAGTAATATACACCCTGTGGCTGTTCTTTTCCATTATATGTTCCGTCCCAGCCTTCTAAAGGTGCGCCATCATCCAGCTTTGAACTTTCCCAAAGCATCTGCCCCCACTTATTGAAGACAGACATTTTCCACTCCTGAATCCCTCTTCCTTTTGCTTTGAAAACCCTGATCTCATTCTTCGCACTCGCTGGCATAAAAGAATTCGGAACGTTTAAATATCCCGGAACACCAATAATTCTAACAGATTGAACTGTTGTAGAACTACATCCCTCGCGATTAAGCACTTTCAGCGTTACCGTATAAACTCCCTCATTCCCATAGGTGTGATTTGGATTTTGTAACGTTGAAACTGCACCATCGCCAAAAGTCCATTCCCAGCTTACAGCTCCTGCACTATTATCTCTGAAGCCAAAAGCATAGTTAGGAACAGATAGCTCATTGCCAGGCGATACCGTAAAGGTAGCAACCGGGGGCGCTATAACGATAATTGGTGCGCTTGCAGTTATGGTATTGGTACAACCTAAAGTATTGGTAGCGGTTAAGCTTACAGTAAAGTTTCTGCCTACCCCGTTAAAAGTATGCGTTGGCTCAAAAGCGGTAGAAGTTGTTCCATCACCAAAATCCCAAAGATAGCCGACTGCATTTCTACTATTGTTTTTAAAGGTCACCACCAAGCCATCACATCCGCTGGTTTTATCTGCTGTGAAGCTCAATTCTGGTTGTTCTAAAACTTCTATTTCTTCAGTTGTGGATGCATTTGAGCAATCATTAGAGGCATAAAGTGTAACCCGGTATCTTCCGGCTCTGGTAAAGGTGTGCGAAACCGTTTCAGGTGAAATGTTGCGTACCACGGTGCTGCCATCACCAAAATCATAAACAAAGGTATTTGCCCCTGTCGTATTATTAAAAAAGTCTACGCTAAAAGGTGCGCAACCCCGAATCTGATTACTGTTGACAACCAATTCGGCCGTGATGTTATTTGGAGCCACATTGATGGTGTAAGAAGATTCATTGCTTCCACATTCATTCGTCGCAATCATTTTGACCACATAATTTTTTACCACAATGGTATTATAGGTATGTGAAACACTGCTTTTATCTGTTTTCGTTAGCGTAGTTCCATCTCCGAAATCATAAGTATAGGTGCCATTATTTCCCGGCGAGGTATTGCTGAAGGTTACCGTAAAAGGAGAACATCCGGCAGTTTTATCTGGTGAGAAAATTGAAATTGGCGCTGCTTTAACCAAAACAGTTGAGGTTTGCCTGCTCACTCCGCAAGGTGTTGTTGCTTCCAGTGTTACCGTGTAGGTGATGTCTCTGCCAGTGAGATCGGCAGCGTAAACAACATTCGGTGGTTCGGCCAGATTGGAAGAAGTACCATTACCAAAATCCCATCTGAATGTAGCATCTGTTAGCGAAGTGGATGTATTGGTAAATCTTACACTCAGCGGGCCACATCCTTCAACAACATTTTGAGTATAAGAAGCGGTTACATCCTGCCGCGTAAAAAAAGTATGAGAAAATTCATCACTATTACAGCCTAAACTACTCGTTACAATCAGTTTAATAACAACAGATTGATTTTGAGTTGTAATGGTATAGCCTGGGAAATTGATCCCTGTTCCAATTTGTACATCATTAGCAAACCAGGTATAGGTAGCATTTCGATCGGGATATGGCGTTGCAGCAAGGTTAACAGAATTTAAGTTAAAGGGTACACAACCTGCATCTGTAGAATAAGTAAATTCTGCTTTTGCAGGAAGATTTACGGTAATCTTCAACTGATTGCTGATGCTCACGGGGCAAGAGCCGCTGGCAACAGAACGCCTGTAATAAATGGTTGCCGTTGGTACAGGTGGCGTATAATCAGCGCCAGTTGCACCAGTAACATCGGCCCATACCGTTGCAGTTAAACTCGATTGCCATTGATAAACATAAGTTCCATTGCCTCCAGTCGGGGTAGATCCGATAAGCGGGGTCGCAGGCGAGCCAATACAAATGGTTTGATCGGCAGATATGGTGTTATTACTCAATGCAGGCAATACCACAACCTGAACGCTGTTACTCATGGCAACGCAAATGGTACTATTTACCAATCTTCGGTAGAAAGTAGATACCAAAACATTCACCGTTAAATCTTTATTGGTAGCATTGGTAAGATTTGTCCATGTATTTCCATCTGCACTACTTTGCCATTGATAACTGAAAACCCCGCTCCCGCCTGTTGGCGCACTGCCTGTAATGGTAGCACTTTGACCAAAACAAATTGGATCTGCTGCAGTTGAGATGCTATTGGTTACCGGAAAGAAATAAGTAACGGTTGTTTCCGACAATGAAGGAGGACACCCCTCAAAGCCGGCAATTGTCCATCTGAACCGATAGGTTTGGCCTGGAATCAGGCCAGTAACAGCCGTATTAAACAAGGTTGGATCATTAATCGTAACATCTGTCTGGCCTGAAACTAATGTCCATAAACCACTATTTGGCGCAGGATTATTTCCGTTAAGGGTAACGCCATTGCCGCTACATAAACTTTGGTTAGCGCCAGCGTTTGAAGTCACAGTTGTGGGGTTTATCGTAATGGTTGTGGCAGATGATTGAACTTCTGAACAGGAACCACTTTGTACAATAGCCCTGTATTTGGTAGTCACTACAATGTTGGTGAAAGTATATGGATTAGAAGTAGAATTTAAACTCGCCCAGGTTACGCCGTTATCAATAGAAGCTTCCCAACGAACGATATTTCCAACCTGCCCAGATAAAGTAATAATGCCACTATTTGCGCCAGCACACAAAGTTAAATCAGTACCTGTAGTACCGCCAACACTATTAGGATTTACAGTAATGGTCACCTGATCACTGTTGCTGGAGCAGTTCCCATTAGTAATGGTCCAGCGCAGTGTATAACTATTCCCGGCAACTAAACCAGATATTACCGCATCATTTGTCGTATCATCATCAAAAGTAATCGCTGTTGGCGCAGCAACTGTAGTCCACTTTCCTGCCCCGACTACCGGAACATTTCCTTTCAAAGTATAAGTTGAAGCATTACAAACCGATTCATCCGGCCCGGCGCTTGCTAAAGTTGCGCTTGGTAAAACCGTGATGGTTATAGATGTTACCGGCCCGGTACATCCACTTGCAGATACTGGCGTAATGGTATAAGTAACCGCGCCAGATGTAGTACCGGTATTGATTAAAACATCATTAATCTCAGTTGCTGCTGTGGCGACAGGGCGGTTGCTGTTCCCTGTAATAGCACCTGTTATCGTGCTGGTATAAGTATAATTAACATTGGTTAAGGCTGACGTTAAGGTGATGGCAGATGATGTACTGCTACAAATGGTTTGGCTAGCGGCCGTAGCGACCACATCAGGATTCGGAGTAACCGTAACCACAAAATTAAATGGTACGCCATCGCAGCCATCTTTTTGTGGGATAATGGTATACGTTACCGTTCCGTTTGTGGTTAAGTCCGAATTATTCAGTAAATCGTTAATAACGCCCGTTCCAGATGGTGTAACTCCGGTTACATTAGCGGATCCGGTAGCAGTCCAGTTAAAAGTAGTTCCACTTACCAGCCCTGTTGGTGTATAATCAACATTTGTTCCGGTACAAATCGACTTCCTTGCCGCACTTGTTATGCTGATATCTGGTTTTATGGTTAATACGATCTCATCATCAATCTGGTTACAGGGCGGTGCCAATGTAGTGGTTGCTCTTAATACCAGGTTTACGGAGCCGTTTGCTTTCTCTGCTGCTGTTGGCGTATAAACTGCATTCAGGTCGTTTCGATTTGGGGAGAAATTGCCTAAACCACCAATCCAGGTTTGCGAACTTACTGTACCTGTAATGGTTCCGGCCAGTGTAAAACTGGTTCCTGTAAAACATAAAATCTGATCTGCATCTGAACCTGCATTAATTACAGGAGCAGTTGAAAAAGTTATTCTTTGTGTTTTAGATACTGTTCCGCAGTTATTCTTATGGATTACAGTAACACTATATTCGTCGTAATTATCAAATTTTATGGACGGGTATTTGGAGTTCGCTGTTGTTCCATTGGTGAAGCTATAGGTGCCGGATCCGGCAGGTACAACCGTCCAGGTATAAGTATCTGCCAGATCCTGATAGGTTCCCTCAATTAATGTTCTCGTTGGCCCTGTGGTTGTTGGATTAAAATCATAAGTAGACAGGTTACATAAAGTGATATCTGGTGAAAGTGTAGCTTTTGGCGATTCATTCACCACAACCGTTTGCGGGGCTGATGCCACTAACCCACAGGATGGCGTAGTGATGTTTAGAGTAATGGTATAAATACCCGTATTAGAAAATATAAATGCAGGCTCCTTACTGGATGCATTTGTACCATTTGCATAAGTAATGGCTGGCGTAACGTTCCATGAATAGGTATTGGCTGCTTCACAGATATTATCCAGCACCGATAAATCAGTAGTAGTTAAAGTGGCGCCTGCGCAAATGGTGTTTTGCGGCAGTGAAAATTCAGGTTTTGGCGGATCCTGGATACATATCCGCATCTCCACAGGATCAGCGTTACAAGCACCAGAGCTGTTCGATTCCAAACGGATCACATGTTCGCCATGTGTTAAAAAACGTGTAACCAGATTATATGACCGCGGTTTATTGGCCTGTGCAATGGCACCGTCTACATACCAGTTATAGGTAACATTATTAGGTGCACAGGTTGGCGTATTGGTATCCGGGTTTTCGCCTAAAATGGATGTATTGTAAAAGGTAACATCTGTATTGGTACAGGATGGTGTTTGAAAGGTAAAGGCATTCATGGGTTTAACCACCACTTTTGCCGATGAAGAAACCGGTGTTCCTACGGTACCACAAAAATCATTTGATACATTTATGGTAACTGGAAATGCATTGTAAATGGTACCTGCACTGGTTACCGAATTGCTACCACATGATGATCTGGTGTAGGGATGGGTTACTTTTCCTGAATTATTGATAATATCGCATAAGGTGTAAACCGTCTGGCTTCCGTCGCCCCAGCTAATGGTATAACGATTACCTGGAAAGTTGTTTTGAATTCCTGCGGGAGAAGTGTAATCGACATTGAACTCCAGGGCACCTAGCGGTAAGCATACAATGTTATTGCCTGACGTGCCAAATGCAGTGATGGCCCTGTTATTAACTAATAAATATGCCTTTGTGCCTTTCGTTCCATCGGGCATAGTGGCTGTAGCAACAATAGTATAATGCGTTTGATCTGCCGTGAAACTTTGGATGTTTGTGGCGAAATTGAGCGTTGATGTACTTCCGGATGATTCATTTTTAATAGCTGCTGTAACTGCTGCTGTTGCAGTAGATTCATTAGTAATGAAAAATGAATTATTAGGCCTGCTTCCACATGTACCAAAGGTTTCCGTATTTGCGGGATTAAGATAATTGGTTACCAACCTGGCTTCAATAGGTAATCCGGCCTTAATTTCGAAAGTTGTTGATTCAATGCTTACAGAAGCTGGTTGGGTAGTTTTTACGCGTACTTTATAGCCTGTACCCGGTACAATTCCTGTGGTTGGGATAATTCCATTCACATAAGTACTGTAGAAACCAGCATAAGTTCCAATTAGTCGTTCACTTCCAAAACTTCCATTCTGGTCAGATAAGTAAAGTTGAAACGTATTGCCTTGTTCAGCACAGCCATTGGTAATGCTAAAGGGGACCGCGATAGTACTTCCTGGTGTAAATGGTCCTGCATCCACACCGCCAATATTAACCTGAGAAAACCCGATAGATGTAATAAAAAACAGCCCCCAAAACAGCGCAAAAAAAGGCCATCTCCATATCAAACAGGTTTTCATCATCGCGAACACATTGGGGAATGATTTAGTTAATTCCAATTTTAAAATCGGCAGTTCCGCATTTCCTGATTCAACCCTGTAAAAGTTGAGTAAACACTTCTATTACACGTTAATAAATTTGTACATGTAAAGTAATAAATTTCCTTGTCATAATTGCAATTTTTTACATCAACACGAACAAAATGAATAACTTAAAAGAGGTAAAGATGGATTCTACTCAATAATGGGCAAAAAAAAACCCCGATGGCAATAACCATCGGGGAATATTTTACACGAAATAATTTCGCTATAGGTGATATTACATCATACCGCCCATACCGCCGCCGCCCATAGGAGGCATTGGAGCACCACCTTCTTCAGGTTCGTCTGCCAAAACAACTTCGGTAGTTAATAACATTGCTGCAATAGATGCTGCATTTTCTAATGCTACACGACTTACTTTAGTTGGATCAATTACACCAGCTCCAATTAAGTTTTCGTAAACATCAGTACGTGCGTTGTAACCAAAATCTCCGGTTCCTTCTTTAACTTTTTGAACAACGATAGAACCTTCAATACCTGCGTTTTCACAGATCTGACGTAAAGGCTCTTCAATTGCACGACGGATGATTTGAATACCTGTGTTCTCATCTTCATTAGCGCCTTTTAAGTCTGCCAACGCAGCTACCGCACGGATGAAAGCAACACCACCACCTGCAACGATACCTTCTTCTACTGCCGCACGGGTAGCATGTAAAGCATCATCAACACGGTCTTTTTTCTCTTTCATTTCAACCTCACTAGCAGCACCTACATAAAGAACCGCAACGCCGCCAGCTAATTTAGCTAAACGCTCTTGTAATTTTTCTTTATCGTAATCTGAAGTAGTAGTTTCGATTTGAGATTTAATCTGGCTAACGCGAGATTTAATATCTTCTGAGTTACCAGCACCGTTGATTACAGTAGTGTTGTCTTTATCAACCACAACCTTTTCAGCAGAACCTAAATAAGTAAGATCAGCATTTTCTAATTTGTAACCTCTTTCTTCAGATACTACGATACCGCCAGTTAAAATTGCGATGTCTTCTAACATTGCTTTTCTTCTATCGCCAAAACCCGGAGCTTTTACAGCAACAACTTTCAGTGAACCACGGATTTTGTTAACTACTAATGTAGCTAATGCTTCGCCATCTAAATCTTCAGAAATGATTACCAGAGGCTTACCAGTCTGAACAGTTTTTTCTAAAACCGGCAACAATTCTTTCATGTTACTGATTTTTTTGTCGTAGATTAAAATGTAAGGATTTTCTAATTCCGCTTCCATTTTATCTGCATTGGTTACGAAGTATGGAGATAAATAACCTCTGTCAAATTGCATACCTTCAACTGTTTTTACTTCAGTTTCTGTACCTTTTGCTTCTTCAACAGTAATTACACCGTCTTTACCCACTTTGCTCATTGCCTCAGCAATTAACGAACCGATTACCTCGTCGTTATTAGCAGAAATAGACGCTACTTGTTTAATTTTGTTATTGTCTTCACCAACGGTTTGAGACTGCTCTCTTAAATTAGCTACAACCGCCGCTACAGCTTTATCAATACCACGTTTTAAATCCATTGGATTTGCACCCGCAGCAACGTTTTTAATACCTGTAGTGATGATTGCCTGCGCTAAAACAGTAGCAGTAGTAGTTCCGTCACCAGCAATATCTGCTGTTTTTGAAGCTACTTCTTTAACCATCTGTGCACCCATGTTTTCAACCGCATCTTTCAATTCGATTTCTTTTGCAACAGTAACACCATCTTTAGTAATTGCCGGAGAACCGAATTTCTTGTCGATGATTACGTTACGTCCTTTTGGACCTAAAGTTACTTTTACTGCATTCGCTAAGATATCAACACCACGTTTCAGGGCGTCACGTGCTTCCACGTTATATTTTACTTGTTTTGACATTTCTTTTTAAATTTTGAATGATTGTGTGAGTGAATGATTAATTGAATATTCGCTCCTATACTCTATGATCTGATTTATGCTGAACTCCCTCTTTCGAGATTCAGTCATTTCATCATTATTTAGCTAACAACAGCGTAGATATCAGTTTCACGCATGATTAGATAATCTTTGCCTTCATAAGGAAACTCGGTACCACCGTATTTACCATAAATTACAACATCGCCAACTTTTACGCTAGCTTTTTTACCGTCAGCATCTTCTTCAGAAACAGATACTACTGTTCCTTTAGATGGTTTTTCTTTTGCAGTATCAGGAATATACAAACCCGATGCAGTTTTTTCTTCCGCCGCAGCTGGTTCAACTATTACTCTGTTTGAACTGCCAGCAATTGGTTTTAGGTTTAACGCCATAACTTTTATTATTTTTTGATTTTGAGTTGATTTTTAACTAAGCATACAATTAACACTTTCTATGCCAAGTGACATTGAGGGACAAATTTACACCTGTACTGTCAAATTGCAATCGACACGAGAATATTAGATGTCAGCTTGGCAGGGAAGACTGGAAGGGTTTGACAATAAAATAAAGGAAATCAGCAATACTTTCCGAATGATTATTCAACAGTTCCCGTAATCTATGACAGCAAATATTCCCTACCTCTACTTTAAGGTACCAGTTGGGTTAGTCCCTTTGTTTACTACCGTTTTTATATTTCCACCTAAATCCGATACGTAGATTTTGCTTTGCGTAAAAGGCTTTTCAGCCCCGCTAAAGAAAATACGATCGTCTGCAGTTAAGAAAACATAAGGCACATCCATTCCTTCAGGCGAGATTCTGGTGACTTTCTTTGTATTAAAATCCAGGACAAAAACACCCTCGGCCTGGTTTTTTAGTTCTCCTACAGGAGGACCAAAACCAGCATTAAAAATGAGTTTATTCCTATCGCTGGTGTAAAAGAAGCTATTATGGCTGGAGATGTGGTAATCTGCACCCAGCAACTCCGCAATTGCTTTGGCATCTATTAATTTTCCAGCCGTATCAAAAGTATAAATGCTTTTCAAATCATGGGCAATTACTTCCGTTTCGCTCTTCCAGGTGGGTGAAAACAGGCTGGTTGTCAACTTACCATCAAGCACTAAGAGTCCGGTATTGTCGGCTTTAATCACAGCGACTTTCCAGATGCTTTTATCACTAAACAAATTGAATGCTATCATTTTTCCACTTGGTGACCATGCGGCATGGTAGTAGTTTTTGCTGTTTACCTGCAACTGTAACTGACTTTTATTTTCCATATCAGCTACCCAAATACTTCGGTTCCCAATACTATCACTAACCGTGTAGGCCAATTTATTTCCATCGGGTGAGATCGCCGGATCGGTAGCTCCACCAAAGGAAATCTGTTTCATGGTATCGATACTGGTGGCTACAATTTTGCTTCCATCCTGATAAGCCAAAGCAAAACTTTTACTGCTTAAAGAGACCGTATCTAAAACTGCTGTAGATTTTTGTTGATCAGTATTACCCGAATTACATGCCGAAAATAAGGCGAGGCAAGGAACAACTACCATTGCCAAACGCAAGTTGAATTTAATCATTTACAATTTTACGAATTGTTTTAAGCAAAAAAGATCCATCTTCTTTCGAAACATGGATCTTGTATTCTTTATGATTTTAATAAGACGTAAAGTTATATAGTTAAGTTAACTTTTCTTCCGATCGGCATAACCAAAAACTTTTTGCAATAAAGTGGTACTTCTGGAATTAATATTTCCACGGATTTTAAGTTCTTCTTTCGCTACCTCTATAAACAAACCATCTATCGCTTTTTGCGTAACGTAGTCTGTTAAATTTGTGTTTACCGGTTTCACCAGCGGCAAGCGGTTATACTGTGTAGTAAGATCTGAATAGTATTTGGTAGCATTTACCTTACTCAGGCTGTTGGTTACAATCGGGCTAAACTTCTGCAATAGTTGCACAGTGGTTATCCTTTTAAAATATGCCGTAGCGGCATCGTTGTTGCCAAGCAAAATATTACTGGCATCAGCTAAAGTCATTTGTTTAATCGCAGAAATAAATATTGGCTTTGCCTCTGTAGCAGCATCTTCAGCCGCACGATTCAAACTTAAAATCACATTATCACAAAGTTTATTTAATCCAATCCCCCGTAAAGTACGCTCCACTTTTTGTGCTTCCGGTGGCATTAGGATTTTAACCGCCAGATTGCCCAGAAAACCATCTTTTACAGATAACCTGTCCGCTCCGGCCGAAACACCAATTTGTAATGCCTCTTTTATCCCCTGACCAATTTCTAAACTGCTCGGCGTGCCGTTTGCAGCTGTTGTACCCTGCTTCTGGGTAACCTTTTTAAAAATATCGCTTAACTTGATCTGAGCGTCTGCATGCAGATTTGCACATAATATTAATGCGAAGAATGCTGATAACATGTTAATTTTCTTCATTTTGTGTGTGTTTATACTTGATAAGCAAAAGAACTGCCATAAATATTTTACAGTTCTAAAGACTACCGTTTAGCAAACGCCAGTTCATTTGAACTTCAGGCATTGAAGGTTCGCTTTGCATAAACAGCCAATTGTTGAGTTTATCTCCCATCACTCAGAAATATTTTTTATACTTGAAGGATATTTGATATAGCGACCTGATTTTTTGAAGTTCATAAAAAACACAGCTGGAAATAACCAGCAAGACGATGCCAAACTAATTGCCGAGTATAAAAATACAGGCGATTTGGATGCGTTGGGTACGCTTTACAATAAATATATGCACCTGGTTTTTGGGGTTTGCTTAAATTATTTTAAGGATGAAGAGCAGAGCAAGGATGCGGTAATGCAAATTTTTGAGGAATTGGTTACGAAACTAAAAATTCATGAAGTTCAAAATTTTAAAAGCTGGCTTCATGTGTTAACCCGAAACCATTGTTTAATGGCACTGAGAAAATCTTCAAAGCAAAATACCGTATCTATCGACGATACTTTTGTGGAAAACAGTGATTTGGTGCATCTAGATATCGACAACACAAAAGAAACGCAGCTTACCATTATGGAAAAGTGCATGGAAACTTTGCCCGAAGAACAGCGAAAAAGCGTAGATTTATTTTATTTACAAGAGAAATGTTATAAAGAAGTGGCCGATATTACCGGCTACGATATGCTTAAAGTAAAAAGTTATATTCAAAACGGAAAGCGCAACCTGAAGATTTGTATAGAGAAAAATAGTAGTGAATAACAATTGGTTAGATATTGATGTGCTGGAAGATTACCTTGATGGTAAGCTTGATGCTAAAGCTATGCACTTTGTAGAAAGGCAGGCGCTGGAAGATCCTTTCGTAGCCGAAGCGTTAGAGGGCCTGAAACATTCACCAAAACGTAAGCAAACACTTTCTATTCTACAAAAACAACTTCACGATCGTGTTGCTCAAAAACCTGTTAAACGCAAACTTTGGGGAATTACCACACAACGATTAAGTATTGCTGCAACTGCTACCGTAGCTTTTATTGCCGTGAGTATTTTGTTTTTTATGCGGGAAACCAATCGCCGAAATGCAGAAATTGCCGCAAGAAAAGCTGATGGTGTGATTGTAAATCTGGATACTACTCCCGCAATTGCCTCCACTACACCTAAAACCAAAGATTCAGTATTAAAAACCGATAATGCCATTAAATCTGCATTAATTGATCAGGCGATAGCAGAAGGAAAACGAGGGAATTTGGCAAGAAACAACAAATCTGCTTCGATTGTTAAAGCGTCAGAAAGGATCACTTCAACACCACAGACCGCTGAAGATTATCAAAGGTTTGGCAAAGCTAAATCCGCACCAACCCTAAGTGCACGCCGAATGGATATAAGCCAGGAACCATTAAATAATGTAATGGCTTCCGCTGCGCCCATTGCAATGGCAGATAAAATTGTTTTTAGCGGAAATGTTGTCGATCAGCGTACCGGACAACCTGTTCAGGGTGCTGTAGTAAAAATTGCAGGATCAGATCAAATTACCGCGACCAATGCTAATGGTTATTTTGCTCTACCTGCTGATAGTAATTCGAAGGATAAAGATTTAGTGATTAATGCACTTGGTTTTAAGGAGACTCCTATAAAGGGTACACAAAACCCGGATGCGATCCGCGAAGCTTTGAGCGGAAATAAATCGCTTAACGAAATCGCTATGATCACGGGATCAAACGGCAGAAAAAAGGAAAATATTCCTGCTCCTAAAATTGTATTGAAGGCAGAACAAAACCTAAACGGAAAGGTAATTGGAGAAATTACTAAACCTATTCCCGTTTCTACTATCGATTATACGCAGTATTTAGCAAATAATAACAAACTCTATAATCCGGAAGGACCTGAGCAATTTGTAATACTGGGCTTTAAAGTAAAGAAAAACGGCCGGCCAACGGATATTAAGGTAATTAAATCCCTTAATGATAAAGCAGATGCAGAAGCTAAACGCCTGATTAAAGCTGGCCCGGATTGGGTATTACCTACCAAAGGAACGAATGAAGTGGAGCTGAGTATTAAATTTTAATAGGAGCTTACTTGTAACCGCAAAGGTGGAAAGAGAAAGCGCAAATAACGCAAAGCAGGATTTAAGAATCTATGTAGCGCTGAAAGGAAGCAAAGAAAAGCTTTCCGCTCTTTGCGAAAAACTTGGTGTGCTTTGCGGTTAAAAACGAACTCGCTGATCATAAAAAAAGACCAAGGCGGTTAGCATTGGTCTTTACTATTTTAAGGGGTTGTTTTCTATTTAAAGAAATAAATGCCTGCATAAATAATTGCAGCTAAAGTAGCGGAAACAGGAATGGTTAATACCCAAGCCCAGATTAAATTGATGGTTACACCCCAACGCACAGCTGAAACGCTTTTTACCAATCCTACCCCGACAATTGAACCTGTAATGGTGTGTGTAGTAGATACCGGAATAGCGAAATGCTCTGTAATCCCCAGCGTTACCGCACCGGCGGTTTCAGCAGCAACACCTTCAAGCGCCGTAACTTTAGTGATTTTTGATCCCATTGTTTTCACAATTTTCCAGCCACCACTCATAGTACCTAGTGAAATTGCGGAGTAACAGGCAATCGGCACCCAGGTTGGTAAGGCGTCAAAATTTGGAATTACTTTAGAAGCGATTAAAGCAGTCGCAATAATCCCCATTACCTTTTGGGCATCGTTACCCCCATGGAAGAAACTCAATGCGGCAGAAGAGAGTAACTGCAAGCGCTTAAACCATTTTTCTGCTGTTGATGGTTTAGCATAACGGCAAATATTGATAATGATTAACGTAATCACTACCGAAATTACCATACCAATTATTGGTGCCAATACAATGAATGATACAATTTTTACCACATAACTCATGTTTACGGCATCCAGCGGACTAGCACCCGTAAGCAAGGCATGCGTCATACCAGCACCTGCGAAACCGCCGATTAGCGTATGCGATGAACTGGAAGGAATACCGTACCACCAGGTCAACAAGTTCCAGATAATTGCCGCAACAAGTCCGGCAAGAATCACCTCCAGTGTAATATAATTTTCAATTACCGTTTTAGCAACCGTGTTGGCTACCTTATGATCGGTAAAATAAAAGTAGGCAGCAAAATTGAAAAGTGCAGCCCACAAAACCGCCTGAAAAGGCGTAAGAACTTTTGTAGAAACAACCGTTGCAATCGAATTCGCGGCATCGTGAAAGCCATTTATGTAATCGAAAGCAATGGCCAGAATTACAACAACAACCAATAAGGTAGTTACCATGTTTGTTTTTTATTAAGCGTTTTTAACCAGGATAGTTTCAAGCACATTCGCCACATCTTCACACTTATCTGTCGCTTTCTCTATCGTTTGTAAAACCTCTTTTTGTTTAATTAATTCAATTGCATTGGTTTCGTATTCAAATAAACGGGCAACCGCCAACGTAAATACATAGTCTGCCTGATTTTCACCACTGTTAATGCGAATACAAGCATCTGCAATTACACGGATGTTTTTGAAACTGCGCAATTCTTTAATCGCTTTATCAATATCAGTACACATTTCTACCAATAACTCAGCGATTTTTACAATCGGCTCGTTGATGGTATTCATATTATACATTTGCATACGGTTAGCAGTACCATAAATATAATCTGCAACATCGTCTACAGCAGTAGCCAACTGGTGAATATCTTCACGATCAAATGGTGTGATAAAGTTCCTGCTTAACTCTAAGAAAATTGAATGGGTAATATCATCACCTACGTGTTCTAAACGCTCAATTTCCTTAAAAATAGTTTTTCTGGTTTCAGCATCAGCTGTGCTAACCATTTCTAAAAGAGATTCTGCGATTTTTAATGCATTACTGCCAGCTTGCTCAAAAAGAGGATGAAACTTTCTATCTTGAGGGGTAAAGAACTTAAAAATATTGTTCATGTTAATTCTTAATATGTTACAAAGCTACACGCTCAATGTTAAGTTAATGTTAAGTTATAGATTATTATTAAGGATTCCGCTAATTTTAATTAAGTTACTGATCTTCTGCAGTTAATCATCCGCATTTTGCACCATAGCACAACATCCCCAAGTAAATCATTTATTAAGTGATTAGTCGGAATTAATATTGAAATACAAAACTGCAAAATAATCACTTCGTTAAAGTGCACTGATTAAGAGACGCTTGGATCCGGATAAGCAGAATAAGATGATTCGCTGTGCAAAACCTTTCTAACACTGAGGTGTTTAATACCGATAACCCACAACGATGACAGCTCAGAACAGAACCAAACTTTGGGTTTGGATTGGAAGTATTTTCGGATTGTTAATTTTAATCCTGGCCTTCGGAGCCATGTTCTTAAGCGCAAGATGGAAGCCTATACTCACTGAAAAAATCAAAGCCGGTGTTTATAATGGATCCAGCCATCTTTACACCATAGATTTTAAAAGCATTAACTTAAACATCATAACCGGGAGCCTTGCTTTGAGAGATGTTACCTTAAAAGCAAATCCATCTGTTTTCGATAGTTTAAAAAAACAAAGGCTAGCACCGGCGCATGTATTTGAAATTAAGCTTAAAAAATTACAGATTAACAGAGCGAGCATATTAACCGCTTATTTTAAAAAACGGCTGGATATTAATGCCATCATCCTCGATCGTCCATCAATCGATGTTACCTTCAATAAGGTTCCAAAAAGGATTGATACCAACAAAGTAGAGAAATCACTTTACGAGCAAATTTCAAATACCTTTAAATCGGCGAGGGTTCATGCCATCAAAGTGATCGATGCTGACTTCAGTTACATCAAAAGTGGCGCCCCGAAGAAAACCAGAAACGCAATTAAACACCTTGATATTAATGTAAATGACTTCCTGCTGGATTCTCTATCGGATCAGGATACCTCCAGGTTTTATTATACTAAAGATATTTCTTTCGAAATTGCAGGCTATAAATCGGTCACAAAAGATAAAATGTACAGCATGAAGGTTGATACCGTCAGGGGTTCTACGTCTTCAAAAAAGATATCGATTAAAGGCTTTAAACTAATACCGTTATACCCCGAGCTAACGTTCGCCAGAAAATATAATGAGCAAAAAGACCGTTACGACCTTAGCTTCAATGATATTGAATTTAACGGGATGGATTTTACCAGTTTAAATACCGATGAAAAAATCTATTCAAGATCGGTAAGCATTGGTCCGGCAAAGGTAGCGGTGTTTATGAGTAGAGAGTCGCCACCTTCTACCCGTCTTGATAAGGGGAAAAACTATCCCCACGTAGCACTAAAGCGACTAAACATTCCAATTGCTATTGATACAGTGAGCCTTAAAAACGTTGATGTTAAATATTCCGAATATAGCCCGGCGAGTAAAAAAACCGGTAGGATATTATTTAGTTCATTAAACGGAAATATCCTGAACGTAACGAATGATAGCTTAAGGCTGATTAAAAATAATCATGCTAAAGCCAATCTGAATACACTTTTGATGGGTTCTGGAAAGATGAATGTCAAAATAGATTTTAACCTTACAGACGCAAATGGTGGGTTTAGTTATAGTGGAAACCTTGGTGCATTTAACCTTGTAAAACTTAATCCGCTGTCCGTAGCTTTAGGGCTGGTTCAAGTAGAAAGCGGAAACATTCAAAAGCTTGATTTCAAAGCAACTGGGAACAAAACTAAAGCTTCTGGTTCCATGAATATGCTTTACACGAATCTTAAAGTGAAGTTATTATCTGATAACATTGATGGTGAGGGCACCAAAGAGAAAGGTTTCTTATCATTTCTTGCCAATAATATTCTGATCAAAGACTCAAATCCTACAAAAGGAGATGCGCCCCGTACGGCAACAATGACCAACACTAGGATTAAATCCGCGTCTTTCTTCAATCTAATGTGGAAAACGGTGTTTGTTGGAATAAAGGACATCGTCGGCGTAGGCATTGTTCCGGAGAAAAACCCGGTGAAACAGCAACAAGTTATTGCCAAAAAGATCCGTAAACAAAAAAGAGCTGACAGACGAGAAGCAAGAAGAGCGAAACGAGAGAAAAATTAAGGTGTGGGTTCAAGAAATACGTTTATAAATGTATATTGCTATAGAATCCAGTTCATTCATTAAATGTCAGAAACCAGGAGATATAGATATAAAATTATTAAATGGATTGCAGCGATATTTGTTATCGCATTTGGCCTCCTGGCAGCCATCGCCTGGTTTTTAAATGTAAAATCGCGCCCGCTGCTAACTGAACAAATTAAAACGCTGCTATACAAATCCACAGATAGTCTGTATACCATCAGCTTCTCTAGAGTGAGCACCAATGTTTTAACGGGTAGTGCTACTTTGCAAAATGTTAAGATCACGGCTGATACTGTCCGTTTTAAAGAATTAATCCAGTTAAAAAGGGCACCAAACAACCTTTACACCGTTACCTTAAAAAAATTAGTTGTAAAGCATTTCCATCCCATTACCCTGTATCGCAAAAGAAAACTTCAAATCGAAGAAGTAATCTTTGATAAGCCGGAAGTACTTATGATGAACAGGCAATTTGATTTCAACGAAGACAGGCCCCCTCGCCCTATTAAATCTCCTTACGCTTTCATTTCCAAAAATCTGGAAGAGTTCAGAATCAATGCCATTCGTTTTCAGGATGCCAGCTTTAAATACGTCAATAAAAATGTGAATAAGCTGAATGTATTTGCTATTGACGACCTCAACATTACGCTCATAGATTTACTGGTTGATTCCACTTCTGCTGACGACCCAACAAGATTTTACTTATTAAAAGATGTGATCATTAACCTTAATGATTATCAATATACTACACCTAATAAAATGTACAATATTAAGCTTAACAAGCTCGATTTTCGTGCATCAACCGGAACGTTGCGGGTAAATAAGTTTGAACTTGAACCGCGCTATAATGAAATGCAATTTGCTAAAGTTGCGGGTCATGCGATTGATCGGTTTCATATTCAGATGAGTGATATTTCTATGAGCGGCATAGATTTACCGGTTTACATTAGTAAACAAGAATTACGCGCAAAGGAAATGGGAATTGCCAATGGCTTTATTTCTGTATTTAATGATGGAAGTATTGATAAGCAAGTGGGTGACATAAAAATTGGCCGGTTTCCACATCAACTCTTACAGAAATTAGCCCCTCCTGTACTGGTACAAAAAATTAAGCTAAAAGATGTTGATGTAAGTTATACCCTCTACAATACTGAAAGTCAGCAAAGAGGCAGAATATCCTTTGAGCACACATCCGGCATCTTTAAAAATGTAACAAACCTTCCTAAAATTAAGGCTATAAATCCAACAATGGAGGCCAGTTTGAACACCCAGCTATTGGGGCAGGCCAGCTTAGATTTAAACTTCAAATTTAATTTAGTATCCCCGAAAGGGTATTTTGAATATAAGGGGGTTTTGCATAATTTTAATGCCAGGGTGCTCAATCAGATTACCAAACCATTAGGTCTGGTAAGAATAAACAGAGGAATTGTAGATAAGTTGCAATTTGATTTTAAAGCCGATAATACCGGTGCAGTAGGAAAGGTAGATTTTTATTATTATGATTTATCTGTTGCCTTGATGCGAAATGATCCTGCTAAAGACCATCTTGTACCCCGGGGTTTAATTTCAATTCTTGCCAATGCGCTGATTATTAACTCAGAGAACCCGAATCGAAATAATGAGTTCACTTCATCTTTGGTAAAGTATAAAAAACCTGACAGCTCCTCATTTTTCAGTCTGATTTGGAGAAGCCTTTTTGTAGGGATTAAAAACAGTATTGGCATTACCGAAGAAAAGCAGAATGAGATTAAGCAACATATTGCTAATTTTAAGGAAATGAAGATAAACCACCAGATTAGAAAGCGTAACCGCTTAAAGCGGAGGCAACAGCGAGCACGTGAACGCATGCAAAATAATAGGTAGTAAAGCTGCAGAAGTCCTGACGTTTACTTAAATTTAAAATAAAAACGACACTTATGATTATTGTTATATTTATCCTTATTGCGCTATTTTTATTCGGAATATTCTCCTACAATAGTTTAATTGGCAAGAAAAACCAAGTAACCAATGCTTTTTCAGCTATTGATGTGATGCTTAAAAAACGTTTCGATTTGATCCCAAATTTGGTAGAAGTAGTTAAAAAGTATACTACTTACGAACAAGGAACGCTCACAAAAATTGTAGAATTACGTACGAAAGCCATCGCTGGTAATATTTCTGGGGCAGACAGAGCAACTATAGATGCTCAATTAAGTGGCAGTGTAAAGGGTTTAATGATTAATGTAGAGAATTACCCGGATTTAAAGGCCAATACCAATTTTATTAATCTTCAAACCACATGGACAGAAAGTGAGGAACAAATCGCTGCAGCAAGAAGAACCTATAACGCTGCGGTTACTGACTACAATAATTCAATTATGATGTTTCCGGGAAGCATTTTTGCAGGTATGTTGAATTTTCAACCCATTGCTGTACTCGCTACAACAGAAGAGGAACGCAAAAATATTAGTGCAAAAGCTCTTTTTAACAATTAATGCAAGATTTTTTAGCAGGTAATGTGGCTTTACAAAAGACCCTTGCCATCTTAGAAATTGAACGCAAGAAAGTTGCCAAAGCGCAAACTAAGGGCATTACTTATATTGGGGTCGGCATCGGGATCTTGATTATAGGTCTTCTACTAGGCCTTCTTTGGGGGGGCGTGATTGCTGGTTTAATTCCGATTATCTATGGTATAGTAATCTTAACCAAAATTAGCGTAGTACAAAAGGCTTATGAGCATGCCTATAAGCAAAACGTAATTGGTGAAGCGTTAAAATTTCTTGATCCGAATTTAACTATAGATTTTAAAGGGGGAATTTCAGAAGAAGAGTTCCGGCATGCACAACTGTTTACCAAGCAGATCGATAGTTACAGGACAGAGGATCTTGTGAGTGGAAAGATTGACAAAACAAGCTTTTATTTCGCAGAAGTACATGCTGAACATAAGACCGAGAGAGAAACAAAAGATGGAACTAAAACTACCTGGACTGATGTTTTTAAAGGGATTGTGTTTGTTGCAGACTTTAATAAAAACCTAAGTGATATCACTATTGTGAAGCCAAGGGATTTACTTAATACGATTGACTCCTGGTTTTCAAAAAACATCTTTTCTTTCGATGAGCAACAGGTGGTTCGGTTGGAAAATCCAGATTTCGAGCGAACTTTCGTTACCCTTGGAAGTAATCAAATCGAATCTAGATATGTGTTAACGCCTGCGATGATGGAGCGAATTTTATATCTTAATTCAAATGCTCTTGAAAGTATTTCTTTATCTTTTATCGCATCCAGAATGTATATCGCCTTCCCGTTGGATCGAAATTATTTCGAAGCCCCCATATTTGAATCTTTACTTCATCCGGTTTCGCTTAACACTGATATCAATACGATTCGTTTTCTATGTGATATCGTAAACGAATTGAGCCTAAATACACGAATCTGGGGCAAAGAATAACTATTGTTTAGAAGCTGTGTAAAAACTATAATTTGTCAGCTTACGAAATTTCAAAAGCCTGTGGGCTGAAGATTTCGAAAATTTTGATGGCAGTACCGTAAAACTTTCGAAGTATTTCCTCCAACAGCGGCCATCAAAACTTCTCAAGTTGGTCTTCATTTATGAAATTTAGACAGCTCCTTAGCTTAAATGCTTTTTGACGATATCTTCTAATGCTGCGATATCGAAAGGCTTAGAAAGATAGCTATCTGCGCCAGCTTCATCAGCTAATGAAGAAATATCATTATTTGCAGAAAAATAAATCACTGGAATATGTTTTAATGCAGGATTACTTTTGATGGCACGTGTAGCTTGTATGCCACCCAGATCAGGTAACCAGTTATCCATAAAAATAATATCCGGCATAAAAGCCGAAACTTGCTTTTCTATCTCGTTCGCACTCTCGGATGTTTTAATTTCATAACCTGCATCCTCCAAAATGAATGTACACAGATCTAGAATATCTCTGTTATCATCAAAAACAAATACTTTTTTCGTATCAGCCATAACTCTTTCTCCCGAAGGCAAATCTAATTACTATTTATTAATTAACCCGTTTATAAATGCTGCCATTTTTAAGCTATCCAATGTTATACTGGGTTCTGCATAATTTAATGCCTGCTGAGGCATATACGGCATAATAGCCGTTTCCGGATTCTGGACAGCAGCTAAGCCGCCATATTTTTTTACTGTTTTCAAACCCTCTACGCCATCCGCATTCGATCCAGACAATAGTATACAAACTAATTCATCTCTAAATATCTCTGCAGCAGACTGAAAGGTTACATCAATTGATGGACGAGAATAATTTACCTTTTCTGAATAATCCAATGAAATGGTGTGGTTATTCTCAATCAGCAAATGGTAATCTGCAGGAACAATATAAATATAACCTGGTAATAATTTCGATTTTTCTTCTGCCTCCTGAACGATCAAACTGGTTCTGTTTTTCAATAAATCTGTTAACAATGAATCATTGCCAGATTTACGGTGCGTAACCACAATAATTGGAAAGTTAATCCCGCCACTCAAATTCGGAAAAATTTCCAGCAACACATCTAAACTTCCGGCAGAACCTCCAATTATCAAGGCACTACATTTACCATGAATTAAAGTTTCCGCCATATTTTTTCGGTTTTTATGCGTTTGTAATCTTTTGCATTGGGCCAAAAATCAAGACTTTCTTTACTTCCCAGCGCCAGATAGCCAAGTTTTTCCAGACTATTATCAAACAATTGGAAAACTTTATGTTGCAAATCCTTATCAAAGTATATTAACACATTTCTGCATAAAATAAGCTGAAATTCATTAAAAGAATGATCTGAAACTAAATTATGCGTAGAGAAAATCATCTTACTGTTTAAAGATTCATCGAACTTTGCCAGCGAATAGTTTGCTGTATAATAAGATGAAAAATCTTTCAATCCGCCAGATTGTACATAATTTTCAGAATATCCTTTCAAATAATTTATTGGAAACATGCCCTGCTTCGCCTTTTCTAAAACCGAAGGATTAATATCAGTGGCATAGATAAGCGATTTGTTTAACAGGTTAAGTTCTTTTAAAACTATAGCTAAAGAATAGGCCTCCTCGCCGGTTGAACATCCAGCCACCCAAATCCGAATAAAAGGATAGGTGCCCAATGCAGGTAAAACATCGTTCCGTAACGATTTATAAAAAGTTGGATCGCGGAACATTTCGGTCACGTTTACCGTAATTTCTTCTAAAAACCGCTTAAAATATTTATTATCGGTTCTAACAGCGTATCTGAACTCTGCAAAACTCACAAAGTTATCCAGCGTATATAAACGGGTTATGCGTCTTTTAATCGATGCATGAGAATACTCCAGAAAGTCGTATCCGTGCGCTTCCAATACATCATTCAAAAGCGTTTCTACCTGTTCATTATCTATTGCGTCAATTATCACCTTATTTTGTTACCTCTTCTATTTGCTCTAATAATTCATCAACATTTATGGGTTTGGAAACATAGCCCGAAGCTCCGGCACTGAGGCAACGCTCTCTATCGCCAACCATGGCTTGTGCAGTAACGGCAAGTACCGGAATATTCTGCATTTTCGGAGATTTCTTCATCGCCGCCATTGCCTGGTAACCATCCATATCCGGCATCATCATGTCCATTAATACGACAGAAACATTTTCCCTTTCTTCAATGATGGCAAAACCATCCCGGGCACTTATGGCCGATAAACACTCGAAACCTTTGGCCTTTAAAACAGCTTTTAAAGCAAAAATGTTTCGGTTGTCATCGTCTATTACTAGAATTATTTTTTGAGGCATATAATGTTAAACGTACTAAGATTTATAATGATTTTCATAAAGCCAAACGCGTAAAAGCGATACCAGCTGATCCATATCTACTGGTTTACTGATATAATCTGAGGCACCAGCAGCAATGCATTTTTCACGGTCGCCCATCATGGCTTTCGCTGTAACAGCTAAAATAGGTAAATTTCTGTATTTAAAATCCTGTCTGATGGCTGTTGTCGTTTCATAGCCATCTAACTCTGGCATCATCATATCCATCAAAACGACATCTACGGACGGGTTTTCCGCCAACAACTTCAGGGCTTCCTTGCCATCTGTAGCAGCCAGAACCTTCATTTGATGCTGTTCTAACATTTTGGTTAGGGAGAAAATATTCCGAATATCATCATCAGCAACCAAAACAGTTTTGCCTTTCAGCACATCCTGCAACTCTGAGAATTTTTTAGGCGCTTTTGTTTTCTCTTTACTCTTTTCTTCTACCAGATGAAGAAACAAACCAGCTTCATCTAAAATTCTTTGATAAGAGTGTGCCGTTTTAACCACAATCGAATCGGCATATTGCTTAATCCGGTTTTCTTCACCTTTGGATAAGTTTTTACCGGTAAAAATAATAATCGGCAGATTTTCCAGCCCTGGTGTTTTTTTAACTACTTCGAGTGTTTCGTAAGCATGTTTATCAGGAATTCCCATATCCAGAATAACACAATTAACATCTGGCTTATGCAAGGCTGATACGCTTTCGCCTACTTGGTTTACAATCTCTGTTTGAATATTAAAATTGCTTAAGAAGTAACTTAATGCTTTTGCATGTTGCTCATTTTCTTCTACAATTAATACTTTTTTCGGGTGGCGACTTAAGGCATGCTCTAACTTCGAAAAAATTTCCTGCATGTGCTCAAACGCGAAAGGTTTATTAATAAAATCTACCGCACCTTTAAGCAAACTCTCTTTTTTAACCTGAAGGGATGACATGATATGAACAGGAATCGGACGCGTATCCGGATCAGATTTTAATTCTTCCATTACCTGCCACCCATCTTTTACCGGCAATTGAATGTCCAACAAAATTGCTACCGGTTTATAAGCCTTGGCCATTTCGATACCTACATCTCCCCGAACGGCGACTAACCCCTTGTAATTTCTTTTTCGGGTAAAATCCAATAGCGTTTTGGCAAAAGGCGTGTCGTCTTCAACAATCAGAATAACCTTGTCGCCACTTTCTATATTCTCGCGGTCATCCTCAATTTCCTGGGGAATATTCTCAACCGTTAAGTAGCTTACTTTCTTTGCCGGCGCCTCAACTGGTGCTATAAAAGACTTTTCGACTAACGGTAGCGAGCCTTCAAATCCTTTATTTTTATCAATCGGCAGCGTTAACGTAAACACACTTCCTTCATTTTCTTTACTTTTTAAATCGATGAAACCGCCTAAAAGTTTTGCGAGTTCCCTGCTGATGGACAGACCTAAACCCGTACCACCAAACTTGCGGCGGGTAGAACCATCAGCTTGCTGAAAGGCTTCAAACACCATTGCCTGCTTATCCTGTGCAATGCCCACACCAGTATCTGTAACCTCAAAAATTAAGGCATTTAGTTTTTCATTTTTGCTGATATTAAGCTTAACCGAGCCGTTTGAAGTAAACTTAATCGCATTTGAAAGCAAATTCTTAAGAATCTGTTCCAACCGCATTTTATCGGTATGAAAATATTCGGGCACATCATCAGCTTTGCTGATCACCAGTTCAAGTACTTTTTCTTTGGCTAAAGGGTTAAAAAGTGACCGCATATTTAAAGCAATATCACTCACTTTAACATTAGTGCGATCGAGTTCCATTTTACCGGCCTCAATTTTAGATAAATCCAAAATTTCATCAATTAAACTCAACAGACCTTGACCTGAACTCTGGATCACCTCAGCATATTCCTTATGTTCGTTATCCATTTCCTCGTTTTCTGCCATCAATCTGGACAATAGCAAAATGGAGTTTAATGGCGTTCTTAGCTCATGAGACATGTTGGCCAGGAACTCAGATTTATAGCGGGTGCTTAGTTCTAGTGCCTCTGCTTTCTGCTGTATTTCTGTGTTTCTTTCCTCAATCAACTCGTTCTTTTCTTCAAGCAAACTGCTTCTTTCTTCCAGTTCCTGATTGCTTTGCAAAAGTTCTTCCTGTTGAACACGCAACTCCTCTTCAGAAGCTTGTAATTTTTGCGACTGCGCCTCGAGTTCAGCATTCATGCCCTCTAACTCGTTATGTTGTACCTGTAACTCTTCAGATTGTGCTTGGGTCTCTTCTAATAATTGCTGTAATTTCTGTCTGTTTTGAGCGCCCAATAATGCCGTTCCAACATCAGATAGAATAAGGTTTAAGAAATGTAACTGCAGCTCTGATAATGGTTTTACCGCACCAAGTTCCATACCGCCAATGGAGATCCCGTTCCTGATAATCGGCAATACAATCAGTTGTGCCGGTTTTATGTTCCCGGTGGCATGGGTAATGGTGAGTTCATTCTGAGGCACATCATCCAGGATAATTGTTTTGCCGGATTTTACTGCCTGACCAATCAGCCCCTGGCCCAGTTCAATAACCGGAACCAGATTTTCTTCTATCAGGGCGTATTTACCTTTTAAATGCAGGTAGCCGTCATCTTTAAACAGGTAAATAGCACCAATCTGACTCTTTGTATAGGTAACTAAAAATTCAATAATATCATCTGCAAGGTGGAAAACATCTTTTTCACCAACCATTTTCACGTTTAGGTTGGCTACACCGGTTTGGATCCATTCATTTTCTGCCAGCGTATCAAAAGATTTTTTAAGCGAAGAAGACATCGCGTTTAGGGAACCGGATAGTTCACCGATATCATCGCGCGTCTGCGTATCTAACGTAACCCCATAGTTGCCGGCCGAGATTTGATATGCAATTTCCTTTATGGCGATGATGCGCTTCTCCATCTCCAGTTTCTTATCTTCAATTTCCTGCTGAAGCTTAACCCGTTCATCAAAATCGACTGATACCTTTCTATAGAAAAACAGCGTAATCAGAATGGCTAAAAATGCAGCCACCATAATCAGAATCGGTGTATATGAGGTTAATTTGTTAAGCTCTTCTGTCCGTTCCCCCAACAATCTCCGCTCCTCTTTAACCATCTTATTCACCGCAGCACGGGCCTGATCCATATACGTTTTTCCCTGCAGGAGAACTGTTGGATCAATTTGTCCGCCAAGTGATTTAATTTCGATTGTGGAAGTAATGATGCTTAAACGCTTGACCAAAATTTCTTTCAATTGGCCAATTGTATTCTGCTGTGCAGGATTGTCCATTGTTGCCCTTGAAATGGTATCAATTGTCCGGAGCGCCAGATCTGTTGCACCGTTATAAGGCTCCAGAAACAATTTATTTCCGGTTAAAAGGTAACCTCTTTGTCCGGTTTCAGCGTCTTTTAAAGTTGAGATTACGCCTTCCAGATTCAGGATAACCTGATCACTATGTTTTACAAGTTCGGTACTTTTGATCAGGTTCCGAATGCTTACGTAAGAGGCCAGCGAACTGATAAACAGAATAATAAGCGACAAGCCCAAGCCTAAACGTAGATTATTTTTCAGGGTGGTTTTCATTAATGTATTTTAGGGATCTTAGATTTGAGGATTGGGCACCATTTCTTCGGTAATGGGGATGATGAAATAAAATTCAGAGCCTTCATCCGGCACACTGTTTACGCCAATGGTGCCGCCATGTCTATTGATAATTTCAGAACAGATGTACAGCCCGATACCCAGGCCATTGAAACGGTTGCTATGCTCTTCTACCCGATAAAACTTATCAAATATTTTAGCTTGCTGCTCAGAAGAAATACCAATTCCAAAATCTTTCACCGCCAGGTACAGTTTACCTTCTTTGATATTGATGGTGACGTTAACCTGATTTGTTCCCGGAGCGTATTTAATAGCATTGGTAATGAAGTTGATTACCACCTGTTCCAGGCGCATTTCATCACCGTAAATATTTTCATTTGTTTTCCCAAGCTTGTTGATGGTAAAACCCGGGTTAGATTGCTGCAACATTTCTATGGCATTGTTTACCATATTATCGGCACAGAAGTATTGCATGTTAAACTTCATTTTTCCGCTTTCAATTTTGGAAATATCAAGTAAATCAACAATCAGTTCATTCAATTTTTCTAACTGTACGCTGGCTTTGGCCAGGTGGTTCTGCGCCATGGTTTTATCATCCTTATTTAAACTGCGTTGAAGCAACTGGATGTACCCTTTTACACTGGTTAAAGGGGTTTTTAGCTCATGACTGGCAATGCTTATGAATTCGTCTTTTTTATTTTCTGCCTGTTTACGGAATTCGATCTCCTCTAAAAGCTTCTCCTGTACTTCGTTTAGCTTTCTGCTTTGCTCATAGATCCGGTAAAAAGTTTTGATTTTGAGCAGGAGGACATTTATATCTACAGGTTTGGTAATGTAATCCAGTCCACCGCTGAGGTACCCTTTTGTTATAAATTTAAGTTCTGTATTTACGGCTGAGAGAAAAATAATGGCTGTGTCTTTGGCTTTGCTAAAGCCCGAGATGGCTTCTGCTACTTCAAAACCATCCATATCCGGCATCTGAACATCAAGAATGATCAGTACATAATTGTTTTTCAAGACTTTTTTAAGCGCATCTTCACCTGATGATGCGGTATCAACCTCAAAATTGTGTGCTTGGAGTACTTTCTGTAACGAGATCAGGTTTTCAGGCCTGTCATCAACTATAAGAATCATCTTTAATTATACAAATGAGAAGCCGGAAATATTGTGTTTGGTTTAGATAAAAAATATCTTTAAATGTATTCAAACACCCGACTTCGTAAAAAAGTTTTAATTATTATAAATTATTTGAACTAAAGGTATCCCCCTGTTTGAAATCGCCGGTTTCGAAGCCCTTTTTAAACCAGAACATCCGTTGCTGAGAAGTACCATGAGTAAAAGAATCCGGCTGCACATCGCCCGTAGCCTGTTTTTGCAGCTTATCATCACCAATGGCATTGGCAGCTGTTAATGCTTCTTCAATATCGCCTTCTTCTAGTTTAAAATCTTTAAGGTTTTGGGCATGATGAGCCCATAAACCTGCAAAAAAATCGGCTTGTAATTCAAGTTTGACAGATAATCTATTGTATTCTTTTTCGCTTACTTGTCCACGGGCCTGATCCAGTTTCTCTGAGATGCCTAAAACATTCTGAACGTGATGACCAACTTCATGTGCAATTACGTAAGCCTGAGCGAAATCGCCGGCAGCTCCGAAGCGGTTTTTCAAATCATCATAAAATGATAGATCAATATAAACTTTATGATCGCCCGGGCAGTAGAACGGCCCTACGTCTGCACTTGCATTTCCACAAGCCGTTTGAACACCATCTCTGAAAAGTCTTAATTTTGGATATTCATATTGCTTACCCATCGCCTGGAATTGTTGATCCCAAACCTGCTCCGTAGATTCTAAGACTCCAGAAACAAACTGTCCCTGTGCATCATCTGCAGGTACCCCCTGCTTCACTTGCTCCGTACCTCCACTCGAAGGTAATTGGCTAACTACACCTGTTAAGTCTTTTCCAAAAATCAAGCCTAATACAACGACAATTATTCCGATTCCGCCGCCCAAAATAGTTTTTCCGCCACCACCACTTCTTCCGTCCTCAACATTGTTACTGCCTTTACCAAACCACTGCATAATTTATTTATTAGTTGTATGAATAACCTGATTACCGAAAAATTGTTATGCTAAAGTAGAAAATATTTTACGCAATATTTTTTACCATCAAGATCAATACAAAAAGGGCCACGCAATGCATGCCTCGACCCTCAATATTTTGATTTAACGACTAAGCGTTAAAAGCATCGATCGCTTTTGCAATTCGTGATTTAGTTTCTTCCAGCCCTAGCAAGATGGCAATATCAAAAACACCTGGCCCAAATTTACCACCCACCAACATAATCCGGAATGGCAACATCAGTTCTCCAGGTTTAAAACCTTTTTCTGCGGCTAAAGCTTTGAAGGCTTCTTCTGCAGGTACAGCATCTGTTAAAGATAAATTTTCGGCATAAGCATTAAAAAATGCCGCTTTCTCTTCTGTCCATTTTGGTTTAACAGAAGCCACATCATATGCTTTAGGGCTTGTGAAGAAATATCCAGCCTGGGCAACGAAATCAGGCAATAGCGTGCAACGATCTTTAATTAAATCTATAATTATATTTAAAAAGTTTTGATCGCTTACTTCAACACCTGCTTTTTGTAATTCGTTTGTAACGCTTGGCGCCAAACGCTCAGCGCTTTGCACTTTAATCCACTCATGGTTGTACCACTTTGCTTTTTCAAAATCAAACTTCGCTCCGGCTTTGCTGATTCGGTCAATAGAGAATTTCTCTTCCAGTTCTTTTAAAGAGAATAACTCCTGATCTGTTCCGTCGTTCCAGCCCAGTAATGCCAACATATTTACAAAAGCTTCCGGTAAGAAGCCCATCTCTTTAAATCCATTGGTGACATTACCTGTTGGATCAGTCCAATTCATGGCATACACCGGAAAGCCTAAACGGTCGCCATCGCGTTTGCTTAATTTACCATGTCCATCAGGCTTTAAAATTAAAGGTAAGTGAGCCCATTGTGGCATATCAGCTTCCCACCCTAAATATTTCCATAATAAAATATGTGTTGGTGCAGATGGCAACCATTCTTCTCCACGGAAAGCATGTGTAATTTCCATCGCTTTATCATCTACCACAACAGCTAAATGATAGGTTGGCATTCCATCTGCTTTTAATAAAACCTTATCATCAACCAAAGAGGTTTCGAAGCTTACATCGCCACGAATTAAATCGGTAAAATGTACAATCTCATTTTCGGGCACCTTAATGCGAATCACATGTGGTGTTTTCGCAGCGAGCAAATCTTCTACCTCACTAATCGTTAAGGTTAAGGAGTTGCGCATTTGCATCCGCGTAGTTTGCCCATATTGAAAGTTAGGAATTTCTTTGCGCTTAGCATCTAACTCTTCCGGGGTATCGAAAGCATAATAAGCATAACCATCACTTATAAGCTGTTCCGCAAATTTTCTATAGCTGGGTTTGCGTTCACTCTGGCGATAAGGTCCATAATTACCAGGATTAGCCGGGCTTTCATCAGGCGTAATGCCACACCAGTTCAAACAATTTACAATGTATTCTTCTGCACCTTCTACAAAGCGGTTCTGATCGGTATCTTCCACACGCAAAACAAAGGTTCCGCTGTTTTTTCTGGCAAACAAATAATTGAATAAAGCTGTACGGACACCACCTAAATGTAGTCCTCCGGTTGGGCTTGGGGCAAATCTTACTCTAACTTTCTTATCCATAATTAACGGGTTGAGCGATAGGCGTTCGGCGTTTAGCGTTCGAAACGCTCATCGCCACGCGCTGTACGCAAGACGCCACAAATATATGTTTTTCATCCATTTTATACAGTTTTCGTCGGTGTTGAATCTATTATCCTTTTGATAATGTTACCTCCCCGTTTTGGAAAAAGCATAATGGTTTTCTCTTTTTTTCGTTTTGTTATTGTAATTTGGCTACCCAAAGCATGAATCCCTATCAAAAGAAACGCCGCTGGAAGTTTTTCCTTCTCATTTTTGCAATCCTAATTGGCATTGCGTCAGTGTTTTACACGGATTCTTTTGTCAAGAAAATGGAACGTGAAGAAGCTGATCAGTTTCACCTTTGGGTTAAAATTCAGGAACGGGCGATGTTTTTATACGATAATGACGATTATCGGGTGGTTGTAGAAACCGTAAGGCAAAACACCAAAACGCCGGTAATTATGGTAGACTCTTCCGGAGTGATCAGTTCATTTTTCGGTCTGGATAGTACAAAGACCAATTATCCAATTGCCGATACCAAGCTCACTTATGACAGTGTTTACTTTGTTCGCCAGTTGCGGCAAATGAAGGCACAGCATCCGCCTGATGAAATGAATATATTCGGGAAAAAATTTAAGGCATATTATCGTGATTCATTTGTGCTTACACAACTTCGCTATTTCCCCTATATCCAGATGACGGTAATTTTCCTTTTCCTGCTCACAGCCTATGCCGCATTTAGTTCTGCAAGAAAAGATGAACAAGACCATGTTTGGGTTGGTTTAGCAAAAGAGACGGCACACCAGTTGGGCACACCGATATCTTCATTAATGGCCTGGACCGAATTAATGAAATCCAAATTTGATGCAGAAGATGATCCATTAATTGCCGAAATGGAAAACGACATCAAACGCCTGGAAATCATCACCGATCGCTTTTCTAAAATTGGTTCTAAACCCATTTTAGAAGATCATACCGTTTACATCGTGATCAGCGATTTTATCAGGTATTTTAAGGTAAGAACATCTGATAAGGTGAAATTTAGTATCTCCGGAGATGAACAGGTAAGGGCGCTATTAAATGTTCCGCTTTTTGATTGGGTAACTGAAAACCTATTGAAAAATGCGGCAAATGCGATTGAAAATGAGGGATCAATTTCTATTAATATTATTGAAAACCTAGCCAAAGAACAGGTTTTTATTGATGTAACCGATACGGGAAAAGGGATCCCAAGATCGAAATTTGATGCTGTTTTTCAGCCTGGCTACACTACCCGAAAACGCGGTTGGGGCTTGGGCCTTTCACTTACCAAGCGTATAGTTGAAAATTATCACAGCGGTGAAATTTTTGTAAAAGAATCTGAAATTGGTAAAGGAACAACCTTTAGAATAATATTAAAAAGCAGTTTAAGATATGAACCGACCACAGCCTAACGATTATCCGATCTGGGCAGCAACCTATATTGAGAAAGTTGATCAGGATATTTTTGAAATTCTGGAAGAACAGGTTTTTAACCTTCCGGCTTTGTTTGAAAGAAATAAAGACAAAGAAAATTACGCTTACGCAGAAAATAAGTGGACGCTTAAAGAAATGCTTGGCCATATTATCGATTGCGAGCGCATTTTTGCTTACCGCATCACCAGTTTTGCCAGAAATGAACAACAACATTTACCTGGCTTTGATGAAGATGACTACGTTTCAAATGCCCGTTTCAGCGAACGCAATTACGAAGACATGATTGAAGAATTTGCCGCACTGCGAAAAGCAAATCTTTATCTTTACCGGAGTTTGAATGATGATGAACTTCATCGGGCAGGGACAGCATCGGGCAGAGCAATCAATGTAAAATCGATTTTATTTGTCGCAGCCGGACATATTATTCACCATTTTGGAATTCTAAAAGAACGATATAATGTGGTTTAAACCGTTTACAGTAGAGGAGTTAAACAGCTACCCGAAAAACCATATAGGCGGATTACTTGGCATTGAATTTACCGAAATTGGTGCTGAATTTATTAAAGGTACCATGCCTGTAGATGAACGCACCCACCAAATTGCTGGTATTTTACATGGCGGCGCCTCTGTCGTTTTAGCAGAAACCCTTGGCAGCATTGCTTCTTACATGTGTATCGATCCTGAGAAGTATGTTGCAGTGGGCTTAGAAGTTAATGCAAACCACCTTCGTCCCGTGAAAAGTGGATTCGTAACCGGAATATGTACAATTATTCACCGCGGTGCGAAAACACATATCTGGGATATTAAACTCTATGATGACAGGGGAAAAATGAACTGCATCAGCCGGTTAACGGTTGCAGTAATTAATAAACCTCAATAAAAAAATCGCTGCTTGCTCCTGGCAAACAGCGATTTTAATTGCTGTGGACATCTTATTTTGAAGGGTCATGATCAATTGCCTTTTTCTCAATGATGAATGAGGTGATGAGTCCGAGGCCACCAAAAATGCCTATGAACCCAAAATAGATTGCTGCTGCCTGGCCTTCTTCTACCCGTGTAATTTCCGGACCGAAGACGTTTTTCACTGTAAACAGCGCCACCAGAAGGCCTATTCCCAAACCCACCATCAGCAAACCGAACTTTAAACTTAGATATGGCTTCGGCGCTGATTTAGACGCACCAGGATAAATCCCCCGTTCGATCATGGCCATTTTTTCTTTGTTGGATAAATAGCGGATCCCGAAAACCATTGCGAATGTGCCCAGGAAAATTGACATTGGAACTAATACTTCTTGCATGATAATATTTTTAAGTGTTAATTAATTTCTATTGTTTTGAACCGTGTTCTGTGTATTATGACTACAGCATTTTAAAACAGGTTACACCCAGGATTGAAAAAAATTAATAGCTTTATCAATCTTGCATCAGGAATTGAAACATATAGACCTCTTTAAGTTGCTAAGCGATGATGCTTTACAGGCAGTTTCCCATTACATTAAGGAAGTGAGTTACCCAAAGGGAACGATTCTGATTCGGGCGGATAAAATAGAACCTTATTTTTATATTCTCAAGAGCGGCATTGCCAGAGCTTATTCAGATGGCGAAAATCAACAAATTACCTTTTGGTTTGGAGAAAGCGGAAGTGTTTTATTTTCCTTTAATAGCTACATAAACAATATGCCAGGCTACGAAAATATCGAACTTTTAGAGGGTTGTAACTTGATTCAAATAAGGCTCACCGATTTATTTTACCTGTATAATGCAAATATAGAGATTGCAAACTGGGGAAGAAAAATAGCTGAACAGGAACTGATCGCCACAGAAAGGCGATTAATCGACCGATCATTTAAGGGTGCAGCAGAACGCTACCAGGAATTTGCAGATCACTCGCCGTCGCTCCTCAGGCGGGTGGCTTTGAAACATATCGCTTCTTATCTCGGTGTTACCCAGGTTACGCTAAGCAGAATCAGGGCTGAAAAATAATTCTTTTTTTAACAAATGTAAAATGTGAGCTAACAGGTCTGTGGTAACTTTGCAGAAACACATTTTACATGAACTGGATTATTTTAATCATTGCCGGACTCTTTGAAGTCGGCTTTACCACCTGCCTGCAACTCTCTAAAAATTTCACGAATATCAAGTGGAGCGCCGCTTTTGTAGTTTGTATTGCCTTAAGCTTTTTACTCCTGAATAAGGCAACACAAACGCTTCCAATGGGAACCGCTTACGCCGTATGGACAGGAATTGGTGCCGTTGGAACTGTAATCATCGGAATCCTCTATTTTAATGAGCCGGCTACTTTCTGGCGAATATTTTTTATCTGTACTTTGATCGGATCTATTGCCGGGTTAAAGTTTTTTGCAGCGCATTAGTTGAGTTGCGAGTTTTGAGTTACAGGTTTATGATTAGCAGCCAAACGGGTAACCGTTGACTTGTAACGTGCAATTTTTTAAAAATCCTGTAACCTCCATCCCTCAAGTGTAGTCTTATGGCTAAACATGGAGCAAACTAATACAGATCTAATGCTGATTGAGTGCATATTGAGCGGACAAACCGATCAATATGCCATGTTAGTTAAACGCCATCAGCGATTTGTATTTACGCTTGCCCTTCGTTTTGCAAAAAACAGAGAAGATGCCGAGGAGATTGCTCAGGATTGTTTCGTAAAGGCCTACAAAGCACTTGGAACATTTAAACAAACGTCGAAGTTTAGTACCTGGCTTTATACCATTACTTACACTACAGCAATGACTTTCCTGAGAAAAAAGCGATTGGACACATTATCAATTAGTGATGATGAAACTTTCATTCAACTGGAAAATCATACTTCCGGATTTATGGCAAATAGCTATGAAAAAAAGGATAGTTATAAGTTTTTAAATGAAGCAATTACTCAACTATCCATAGATGATGCCGCGGTTATTACACTTTTTTATCAGGGGGAGCAAAGTCTGGAAGAAATTGGTGCAACCCTGGGCATGGCTCCAAATACTATAAAAGTGAAACTACACCGGGCCAGACAACGGTTAAAAGAAAAATTACAATATTTGCTAAAGGATGAGGTAAAGGAGCTATTATGAATACGATAGAACAACAACTCTGGGATTACATTGATGGAAATCTAGATGCAGCCCAGCAGAAAATTATTCAGGAAAAAATTAATAACGATGTGGAAGTGAATCTTTTGTATGAAGAATTATTAAGTCTTAATCTTTCTTTTAGCGCGTTGGATTTGGAAGAACCGTCCATGTCTTTCACCAGGAATATAATGGAAAGCATTGCCCTGGAGCCAGCTCCGGTAGCCCTCAAAACAAAGGTTAATATCAATATCGTTTACGGTATTGCCGGATGTTTTGTAGCGGCTCTCCTGGCTTTAGTTGGCTATGTTCTTTACCATTCGAAACTGCAATTTTCAAGTTTCGATACTAAGGTTAACCTTAATATTGATTGGAATGAGTTGATCAGCCCGTTCACCATTTATGCCTTCTTATTTGTTGATCTGGTTATTGGATTGGTATTTCTGGATTATTTATTAAGGAAAAAAGCTGCTCATAAATAATTTACATCGTCATCGGATGAATATATACATGCTGCCGATATTCATCCGATGACTACCAGTATTTACCCTAATCTTTTCAAAACCTCTCGCCCTTCGTCCCATTTTCCAAAACCGGAAACCGCGTTAATATGGCCTGCATCACCGATGTTAATCAATTCACTTCCCCAGTGTTCGGCGAAAAATGTTGCTCGCTCGATGCTCACCCATTCGTCATTTGTACTGGCTACTACAATGGTTTTAAAATTAAATCTATCCAGCGGAACATGATCAAAACCAACCGTTGGAAAAGTGTATTTGGGCGCTTCCAAATCACTTGGGGCTACCAGTAAGGCCGCTTTAATTATCTTTTGCGACTGTTTAGCCCAACTGGCGATTGCCGTGCAACCTAAGCTGTGGCCGATTAAAACTACGGTAGACAGATCATAACCAGAAAGCGCTTCATCAATGTTTTTCACCCAGTCAGCACTGGCCGGGGCTTCCCAATCCTTTTGGTTAATTCTAACAAAATTCTCTCCTGATTTTTCAAAATGTGTTTGCCAATGGTCTGGTCCGGAGTTACCCAAGCCTGGTACAATGAAGTAATTTGTCATTAGTAAATTATGATATCAACTTAAATTCTAAAATATTGGCAATAAAAAAAGCCTCGATTGTGATCGAGGCCCCTTTGTAAATATGATAATAAATTAAATTACTTTCACATTAACGGCATTTAAGCCTTTTTTACCGTTAGCAACTTCGTACTGTACTTTGTCGTTTTCACGGATTTCGTCGATAAGACCTGTTGAATGAACAAAAATTTCGCTATCGCCGTTAGCAGGTACGATAAAGCCAAAACCTTTAGTTACATTGAAGAATTTTACTGTGCCTTCTTGCATTGTATTAAATATTAAAATTAAGTCTGCAAGGTAAGTTTTAATTTTTAAAATCAAAATAAATTTTAACATTTTTTTAACGTTTAAAAAAATGTAAACATCAGATTACTAAGGGCTTTTAATTGCCTTCCCAACAATCATCACCGTAATTTCACTATTGTGTGGAATTCCAAGTGTAGTTCCGGGGATTACATTAAAAAGGTTTCTGATGTAAATATCGGCTACCCCCTGCATCATCCTTTTTTTACCCTCTGCAGCTTCTGGCAGTACGCCATTTACGGTTAAAATTTTCATATTTCCGGTATAATCTACCACTGCTAAACATTCATATGCAAAGTCTTTATATGCCCTTTGAATTTCAATCCGGTATTTTGGAAACATATAATCATAGGCCGAAGTTCTCTTTTGTAGTTTATCCACAGAACTGAATTTTTCGGCTTTTACAATTTTGCTTTTGGGAATAAATTGCACCGGCACCCGAGCCGCAAACGCAGCGGTGTCTGTCTGGTTCACCTCAGCAGATCGTTTTTTAATAAATAAAGTATCTGCTTTTGTTGGCCTTTGCAAAACAGATGCAGTTGTTTTCAACTTATTTTTAATGTAAGTCTGCGCATAAAACGTCATGTTCACATCCGAACGGATATCATCAGCAATGACTTTTCCATCTACCTGGATGCGTTGAAAAACCAAGCTATCTTTGCTAATGTGTTTAACCTTAAAGAATTCTTCGGCAAAGTTATATACATTTCCATGGTCATATTGCAGGTAAAACTTTTGCATAATTTGCTTTTGAGGACTCCAGGCCATCATCGTATCTTCTGCCGCCACTTCAATAATCCATGAAGGTTCCTGCATAAAACCATCTTTGTTGAAAGAAATATTATTGCTGAAACGACGTTTTACTTCTTCATACCGGATCCCTTTCACCGGTGCAAAAGAGAAATCACGCAAAGTTGCATCATTCTTTTTCGACTTAGAATTACATGCAGACAGTAAGAGTACGAAGAAAAAGAGTCTTAAAATATTTTTAATCATTGGCGCTAAAATAATTATTTCTTTTTAACCAGCACCACATTGGCTACTTTACGCTCACCCTTGTGGTCCCATTTTTTATTATCTGTGGGATAATTAATTACACCGTTATCTGGCATTCCGTCAACCCATAAGGTAGTCGAGCCTCCACCATCAAAGTTGATTGTAGTTGTACAACCCAGCCAGTTCATCAGCTTTGTTAATTCTGGCAAACTCATTCCCGCAGAATTCTGGTTTCGCCCATCAACCGTTAACAAAACTACCCTGCCATTTGGTTTAATGCCTAAACAGGTTCTCGGATGACGAAGGCGCGTGAAAGAAGTAGTATCCAAATTTTCATTCTGATTGTTATAAGTTAATAACGGCCCATTAAGTAAAACATTTTCTTCGCTGAGTTTTGTTTCCCAATCCGGCGTTCCATCCCATCTTTTGATAGCAATTTTACCCTTCTCTATAACCACAGCTGCTTGCTGATGTTTTGCCCGATTGGTGTTTTTATCCAGCCGATTGGTATTAATTACTTTTCCGTTTACCCGAACAAAATCAACTGAACCACCATCTTTCACATCAAAGAAATTACCGTTCAATGCCACTATTGCAGTATCTCTTTTGCCAAAATCACTAGTCGTTATCAATTCCTTTTCTTCTGCGCCTAAAGCAAAAACAGCTTTTCTTCCAGAGTTTTTGACTTCAACAAAGGAGATGTTCTCATTTGCCCCAAAAAGGTTCTTGTTGGCAAAATGATGGCGAAACAATTTCACACGCCTTGCAATTTTAGTTTTCTGCCATTTGGTTTTTACCACGCTGATCGAATCAGCATTTTGTGCAAAACCAGGAATCAGATAAAGAGATAATAAGACAATAATTGATAGTTTTCTAAACATCGGAATTTCAATTTGCGATAAAACTAAATCATTACTTTAAACTTCAAATTAACCCATCAATAATTATACATTCAGTTTAAGGCAAAAAAAACGGAGCGACCATCTTTTGATCTGCTCCGTTTTTTGAATGAGTGAATATAGAATGATTGAATTAGTGAATGAGCGCATTTGGTAGTATATTACCTCTCATTCAATCTTTTATCATTATTTTTTCGGATCTAAAATATCTTTGATTCTGATGTTTAAATCATCGTAATGTGCTTTTGTAATGGCATCTCCTGCAGCAGATCTTGCTTTGGTGGTTGCTAGTAATGTTTTAAGCTCTGCTCTCACCAATGGTCTGATGTCTGACAGGGCAACATTAACCGGTGTTAAGCCGTAGCTTGCGGCATAATCAACAGGGAATCCTACCGGAAGTTCAGATTCTTTTGTCATCAGATTTTCCAAACGATCTACATAAGCGCGCTGTAAATTGCGTTTAAATGCATCGGCTCTGCCAGCAGCAAAAACTGAAGACCTCAAATCTGTAAACATCTGCGGTAATGTATAGGCTTTTGCCGATCCGTTTTTAGTTTCATTATCCAGCAAACGGGCAAGACGAGGTGCCGCTAATAAATTGCCAAGTGTGTTTGTTTGCACGGCTTTGATGCGATTTAATAAAATGCCATTATCAAATTTATTTAACTGATCGTTGCTGATTAACCATAATGGCGTAGTAAATAGTTGCTGATTGAAAAAAGTAATCGCCTCTTTTTGCTTTGCTTTTGGCAAGTAGGCATAAACCGGACCAGCCTGATCGTAAGTTTTAAAGTTCTCACTTAAACCACCAACATTCGTAGTTACGTGGCCCATATAGCGGTTAAACTGACCAACAATTTCGGTATAAATTTCCTTCAGATCGCTATAGTCTTTACCTTTTTGGTAAGTCCATTTTTCTACATTTGGCAAAATACGTTTTAGGTTAGCGATACCATAGGTACTCGCTTTCATGGCATTATCTCCCAGGTCTTCGCTTTGCAAACGAGGATCAAGACTTGTTCCCTGGCGACCATAGAAATACAATGGATTTCCAGCATTTTTCAATACCCATTGATTCAGGATTTCTTTTTCCTGCTCTGCAGTTTTATTCCCCGGAAGCCAAGAATAGCCCCATTTAATTGACCACTTATCATATTCACCAATTTGTGGGTGCAGTTTAGTTACGCCATCACCCGGCTGAGCGATATAGTTAAAACGGGCATAATCCATAATTGATGGTGCTGTTCCATGTTTATCAGTGAAAGATTTAGAACGCAAAGAATCTACCGGATAAGCGTAGCTCGAACCAAAATTATGAGGCAAACCTAAGGTATGGCCGATCTCATGTGAAGACACGAAACGAATCAATTCGCCCATCTGTGCATCAGTAAATCTGGCCTTACGCACTTCTGGATTTACTGCTGCAGTTTGAACAAAATACCAGTTTCGCAACAAATTCATCACGTTGTGGTACCAGCCGATATGCGTTTCTAAAATCTGTCCGGTACGTGGATCGCTCACATGCGGACCATAAGCATTTGCAATATCCGAAGCAAAATAACGTACTACAGAATACCTCGAATCTTCTACACTAAACTGCGGATCTTCCTGAGGCGTTGGTGCCTGTTTGCCGATAATGGCATTTTTGAAACCCGCTGCTTCAAAGCCAGCCTGCCAATCGTTAATTCCCTGAATTAAATAAGGCACCCATTTTTTCGGCGTTGCCGGATCGATATAAATGACAATTGGTTTAACCGGTTCTACCAGCTCGCCCCTCAGGTAAGCAGCAGTATCTTTTGGGACCAGGTTCCAGCGGTGGATATAAGCGGTACGTTCTGCTTTTTGAGCATCTGTTCCGTAATCCAACTGCGATTGGCCAAAGAAACCCACGCGGCTATCCATAATTCTGGCTTTAACCGGAGTTTTTGGCAATAAAAGCATCGAGGTATTAAACTCGAAAGTTACCGCAGCATTGCTGTTATCTGTTGGAGATTCTGCTGCGCGATAAGTTTTCGCGGTTTTAACTTCTATATTAATCGGGAAGGTTTTTACCGTATCGATGTAAGAACGTGTTGCATCATATGCGGTAACTTTATAAGCCTTACGAATCTGATCTGTCGCACCAATCGCCATAATGTCGCCATTATAAAAATCAGTCACGTCTATTACCACGCCTGTAGTATCTTTATTATAAGCTTTAATGTCGAAACCAGCCAAAATCTGATCTAGATTGGAGTTTTTAACTGACTCATACATATCGCTATTAGGATCTGCTTTGGTAGCATAACTGGGTACACGAATGTAAACCTGTTTTCCTCTTCGCTCCCACTTCCAAACCTGCTCGTTTAATTCTTCACCACCATATTGCTGATTGCCCACTTTTATACCAACAGGTGCTTTCGCCAAACGGGTAACCACCAGCATTTCGCGGTTTACCAAGCTATCTGGAATTTCGAAATACCACTTATCATCAACCTTGTGGGTTTTGAATAAGCCGTTAGTGGTTCTGGCTTTGGCCGTAATCACTTCAGAAAATGGTTTAATGCCTTCTTTTTTTGCCGCCGGTGTGGATGCTGCTGGAGTAGCGGGGCTAGTTACGCCCTTTTTAGTTTTCTTTTGTGCGTATGCTGAATTTGATCCTGCCAAGCAAAGCGCAACCATACCTGCAAATGCAAGTACGCTCAGTTGTTTCTTCATTGATGAATAAGTAAGTATTATAGAGTCCGAAGTTAGAGGCTTGTTACCTGATTACCATTGTGTAACTAGAAAATTACCAGCAAAAGTCAAATTCTTTTTTCCAGCCGGACAAACTTAAAGAAAACGCGGCTATCCCGATAAATTTCGAAAATAAGTGTTCGGTTTGGCCCTGATTTAAAAAGCTCATTAATATCGTTCAGCGTATAGGTATCAATGGATTTAAAATCAATTCCCATAATTTCATCCTGCGGAGAAAAGCCTGCTCTCTCTGCTGGTGAATCTTCATCAATTTCACCGATCAATAACCTGTTAAACTGATTTTGTTCGAAGTAAACCACCATTCCCAGCATATCATATTGAAAAGCTTTTTTGCGGTTGGCGTTTGGTTTAAGGTATAAAAAACCTTCCTGATAATTAAATTGAACATCGAATTTACGCAAAATTTCGCCTCCTAAGTTGCCGTTCCGTTTAGTGAGATCGATCTTCGAAGAGATCGACTCAAAATCCGGAAAGCCAGCTACTACATTATCAAACACATAGCCACCAATATAAAATTTACTTATCCTCCCCACATAGCCTTTAATCTGCCCGCTTAAACTCATGCCCAGGTTGGCTTTTATTTTGTGACCAGGAGCAGGGAAAGCACCACCATCTAACATTTCCATAGACAGGGCATGGCTTGCTCCGGTATCAATCAGCAGGCGCGTGCTCACTTTTGTTGTATCGTCAATAGCCACCTCAGTAGTGATGTAAGGCTTATTTTTTTCGATCAGGATCGGAACTTTATTTCCGCGGTATTTTACCTTACGCTTCAGATCATGAAAAATGAGGTGGTTGCTGCTATACCTGATATCTACCATAAAACTGTTAAAAAAATCGAAGCCAATCAGGCCAAAAATTTTTATCCCTAAGTGACCAGATAAGTTGAAAAGGTCTTCTTTTAAAATAGCCGTTGGAATGTATTTAATTTTAGCCTTTCCCAGCTGCGCACTTACATTTTGCGACACATAAGCATCTACATTTTCTACGCCCAAACCAGATAATTTGATTTTACGCATGGTGCTGAAATTAAGCGAATCTATAATGGAAGGTTCGGTGATAATCAGTGGGCCAACGCCAGTGTCCAACACAAAATCATACGGTCCTTTGCCATTTACAAATAACGGAATGATGATGAGATTCTTAACGCACTTAAACGGAATCGACTGTCTGGTCCTCTTGCCTGGAAATGTAAAATCTTGTGCATAAACGCCAAAAAAAGAGAAAAAGAAAGCCATGCAAATCATTAATTTGCAAAACACCAGAAAGGTTACACAGGTATATTTGGCTAACATTAAATTAAATTTAATAAATTAGTTCGCAATTATCACTTCTAATTGAGCACGATGTTTCACTATAAAGCCTGCTATTCTTTTTTTACCGCTTCACTTTTGTTTGCATTGGCCTTAACCAGCTGTTCTACAGATCATATCATCGCTAAAAAAGTAGCTAAAGAGTTCAAAAATTCAGCTGTAATTAAGCAGTACCAGGTTGGTTTCGCCTTATACAATATGGAAGATAAAAAAATGATCTTTCAGAAAGATGCCGATAAGTATTTCACGCCTGCATCAAACACCAAGCTTTATACCCTCTATGCGAGTTTAAAAATGTTACCGGAGTTGATGCCTGCTTTGAAATATGTTGAACGAAATGATTCTTTAATTTTCTGGGGTACAGGAGATCCTTCTTTCTTACAATTTGCGGTAAAGGATCAATCTGCTTATCACTTTCTTCAAGCCACCAACAAAAAACTTTTTTTTGCTCCGGGCCGCTATTCCGGGTCTTTTTTTGGTGATGGCTGGAGCTGGGATGATTACGATTATTATTACCAGCCAGAAATAACCGAACTCCCCATTATGGATAATATGGTTACTTCAACCTATGCCGGCGCGAATAAAATCAATATTAAACCCGGCGTTTTTACACCTTGTTTTGAAGTAGATTCTACCAAAACCACTGGCAATTTTCAGGTAACCAGAGATTTCCTGACGAACCATTTCCGCTACCCGGCAGTGGCGGTAAAACCAGGATACAATCAGCAGAACCCCTATAAAACGAGTATTCAAACTACAGTTGAAGTACTGAGCGATACCTTGCACAAACCTGTTGGCCTGGTAAAAATGAAGATTCCGGCTGATGCAAAAACACTACCAGGCGCCAAACGCGACTCCGTTCTGAAGCACATGATGTTACCGAGTGATAACTTTATTGCGGAACACCTTTTATTGGTATGTTCCAATCAAATCGGAGACACTTTGAGCACTACAAAAGCCATTCAGTACATCACTAAAAACTACCTTTCATTTTTGCCCGATAAGGTAAAATGGGCAGACGGCTCAGGGCTGTCGCGCCAGAACCTATTCACACCAAGAGATAATATTTACCTGCTTGATTCTATTTATAAACTGGTAAATAACCGGGAAAAGCTATTTGATATGCTGCCTGCCGGAGGTAAAACCGGCACGTTAAAAAATGCTTATCCAAAAACAGATCAGCCTTTTGTTTACGGCAAAACCGGATCGTTAGGTGGCGTGCATAACCAAAGTGGTTATGTGCTAACTAAAAAAGGGAAAACCTATATCTATGCGTTTATGAACAATAATTTCATTAATGAAACGGCAGCAGTAAGGGCAGAAATGGTCAGAATAATGACCTATATCCATGATCATTTTTAATTATCTTATGAAGAAAATATATTTCCTGATTGGCGTTACTACTCTATTCGCCATATCATCCTGTAAAAAAAATGATGGTATAACTGATGTTACGCCGGCCACACCTTACGTTTCAGATAACAGCTTTAAAATCGTTTCTTATTTTCCAAGTTACCGCGATCCGGCTGGTGTGGCTGATGCAAAATATAAAATGATTACGCACCTTTTTTATGCCTTTCTAAATCCAAATCCAGATGGTTCTTTGGCACCACTCGAGCAACCAGGCAAGTTTGCAACGGTAATGCAAAAGGCCCGAGCAAATGGTGTTAAAACTGGTATCTCTGTTTCAGGAACAAGTGGCATTTTTGTAACCATGGCAGCGTCTGCAGCGGCAAGAACTCTTTTCGTTAAAAACGTATTGCTGTTTGCGAGAACAAATAACCTCGATGGTGTTGATTTGGATTGGGAATATCCAAGCACTGCTAATGGATCTGCAGATACCTACTTATTACTGGCGAAGGAATTATCAGATTCCCTGCACCGGCATCATAAATTTTTAAGCGCGGCCATCACGCCTGGCGTTTACTCCGGCAGCATCCGTGATGGCTTAAAATCGGAGGTTTTTCCACTTGTCGATTTCTTTAATATTATGGTTTATGATGGAATTGGCTGGGATAAGGAACAACCCGTTCAACATGCTTCTTACAATATGGCTGTAGCCAGTTTAAATTACTGGCTTGGCACTCGTGGCATGCCAAAGGAAAAGGCTGTTTTAGGGATTCCGGCTTATGGGAAAAATGCTGCAAATGCCAGCAAAGCCTACCGGGAATTTGTGGCTGCCAATACCGATACAAGTTTAGATTATGCCACAATTAATGGGGTAGAATACTTCTTTAATGGAACGATAACCACCAAACGAAAAGCCACCCTCGCGAAAGAAAGGGCAAACGGAATCATGTTTTGGGAATTCTATCATGATGATAACGGCGATAAGTCTATTATAAAAGCCGCAAACGATGCGCTAGGAAGGAACTATAATTAAGAAATGAACCAGCAATTCCAATCGATTAATCAACATTTTTCTAATGAGATTATCATCGATGAAAAACGTTATCTGTATTTTGGCGGCACGGCTTATTTAGGCATTCCACAACATCAGGAATTTCAGGATTTATTTATACAGGGGATTAAAGGGTTCGGCTTAAATAACGGCACGAGCAGAAGTAACAATATCCAGCTTGGCATTTACAATGAGGCCGAAAAAATAGCCGCGGCTCGTTACCAGGCTGAAGATGCGCTTATTACTTCCAGTGGATATCTCGCCGCGCAATTAACAGTAAAGTACCTGGCTTCTTTTGGCGAATTGGTCTATGCACCAAATACCCATACCGCACTCTGGATAAATGAACCACCGGCAGTTTTTGGTTCTTTTGCTACCTGGAAGAAAGACATCATCAGCGAGATCAACAGCTCGACTAAGACGAACTGGGTCTTAATTAGCAATTCGATGAATAACCTGATGCCCGAAATCTATGATTTCGGCTTTCTGAATGCAGTCAATCCTGATAAAAACATCATGGTCATTGTGGATGATTCTCATGGCATAGGTGTAAATAATCAGGGCTTAAGTGCGCTATCAGCTTTGCCGCAAAAGCAAAATATTACTTGCGTAGTGGTTGCATCTATGGCTAAAGCTTTGGGTGTAGATGCCGGGCTGGTTTTAGGGCCCCAGGACATCATCTCCAAATTGAAAAGCACCCATATGTTTGTCGGCGCTTCCCCACCTGCCGCCGCCGGACTGTATGCTTTCATTCATGCAGAAAACATTTATCAGGCGCAGTGGGCCAGGCTTCAAAAAAATATGCAAATATTAGCTGAAAATTTGAGCAGTGAATGGAAATTTGAACCAGGCTTTCCGGCGTTTTTAATCGAAAATTCAACTATCGACCAATCCCTGCTGAAAGAGAATATCCTCATTTCATCGTTCCCCTATCCCACTAAAGATAGTGATCCTATCAACAGGATCATTTTAAGTAGCTGGCATGAAGAAAAAGACATCAGCTATTTAATCAAAACGCTTTCAAAAATATAAGAAGTGGCCATTCTTTTAATGTTAAGCAATTGATAAAATAACACTATATTTATTTTAAGCTAACATTAACCAAATAGTTTTGAGCTGTGGTGTCAAACTATATCCAAGAGATCAAACAAGGAAATCACCTATCGTTCGAGATAGTTTTCAAACTATACCATAAGAAGGTATATGCCTACTTTTTTAAGAAAACGATTTGCCAGGATCAGGCAGAAGAGCTTACCCAACTGGCTTTTATTAAACTCTGGAAATTTAAACATACCCTTTCTGAAGATTTTACACTAGACGTTCAGCTTTTTAAAATCGCCAGAACAACGTTGTTAGATTATTTTAAGAAAGTTGCCTGTGAGGAGAAGAACCTTAGAACCTACCATTCAGAAAGATCTGAATCTATGCAGAATGTAACGCATCCTTATGACAATCAGCAGCAGCTTGAAGTGGTATTGGGTTGCCTACCGCCCACGAGGAAACAGGTTTTTGTTTTAAACCGCCTGCACGGATACTCTTATAAAGAAATTGCCGAGAAACTCTCCATCTCTCCACGTACTGTAGAAAAACACATTTCCCTTGCTGTTAAACAACTCGGCTACGTTTATTTGCCCATACTTTTGGTCTTATTGCTGAGTGGATTCGTTCAATAATAAAATATTTTAAACGGATTACGGGTTTTCCTCTTTTCGAATCGTATTGGTTTATATGCAGGTTTCTGAAGAGCTACTTAACCGATATTTTCAAAATAAATGTAACCAGGAAGAACGGCTTCTGGTTGCCCGTTATTTGGAAAAAACCAATGACTTCCCTGATCACTTATTTACAAAAGATGAGTGGGATGACACCGCGGAGGCAAACTTAACTGCTGATAAAAGTGACGCCTTGTTTGAAGCGATCAAATCGCAAACCATAGTAAAAAAAACGCCATCTGTATGGTTACAGATTTTTGCAGCCGCAGCAGTGCTGGCCATCATCAGTATTGCAGGATTTATCATTTTTAATCAGCAGCATCCAGGCAATCAGATCGCTAAAACAGCAAATATCGTTACAAAGCATCCTGATCAAATTACCTGGAAGTCTATTGTAAACTATACCGAGGAAAATCAAATGGTTACCCTTCCAGATCAATCTACAGTGAAGATTTATCCTGGTGGCGAGTTGCGGTATGCAATACCCTTTGTTCGGCATAATCGTGAAATTTACCTTTTGGGCAAGAGTTTTTTCAAAGTTGCGAAGGATAAAAAACATCCTTTTATCGTTTACGCAAATGGCATTTCTACCACAGCTTTAGGCACGTCTTTCACCATCACTGCCAGGAAAGAAAGTAAGGTGGTAAAAGTAATGCTTCATACCGGGAAAGTCTGGGTAAAGAACATTGATTCAAGCGGCATGAAATCTTTTAGTAAAATTTTAATCCCTGGCAATGAATTGGTATACAATCGGATGGATAATGCTGTAAAGGTTAAAAATCAACAACTTCTGGCTAAACAAAAAGAGATAACTACTGAACTAACCTTCGAGCAGATTCCGCTTGCAACCGTGTTAGAAAAGTTGGCAAAGCACTTCAAAGTTGAGATTAAATATAACGCGCACGATCTTCGGGAAATCTCCTTTACAGGAAGTGTTGATACCAGACAAACTCCTGATCAGATCCTGAAAGAACTTACTGAATTAAACGAACTGACATGCACTAAAACCACAGCTGGCTATCTGATTCAAAAATAAGCCCAAAATTGTAATTACTATCCCTTTCATTCATTGACAACAACGATTGCCTTAAACCCTAATTAACTGTTATACTATGCTTAGAAAATTTACAAAACACATCCTGTGTTGCCTGCTGATCTTATCAGTTACCGCAACTGCCTGGGCTCAAACATCAGAGATTACCGGGATTGTAAAAGATGAAACCGGGCAGCCCTTACTTGGCGCTTCGGTACTTTTACTCAACACAAAAACCAATGAAAAAAAGGGCATTATGGTTAATCCCGAAGGAAAGTTTCAAATTACCGGGTTAACTGCCGGAGTTCCTTATACCATTAGCGCTTCTTTTATCGGTTACACTACTAAAACGATTCAGAATTATCTGCTTAAAGCCGGGGAACAGGCAACACTTCTTATTCAGCTCAATCCGGAAGCCTCTTCATTAACGGATGTGGTTGTGGTGGGTTATGGAAGTCAGCGGAAAAAAGATGTAACTACGGCAATTGCCAGTATCAAAGCTTCAGATTTAGAAAACCAACCAATTAACAATGCGGCTGAGGCCATGGTGGGGAAAATGGCTGGCGTGCAGGTTTCACAAGGATCTGGATCTCCGGGCAGTCCGCTATCCATTAAGGTGCGTGGTGTTGGAACCATTACCGCCGGATCGAATCCTTTATACGTAATTGACGGCGTGCCAATTTCAAATGATAACATCAATACGCTTAACACCAACGATATCGCATCAATTGAAGTTTTAAAAGATGCATCATCTGCGGCTATTTATGGGTCAAGAGGCTCAAACGGTGTAGTTTTAATCACGACAAAACAAGGGAAAAGCGGTGTAGCCACCATCAGTGCCAATACTTATACGGGCTGGCAAAGTCTGGCAAATAAAATTGAAATGATGGATGCTTATCAATATTCGCAAATGACACTGGACGCGAGAAATAACACCTACGCCGATGCCATGGACGCTATTAATCGCAGAAATGCAGCAACCGGTGCACCGATTATCGGCTATAGCATTAACGACAGCAATGTTCAGCGTTTAATCAACTCCAATAACAACACAAGTGCCGTGATTCCAACGGAAATTTTGCCTTATCTGCAAGGACAGCAGGGCCTAACAAATACCGACTGGCAGGATGAAATTTTCCGGACTGCAAGAATAGAAAACCATTCTGTTTCAGCTTCCGGCGGAAGTGATAAAATGAAGTATTATGCTTCGATGGAATATTTTAATCAAGACGGAATTATCCTGAATAGCGGTTTTAAAAGATACAGCGGCAGGTTGAATTTAGAGGGAAATAAGGGCATCTTCAAATATGGAGTGAACATTACCCCATCGGTAATCAAGGAAAAAAGAATGAATGCAAATGGTGCTTACAATGCTTCAAATGCAAATGGCTTAAACACGGGTGGAATTGTTGCCTCAGCCCTGCATTACGCACCATTATGGCCAGTATATAATGCCAACGGTGGTTATAGTTTTGCGCAGAATGCCTGGAGCCCTGGTCAGGGAACTACTTTGCCGAATGGTTCGGTAATTACCGGAAATGGCGAAACACAAGCCTGGAATCCGGTTGCCCTGGCAATGTTGCAAAAAGATGATTTCGGTGCCAACAGATTAACCAGTAATGCTTTTATAGAAGCAGAAATTATTAAAGATTTAAAATATAAAGTTCAGCTGGGGATAGACATGGTTAACAGCACTGAAGATACTTTCCGCCCATCTGTTATTCCTTTATCTAACACAGCTGGCAATCCCGCATCGGATGCGCAAGCCAGTTCCAGAACCGGTAAAGAGAGCAACTGGTTATTGGAACAAACGCTAAATTATACAAAAACGCTGGGTGATCATAACCTGAGTGCGTTGGTAGGCTGGTCTAATCAGAAAAATGATTTGAGCGGTAATTATGCTGTTGCCACCCGCGGTTTTATCAGTGATCAGATTGAATATTTAAGCGCCGGTTTAGTAACAAATGGAACAGCTACCAGGCAACAATGGTCTTTAGCTTCTGGTATCGCCAGACTGCAATACAGCTACAAAGGGAAATATTTATTTACCGGTTCTGTACGTGCCGATGGATCGTCCAGGTTTGGAACCAATAATAAATGGGGTTATTTCCCATCAGCTTCTGTGGGCTGGAGATTGTCTGAAGAAGAATTCCTGAAAAATGCAAAAGCCATTTCTGATTTAAAGATCAGAGCCAGTTATGGATTAACGGGTAATTTCAATATCCCGAATTATTTATCGCAAGGCGCCATGACGAACTATGGATATGTTTTCGGCGGCGGAACTCCTGGCGTAGTAAACGGAGCTGCACCATTTGCACAGCCCAATGAGGATTTAAGCTGGGAGAAGACCGCGCAGCTAAACGTAGGTTTTGATGCCGCTTTTTTCAATAACAAACTAACTTTATCCATCGATGCTTACAACAGTAACACAACCGATTTATTATTAAATGTACCGGTACCTTTAACCACAGGTTTTTCTACAGAATTGAAAAACATCGGTAAGGTGAATAACCGTGGGATAGACATTAACCTCGGAACGGAGCAACAATTTGGTGCGGTGAAATGGACAGCAAGTGCAAACTTCTCTAAAAACAAAAACAAGGTTGTAGAGCTGGGTCCTGGAAACGCAGATATCATCCGGACAGGTTCTGTAGCAAATGCCTATTTCTTAACCAGAGTTGGCGAACCAATCGGGTCTTATTACTTACCTGTAGTACTTGGCGTTTTCAAAAACCAGGCGGAAGTAAATGCCTACCCACATTACACAGATACACAGGGAAATTTCGATTTAAATACGGCTAAACCTGGCGATTTTAAATTTAAAGACGTTGATGGCGATGGCATCATTGATTTAACCAAAGACCGGGAGATTGTAGGCAATTACTTACCGAAGTTTACCTATGGCTTTGCTACTTCTGCAGCTTACAGGAGCTTCGACTTGAACGTATCCATGCAAGGCGTTTATGGCAATAAAATCTTAAACTTATCCAGAAGGTACTTTGCAAATAAAGAAGGGAATATGAACAATATGGTGAGTTCGCTAGACAGATGGATTTCTGAAAGTAATCCTGGCAGCGGACAAGATGTTAGGGCAAACCGTGTGGCCAAAGGCAGTAATGGTACAACTTCTACCTGGCATGTTGAAGATGGTTCTTACCTCCGCATCCGTAACATTGCTTTAGGTTATACCTTCCCTACCGAATGGATCAAAAAGATTTCATTAACCAAAGTAAGGTTATACGTTTCGATGCAAAACCCATTCACCTTCACCAAGTACACCGGCTACAATCCTGAAGTTACGAACAGATCAGATGCCACTACAAATGGAGAGGATTACGGCGTGTATCCAACAGCAAAAACAACATCAATCGGTTTAAACATTACGTTATAAAAGATCATAATCAGATGAAAAAATATATCATACCAATCATTGCTTGTGGCCTCATCGTCTCTGCCACCTCATGCAAAAAGTTTTTAGATTTAAAACCCCTGGATTCCTATACAGAAAATACGTTTTATGTGGATGAAAAAGGGTTACAAGGGGGTTTAGTCAGTTGCTACGATGCACTTCAAACCGATAGCTTATACGGAAACAACCTCCTTACCTTAGGGGAAATCCGCGGAGATAATTTAACCGATAATGATCCGGGTTCGGGTGCCGGCGTAAGGAATTCCATCGAAGTTTTTTCAGAAACGTCTGCAAACAATGTACTCTCGGGTGCATGGCAGGGCCACTATAAAGCCATCTACCGAACCAATATTGTACTCGATCGGGCGCCTGGAATCAGTATGTCTGATGCTACGAAGAGTCAGATTATCGGACAAGCGAAATTCATTCGTGCATTGAGTTATTTTAACCTCACTCGTTTATGGGGCAATGTTCCTTTGGTATTAACTGTTCAAAAAACAGACGAAGCAAGAGCAAATACAAGAGCAACATCGGCACAGGTTTATCAGCAGATTGTAGCCGATTTAACCGATGCCGCTTCAAAACTTCCAACTACCTGGGCAGATACACAACGTGGCCGGGCAACAAGTTATGCTGCATCCGCTTTGCTGGCAAAAGTTTATTTGTATCAAAAACGATATGATCTGGTTACTTCTACCCTGCAGCCAATAGTGAACGCTATTTACGCAGGAAGCGTTTTATCCCTGGTTCCACAAACCACTACTTTTCCTGCCGGATTAAAAACGAGTAAGGATATTATCTTCGCTGTTTTATACTTAAATGGTGGTGTTAAAGAGGCCGTTAATCAGGATAACCGTTACCGGAATAACAATAACACCAATACGATCGCCATTCCACAGGCCATCTTCGAAACGACAGATAACCGCAGAGCCTTAGTTGCACCGACTGGTACAGGCGCCCGTCCTGGAAAGTTTAATAGCCCGGTTTCGAATTCTACAGAGGTAAGCGGAGATTTCCCTGTGATGCGCTGTGCAGATGTTTTATTGATGTATGCAGAAGCCTTAAATGAAGTTGCTTATGGCAATGCCGAAGCTTTCAGGGCACTCAATGCCGTGCGTACCAATGCAGCGGCAACTACTAAAACGGCAGCAACATTAACCACACAAAGTGATTTTAGAAATGCAATTTACCTGGAAAGAAGACTTGAGTTTGCACTAGAGGCTGATCGTTGGTTCGACATTGTGAGAACAAACCAGATGGGTACTGTTTTTCCAGGTATTCCAGCTTTTAGAAGCATTTATCCTGTTCCGCAGGCAGAAATCGACAACGTAAATAACAAAACTGGCTGGCAAAATACTGGCTATTAGTTCTTTAATATCTATTCAGCCGGTAGCGCAAAAAGCGTTACCGGCTTTTTTGTGGATCAGTTTACCTTTAATCGAAAAAATTTTCAATCTTTATAAAATGAAAAAGCTTATCCTCTTGCTCTCTTTAAGTTTCGTATTCGCTACCGTTACTTTAGCTCAAACGACTGAAGTATGGATTGTGAGACATGCCGAAAAAGATAAAACCAATCCTGAAGATAAAGATCCTGAATTATCTGATGAAGGCAGAATCAGAGCAGGCGACCTCGCCACTTTTTTAAAGAAAACAAAGTTCGATGCTGCATTTTGTACGCCATATAAAAGAACCCGCCAAACCTTAGATTCACTAATTATTCCAAAGGTGATTAACTACAGTGATCCAAAATCTTTAGTTGATTCGGTAAATAAAAATTATAGCGGTAAAAAAGTAATTGTGGCAGGTCATTCCAATACCGTTCTGGAAATTATCGAAGCCTTTGGCGGAAAAAGACCAAAAGAAATGCTAACCGATGATGATTATGATTACATTTTCCGCCTAACGGTAAAAGATGATAAAGCTAAAGTGAAAATGGAACAGTTCGGGAGACCGCATCATCTTTAATTGGGAGTTTTCAGTTAAGAGTTTGAAGTTATATTACATTCTTGCCTTTCTAACCACCCAGACAAATGAACCCATGACTAATGAACCAACTTAAAGTTTCTCAAATGAAAATATCTAATTATGCTTCTTGCCTTTCTAAACACCCAAACAAATGAACCACTGACTAATGACCAATAAACTAACTTAAAGCTTTTCAAAAGGAATATCCATTAGATCATAATTTTGCCAGCCGACAAAATCATAGTGCCACCATTCGTTTTCAAGGACGTTCAGTCCATACTTTTTCATGGTACTCATTAAAAAATTCCGGTTCTTTCTTACTTCTTTGCTTACCGGCTCATAATTTGCAGCCGCAGCAGCCGAGAAACTATCGTAAGGCGTGGCCATTGCCAGCTCTTTTCCGGTTTTTAAATTGATAATGGTCAGATCTACCGCGCAGCCCCTATTGTGTTTAGATCCTTTTGCTGGGTTGGCCACGAAGTTTTTATCGCTCGCCTTCTTGTAAAACTGTACCGTGGTGGCATAAGGCCGGTAGCCATCAAAAATCTTTAATCCGTAACCCTTTCTGTTTAATTCTTTTTGGATTTTCTTTAACGATGCTACCACAGGTTTCCTGGCGAAAGCCCTCGCCTGCTTGTACATCACCTGTTTCATAAAGTTATTTTTAGTAGCATAGCGAATATCCAGTGTAATGTTCGGAATGGCTTTTTTAATCTCCACCAACTCATTATTCGGATTGGTTTTTACTGATGCAAGGTATTGGTTATAAGAATTGACTACAATTAATTTCTTCCAGGGCTGAGGCTTAGTCTGCGTAAATCCAGAAAGAGAAACAAAAAGAAAAAACATTAAGAATCTGATATTCATAAGGCTATCGATAATTACTGATTGGAAACCACCAGCAATTCCAGATCTTTAAAGGGCAGATTAAACATATCTGCCAGATCTTTATTGGTACAATTTCCCTGGTACATATAAAGTGCTTCGCGGATGCCAGGGTTATTCCAAACCATATTCATTAAACCACCAAATTCGCCAATATCCAGCAAAATAGGTGCGAAAATATTAGTAAGCGCATAAGATGCCGTACGTGGAACCCGCGATGCAATATTAGGCACACAGTAATGAATCACATCATATTTTCTAAAAGTTGGGTTGGTATGGTTTGTTACTTCAGAAGTTTCAAAACACCCACCCTGATCAATACTGATATCAATCACCACCGAATGCGGCTTCATTCGTGCAACGGTTTCTTCCATCACCACGCAAGGACTACGGCCGTGGCTGGCACGAATGGCGCCAATTACTACATCGCAAGTCACAATGGCTTTATTTAAAACGATTGGCTGCATCACCGACGTAAAAACCCGGCTTCCTAAGTTATTTTGCAACCGGCGGAGGCGATAAATTGAACTATCAAAAACCTTTACCTCGGCCCCTAATGCCAAAGCCGTTCTGGCTGCATATTCTCCAACGGTACCAGCACCTAAAATTACAATTTCTGTTGGTGGCACGCCTGTGAAACCGCCTAACATCAAACCTTTTCCACCAGTTACGTTGCTTAGATATTCTGCAGCTATTAAAATTGAGGTAGAACCCACAATTTCGCTCATTGCCCTTACCACACTTAATACATTCCCTTCATCGCGCAGGTTCTCAAAACATAATGCATTAATCTTTTTTTGCATCAATGCTTTTAAATAATCCTGCTTTAAGGTACCTGTTTGCAAAGAGGAAATCAAAGTCTGCCCCTTATGCATCATGGCAATTTCTTCCAGCATTGGTGGAGCAATTTTTACGATAATGTCTGAATCGAAAACTTCCTTTTTATCATAAACAATTTTAGCTCCTTGCTCTGCATATTCCGAATCAGAAAAGTTTGCAGCAATGCCGGCACCGCTTTCTAAAATAACATGGTGACCATTGTTAACCAGCAAGGCAACGGATAATGGCGTTAAAGCAATTCTGTTCTCCTGAAATGAAATTTCTTTGGGTATTCCGATGTTCAGGCTGTTCTTCCTGTTTCTGGTTTCTAATGTCGCTTCCTGTGTTTGCATTAAACCCTGACGAGCGATATCCGCCATGCCTTCGCGTATTCCTGTAGCCATGCTGCTTATAAAAAAAAAGTTTTTGTTTTAGGTTGTTCAAGGTACGGAAAATGTACTAAACATTAGACTTCTAAAAGTAAAGAACGCATCAAATCATTATTTCCATGTAACAGCGATATCATTAAAAATGGAGGCACTTTGTGCAAATCCATTATAACCAAAACAAATGCACATTACTATTAAGGCGATATTTTTCATATTGCTTTTTTGAATAAATATAGCAAAAAGCTGTAAGAGTTATCAAATATTACACCCTGCTTAGATTGAATACTCTTCGATTTTCATCGATGATTGAGATTTCAACTTTTATCAAATGCTCTGGCAGTAATTCGGCCACTCTTTCCGGCCACTCAATTAAACAGATCCCTCCGCCATAAAAGTATTCTTCATAGCCTAAGTCATACGCTTCCTGAATATCTTTTATCCGGTAAAAATCAAAATGATATACTGGCCCATTTGCACTTTCGTACTCATTAACGATAGAATAGGTGGGGCTGGATACAACATCTTTTACACCGAGAACGCGACAAAATGATTTAATGAAGGTCGTTTTCCCAGCGCCCATATCTCCATCGAAAATGAAAATTTTTTCTCCTTTGGAGAATTCTAAAAGTTGCTGTGCTACCTGAGGTAAATCTGATAAATCGTTAACTGCTGTCTCCATTTTACATAAATAAAGGCAAAAGTAATACATAAATGCATCGCTTTTGCCTTTTTAATCCCTTTTGGTAGTGGTTATCTTGGTGAGTAAGTTACTACCGGAATAATCATTTCTTCCAATGAAATTCCTCCGTGCTGAAAGGTCTCATTATAATAATTTACAAACTGGTTATAGTTATTTGGATAAACAAAATAACTATCCTCACGTGCAAAAATATAGCTGCTGCTGATGTTAATTTTTGGTAACAGCGCATCATGAGGATTCTTAATTAAGAAAACATCTTTTGCATTGAAATTCAAATTACGCCCTTGTTTGTATCTCAGGTTAGTATTGGTAGCGCGATCGCCAATTACTTTAACCGGCTTTTTAACCCGAATGGTTCCATGATCGGTTGTGATCACCACTTTCACTTGTTTTTGAGAAATCTTTTTCAATAAATCCCAAAGTGGCGAGTGTTCAAACCACGACAATGTTAACGAACGGTAAGCGGCATCATCGTTCGCCAATTCACGGATCATCTGCATATCTGTACGGGCATGGCTCAACATGTCAACGAAGTTGAATACAATCGCGTTGAAATCATTTTGTAGCAGGTTGTTGATTTGATCAACCAAATCCTTACCCTGTTCAAAAGTTAAGATTTTATTATAACTGAATTTGCAGTCTTTCCGCAGGTTCCGCTTAATGTTATCAGCAAGAAATGCTTCCTCGTGCATGTTTTTACCACCTTCGTCATCATCATTCTGCCATAATTGGGGGAAACGCTTTTCCATATCCAAAGGCATCAGGCCCGAAAATATCGAATTACGTGCGTATTGAGTTGCTGTTGGAAGAATACTGGTATACATGTCTTCCTCATCAATTCTGAAGTACTCGGAAATTAACGGATTGATGATTTTCCATTGATCATAACGTAAATTGTCGATCAGAATGAAAAATACAGGTGTCGTATCATTAATATGCGGAAAGGCTTTTTTCTTCAGCAGTTCGTTAGATAATAACGGCGCTGTATCCTTATTTTTAATCCAATCCAGATAGTTTTCTTCAATAAATTTGGTAAACTGTGTATTGGCTTCCTGTTTTTGCATGGTTAAAATTTCATGCATTTGCGGATCGTCGAGTTTTTCAAGCTCCAACTCCCAGAAAACAATTTTCTTATAAACGTCAATCCACTCCTCATAACTCAAACGATCACCTAAAGTCATGCCCAGGCGGCGAAAATCCTGTTGATAAGCCATGGAAGTTTTTTCACTTACCAGACGTTTATTATCAATCAGTTTTTTAATCGTTAATAGAACCTGTTTAGGGTTTACCGGCTTAATTAAATAATCATCAATTTTACTTCCAATGGCATCTTCCATCAGATTTTCCTCTTCACTTTTGGTAATTAAAACTACCGGAACATCAGGATTCAAATTTTTAATGGCCGAAAGGGTTTCAATTCCGCTCATGCCCGGCATGTTTTCATCCAGAAAAACAAGGTCGAAATGTGCCTTTCCAAAAGCCTCCAGTGCATCATTTCCATTTGTAAAGGTTGTTACGTTATAACCTTTATCATTTAATAATAATATATGGGGTTTTAGTAAGTCGATTTCATCATCGGCCCACAATATTTTAGTTTCTTGCATGTTTTTGTAAAAAAAGATATGTATTGCCTTTTAATTTAGGCAGGTAAATCAAACTACAAATAAAAATAGCAATTTTTGTACCGTATCTATCTATTTAACTATTTTTAACTATTGAACAAGAAGAAAATCATCAATGACCCCGTTTACGGTTTCATTAGTATTCCATCAGAGTTGGTTTACGATGTCATTTCGCATCCCTATTTCCAGCGCCTGCGGTATATTAAGCAACTTGGGATGACACATTTGGTTTATCCGGGAGCCTTGCATACGCGTTTTCACCACGCTTTGGGTGCCATGCACTTAATGAGCCTGGCTATTGAAATCTTGAGAAGCAAAGGGCATAGCATCACCGAAGGAGAAGAAGAAGCAGCAACACTGGCTATTTTACTACACGATATCGGTCATGGGCCTTTTTCACATGCCCTGGAACATTCACTGGTTACCGGAATTAAACATGAAGATATTTCAGCAAAGCTGATGCATGACCTGAATCTTCATTTCGATGGAAAACTAACACACGCTATTGAAGTTTTTAATGGCACTTACCATAAAAAGTTTCTTCATCAGTTAATCTCGGGACAACTAGATTTAGATAGGATGGATTACTTAAACCGCGACAGCTTTTTTACTGGCGTAAGCGAAGGCGTAATCAGTTTCGATCGGATTATTAAAATGTTCAACGTTTTTGATGATAACCTGGTAATTGAAGAAAAAGGGATTTACTCTATTGAAAAATTCCTGATTGCCCGCCGCTTAATGTATTGGCAGGTGTACCTGCACAAAACGGTAATTTCAGGCGAGATGATTTTAGTAAAGCTTTTAGAGCGGGCTAAAGAAATTGCAGCAAAAGGGCAGGATTTATTTGCCTCTCCATCACTCCATCACTTTTTAAGTAATGATATCAACGAAAATAATTTTTTTGCCGATCACGATAATCTCGAACATTTCACCAATCTGGACGATCAGGATATTTACGCTGCAGTAAAAGTATGGACAAAACATCCTGATAAGATACTCTCTACGTTATGCCAGATGCTTAACTCCAGAAATTTGTATAAAGTTGAAATGGGAAATGAGCGGGCCCATGCAGACCGCGTAGAATTTTTGAAAGATGCAGCGATTCATCTTCTGGAAATTAATCCAGACGAGGCCCGTTATTTTGTTTTCACCGATGCGATTCAGAACCGGGCCTATAATGCTGGTGTAGGGAATATCAAGATATTGATGAAAAATAACGACATTGTTGATATTGCAAAAGCTTCAGATTTATCGAATCTGGAATCGTTACAAAAAACTGTAGAGAAGTATATTCTCTGCTACCCGCGAGGGATTTAAGATTTTTTAACAAAATATTTGACTTCTACTGCCGTTTTAAGTCTTACTATTGTGTAAATATACACGCCTTAACCCTTACAGGTTTTTTTGTTCATATCAATTTAACATATACCTTTGTACGATGCAATTTACTGCAAAGCAGATAAGCGAGTTTTTAGAAGGTTCCATTGATGGCAACCCAGATGTTGCCGTTACCGAACTTTCTAAAATAGAAGACGGTAAAGAAGGATCATTATCTTTTCTTTCCAACCCGAAGTACGAGAACTTTTTGTATTCCACGCAGGCATCAGTTGTTATCGTTTCAAAAGATTTCACTCCTAACCAGCCATTTACCAGCACGTTAATCCGTGTAGAGAATCCCTACAGTTCATTTACTGTTTTACTGGATAAATATAACGAAGCAATGAATGCGCAGGCAGCTTTGTCTGGAATAAACAAACTGGCTTTCGTTCATCCAACAGCTAAAATCGGTTCGAATGTATTTATAGATGCTTTCGCATACGTTGCCGAAAATGTGATTATTGGCGATGGCAGCAAACTTAACGCACAAACTTTTGTTGGTGCTAATTCGAAAATCGGAGAAAATACCACGTTTTTCCCTGGTGTAAAAATTTACCATAACTCCATAATCGGAAGCCGTGTAATTATACATGCCAATGCCGTAATTGGTAGTGATGGCTTTGGTTTTGCACCACAAAAAGATGGCACTTACAATAAAATTCCGCAGATCGGTAATGTAATTATCGAAGATGATGTAGAGATTGGCGCCAATACTACAGTAGATCGGGCAACAATGGGATCTACTATTATTAAAAAAGGCGCGAAAATTGACAATCTTATTCAGATTGCCCATAATGTGGAAATCGGAGAAAACACTGTTTTAGCTGCGCAATCGGGCATTTCTGGCAGTACAAAAATAGGCCCGAATAGCGTTGTAGGTGGACAGGTTGGTATTGCAGGCCATTTAACTTTAGCAAAAGGAACTCAAATTGGCGCACAGGCCGGAATCAACTTTAACATTACAGAAGAAAACAAACAATGGCACGGCAGCCCTGCGCAACCTTTGCGGAACTGGATGCGGGCCTCAGTAATTTTTAAACATCTTCCGGATGTAGAGAAAAGAATAAACACGCTCGAAGAGGAATTGAAAAAGCTTACTGCTGAACTGGAAAAGAATACAATACACAATGAACGTTAGACAAAAAACGATTAAACAAGAAGTATCGGCATCTGGTGTTGGTTTACATACAGGCGCTAATGTGACTTTAACATTTTGCCCTGCCCCTGAACATCATGGGTTTAAATTTCAACGTATTGATTTGGATGGTCATCCGATTATTGATGCAGATGCAGATAATGTAACAGATACTTCCCGTGGCACGACGTTAACCCAAAATGGCGCAAGCGTAAGTACGGTAGAACACGTTATGGCCGCTTTGGTAGGGATGGATTTAGATAACATACTCATCAAATTAGACGGTCCGGAAACACCTATTATGGATGGAAGCTCTATTCAGTTTGTTGATTTGCTTGAAGAAGTCGGAACAGTTGAGCAAAATGCAGATCGTGAATATTTCACCATTCCTCATAACATCACTTATACCGAAGAAGACAGAAAAGTAGAGATTGTAGCCATGCCATTGGATGACTACCGTTTTACTTGTATGATCGATTATAATTCGCCAGTATTAGGAAGTCAGCATGCAGGAATTAACACCATTGCAGAGTTTAAAAAAGAAATTGCTTCCTGCCGCACTTTCTGTTTCTTGCACGAACTTGAATATCAGCTTTCACATAATCTGATTAAAGGTGGCGATTTAAACAACGCGATTGTAATTGTAGACAAAGAGGTTACGAAAGATGAGTTGAGCCACCTGGCGAAGCTTTTTAACCGTGCAGATATTGATGTGGCGCCTCAGGGTATCCTGAATAACATGGAGTTACGTTACCAAAACGAGCCTGCCCGCCATAAATTATTAGATATGATCGGCGATTTGGCATTAGTTGGTATGCACCTGAAAGGTCACATTATGGCAGCCCGCCCTGGCCATGCGGCAAATGTTGCTTTTGCGAAAAAAATTAAAGCCGCTATTAAAAAAGAAAAAAATAAGAAAATTCAAAAGGTATACGATCCAAGTGCAAAACCATTGTATGACGTTGTTCAGATTATGGATATTTTGCCTCACCGTCAGCCGTTTTTATTTGTCGATAAAATTTTAGAACTTTCTAAAAATCACGTGGTTGGCGTAAAAAACGTAACTATGAATGAAGAATTTTTTAAAGGACATTTTCCGGGTGCACCGGTTTTCCCGGGGGTGCTTCAGATTGAGGCGATGGCGCAGGTAGGTGGTATTTTAGTGTTAAGTACCGTTCCTGATCCCCGTAATTATTTAACTTATTTCTTAAAAATAGATAACGTTCGCTTTAGGGCTCAGGTTCTTCCTGGCGATACCATCGTTTTCCGTTGCGATTTGCTTGAACCCATCAGAAGAGGTATTGCTCAGATGAAAGGTGTGGGTATGGTTGGCGAGAAAATCGTTGTCGAGGCCGAAATGATGGCACAAATTTCAAAAATTAAACAAGCAGAACCAGCCGAATCATGATACAACCCTTAGCATATATACATCCACAGGCAAAAATTGCCGAAAACGTAGTAATCGAACCTTTTGTAGTGATACACAAGGATGTTGTGATCGGCGAAGGAACATGGATTGGCTCGAACGTTACTATTATGGACGGCGCTCGAATTGGTAAAAACTGCCGCATTTTTCCCGGAGCAGTAATCTCCGGAGAGCCTCAGGATCTGAAATTTGCGGGAGAGGTAACCACCGCAGAAATTGGCGACAATACTACGATCCGCGAATGTGTAACCATCAACCGTGGCACCAAAGATAAATGGAAGACTGTAATTGGCAGCAACTGCTTAATTCAGGCCTATTCTCACATTGCACACGATTGTGAAGTAGGCGATAATTGTATTTTCTCAAACAGCACCACTTTAGCTGGTCACATTACCATTGGAAACAACGTGGTTTTAGCTGGTTTAGTGGCGATTCACCAATTTGTAAAGGTGGGTTCTTATGCTTTTGTAACTGGCGGATCATTGGTTCGTAAAGATGTACCACCGTATGTAAAAGCCGCCCGCGAACCACTTTCTTATGCTGGAATCAACTCTGTTGGTTTACGTAGAAGAGGTTTTACCAACGAACAGATCGATGAGATCCAGGAAATTTATCGTGTGCTTTTTGTAAAACACAATAACGTAACCAAAGCTTTAGATATGATCGAAGCCGAATTCAAACCAACAGAAATTCGCGATGAAATTGTGGATTTTATCCGGAATTCAAACCGTGGGGTAATGAAGGGTTTCGGTATGGGCAGCTAATAAGGTAGAAGGCTGAAGGGTTTAAGGTTGAGGGTAAAACTATTGCCTCAAACAAATCAAATGTATTCATGAGTAATTTAACACTAATCAAAACCGATTCAGACAATGTCGATTTTAGAGCATTGGTTGCTTTATTGGATAAAGATTTAGCTGTTAGAGATGGTGAGGATCATGCTTTTTATGCTCAGTTTAACAAGGTTGATGCCATTAAAGAAGTGATTGTCGCCTATCATGACGAAAATCCTATTGGCTGTGGTGCGATAAAGCCTTTCTCAGCAACTGAAGCTGAGGTTAAAAGGATGTTTGTTCACCTAGATTATAGAAAGCAAGGTATTGCCGCTAAAGTTTTAAATGCGCTGGAAGGCTGGGCCACTGAGCTGGGTTTTTCTTCATGCGTATTAGAAACCGGCAAAAAACAACCTGAAGCCATTGCACTTTACCAAAAAGTGGGTTACCACATTACACCCAACTACGGGCAGTATATCGGCGTTGATAACAGCGTTTGTATGATTAAACCGCTCACCGCCAAACGCCAAACGCTTAGCAAATGAACATCTCTTTAAATAATATCGGCCGGAGATTTAACAAAGAGTGGATTTTTAGGAATTTAAGCACTGAGTTCTCGTCTGGTAATCGTTATGCAATCCTCGGACCAAATGGTTCTGGCAAATCTACTTTCTTAAGTGTATTAACCGGAAGTCTAACCCCATCTGAAGGGCAGATCTCATTTTCAGCAGATAAAGATATTCCCGTTGAAGATATTTATCAGCAGATCAGTTTGGCTGCGCCATACCTGGAATTAGTGGAAAGTTTTACCTTGAAAGAAATTATTGATTTTCATTTCAAATTTAAAAATTTTGCCCCGGGCGTAGATCAAAAATCCCTCATATCTATTCTTAATTTAGAAAAATCTGCTAACAAAGAAATCAAGTATTTTTCATCCGGGATGAAGCAGCGAACGAAACTTGCGCTGGCATGTTGCTCAGATTCTCCTATTCTTTTCTTGGATGAGCCAACCAGTAATTTAGATGTTCAGGGCGTGGAATGGTATAGAAAATTGATTGAAGACTTCACTCCCGGAAGATTAACAATTATAGGCTCAAATCAAATTCATGAATACGATCTTTGCGACAAACACATTCAAATATCTGACTATAAGCGATTTGCATAGTTTTTTGCACTTATAAAACACCAAGGATTTGTCATCTATTTGTATTATAAAAAAAAATTAATAAATATATTTTGTAATTGGTAAATAGTTCTTACCTTTGCACCACCAAAAAGAGAAACAATTATCTAATTAATCTCTTTCAGTAATTGATAGTTTTCTGCATCCGCAGATTCAAATATATAGCCTGAAAAGGCAAAGAATTTTTCATAGTTTAGTTTGAGGTTTAGGTTGATTATGCCTTTGGAGTGGTTCCCAAAGGCATTTCTTTTATCCGATCGTTTTTACATCTATACAGGTGCGATTCTTCAGCTTAGCTAATTCAAAGATATTTTTATGTGTTGAAGAGAATCATAGAAGCTTATAATTCTTTGATATTTTTTTTAAATAATTGATTTTTACCCTCAGAAAAACAGGCATCTCTTATCAAAGGGGTATCTCAACATTAAAATCAGTCGATCGATCTAAAGCAGTAAAAAACAAGCTTCATCACTAGGGCAGGTCGGCTCGCACTAATCAATAGGCGAAAAATCAAGCCTTGTCTTTAAAATCAACGCTGTTTTTTTAACTTTGATACTCAAAAAAAACAGAACAATTTATTATAGAATGGCAAAGGCATCGGAAGTAAAAAGCGGAAATGTACTTCGTTTTAACGGAGAATTAGTGAGTGTTGAAGAATATATCCACCGTACCCCAGGAAATTTACGTGCATTTTATCAGTCGAGGATGAGAAATGTAAAAACAGGTAAAATTGTAGAATACCGTTTCCGAACGGATGAGGAAGTAACCATTTGCCGCGTAGAAACGAATGACTATCAATACCTCTATGAGGATGGGAATTATCTGATCGTAATGGACAATAATACGTTTGAACAATATAATATCCCTAAATTACTTTTTGGAAGTTCGATCAAGTTCTTGAAAGAGGGAATGAACGTCACGATTGCCTTTGAAAGCGATGAACCAATCGTTGCGCAGTTACCAAATAGTGTAGAGCTGGAAATTACCTATACAGAACCTGCAGTTAAAGGCGATACCTCTACCAGCGCTCAAAAATATGCCACTGTAGAAACGGGGGCAGAAATCAGGGTGCCGCTATTTATTAACCAGGGTGATAAAGTAAAGGTAGATACTAAGACTGGTGAGTATATGGAGCGCGTTAAATAGGTAATAAAGTTCTATAAAGGATAGGCTCATGCCCGAATCCTTTATAGGTTTTAAATAAAAAAATTTTACCTTTGCGGTCACAAAAAACTAAATATAAATCCAATTAAGGATCACCTAATATGGCTAAAGCATCAGAAATTAAAAACGGCAACATCCTTCGTCTAAATGGCGAATTGGTTACTGTTGACGAATGGAATCACCGCACACCAGGTAAAGGTGGTGCTTTTTACACTGGTAAATTTCGTAACATTAAATCGGGTAGAATTGTAGAAGCACGTATGAATACCGACGAGGCTGTAGAAATTTGCCGCGTAGAAACCAGTGACTATCAATATCTTTATGAAGATGGCGATTATTTAGTGGTAATGGACAATAATACTTACGAGCAATATAACGTGGAGAAATCACTGTTCGGTTCTGCAATCAAATTCTTAAAAGAAGGCATGAGCGTAATTGTTTCTATGGAAAGTGATGAAGCCATTATGGGCCAGTTACCAAACTTTGCTGAATTTGAAATTACCTATTCAGAGCCAGCTGTAAAAGGCGATACTTCTACCAATGCATTAAAGGCAGCTACGCTCGAAAATGGTGTGGAGGTTAAAGTACCGATGTTCGTAAATCAAGGCGATAAAATTAAAGTTGATACGCGTACAGGAGAATATGTAGAGCGTGTAAAATAAATACTAATCTTGAAATCAGGGCCCTTAAATTAGTTTTTAAGGGCTTTTTAATTTAAAAAAGCTAAGGATAGCAATTCTATGAATTATCTCTGATTTATTGATCACCATGCAGAAAACTGAAGTTAGAAAACAAGCGTTAAAGGACAGATTGGCAATTAATCTCGAGCAATACGAGCTACTGAATAAAGGATTGCTGAATCAGTTCTGTACTTTAGATTTCAGCGAAGTGAATACGATTCATATCTTTTTACCCATCACAAAAAAGAAAGAACCCAACACTTTTTTATTGATCGAATGGCTGGCCGTAAATCATCCTCATGTTAAAATAATTGTTCCGAAGGCAGATTTCGAAACCGCACTGATGACCCATCATGAGTATCTTGGTATTCACGATCTACAAAAAAATCTTTACGATATCCTTGAACCGCAAAAAGGTGTTATCCATAACGACGAAATCGATTTGGTTCTAGTTCCGCTTTTAGCATTTGATCAATACGGTTATCGTGTGGGTTATGGAAAAGGCTTTTACGACCGCTTTCTTGAAAATTTAAATGCTCAAAAAATAGGCTTATCTTTGTCACCTGCAATAGAAAAAATAGAGGATATAAATGAGCACGACATCCGTTTAGATCTTTGCATTACACCCACGGAAATTATCAAATTTTAAGTAATCATGGCAACCGAAATCGTTATCAATACAGAAAAACAGTACGAAGACAATATGATTGCTGTATTTGAGCTACAGGAAAAAGAAGAACTTACAGCCGAAGATTTACAGCAAATAGACCTTATGCTGAAGGCTGGAGAAAAATACGAAGCTGAGCATCTGTAATCGCCTCTCCTTTTTGATTAATGTTAGTTTAATTTATTTCCAAAAGCACCGGACAATGATCTGAATGAATTGCATCAGGCAAAATTCTTACATTTCGTAACCTGTTTTCCATTGGCTTGGTAACCAAATGATAATCAATACGCCAACCTAAATTCTTACCTCTCGATCCGGCCCTATAACTCCACCACGTGTAATGATGTGGATCTTTGTTAAAATGCCGGAAGGCATCGATAAATCCATTGTCTAAAAAGAGTTGCATCCACTCCCGTTCTTCGGGTAAAAAACCAGAAGAATTTGCATTTGATTTCGGATTATGAATATCGATTGAGGTATGGCAAATATTATAGTCTCCACTCACAATCAGGTTCGGTAATTCCTTTCTTAACTCGTCGATATAAGTGTCAAAAAACCGCATAAAAGCATATTTCTTCACTTGCCTTTCATCACCGCTAGATCCTGATGGCATGTATAAACTCATTAAGGAGAAGTCATCGAAATCTGCTCTTAAAATTCTTCCTTCCTGATCAATCCACTCTTCACCGCAGCCAAAAACTACCTGGTTAGGTTTTATCTTTGTGAGGATTGCTACGCCGCTATACCCTTTCTTTTGTGCAGGGAACCAATAGTGATGATACCCTAGCTGTTCGATTAAGGCTATAATTTCTGTAATCTGTTCGGGTAATGCTTTTACTTCCTGTAAGCAAACCATATCTGCATTTGTGGCCTGTAGCCATCCAAAAAAATTTTTGGTACTTGCCGCACGGATGCCATTTACATTATAGGAGATAATTTTCATCAGTGGCAAATTTATAAATTTAAGGCTAAAGCTATAGTATAACACATTTCATTTCGTTAAATTTGTTTATGAGCATAGAAGAATTGAAAATCGAAATCGCAAAAAAAGTCTTCGACACTGATGATGAAAATCTACTCTCGGAACTAGATCTACTTTTAAGCACCAATGAAAAATTTGTATTCGAAGATTTGCCAAAGCATGTTCAAGAAGGGATAAAAAGAGGCGCGCAACAAGCAGAAGAGGGTAAACTAATTCCACATGATGAAGTAATGAAATTATACAGCAAGTATTTATGAGTCTGTCAATTTTTTGGAGTGATGAAGCAAAAGAAACATTTGACGCGATTTTTTGGTTCGTTTTTCATGAATTTGGAGAAAAATCTGCTAAAAAATTTCTAAAGCAAACGAATAAAGTAATCTTAATAATAAAATTTCAACCAGAAATTTTTGAAGCTTTTTCTTCCAGTCGATTTAGAAAAGGAAGAATAACAAGCCAAACCTCAATATTTTATGAGATTAAAAATGACCAAATCCACCTCTTATTTTTTTGGGATAATCGTCAGGAACCTTTAATCAATAGCTAATTAATTAGTATTTACTCTTTAAAGAGCCAACTGCTTCTCCAATTTCTTGGCTTCCCTTTTTTTAAGCACAGTGATCTCCATTTTAACATCCTGTTTAGGTCGATCATTTTTATATGTTTCCATCGCAGCAATTTTATCCACCAGCTCCAAACCCATTACAATTTCGCCATAGACTGTATAATTCCGATCCAGATGTGGCACACCTCCAATGGTTGTATAAACCAGCCTTTGCCACTCGGGAATCTTGAATTTCAATCGTTTTTCTTCCAAAGAATTTAATTGTTCATCCGTAAAAACCTTCCCTTGTACCAGGTAAAACTGGCTTCCGCTGGATGCTTTTTCCGGATTGACCATATCTCCTTCCCTCGCCGCAGCTAGTACACCTTTTTTATGAAACAAACTGTCACGAAATTCGGCAGGAACAGTGTATTTAGGGCCTCCTTCGCCGAGAAGAGAATCAGGTTTCGCATTTTTGGAATCCGGATCACCACCCTGAATCATAAAAGATTTGATCACCCGGTGAAACAATGTTCCGTTATAGTATCCCTTTTTAGCGAGTTTGAGAAAGTTATCCCGATGTAAGGGCGTTTCGTTGTATAACTTTATTATACACTCGCCATATTCAGTTTTGATGCGTACATATTGATTTTTAGGTTTTGCAGCAAATGCTGAAATGGAACTTAGAACCAAAATAAACAGAAGGAGTCTCTTCATTTGAAAAATATTTTGCTTCTAATTTAGAATTAAATATGAGATTCGTTAAAGAATTATTATGCTATCGGATAATTTTTTACGTTATCTTTGTGAAAATGAAACTCAAACAGAAAATAGCACTTAGCCTGGCCGTATTTTATGCGGTTAGTGTAATGGGCTTTGCTTTGAGCTTGCATTTCTGTGGTGGAAAACTGGAGAATGTAAAGCTTTTTAGCAATGAGCTTTCATGTAAATTCTGCAAGGAAATACCTGCGGAGAAGCAAAAAGATGATGGTTGCTGTAAAAATACGCAGGTCACCGTTAAAGTTAAAGATAGTCATCAAACAGAGGCACAAATCCAAATGCCAAAGTTGTTTTCTATTCAACTGTTTCTTCATCCGCCAGTTTTAGATTTTTTAAGCAATATTGCGCCAGAATTTTACAGTAAAATTTCGAATAAGGCTCCCCCACTCTCGTCCAGGGTTGCCCTGCATGTTTTCAACTGCATTTTCAGGAATTAGGATTATTCATTCAACCAGTCGGCGTGTAAAGCATTTCGACCGACCTGATGTGACATTTTCTTAAATTCTAATTTCAAAAATCATGAAAACAATAAAATTATTCAGCATTATTATGCTCCTATTCGCCGTGAACGTTTCGGCTCAACAAATATCAGGTGCAAACTTACAGGTAACTGGTTTAACCTGTTCCATGTGTTCAAATGCAACACAAAAATCTTTGGAAACGCTAAGTTTCATCACCGCTGTAAAACCCGATTTAAACAAAAACATCTTCGTACTCACCTTTAAAAAAGGTGCCGACATTAACCTGGATCTGGTACGTAAAAAAGTACAGGATGCTGGCTTCTCTGTCGGCGGTTTGACTGTAGATTTCGCATTTAATCAGGTAAAGGTAGACGACAAAGGTCAGGCAATTGTGGACGGAAATGTTTATCGCTTCATCAATGCGAAAAACAAAACCTTAAATGGAACGGTTAAAGCTGCCGTGGTAGATAAAAATTTTATTTCCGGATCAGCATTCAAAAAGCAAGCTACATCAATCAGTTCTGATGCCTATGCAAGTGGCACTGCGGTAGTAAATGGAAAGAAAACCCGTGTTTATCACCTTATTCTTTCTTAAAAATGAGGCGCTTTTTATTTCTGGCGCTGGTGATATCCTGCGCCTTTCAATATGCTTCTGGTCAGGAGTTATATGTATTTACTGAGCCCGCAAGCAATATGCCGACAAAGTCGATTGGCGTGCGCTTAACCAATGAAGGGATGTTCAACAATCCGGGTTTTGTAAGTAGAACCATCCCGGAGGTGATGTTTGGTTTTAATAAAAACCTGATGGCGCATGCCCAGGCTTTCCTGTCGGATATGGATGGGAAATATCGTTTAGAAGGTGGAAGTTTATACGCCAAATACCGTTTTCTTTCTATTGATGAGGCCCAAAGTCACTTCAGAGCTGCCGCCTTCGGGAGAATCAGCACCAGCAAAAGACCTACTTTCACGCGGGATATTAACCTGGAAGGTGACAATAGCGGCGTGCAAGGTGGCTTCGTGTTTACGCAATTGATCCATAAATTAGCTTTATCTGCCACTTTAGGTTATGCTCATGCATTTAAAGACAGCGGTAGTCAAATAACCGGAATGCCAAGACCGAATAATATGCTTTCTTACAGTTTATCTTCTGGCTATTTGGTATTGCCTTTCGTATATAAGAACTATAAGGAACCGAATTTCAATGTTTACTTTGAAATGCTGGGTAAAACAGATCCAAGTTCTGGTCAAAGCTACCTGGATTTAGCGCCGGCAGTTCAGGTAATTTTAAATAGTACCACCAGAATTGATTTAGGTTACCGCTTCCAGGCGGCTGGGAATATGACTGACCGATACATCAAAAACATGTATCTGGTGAGAGTAGAATTTAACTTTTTTAATGCTTTAAAATAAAAATAAGATGAAAAAAATAATGATTATGGTGGCTATAATTGCCATTGGAACTACCAAATTAACATTTGCTCAAAGTAAAACCGACGCAGCATTTAACCAGCTTTTAACTGCTTATTACGATGTAAAAAACGCATTGGCCACAGATAAAATGGATGCCGCTAAAGAAAAGATCAAAACGTTATTGGCACAGGTTGACGCCATTCCGCATAAAGACTTGCCCGCCACACAACATACACTTTGGATGGAACAGTCTAAAATTATTAAGGCAAAAGCAACTGAATTGGCTGCCGGTAGAGACCTCAAGTCGCAAAGAAAATCTTTCGAAGGACTATCTTCAGCGATGATTAAGACGGTAAGAAATATTAAATTTAATAATGCTGCAGTTTATGTCCAGCATTGTCCAATGGCAAAGGCGAGTTGGTTAAATGAGAAAAAGAACATCGAAAACCCATATTATGGAAGTATGATGTTCGATTGTGGTGATCTTGCTGAAACTATCTCATCAAAATAATGAAACTGCATATCAAAAATATGGTATGTAACCGTTGTAAAATGGTGGTTAAGGCAGAGCTGGAGAAGCTTGGCTTTAACCCCGTTTCGGTTGACTTGGGTGAAGTAGTATTGCCAAAGAATATCTCGCAAGAGGAGAAGATCAAAATAGCAGAGAAACTTGGCTTTTTTGGTTTCGAACTGTTGGAGGATAAAAAAACGCAGGTATCTGAACAGATCAAAACAAATATAATAGACCTCATTCATTATTCAAAGGAACCCCTAAAAGTTAATCTCTCGAGTTATTTAAGCGAAAAACTCCATCTAGAATATCCACAGTTGAGCAGTATTTTTTCTGAGATTGAAAATCAGACGATTGAAAAATATTTCATTGCTCAAAAAATTGAAAAAGCCAAAGAAATACTTACTTATGGGGAGTTGACTCTAAGTGAAATTGCTTATCAGCTTAACTATAGCAGCGTAGCGCATCTTTCTGCTCAATTTAAAAAAGTAACGGGCACTACGCCTTCCGCTTATAAAAACTTAACGTCTGATAAGCGGAAAACTTTGGATGAGATTTAATCATCCTTCCCAGATCAAAACCACGAAAATAGATCAGGCAATCATCCTGTTTTGTTTGCCCCTGTAGCCAAAGACTTTCTTATCATACATCAACACTCCATTCCTATATCTACGGTACTTTTGTTAAAAAAAACACTATGAAAAAATTATTCTTATTTCTGATAGCTGCATCTGTAAGTGTGGCATCTTTTGCACAAACCAGCTGGAAAATTGATCCAATGCATTCGTTTGTAAATTTTTCAGTTAAACACATGGGCATTTCATTTGTAGATGGTTCATTCAAAAAATTTGATGGTTCAGTTACCGCAGCTAAGCCTGATTTAACTGATGCTAAAATTGCTTTCACTGTCGACGTAAACAGCATTACAACTGGCGTTGACATGAGAGATGGTCACTTAAAAACAGATGATTTCTTTAACGCAGAGAAATTCTCTACGATGAAATTCGAAAGCACTTCATTTAAGAAATTAAGTGGTAACAATTACGAATTGGCTGGAAAATTAACCATCCGTGACGTAACGAAAGATGTAAAATTTGCAGTTGTATATGGCGGAACAGCAAAAGATCAACAAGGAAATACTAAAGCTGGTTTTGGTGCAACAACTACCATTAACCGTTTGGATTATAATATAAAATACGATCCAACTGGTGCCGGCGTAGCCAAAGAGGTAACCATCAAGTTGAATTTAGAGTTTGCTCAGGCAAAATAAGTTTACCCTGTTAGTTTGAGCTTGATAAAATTTGATACGCTCAAACTAACAACTATACGTTCATATGTCAGCATTATCTCAATTCAGAAGTTTTACTCAGGGCCTGGCTCAAACCGAGTTGATGCCTACGCTATTTATTGGCCACGGTTCACCAATGAATGGTATTGAGCATAATGAGTATAGCGAAAGTTGGGCTAATCTGGCAAAAAATATTCCTGTTCCTAAAGCGGTATTGGTCGTTTCTGCACACTGGTATACGCATGGAACTTTCGTTACCGCCATGGATTTCCCATCCACCATACATGACTTCGGTGGTTTCCCACAAGCTTTATTTGATGTACAATATCCGGCACCAGGCGATGTAAAGCTTGCTATGGAGATTCCATCACTAGTCCATTCTACTCATGTTGAACTTGATCATGATTGGGGATTAGACCATGGCACCTGGACAGTTGTAAAACATATGTATCCGGAAGCCAATATCCCTGTGCTCCAACTAAGCATCGATTATACTAAATCTCCGGCACAGCATTATGAAATTGCAAAGGAAATTTATGCGCTCCGTAAAAAAGGAATTTTAGTCATAGGAAGCGGAAATATGGTGCACAATCTCCGGATGTTGAGTTGGGAAATGATTCATGGTGGTGGTTATGACTGGGCAAATGAGATGAATGACAAATTCAAAAATCTTATTGCCAATGGCGATCATCAGCCGTTAATCAATTATAGTACGCTAGGAAAAGATGCCATGCTGGCCATCCCAACCCCAGAACACTACCTCCCCCTGATTTATACCCTCGGGTTAAAAAATGATCAGGAAGAAATTTCTTTCTTTAATGATAAAGCTGTAGGCGGCTCGCTTACCATGACTTCTGTTTTCCTCGGCAATCAGGGCGTTAGGCATTAGGCGAAATTTGCTGTTAACTGAATAGCTTTGTTTACTAAAATTCTATAACATTTTGTGATTATTCTATAACGCTTTTTGCCTGCTCATCAGGTATTTTTGTAGAAATATTCACAATATTCACAATATGACACATACCTATCAACTTACCGGAATGACTTGCGGTGGTTGCGAAAATAAAGTAAAAAGCAACCTTTTAATTTTGCCGGATGTAACTGCTGTAGAGGTTTCGAAAGATACGCAATCGGCAACAATCAGTATGGATAAACACATCACCTTGGCTGCACTTCAACAAGCACTGGGTGGACCAGACAGCAAATACAAAATCACCAGCGAATTGCCTGTAGAAGCCACTACCGAAACCAAAACCTGGATTGAAACCTATAAGCCAATTCTATTAATCTTTGGCTACGTTACCGCTATATCACTGGTGGCCTCATGGCAGAATAATGCCATAGATTTTATGATATTCATGCGCATTTTCATGGCCGGATTTTTCCTAACCTTCTCTTTTTTTAAAATGCTTAACTTAGAAGCTTTTGCAGAGAGTTATGCGATGTATGACATCGTTGCAAAAAAAATCAGTGTCTGGGGTTACATTTATGCTTTTATAGAACTTGGTTTGGGCTTAAGTTTCGCACTGAACTTATCTCCGGTTATTGTAAACTGGGTAACATTGATTGTTATGACCGTAAGTATCCTGGGCGTTCTGGAAAGTGTAATTAACAAGAAAAAGATTCAATGTGCTTGCTTGGGTGCTGTATTTAACCTGCCAATGAGCACCGTAACTATTGTTGAAGATGCCATTATGATTGCCATGAGCGCTGCCATGCTGGTGATGATGTAGGCGAAACCTCCATCTTCCAGATATCACGGAAGGAATTAAAGCTGAGCTATAGCATTTGTAATATGTGCCAAATGATGTTTACCATGCCAGGCATACATTCCAAGCATATTTGCCAGGTTTAGTTCCTTTCCTTGTGCTGGATGGATATATTTTCGCTGATAATCTTCAAGTTGCAAGGTGTTTAAAAATGCCACCCAACGCTGGTGTAGTGCCGCTAGCAAAGTGACTGACATTTCAATATCTCCATCTCTAGCCTCAGTTGTTTCTGCCCATAATTGTTCTTCATAAGGCCTAATCACCGGAACATCTTCTGTAAGCGCTTGCTTAAACCGGATATAGGCATTCATATGGCTATCCGGAAGATGATGGATCACCTGACTTAAAGTCCATCCGCCTGGCCGGTAATGCTGGTTCAATTGCTCATTACTAAGATTTTCCGTTGCCTTTCTGATCTGAATGGGTAGCACTGCAATTTCAGATACCCAGATGTCAGCCTGTTTTTGGTCGAAAAGTTCAGGCATAGTGAACTGCCCTATCGGATATTTTAAATCTTCAATGTTCATCAACCTAAGATACATATTTAGAATGATGGTTAATTAACTAAAATGAACACCTATTTTAACTATATTTTCATCGATTTAAAGCATATTGCATTCTATTTCGAATCCACTGATGAAAAGGTTATTTTTTGCTCTACTTTATTTAATTCCAACCGCTATTTTTGCTCAAACCACCAAAACCGATGTATTGGTTATAGGTAGCGGAGATGCGGCCTTTTCTTCGGCATTACAAATCTCCCGTTCTGGCGTAAGCGTAGTGCTATTAACGCAGCATCCCGCGATTGATCTTCCAAATATTAAAGCAACGAAACCGATAGAAATTTTCAGGATTTATGAGCAGGTAAAACAAAAAGAAATTGACTTCACTACTAGCCTTAAACGAAAATCTAACACGCCAAAAAAGAAAAAAGGAATAAAAGAAAAAGCCGACAGCATTAAGCTATTTAAGATTATTAATGATACGATTTTAGTAGACATTAAACGCTCTGGAAGTGGATGGGAAGTAAAACTGAGCAAAGACATCAAAGCCAAGGTCTTAATTATCGCAGACGATAACAAAACGGTTCTTTCTAAATTGAATACCACTAATTTAAAACCCGCTGATTTAAGCACTTTAAATTATAGGGAGAACAGCTATAGAACAACAATTGCCGGTGTTTCTGGTACAGCTAATTTTCTTTCTTTATATCATTTACTTATTCCTGATCAGGAAAATCTACTTTATATCGATCGAGACAATGCAGAAATCGGTCAGGCAGCCGGGGCCACCGCAGCTTATGCCGCATTTTTTAAAACGAAGACCAGTTTATCCAGCTTAAAAAGAATTCAGGGTGAACTTCTAAACTATAAGTTGTCGCTAATGCCTTTTAATGACGTGAAACCTACGGATTCTAACTGGCTGGCGATCCAAAAGATCGGAATTACAGGAATTTTAAAAGCAGAGATAAGAGATGGAAAGGTTCTCTTTAACCCTGAAAAAGAAGTGCTTTTTGAGGAAATTAAACAACCCCTAAAAGATTACTATTATAAGGCTCAAATCTGGTTTGACGATCATAAAGATGTTCCTGTTAATTTAGAAAATACGATTTCTTTGGTTTCATATGTTGGTAATAAGGCTGTTGATGCGACCAAGGCAGCGCTGCAAAAAAAATGGAACCATAACTATAAGTTTTCTTCTAAGTATGACTTGAAAAAGAATTTAACGAGAAGAGAATTTTCCGTGATCATTAATGAATACCTGAAGCCCTTTGATGACGTAAATGTGGACAAAACGGGACGGGTTATTAGATAATTTTATTCACCTTAATCAAGTACATATAAGGCATTTTCTGCCACATGAAAACAGAACACGGAATTTAAACTATATTTTTCTATGTGTTTCGGTGGCAACCTTATTTATGCAATTACTTGTTGTATATTTCCAATTCCTTAAAGATTAGTATTCCTATTTTCATGATAATAATCTTTATCTGTTTTGAAGCAGTTGTAACATTTCCATTTCCTTACCTGTTTAGTTTGCGCATTCTCTAAATTGCAGCATCCAAACTAAAATTCATGAAGAAATATTTACTTTTTCTTTTGCTTTGTACAAGCGAATATACTTTTGCACAGCAAATAGGTCCGTTAACTGTTGAGAAAATTATGCGCGATCCTAAATGGATGGGCACCGCACCCACCAATTTTCGCTGGACAGCTGATAGCAAAACACTTTATTTTAATTGGAATCCGGAGCATAAAGCCAAAGAAGATCTTTATAAAATTGCGGCTTCTTCAGTAAAACCTGTTAAGGCTGCTGAAAAAGAAGATGAAAAATTGCTGGCTTTAAATTACGTTTACAATAAAGATCAATCAGCAGGCCTGGCTGAAAAAAATGGTGATATCTATCTTCAAAATTTCAAAACGAAAAAAGAAATTCAGCTAACCAATACACTAGAACGTGAAAGCAATCCAATTTTCTTAGTGAATGGAAACGTGGTTTATCAACAGGGCGACAACCTTTTTGAAGTAAACTTGAAATCGGCAGAAACTACCCAGTTAACCAATTTCGTGAAAGGTAAAAAGGCTGGTCGGTCAGAAACAAAATCTGCCACAGAACAGGATAGGTGGCTGAAGGGTGAGCAAACGGCATTATTTGACATCATCAAAAAAAGAAATACAGAATCTCGTGGAAGTGCCCGTGGTGGAAGAGGTCGTTTTGGCGAGGTATCCACCGAAACAAAATCTCTGAAGGAATTATATACTGAAGATAAGTTTCTAAATGGAATAATTATTAGTCCGGATGGACGTTATATCACCTATAAGCTCACCACTCCTGCCCAAAATAACCACAATACTATTGTTCCCAATTACGTTACTGCGTCAGGTTATACAGAAGATATTCCCGGAAGAACTAAAGTTGGAGAAAATGAGAATACCTCACAGGGATTCATCTTTGATACCCAAAGGGATACCGTTTACGCAATTCAAACTTCCAGTATTCCCGGCATTAAAGACCTTCCAGATTATTTAAAAGATTATCCAAAGGAGTTGGATACGTTGAAAAAGAAAAACGCAGATCGGCCTGTCAATTTATTTGGTCCGCTGTGGAACGAGCATGGAACTACGGGAATAGTGATCGCAACTTCTCAAGACAATAAAGACCGTTGGATTCTAAAACTGGAAGCATCTACAGGGAAGTTTTCTCTCGTAGACCGCCAGCGAGATGAAGCGTGGATTGGTGGCCCCGGCATTAGTGGGTTTTATCAGGGAAATACTGGATGGATAGATAATAGCCGTTTTTACTACCAGAGTGAAGCAACCGGATATTCGCATTTGTATGTTGCCAATATCGCTACAGGGGAAAAGAAACAGCTCACCTCCGGCAAATGGGAAGTACAAACATTGCAATTATCGAAAGACAAAACCTCCTTTTATTTTAAAGCGAATAAGGAACATCCGGGTATTACCAATTTCTTCAAGATTGGCGTAAATGGTGGTCAACCTACACAAATCACCACCATGAAAGGCTTAAACGATATTACTCTTTCTCCCGACGAAAAATATCTGGCCATTAACTTTTCTTACCTGAATAAACCTGGTGAGTTATATCTCCAACCAAATAAAGCCGGTGCTAAGGCAATAAAAATCACAGCATCTACCACTAACGAATTTAATTCTTATAAATGGCGTGAACCAGATATGGTAACTTTTAAGAACCGTTACGGCGCTGATGTTTATGCCAGGGTTTATAAGTCAGACAATCCGCATCCTAAACATCCTGCAGTCGTTTTTGTTCACGGCGCCGGATATCTTCAAAACATTCACTTCGGCTGGAGTACTTATTTCCGCGAGTACATGTTTAATAACCTATTGGCGGATAATGGATATACGGTTATTGATATCGATTATACCGGAAGTTCAGGTTATGGTCGCGATCATAGAACAGGAATTTATAGACACATGGGTGGTAGAGATTTAACCGATCAGGTTGATGGTGTGAAACTCCTGGTCGAAAAATATGGCGTAAACCCTAAACACATCGGTTTATATGGCGGCTCATATGGTGGCTTTATTACACTTATGGCCATGTTTAACGAATCTGAGGTATTTGCAAGTGGTGCGGCATTACGTTCGGTTACAGATTGGGCACATTACAATCACGGTTATACTTCCAATATTTTAAATGAGCCTTTTAATGACCCGATTGCTTATAAAAGAAGTTCACCTATTTACTTTGCCGACAAACTAAAGGGAAATTTACTCATGGCGCATGGAATGGTTGATGTGAATGTTCACTTTCAGGATATTGTGCGCATTTCGCAACGATTTATAGAATTGGGTAAAGATAATTGGGAACTGGCAGTTTACCCTGTTGAAGACCACGGTTTTGTAGAACCAAGCAGCTGGACGGATGAATACAAAAGGATTTTTAAGCTTTATGAAAACACTTTGAAAAAATAATTCCCCTGATCCCTCTTAATGCAGATGAAGAGGGCGGGTTTTTTGATTTCCCTTCGGCTGAAGCCGAAGGGAATGAATTGCATAGCGATGGGGTTAGTTCGGAAGCGGGATGTACGCGAGGCTTTTGAATTGCTTAATATTATCCATCGGCTGAAGTCGAAGGCAATGATGTTGAAGCAATATGTTTTGTAATCAGCCGAAGGCAATGAAACTCAATCTAAAACAAAAATAGCCAGATATGATATATTATGAAAACATTATAGTTTTTGACTATATCGTCATCAATAAATACAATGAACTATTAGCAATTCGGGGTTGATTTGAACCTGATTTCAGCTTACCTTTGTACCATAAAATTAAAGATAAAACAACATGGCTATAGTAGGTAAAAAATTCCCAAGTGTTAGTATTGATGCAATGTCAGATATGGGTGATGACATGAAAATCAATGTATTTGAAGAAGCTGTAAATAAAAACAGTAAAGTATTGTTATTCTGGTATCCAAAAGATTTTACTTTCGTTTGCCCTACAGAATTACACGCTTTCCAGGCTGCTTTACCAGAATTCGAGAAAAGAAATACAATTGTAATTGGTGCTTCTTGCGATACAAATGAAGTTCACTTTGCATGGTTAAATACACCAAAAGATAATGGCGGTATTGAAGGCGTTACTTACCCAATTTTAGCAGATACCCACAGACAGTTATCCGGTATTCTTGATATTTTAGATCAGGAAGTTAATTATGATGAAGAAGGAAACGAATCTTTCTCTGGTTCAAATGTTTCTTTCAGAGCTACATATTTAATTGATGAGACTGGTAAAGTTTTCCACGAAAGTGTTAACGATATGCCATTAGGTAGAAATGTTAAAGAATATTTACGTTTAATCGATGCTTACGCTCACGTTCAGAAACATGGCGAGGTTTGTCCTGCAAACTGGGAAGAAGGAAAAGAAGCAATGAGTGCAAACAGAGATGGTGTTGCAGAATATTTAGCAGCAAACTAATTAAAAATTAAACACATTATGTTTTTAGAATTAACAGAAGATAATCTTCAACAATATTTAGCTGATAACTCAAAAGTTATGGTTCAGTATGCTGCATCATGGTGTGGTAACTGTAGAATCATGAAACCAAAGTTCAAGAAGTTAGCTGCTGAGAATGAAGATGTAGCTTTCTTAATTGTTGATGCAGAGAAGCTTCCAAATTCACGCAAATTTGCAAACGTTGATAATTTACCAACATTTGCAGCATTTGAAGGCGGTAAACTGGTAGATCAGGTGCAAACCAACAAAGCAGAAGGTTTAACAGAACTTTTTAACAAGATAAAATAATGAAAATTCCGGTTATAAGACAACTATTTCAAAATACAACTCCTGCTCAACTCGAAAGCACTTTAGAGGTTTTAGAGGCTTTCTGTGAATTCAGAGGGGTTAGCGAGCACGAGGTTGATGTGGCTGGCGAAATGATTACCAATATCTGTGGTGCGCTTGAAGTACACCAGATGGTAAGCGACGGCGCCGTTGAAAAAGATGCATTAAACGCTTTCGGACAGAAAGTAATGGGCTCGATTGACAGATAGTTTCTTTTAATCAGGCACTTTAAAAAAACCCGTAGTAGATATTCATCTGCTACGGGTTTTTTCGTGATCAGAAATTAATAATATTGAAGTTAATACCAGGCAAGCCCTGCAGATTTGAAAAACCAACGGGGTTATAAGGCAACTAAGCCAAATTCCTACCTGCATTCACGATACCAAACACCGTCCTCACAGCTAATTTCTCCAAAGCAGTCTGGTCTTTCTCGCTATGATCATGTTGAAGTTTTTCTAAAGCAAAATGTTGAATTAGGACTAAAGGCAAAATAATTTTCTCTCGCGTAGCGATTGATTTTTTATCTACCGGATAATTGGCCATCAATGTTTCCTGCCCGGATAATTTTAACAGCATCTCCTTTGCTAACTTAAACTCTTCATGTAGTTGAGTCCAGAAGGCACCAAACTCTTCGTCTGCGGCCAGATGTGCAGTAATGGCGAAGTCTGATTTACTCATGCTCATCATGCAATTATCAACTATTGTTTTAAGATAATCCGAATCTTCATAAACCTTCACAACTTTATCCCAGTTTCCGGCTTTCTCCTGGTTCTTCATCGCCGTGCCCATCCCATAGAAGCCTGGAACATTTTGTTTCAGCATACTCCAGGCAGTTACGAAACTGATCGCTCTTAAATCTTCCAGTTTCATCTCGCCGCCGCCATTTCTTTTTACCGGACGACTGCTAATGTTGGCCTGAGATAATAATGTCAGCGGAGAAAGCTTTTCCAGATAGCTTACAAACAGCGGATGTTCACGCAAATCAACAAAAGCTTTGTAACCATCTTCTGCCATTTCATCAAGTAAAGCTTTGTTTTCAGGGTCTAAGAGTACATTGTGTTTTTCTTTTAATCCAGAAGAAATGCCGGCATTAATTAATTGCTCAATATTAAATTCTGCACTTTCTACGGAGCCGTATTGTGAACTGATGGTTTGCCCCTGAACGGTTAGCTGCATATTTTTATTGGCAATTTCTTTACCCATAGACGCATAGAACCGGTGTGTTTTACCTCCACCTCTTGCTGGTGGACCTCCACGGCCATCAAAAAAGGCCAGTTGGATATTATGTTTTTTAGCAATAGCAGTTAAAGTCGTTTTTCCGTTAAAAATCGACCAGTTGGCCATTAAATAACCTCCGTCTTTAGTACTGTCTGAATAACCGAGCATGATGTCTTGTTTATTGCCTCGGCTTGCTAAATGCGCTTTATAAAACGGATTACTATACAAAGTATCCATAATGTCGGCTGCACCTTTTAAGTCGTTCACGGTTTCAAAAAGAGGCACAAAATCGATAGTCAATCCATCTTTACTCCAGCCATTCCATAAGAAGAGCTCAACGAGCTGAAGAATATCTGAAGCCTGCTGACAATTACTGATAATAAAACGATGACAAGCTTTTTCTCCGTTCCGGTTCTGGATTCCTTTTATTTCCCTTATGGTTTGAATGGTGTCATTAATCAAATCATCACCTTCAGTAACATAAACAGGAGTTGCTTCTTTAAATGAAATCAGTTGAAGTTTTTCAGCTTCCGAAAGCTGATCATAATTCTCCGGATACAATGAGGAGATAGGCTTGTTCTGGCGGCAATAAGCATGAACATTTCTCAACACACGGCTATCCTGACGGATATCAAGCGAGGCGAAATAATTTCCGTATAAATCAATCTTCCGGATCAAATCATTTACCAGCTCTACAAACAAACCATCGTGTTCAGCAAGCAGTGTTTCTTTGATTTGATTTAGATTTTCTTTAAGCTCATCAGAGATATCATACAGCTCACAAGTTTGATCAAAAGCATTTTTATACAATACATCATGAAGTTTCGCTATATTTTCTTCCACACCTCTGAACGTAATCCGGCGTTTTATCGCCCTAAAATCACGATAGTAACAGCGGAAGAGAATCTGACGCAACATCTTGGAAACTTCAAGAGTAGTATCAGCATGGATATTAGGATTTCCATCTCTGTCACCTCCAGGCCAGAAGCCAAGTTCAAGGATTTTTTTAGTCTCGAGGTTATACTCATCCAGATTCTGATCAATTTCTTCCTGAATATTTGCTGCAGCAAAGTAAAAAGTATTTTCCAGGAACCAGGCAAGGTTTAAAGCTTCATCAACAGGTGTTGGCGATTTCTTGTTAAAAAATGGCGTTTTACCCAATTGCTGCAAAAGCGAATTCATCGAGGTAATGTTATTTTCGCGAATGGCTTTAGTTAAATCGGTGATAATGGCAAGCACATTGCCCGGGTAAAACTGTGTAGGGTGGGCTGTTAAAACCAAACGCAATGATAATTCATCAATCAATTTTTCGATTTTAGAAAGCATTGGCTTGTTATCTGCATTCTTTTTCAGAATAAAAGCAAGGGTACTTTGCTCATCGGTAGTGTTCAGTTTACTAAATGAGGCGTCTTCTACAGCATCAAAAAGCACCACCTGACGTTCAATGTACTGGATAAAACGAAAAAGCAGATCAATGATGTCTTTACGCTCAGTATAGTTGGTATATTTTGCAAAAAACTCTTCAATTACCTGTGCAGGTTTCTGTCCATTTAAGATTCCTTCTTCGCAACTTTTAAAAAACAATGGCAGTAGCGTACCGGTATCTTTTATCTTATAAAAAGGAAGCGTTAAAAAAAGACTGTTAAAGAGCTCGAATTTTGAGATTACCTCGTTATTAAAGATAGATTCTCGCTGTGTAGTCAAACGGAGTTTAGGCATAGCTTAAGCAATTGTTTTGTATAGGGTAATACTACAAAAAATGCATAAGTTATTAAAATTCCAGTGCTTACAATTTGGAAAATTGTAGAATATATTTTAATTTTAAAATCTTATTTGGCTACTTAATAGCGAAGTAAGAATATTTGCAATGTTTAAGGGCATTGCATAGATTGTTAATTTTTTGGGTTAAAACAGCCGATGTATCAAAATACACCGGCTGTTTTTATTTTGGGCCTTATTTAAACCCATTTGATGAGTTTTAATGCGCATCAGTAACAATATTTGCATTTTTCTTAAATTTCTGCAGATAAAGAAGCGGAATAGAGAATAACATAACCAACCCTGCAACCCAGTAAGCATCGCTATAGGTAAGCAGCATGGTTTGCTTAATTACGGTGCCTTCAATTGCTTTCATGGCCATTAATTTTGCATCTATAAAAGAAGTCCCTCTAGCCATAAAGCCGCTGGTTAAAGCATTTAATTTTTGGGTAAAGGCCGGGTTATATTCATTGATATTGATCAGCAGGTTATTTCTATGGAAACCGGCACGAACATGAATTAAAGTTGTTAACGCTGCAATCCCAAATGAACCTCCAAGCTGCCTGCTCATGTTATTTAAGCCCGAACCCTGACCAATTTCCGCCCCGGATAGATCTTGCATAGCCAGCGTGGTTAAAGGCACGAATAATAACGCCATACCAAAACCCCTGATCACCAATGGCCAAAAGAAATCACCTGTTCCGGAAGCCAAGGTAGAATTACTCAGCATCCAACAGAAAACAAAGAATAAAAACATTCCCCCGGTAGCCATAAACTGTGCTGGCACTCCTTTTTTAAGCATAATACCAATAAATGGCATCATGGCAATGGTACAAATCCCTCCGGCAATAAACAGCTTACCGGTTTGTAAAGGCGTAAACCCTAACAAATTCTGCGCAAATACCGGAAAAACGAACACCGAGCCGTAAAGTCCGAATCCTAAAATAAAAGAGGTAAACATCCCGATAGAGAAGCTTCTTTTTTTCATAATCCGAAGGTTTACAATAGGAAACTCAGTAGCGGTTTCCCTCCAGATGAAAAGCAGCAAGCCGAAAACAGATATTACAGCTAACGCGGTAATATATGGTGTTGAAAACCAATCTTCGCTTTCTCCCTTTTCTAAAACGGTTTGCAAACTACCTACTGCTATTGCCAATAAAGCAATCCCCCACCAATCTACTGGCTTCCCTTGTCCGTCTTTCGGGGTCTCTCGAATAAAGGTATAGGTACAATAGGCCGCGAGTATTCCGACGGGAATATTGACATAGAAAATCCATGGCCAATCGGCTACTTCTAAAATATAACCACCAATGGTAGGACCAACAGTAGGACCAACAACGGCGCCTAAACCAAATAATGCTGTTGCGATACCTACATCTTCCCTCGGCCAGGTTTCAATCAGAATTGCTTGTGCGGTAGAAATCAATCCCCCGCCGGCTACGCCTTGTAAAATCCTGAACAGAATTAGTTCATTTAAAGATGTGGCGTTACCACATAAAAATGAAACCAATGTAAAAACGATAATAGAGGTTAAGAAATAATTTTTACGTCCGAAACGACTGCCCAACCAGCCCGACATGGGCAGGATGATTACATTTGCAACGGCATAACCAGTAGATAACCAGGCGATATCTTCGAGGGTGGCGCCCAGGTTTCCCTGTATTTGAGGAATTGCTACGTTTACGATTGTGGTATCAATCAGCTCCAAAAGAGAGGCTGTGATTACCGTAAAAGTAATAATCCACTTTTTTAAACCTACTTCGGCCATTATAATATTAATTAGTAGAAACTGAAGCTTTAACGCTCATTCCTGGACGTAATTTGGCTAACAATTCTTTTGATGGATGAATTTTAATTTTAATTGGAATACGTTGAACAACTTTCACAAAGTTACCTGTTGCATTATCTGGTGGCAATAAAGAACCCTTTGCACCAGTAATTGGCGAGAAATTATAAACTTCGCCCTGAATTTTCTCATCAGGATAGGCATCTACTTCGATCTCTACTTTAGAACCTGTTTTAATTTTCTCTAACTGCGTTTCTTTAAAATTTGCAGTTACATAAATACTGCCATCATTTACGATGGAGAATAACGCCTGGCCAGCCTGAACAAGTTGTCCTTTTTGAATATTCTTTTTAGAAACAATTCCTGTTGCGGGGGCTTTAATATCTGTATAAGATAGCTGAAGTTTAGCAAAATCGATATCACTCTGGCGTTGGTTAATTACATTGCTACTCACTGCTAATTGCGATTGGGTAGTACCAACTTGTTTAACCGCAGCGGTATATTGATCCTGGGCCGCCTGATAAGCTGCTTGTGCAGATTCTAAGGTAGCCTTCGCCTGATCAAATGCCTGTTGTGTAATTGATCCGTCTTTTACCAGGTTTGCGTAACGGGCATAGTCTTTATTCGCTAAATTTAATTTAACCCTCGCCGCAGCAACATTTGCTTTCGCTGTGCTGGTGTTTGCCTGTGTTGCAATAATTTGAGATTCAGCCACGCCAACCCCGGCATTTGCACCTTTCTGGCCAGACTGCGCCTGCTCTAATTTTACTTTATAATCATCGTCATCGAGCTTTACTAGCACCTGACCTTCTTTCACTCGTGTATTTTCTTCAAAATTAATATCCTTTACATAACCACCAACGCGGGCAACAACAGGGCTGATATCGCCATCAATCTGGGCATCGTCCGTATCTACATGCTTGCTATAATAATTCCATTCTACGATACCGAATACGATACCGATTACCAGTAATACACCTAATATGATTGGTACTACAATATTCTTTTTTTTCTTTTCAGTTGTCATTGCTGTATTTATTGCGTTATTTTTCCTGTTGATTTTAGTAAAGTATAGTATGCGATGCCAGCATCAGCTTTTGCGATCTCGAGATTAATTTTTGCCTGATACAAGAGCGTTTCAGCATCAATTCTATCGGTAACTGAAGCCACATTGTTTTTATATTTGGAGGCCAGTAATTTGTCGTTTTCAGTTGCCTGAGCAATTGACGTTTCCAATACCTGAATTTTATTCACTGCAACCTGGTAGGTCTGGAAGTTTTTATTGATATCTGTTTTAACCTGATCAGTTAAAACGTCTTTTTGAAGTGTAACCTCATTTTGCTCAATTTTAGCCTCGCTCACTTTGTTTTTATTGGTCCAGAGGCTGGCAATGTTCCAGGATACCGTTGCGCCAATGGTAACAGGCATTAGATACTGATTTACAGGAGGAATAAAACTTCCACTTGGATTAATGTAATAAAGGTTAGCCCCAACAGCTACGGTTGGTAGCGTATTTGCTTTTACCGTTTTAATGTTATAATCTGCAACTTTGTTTCGCACATCAAGTTGTTTCAGCTCCTGGCGATTGGTCATCGCCTGGCCGATATATTCATTTAAAGACCCAACAGGTTTTAAACCCAGGTTTGGATCGGTAATTTTAACTTCTGTATCTTCAGGAAGGCCTAAAAGAATATCGAGGTTGTAATTGATAATTTTACGGTTGCTTTCGATATCCATTTGGCTCAATGTGATATTTGCCTGCTGCAATTGGAAACGCAACACATCGTTTTTAGTTACAATGCCTTGCTCAAAGAAACGCTGTGCCTGTTTAATCTGGGCTGCGATCGACTCTAAGTTTTGATCAACAACCTTTTTACTTTGCGCTACCTTATATAAAGCATAATAGGTATTAATTACTGCATAGGTAACTTCTTCTTTATTTTTATCTGCGTCTAAACGGGCAACATCGGCCAGTAATCTGGTCGATTCTTTTGCGTATTTCAATTTACCGCCTCCATAAACTAACTCCTGGATGGCTGCAGTACCTACAAAGGCATCGGCTCTTTTTGGCAATTGCAAAGATGAACCTCCACCAGGCAGTGTAAATGTTGTTGTCGGAATTTCAGCATGGTTGTAGATGAAGCTGGCATTTGCCGATGGCAGCGCATTATCTTTAACCACTTCAAGCCGTGCAACAGCCTGATCTATTTTGTTCTGAGCTAATTTTAAGTTTTTACTATTGGCTATGCCAAGTTCAATTGCCTGGTTAATGTTTAATTCTTTTGAGCTTTGCGCGAATAAAGCCGCCGGAACTAATGATGCCGCAAGCATTAATCTAATTGATTTGGGGATCATTTTTTTGTTGTTAAATAAACTGTTAATAAATCTTGAAGATGAGCAACAGCCCTATCTTTCATTATCTTTTTATCTTTAGGCAGATTTAGGTCGAAATCCGAATTTGGCATTACCTTATGTGGAGAGATTACGATGTTGGTAAGCGTTCCCATGATCGTGGCAATAATCAACCTGTTATCCGCTTCCCTAAAACTTCCATCATCTTGCCCGTCAGTTAAAATCTTTTCCAGCAACTGCATGTTCTGGCTCATTGCGTCTTTAATTTTATTATACATTTCGGGGCGCTGACTTAAAGACAATTCCCGGTGCATCATTTTATGGAAAGACGGGTTAGCCAGAATACGATTTGCATAGCCATCAATTACCCGGTTCAATTTCTCCATCGCCGAAATTTTATCTTCGTTAATGATTTTCAATTGAGAACCGAAACTGGCAATGCGGCTATTCATAATCTCAACAAAAACACCTTCTTTCGAACCGAAATAATAATTAATCATCGCCATGTTTGCACCAGACTCCTTCGAAATCTGACGGGTGGAAGTGCCTTCATACCCTGTTTCACAAAACAGTTTTTCAGCTGCATCTAGAATGGCTTGTTTTTTATCTATTTTTTCTACTTTCATTTCTTCTTTGATAGGACAAAATTAATCAATCGTTTGATTAATATCCAAATGTTTAGATACTTCTTTTACATTATTCTGATAAAGGCTTGATGAATAGCAAATAATATTTTTGAAATGAAACTTCTGCCTGACGAAGATATCTCGCGAGAAGATTATGCTTCGGCTTGAAAACTGTTAACCAGCAAAACTGTTATAATTTCAAATTTAACTGTTGATCACAAATTAAAATTTAAAATAAATACTAACTTTGTCACCAAATATTTAAAAAATGAATTTACAAGAAAACAGCAGCAATAATTTCAACTGGTTATATTATGCATTAGGATTAATTTTCGGCGTGTTAACTGGAGCAATCATTACTCAAAACTATATTTTCGCTTCTTTAGGTGGTGTTCTGGGTTTATTAACTGCCGGATTATTTTTAAATGCTATCGTTAAAGGTAGAAAATACTAAACCTTCTTTACACCTCTATCAGATCCTTTTGGATTAATTAATTCAAAGAAAATGAGAAATATCTTCATGGTTGTTTTCGCTTTGTTGTGCTTTAGTGCAAAAGCCCAGGAGCCTGCCATTTCGGAGGTGAAATTCCCTATTGCCGATCCAAGTCCGGCAGATATCCTATATTTCCCCATCAATGCGCCTAAAGTAAAAGATGGCGAAATAGTGAAACCTGTTATCAAAATTATTTATTCCCGTCCGCAAAAGAAAGGCAGAGAGATCTTTGGCGTTTTGGAACAATATGGTAAAGTTTGGCGTTTCGGCGCGAATGAAAGTACTGAAATAAGGTTTTTTAAAAAGGTGACTATTGGGGGTAAGAAAATTAAAGCAGGTACTTACAGCATATTTGCAATCCCGAATAAAGATAAGTGGACGATTATTATAAATAAGCAAACCGATAAATGGGGTGCATTTACCTATGATCAATCGTTGGATGTTACGCGTGTTGATGTCCCTGTTAAATCTCTTTCTAAGCCAGTTGAATACTTCTCTCTAACTTTTTTACCAACCAATAGTGGTGCTAATTTAGTTGCGGGCTGGGATAAAGTACAGATTCAACTTCCGATTATCTTTTAGATCGCATTCAGCTTTCTTTATTTTATGCCAAGCCACCCATATACGGATCTGTTTCGGTTATTGCTCCGGTTTCTATTTTTCCCGCGTAGCGATGATTAAAAATATCATTTCCCGTTAGCATAATACTGAAATCATACCAATTGGCACTTTTGGAAAGGTTAAGCACCACTTTCGAAACGGCTTTAGGCTTTAAGGTTATCTTTTGTAGCCTCTCCCCATACTTGTTATCTTTGATTTGCATTTCTAATAGCTGATCTCCGGTATTTTCCAGCGAAAAAATGAGGCGGCCTGATTTTTTTATGCTTATCAATCCTACTTCTTCAGCATAAGCCAATATTTTAACTTGCGGGTTATTTTTATTTCCTACAAAATGCCTGTGAAAGCCATTTGGCCCGGAAATAATAAGGTTATAAGTTTGCTGACCGAAATTACTGAGACTAATGCTTTCGATTAACTGATCTCCTGATTTGACAGCATAGGCCCACGTTTTTCCTTTGGTGCCTTTAAACAAGTTAAGGGCATTCATATTAAATGGTGCTCCTACATTCTCAATCTGATTTCCAAAAGGCGTTTTAGCCGCTTGAAATACAATTTCTATCTGATCGTTTACCACATTCGCATTTACATTAAGCTGGTATGGCAAGGCGCAGGCAGGCTTTGTTCCTTTTTCTTGTTTGGGAGCATATATTGAAGCATCTGGGGATAAGACTTCTAATCTATTTATTTTTGCAATATCTGCTTCACTTAAGGCCGTGGGTTTTGGCTGCGCAGGCTTATTTTTTGCATTGATAATATTGGTAACTACTCCTTCTCTTTTTAAAGCCGCTGGAGCTTTAATTGCCTCTCCCTGATACGGTCTGAATATTGATGTAAGGTCGCCGCATATTGCTCTTCGCCAATCGCTGATGTTATTGCTTTTAATCTGTTTTCCGGTTTTCTTACTCAACCATTTTTCCATAAAAAGCAATGAAGAAGTATGGTCAAAAACTTGAGAATTTACAAAGCCTCCCCTGCTCCATGGCGATGCAACAACGAATGGTACCCGATAGCCTAAGCCAATAGAACTTCCCTTTTTAGCTTCGAAATCTGCTTCATAATTTATTCCGGCAGATACTTTTCCAGAAGACGGATCATTAGGATCTGGTACCACAAATGGTGGTTGATGATCAAAGTAGCCATCATTTTCATCATAGGTTAAAATAAAAATGGTTTTTTTCCAAACCTCGGGGTTTTTGGTTAGAATATCTAAGGCTTCACTCACATACCACGTTCCGTAAAGCGGAGAACTGGTATGGTCTGAAAATCTTTGAGGAGCAACCAGCCAGGAAACTGTAGGTAAGTTTCCACTGTCTACATCTTTTCGAAATTGATGGAAAATATCTCCTTTTGGAATATTTATCGTTTCAGATTTCCCCTGATCATTGGTAAAAGTAAATGGTGCAAGTTCCAGATAATCCTTTTCGCTAATATTGGTTTGGAAAGCTTTATCAATCAAGTTTTTTTCCCTTTGCGAAAGCTGATCATATTTAGCCTGGACTTCAGCAGCAGCTAAAGGTGGTTTGACAGTATGGTCACCATTTTTTCTAAAATAGGCCGAAAGCTTAACCCGATGTCGGCTGACATACTCAACCGGATTATCGCCATAGTTTCCCAACCAGTCGTCTATTTCCCCTTCAGGGAGCTTAGCAGTCCAAAGTTCATTTTGGTAAATTCTCCAGTCTATTCCGTTATCTTCCAGTGTTTCCTGGAAAGTCGGCCAGTCGACGAAAACATTATTTTGTGATTCAGCCTGATCGTTATTTACTATAGCTACCTGATTCGCACTATTTTCCCCACGCACTGTCCCCGTAAAGAAGAATAAACGATTGGGTGTGGTACCTGTTAATGAAGAGCAGAAATGCTGGTCGCAAACAGTAAAGGCATCTCCTAATGCATAGTAAAAAGGAACATCTTGTCTGTCATAATAAGCCAGTGTCATAGGTGTTTTCACTGGAACCCATTGATCATACTTTCCACCATTTCTGGCTGCAACCTGATCATTCCAAGAATGCGGCAAACCGCCTTGCCAGGTAATTTTCGTTTTATTGATATCGACATGAAAAGGGGCATACGTAAAACCTTGTCCGTCTTTTTGCAACCAAACCTTATTTCCATCTGGTTGAATATGGGGATGTGGATCATTAAAGCCACGCACTCCTTTCATTGTTCCAAACATGTGATCGAAAGAGCGGTTCTCCTGCATTAAGAACACAACATGTTCAGCATCATAAAAACTGCTGCCAAATTCTGGATCTATAGACAGTGCTTTAATGACCGAAGCGGATGACATGCTGGCCATACCTGCCGATCCAGCAAATAAAGCAGCTTTTTTAAGAAATGCTCTGCGAGAATCCATTATATAGTTAACAGTTTTGAGTTTACAGTAAGTAAATTTTTATTTCTGGTATACCCTTACATAATCCACCTTCATCGTTGCCGGGAAAATAGAATCATCAACACCCTTTTTTCCGCCCCAGTTGCCCCCAACAGCCATATTTAAAATGATGTGAAAATTCTGATCGAATGGCCAGTATGCACTCCCCTTACCATTGTTTTTAAATGTAAGATACTTTTGATCATCAATGAAAAAATCGATTTTATCTTTAAACCATTCTACGGCATAAACATGGTAACCATCGTAAGGATTAATCTTTAAGGCATTGCCAACCTGCGTATTTATGGTATGGTTAAACTTCTCTGTATGCACAGTTCCATAGATACTATCAGGTTCATAACCAACATGCTCCATAATATCAATTTCTCCACTTTTTGGCCAGTTGCCGTATTTCCATTCCGTAGGTAATGCCCAGATTGCAGGCCATAAACCCCGGCCTTTGGGAAGCATCGCACGCACTTCTACCCTGCCGTATTTAAAATCAAATTTATTTTTTGTAACCAATCTTGCAGAGGTATATTCATTTTTATCCTTCGCTGCTTTAAGCGCTGTGATGTTCAAGTTTCCTTTAATTACTTTTGCGTTTGATGTATCTGCATCGGTGTAATACTGCAGTTCATTGTTTCCCCAGCCTTTTCCGCCAACATCATAACTCCAATTTTTGGCCAATGCCAAACCCGCATCGTTAAATTCATCACTCCACCTTAATTTCCAGCCTGTTGCTAATGGTGTTTTCTTCAACTCTTCAAAAAGTAATTCTGGTTCATTCGTAGTGATATATTCTACCTGATGCGCCAATAACCATTGCATTTCTGGCGCTGTATTTACCGTCCAGGCATTAACAGTTAAGCCCAGTTGATGTGCATTTTCAATCCACCCATCTTTCTGATAGAAACTATAATGATAATCTGCACCAGTTAATCGGTCTGCTTTCAGCTGCGCCGCACTGATTTCTCCGCGTAGATAGGCAACTTTTGCTTTTGGCAATAATTCAACCACACGTTTACAATAATCATAATCAAAACTGATGTATTCTGTCCATTCCAACATGCCCAGTTTTTTTACCATTTCTACACTGGCATTTGTTAACTCGATTCCGCGTTCTTTACTAATTAATGATGGTTTGATCTCTAAAATTAACTTAGTTGTTCTTTGCTTCTTTCCTTCAAGCAAATAATTTTCGAGTGTTGGAATTTTTTCACCATTGCTCATCGTTTTAGTCAGCAAATCTGCATAATTAACTTTCTCTATGGTTAAACCTTGAAATTCCGGATCGTGATTTACAACCAAAACTTTATCTAAAGTCATCCATACATCAAACTCTGACCCATAACAGCCTAAGCGCACGGCTTCATTAAGGGATGCAATAGAATTTTCGGGCAATTTATTTTTTTTCCATGCTCCCCTGTGCGCAATTACCTGGTTTTTATTCCAATTAAATTTTTGAGCAAACGAGGCGGTGAAAATGAAAACCATAAAGGTTGATATAAAAAATCGTTTCATATTTTGGTTTTTACGAAAAGTCAAAAGTAGATTTTTCGAACAAGATCAATTTAAAATCTATGTAACCTTTATATTAATTAAATGAAGATAAAGACTTTTAAATTGATATGAGCTTTGTTTTAGAGCTTAATGCTATCGGCTGAAGCCAGACGGCAATGATTGAATCTGCGCTATGCATTTGATTGAAAGCGGCTTCAACTGCTTGCGTCCATCATGAAATCTATACTAGGCATTCTAATAAAGGATTTGAAATAAACGCGTTACCTTACAGATGGTTCTTTTAATTGATGGGAACAATTTTTACATTTACAGTGATATGGTGAGCAATAACTACGAGGATTTATTAAGAAAGATAGATGAATTCATCCGTAAATTCTATTTAAATAAGATTTTACGGGGAAGCATTTATGCTGCCGCTACACTCCTTGCCTTATATTTAATCGTATTTTTAGCACTCTATTACCTTAACCCAACAGCTGGTTTTAAAACTTTCGTATTCTTTTCCTACTTGCTGATCGGAATCTTACTTATTGGTTTTCTAATTATCAAGCCGCTGCTTTCCATGCTGAAGTTAGGCAAACACCTCTCTTTTGATGAAGCATCTAGAATTATCGGAAATCATTTTCATGATATTAATGATAAACTGCTCAACACGCTTCAACTACATCAGCTATCCGCGCAGCGGCCAGAAAATAGTCAGTTGATTTTGGCCAGTATTGATCAAAAAATACTTGAACTTAAACCCGTTCCATTTTACAACGCTGTTCGGATAAATGACAATAAAAAATACCTCAAATACCTTTTTTTTCCATTAGCGATTATTTTACTTATTGCCATTATAGCTCCTGCTATTTTAAAGGATGGAACCTCTAGTTTTTTAAAATACGATGAATATATCGCTCCGAAGGCACCATTTAGCTTCGAATTGGTAAATAAAAATTTAACCATTACGCAAGGCGATGATCTTACCTTAAATTTGAAGTTAAGTGGAGATAAATTACCCGCTGATATTTATGTTGAAGATGAAAAAAACACATATAAACTGGAGAAAGAGCAAACTACGAAGTTTAAATACACTTTTAAAAATATCCAGAGTGACAAAAAACTCTTCTTTAAAGGCGGAGGTTTTAGTTCTGCTGCCTTTATAATTAGCGTTAAACCCAGGCCAGAATTATTAAGTGCGACCGCCACACTACAATACCCGGGTTACCTGGATAAAAAAAATGAAGTGGTTTCGAATGTTGGCGACCTGCTGCTTCCCGAAGGAACGCGTATTACCTGGAATTTCAAAACGGGCAAAAGCAACTCCCTCCTTTTCATTTTAAACGGCGTAGAAAACACATTGAAAGTAATTGAAGATGTATCTACCTTTGGTGCTACCATAAAAAGTAACTCGAAATATAGTATCACACCAAAAAATGATTTTCTTACGATCAGAGATTCCCTTTCGCACCAAATTACTGTCATTAAAGATCAGGCGCCCGGCATAACTGTCGATGAGAAGGCCGATTCAATTAGCAATAAAGCATTATATTTTACCGGTCAGGTAACTGATGATTATGGCTTCAGCAGATTGAGTTTCAAATACAACATCAAGGAAAATAACAAACTGATTAGCACTTTTACTAAAAACATCCCCATCAAAAGTAATGCTGTAGAGAATCCGTTTTTTTACTTCTGGGACCTTAAAACGGTATCGGTAAAGCCAGGGCAAGACATAGAATACTTTTTTGAAGTTACTGATAATGACGGATTTAATGGCGCTAAGGTTACACGATCAGCAATTAAAGTTTTTAAATCACCTACTAAAAAAGAAAACGCAGAACAGGTAAATGCAAACAGCCAGGTACTTAAGCAAAAAGTACAATCAGCCATACGTTTGGCGAATACCATTGAAAAGGAAAGTAAAAAAGTTGCTGAAAGTTTAATCGATAAAAAACAGATTTCGTTTGAAGATAAAAAGCAAATCGAGGCCCTTTTAGACAAACAAAAACAACTGGATGAAGCAGTAAAGGAAATTAAGGAACAAAACGATAAAAATATCCAACAACAGGCAGATCAGCAACAAACCGAAGAGCTTTTAGAAAAGCAAAAACAGATCAAAGATTTGTTCGATAATGTACTGGATGATAAGACTAAGGAGCTTTTGCAAAAGCTTCAAAATCTAATGAATGAGAAAAATAAGGATCAAACGCAGAATGAACTTTCAAAAATGCAATTAGATAACAAAACCTTAAAAAACGAATTAGATAGGATTTTAGAATTATACAAGCAGTTGGAATTTGAACAAAATCTGCAAAATGACATCGACCGATTAAATGAATTGGCTAAAGAACAAAAAGACTTGAGTAAAGAAACCGCTGCCAAAAAGCAGGATAATGAATCGATTAAACAAAAACAAGATGCCCTTAACAAGGAAATGAAAGACCTGAAGGACGACTTAAAAAAATTGGAGGAAAAGAATCAGTCTTTAGAAAAGCCAAATCCATTTGAAAACCCTGAAAAAGATGTTCAGGAAATACAGAAAGATCAGCAGGATAGCAAAGAAGCCCTCGATAAAAAAGATGCGAAAGGAGCTAGTCAGAAACAACAGAAAGCTGGGGAAGAAATGGAAAAGCTTTCAAAAAAAATGAGTGAAATGCAGCAACAGGGAGAGGAAATGGAAAATAACCTGAATGCTAAAGAACTGCGCCGCCTTTTAGAAAACTTGTTAAATACATCGTTTGAACAGGAAAAAGTGATGTTGACGCTCAAAAAAATGAATCAGGCTGATCCATCATATACTACTAACGTTCAAAAACAGCGGAGCATTAAAGATAACCTTAAAACCATTGCAGATAGCCTGTATAGTTTGAGTAAACGTGTACCTCAGATAGAATCTACAGTTAATGAAGAGATGAATAAAATCAACTTCAACCTGGATAAAAGTTTGGAAAGTTTAGGCGAACGACGAACACCTGATGCAAACCGTTATCAGCAATTTACCATGACCGCTATCAATAATTTAAGTTTGATGCTAAGTGAAGCACTAAATCAGTTGCAGAACATGAGTAAAAACTCAAAAGGTGGTAGCGGTAAAAAGCAAAAGCAAGGTATGAAACAGCTCTCTCAAATGCAGGAACAGCTAAACAAAAGCATGCAGAAAGCAAAAGAGCAGATGCAAAAATCCGGTGGTAACCAAGGCACTGTTGGAAAAGGCCAGATGAGCCAGGAGTTTGGAAAAATGGCTCAACAGCAGCAGATGATTCGACAAGCATTGGAAAAAATTAACCGCGAAGAAAATAAAGACGGCTCAGGTAAAATGGGTAACCTAAACGAAGCCATTAAAGAAATGAAACAGACCGAAAGTGATCTGGTTAATAAACGTCTTCAACAGGAAACCTTGAACCGTCAAAAAGAGCTTTTAACTAAGTTGTTGAATGCTGAAAAAGCAGAACGCGATCAGGAAGAAGACTCAAAACGTGAAAGTAAAGCCGCAAAAGAGTTCCCCCCTTCCTATCAAAAAATGCTGGAACAATATAAAAAGCAGCAGCAAAATGGAAGTGACCTGTTACAGAAATTGCCTCCAGGTTTAAATTATTATTACAAAAATAAAATTGCAGAATATTTAAAGTCGTTAAATATGGTTAAATAGTAAATTATTCAACGACTTTCTCTGTTGTTCTGAAAAGAGGCAATATGGTACTGGCGCTTTGCTAACCAAGTATAACTCAGTCACCAGAACCGCAATTATTCGTCGCTTGGTCTTCAATCTAAATTCCTGTACATAATTAGACCTGGAATGACACCGATTAGTGATCAAACTATCGCTGTTCAATAATATTTTATTTCTAAATTTGCAGGCTTAAACAATTTAACATGCCTGCTATTTCATTCTTTACAGAATCAATTTCTTATAACCTTCCTCAAAAAATAACCGTTAAAAAGTGGATTAAATCCACCATAGAAAAAGAAGGTTTTAAGCTGCAGGAACTCAACTTTATTTTCTGTAGTGATGAATACCTTTTAGGCATTAACCAGCAATACCTCAATCACGATACTTATACTGATATCATTACTTTTGATAATTCAGATGTAGAAAAGCAAATTGTAAGTGACATTTTTATCAGCATTGAACGGGTAAAAGAGAACGCAATAACATTTAAAACAAATGATTTCGATGAAGTCTGTCGTATTATGATTCATGGAACATTACATTTACTAGGCTATAAAGATAAAGGCAAGGCTGCCAAAACCTTAATGACACAAAAGGAAGACGAATATCTCGGTTACAGAATCGAGTCCGGAATTAAACTTTAGTTAAATTTTTGCGAAAGCAACTGCTTCTTTAAATGCCTCGTAAATTTTCTTATTATCCCTTCGTAACAATGTCGGATTCATTTTTACCTTCACAAAGCCATCTTCGTGAGGCTGGCCGAAAATAATATTATGTTCCGTTCTTAATCTTGTATTTAGTTTTTGAGCATCAACGGCTTGATCTACCATAACATTAAGTTGATTTGTTCCGTTTTCAAACGGAATAAATTTCAACTCCTTTAGCTGCTTCATTTGAAGCATAAAATCATTTGCTTTAGCAATTACTTTACTCATTACTTCGTCAATATCATTTAAGTGATGTAATGCCATTGCAGCACTTGGCCAGTTGGTGTAAATGCCTCCCCCGTGAATTTTGATTAGATGATGCATTTGATCGATAATGGCTTTGCCACCACATAACACGGCACCTCCTGTAGCACCCAGGTATTTATACAAGCACATATAAACCGTGTCAAAATAAGCCGCATATTCTTTTACACTGGAGTTTGTAAATGCCGTTGCCATATGCAGGCGCGCACCATCTAAGTGCATTCTATAACCCTGCTCTTTACACCATGAAGAAATTCTTTTGATTTCACTTAATGGAAAACCCTGATTGTAAGTTCGTCGAACAGGTGTTTCAATAGATACAGCGCCAATTGCCCCAATAAAAGCTTCGTTTTCCTTGTGATAACGAATTGATTCCTGTAATTCTTCAAGAGTAAAATAAGTCTTGCCAGGAGCGAGTGGAATTAACCTTTTATTATATAAAGTCTGTGCAGCGTCAGCCTCATCCCGATATACGTGACTCGTTTCCTGAACAAATGCTTTTGTCTTATCTCCACATAAGACACTTATAGCTAGCTGATTGGCTAAGGTTCCAGTTGGAAGATATACCGCCGACTCCTTTCCTGTTATTTCTTTAAACTTATTTAATAGCTTTTCTACTGTAGCACCTTCGCCGTAACTATCCCTTTCTATCTTACTTAAGGTATTTATTTCCTGCAATTTCTCTAGAAAATCTTCAGGACGATAAAAAATCCCATCATTTATGAAATATACAGCTTCACTATCTTTGGAAGATTGCTTCGTTATGCTAGCGAAGGCATTGATAGGGATTGATGGTGCGATCAATGGCAATGCAGAAATGGTGGATAACCTTAAAAAATCTCGCCGCTTAAGTTCAGACATCTCATACTAGTTTTAGAATATAATAATTTGTGGTTTTTTATCTATAAAACCGAATGGTGTAATACAATAATAGCCATTTTAACAGAATTAGTTTTAACCGTTCGTCTAAATCCTGACGTCATTCGTCGATAATTAACCGATGCTGGTATATTATCTCGAAATTGATTGAAACGTTTAACCCCATTCTTGGTCTTATTTATAGAAAATACGAAATGTAATGCAATCCCTAAGGATTAGCGCAATAAAATATAGTTTAGTTTTAGTTAATGATAGAAGCAGCGGCGGAGCGATTCCAGCCGCTGTTTTCGTTTATAAGGTTTTTGTCGCAGATCCACAGATTTTTATCAATAAGTTTGGGTAATACTAATCTCCCTACCTGTGATATTATGTATCAATATTTTGCCATTTTTAACTGATACAGAATAGGTTTGATCTTTGATTTCGCTGTTCCAAATAATTTATCCTTACTTTTGCACTAATTTTCCTTTATAAATCCGAAATACAAATAAATTGAGCACACTAATTGCGGCAGAAGGCTTAGGTCATGGTTATCATGATGAATGGCTATTTAAAAATTTAACCTTAGGAATTAACTCGGGTCAGCGTGTAGCGTTGGTTGGAATTAACGGCGCTGGTAAGAGCACCCTATTGAAATTGCTTGCTGAAAGATTTCCTCCGCTGGAAGGTAAAATTGTAAAAAATAAAGCAGTTAAAATTGGTTTTCTGGATCAGGAGCCCCAGTTTACGGAAGGATATTCAATTAGCGATCATATTTTTTCTTTGGAAAACAAACAACAACAGTTGATTAAAGAATATGAGGAATTAATAGAAAACCCTAATCCTGATGAAAAAACACTGAATCGTTTATACGAAGAATTAAGCGAGCACAATGCCTGGGAATACGAACATGAGATCAAAACCATTTTAAATAGAATGGGTATTACTCATCTTCAGCAAAAAATCTCTACCCTTTCTGGCGGGCAAAAGAAAAGGCTTGCACTTGCAAAGCTGCTAATTGAAGATCCGGAAATTTTAGTTTTGGATGAGCCAACCAATCACCTGGATATTGATACCATTGAGTGGTTAGAAAAATTGTTGACTACAGGACAGAAAACCATACTACTGGTTACTCATGATAGGTACTTTCTAGACAATGTTTGTAATACGATCGTAGAATTGGATAGAGGAAAGATTTTCAATTACAATGGAAATTATGCCTATTATTTAGAAAAGAAATCTGAAAGAGAAGCACTTGATGCAACGGTATTACATAAAAATCAGCAGTTACTTAAAAAGGAATTAGAATGGATGAGACGAATGCCACAGGCACGTGGAACAAAATCCAATGCTAGAATCAATGCTTTTTATGATTTAGAAGAAAAATCTAAAAAGAAGTCTGATAATCAGTCGATTAACCTTCAAATGAAAATGTCTCGTCAAGGAGGTAAAATCATTGAGGTTGAACACATCGCAAAAGCATTTGACGGCCGCCCAATCATCAACGATTTTAGCTATACTTTTAAAAAGGGTGATCGAATCGGTTTAGCTGGAAAAAATGGAACCGGAAAATCCACTTTATTAAATATTCTCACCAGTCAGTTAATGCCTGATGCAGGAAAAGTTGATACAGGCGAAACGACAGTTTTCGGTTATTACAAACAAGGGGGTTTAACTTTCGATCCAAAAGAAAGAGTAATCGATATTGTAAAATCCGATGCCGAATATATCAAGATGGCTGATGGATCAGTAATCACCGCTTCTGCCCTACTCACACTTTTTCTTTTTCCTCCCAAGAAACAACATGGAATGGTAGAGAAATTAAGTGGTGGTGAAAAGAAACGTTTGAACCTGATGAAAGTATTAATGCAAAATCCAAACTTCCTAATTTTAGATGAGCCTACCAATGATTTGGATATTGATACCCTTAACGTTTTAGAAGAATTTCTTGAAAATTTTCCTGGCATATTAATGCTGGTTTCTCACGATAGATATTTGTTGGATAAGATGAGCGACCAGCTTTTTATTATGGAAGGTGAAGGCGTAGTAAAAATATATAATGGCAATTATTCCGAATATCGTTTAAGCTTAGATCAACCAAAAGCTAAATCGGAGGCAAAAAAGGAAGCCGTAGCCACGACTAAGGAATTGCCAGTAACAGCTGTAAAAAAGCGTAGTTTTAAAGAACAGAAAGAATTAGATGATACGGAAAAAGCAATGGAAGAGGCTGAAGATAGAATTGCAAAACTTACAGAGATACTTAATACTATCGATGCAACTGACTACGTTAAGATCCAGGAAGTTTCTTCTGAAATAGAAGTGCGTAAAATTGAGTTGGACAACCTAACAATGCGTTGGCTCGAGTTATCAGAATAAGGAATAATCCTATTAAGTTGATTGTTTCACGTGAAACAATCAACTTAAATAAAATTAAATATCGATTGTTCCACGTGGAACAATAATAAAAATATTGAAATGTTTTCAAAATATGATTTGATTGTTGTTGGTGCCGGACATGCAGGTTGTGAAGCTGCAGCTGCTGCTGCTAACCTAGGGTCGTCTGTTTTACTGATTACGATGAATATGGGTACCATTGCCCAAATGAGTTGTAATCCAGCTATGGGCGGTGTAGCCAAGGGACAGATTGTTCGCGAAGTAGATGCAATGGGTGGATACTCTGGAATTATTTCAGATAAATCAACCATACAGTTTAGAATGCTAAACAAATCAAAAGGCCCGGCCATGTGGAGTCCAAGGGCTCAGATTGATAGAATGAGATTCGCGGAAGAATGGAGATTAGCATTAGAACAGACACCTAATTTAGATTTATGGCAAGATAATGTAGTCGGTCTTCTTGTAAAGGATAATACCGTTTATGGTGTAAAAACATCATTGGGTATTGAAATAGAAAGCACTACAGTTGTGCTTACCAATGGAACATTTTTAAATGGAGTAATGCACATTGGCGAAAAGAAATTTGGTGGTGGAAGAACGGCCGAAAGAGCATCAACCGGAATTACGGAACAACTGGTGGAACTCGGGATGGAATCAGGCAGAATGAAAACTGGCACCCCACCCCGTGTTGATGGACGAAGTTTAAATTATTCCAAAATGGAAGAGCAATGGGGCGATGAAAATCCTAACAAGTTTTCTTTCACAGACACAAAGGTTTCTACAGATCAACGTTGTTGCTGGATTACCTATACTAATAACGAAGTTCACGAAACCCTAAAAGAAGGTTTTGAAAAATCTCCCATGTTCACTGGAAGAATTAAAGGTCTAGGTCCAAGATATTGCCCATCTATTGAAGATAAAATCAATCGCTTTGCGGAACGAGACAGACATCAAATTTTTGTGGAACCTGAAGGATGGAACACCTGCGAAATTTACGTAAATGGTTTTTCTACCTCACTTCCAGAAGATGTACAATTCAAAGCATTGAGATTAATTCCTGGTTTCGAACAGGCTAAAATGTTCAGACCTGGCTATGCTATTGAGTATGACTTCTTCCCACCTACTCAGTTGTCTCTAACTTTAGAAACGAAATTAATCAGTAACTTATTTTTGGCAGGTCAAATTAATGGAACCACCGGATATGAAGAAGCTGCTTGCCAGGGATTCATGGCTGGAATAAATGCACATCAAAAAATCACTGACAAACATGAACTGATCATGAAAAGATCAGATAGTTATATTGGCGTATTAATAGATGATTTAGTAACTAAGGGGACTGAAGAACCTTATCGTATGTTTACATCCCGGGCAGAACATCGTTTATTATTAAGACAAGATAATGCCGATATCCGGCTCTCCCCTATCGGTCATCAATTAGGTTTGATTTCTGATGAGCGTTTGGAAAAAGTGAATCGGAAAGTAGCAAATGCTGAAGCATTGGTCAAATTCACCAAAACGCAGGGAATTGAAATGGCAGATGTTAATGCAACGCTTGAAAGCTTAGGTTCAAGCCCTTTAAATCAAAATGTGAAAATTCACAGTTTAATAGGAAGACCACATGTTGGTTTACAAGATATTATTAAGGTGAGCAAGCCTCTTGCTGAAGCAACCAAAGATTTAGACGATCAAACCATCGAGCAGGCGGAAATTAAAATTAAATATGAAAGCTATTTTGAGAAAGAAAATGAAATTGTAGCCAAGATGCTGAAGATGGAAGATAGAGAAATCAAACCAGATTTTGATTATAATAAAATTGGTTCTATTTCTAAAGAGGCCCGCGAAAAATTATTTAAGATAAAACCTAGAACTTTAGGCCAGGCATCAAGAATTTCCGGCGTTTCTCCTTCAGATATCTCTGTTTTAATGGTTTTTATAAATAAATAGCTGATTATCAGATATTTAAATAATAAAATTCATCATTTAAAATAATTAAACGTAAGGCTTTAAAAAATATTTTTAATGTTAATATTCCAAAAAACAATATAATTCGTTAGATCGCTTAAAAAATGCCAAATTTAAAATATCGATATTTCACCTTTGAAAACTGTTTACTTGGATTGCTGATGCTTCTGATTTTTGGTTGTGCAAGTATGCAAACTCCGCAGGGTGGACCAAAAGATACTAAGCCCCCAAAGGTGGTAGTGATGACACCAAAAAATTTGACCCGTAATTTTAATGCAAAGAAAATCGTAATTGAATTTGACGAATTTGTTAAACTGAATAATGAATTCAAGGAATTTTCGATTTCACCAGATCAGGAACGTCCTCCTATTTTAAAAGCAAGGAAAAGAATTCTGGAAGTAGAATTACAGGATACTTTAGAGAAAAATACCACCTACACCTTAAACTTCGGAAAATCAGTAGCAGACATTAATGAAAACAACATTATTAAAAATTTATCTTATGTATTTTCTACAGGAGCAGATATAGATTCGCTATCCTTAAGCGGAAACGTAAGCAACTCCTTAACCGGAGAAATGGAAAAAGAAGCTGTTGTTTTTATTTTACCAATTGAACGGGATACGCTATTTGGTAAAAAGCGCGCATCTATCTATACCCTTACCGATAGCTCCGGAAACTATAAATTAAATAATTTAAGAAAAGGATCATACAAAGTTTATGCATTAAAGGAAGCTGAAGGAGGTGGAGACAAAGTTTATCAGCAGCTATCTGATGAAGTTGGCTATATTAAAGATCCAATAACTATTGATAAAAATATAGAAAATGTTAACCTTCAGGTATTTAAGGAACTTGCACCCGAATTTAGAATCCTCGATCGAAAACTAAATAATGATGGCAGCATCTCGCTAATATTTAATCAACAACTAAAACAGCCTAAAATAACTGTAATGGATCCTCCAGCTGCTGATGTTGGGAAAAGCGTATTTTTTAACAAACTCAATGACACTGCTAAAGTTTGGTTAACAGATTTAAGTTTTGATTCGGTTAAACTGGCCATCCAGGATCAGGGTAAAGTATTACAGATCGTTAATTTTAATCGTGGTAAAAAAGATAATTATACCAGAGACTTGACTATAACAGATAATATAAGCTCCGGTAAGCTAAATCCTTACCAACGTTATACCATGAGCTTTAATTTTCCTGTAAATAGTGCAGACGCATCGAAAGTAACATTACTTGAAGATTCAGTAAAGAGAACTAATTTTGAATTGGTTAAGGACAGTGTAGACTTTTTAAAATTTTACCTTAAATTTCCATGGCGGAATAAGAGAACCTATGATATTAAATTTGCACCCGGAGCATTCACCGCTATATTCAATGCAAAGAATAAAGAAATAAATAAAACCTTCAAACTAGAAACCACTGATAGCTATGGTACGCTAGCCTTAAACATCGTTGTACCTGATACGACCAAAAGTTATATTGTAGAGTTTATTGATGAAAAGAAAAACACCATTAAAGGATATAATATTGCTAAGAATGGTGCTATTAATTTTGCTAACTATCCTGCTGGAAAATATTTCATTCGGGTTGTTTACGATGAAAATAAGAATGGCATTTGGGATACAGGAAATATCAAAGCAGGTACACAGCCTGAAAAAATATGGTATTCTCCAGATGAAAAATCATTACGAGCCAATTGGGAACGTGTTGATAATTTAACTATTCCACCTCCTCCAAAAGAATAACTAAGGATTGGTAAACCAACTGGAATACATCACATAATTATCCGGTAATTTATTTAATAAGGCCCTTTGCTCTTCAGTAATGGGCTTTATTTTTTTTGCAGGCGTTCCTGCATATAGATAACCAGTCTCACAGGTGGTATTTTCCAGTACTACAGAGCCTGCTGCTATGATGCAATATTCTTCCACTACCGCATGATCCATTACAATTGCACCCATTCCAATTAATACATTATCCTGAACGGTACAGCCATGTACTATTGCATTATGCCCTATAGAAACCCGATTGCCAATAAAAGTAGCTGCCTTCAAATAAGTAGCGTGAATAACTGCTCCATCCTGAATATTAGATTCATTACCAATCATGATGGCATTTACATCGCCTCTAATCACCGCATTAAACCACACTGAACAGTTATCCCCGAGCGTTACATCGCCAACGATGGTCGCATTCTCAGCTATAAAATTATTTTCTCCAATTTTCGGGTGTTTATCTTTTACAGGCAATATTAAAGGCATAATATGATTTTTTGAATATTTAATTTTCGTTTTTTTAAGGGGATTAATCAAGAATTCTAAGAAGATCAACCTAAAATACAGTATCTTTTAGTTCTGCCGCATGATCAGGATAGTCGGTTGTGAAGTGCAGTCCCCTGCTCTCTTTTCGTTGCATGGCAGATTTAATCACCAAATAAGCAGTCTGAATTACATTTCTCAACTCGCAAAGCTTAACAGATACTTCATTTTTTTTATAAAATTCTTCTGTTTCCTGATAGATTAAAAACAGACGACGATGTGCACGCTCTAAACGAAAGTTCGAACGAACAATACCCACATAATCACCCATAATTTTTTGCAGCTCCCTTAAGTTATGAGTCACCAGAATATCTTCATCTATTTGAGTAACACCTTTTGCATCCCATTCAGGAATATTTTCAGGAATAACATTATTTTTGAAATTTTCTATCGCATCCTGGTAGATACGGTGAGCAAATACAGTGGCTTCTAACAAAGAATTGGAAGCGAGTCTATTTGCACCATGTAATCCCGTAGATGAACATTCGCCACAGGCATATAAATTTTTAATGGAAGAACGACCATACTCATCGACCAAAATTCCGCCACACATATAATGAGATGCCGGCGTTACCGGAATATAATCCTTTGTCATATCAATCCCTATCGACAAACACTTGGCATATATATTAGGAAAATGCTTCAAAATATCTGCTTTCTTCCTCATGGTAATATCTAAATAAACGAAATCATCACCAGATTTTTTCATTTCATTATCCACGGCCCTTGCAACAATATCACGAGGAGCTAAAGATTTACGCTCATCATATTCATGCATAAATTCTTCACCATTTTTTCGTCTCAAAACACCGCCAAAACCGCGAACTGCTTCTGAAATTAAGAACGAAGGATACTCTCCAGGATGATATAAAGCAGTTGGATGGAACTGAATGAACTCCATATTCCTGACTTTTCCCTTTGCTCGATAAACCATTGCCATTCCATCTCCTGTTGCAATTACCGGATTTGTGGTAGCAGAATAGACGTGCCCAGCACCACCTGCGGCCATAACCGTTACATTTGCCACAATCTTTTCCACATCGTTAAGCTCTGTGTTAAAGGCATATACGCCGTAACAGTTAATATCTTCAGTACGTTTATCAACAAAGTCACCAAGGTGATGCTGGGTAATTAACTCAAGCGCAAAGTAATGTGTTAATATCTCTATGTTGGAATTCTCATGAATCTCTTTCAATAAAACTCTTTCAATCTCGTATCCGGTGATGTCTTTATAGTGTAAAACCCGGTGTTCGGAGTGTCCCCCTTCTTTAGCCAGATCATAGAAACCAGAATTATCCTTATCAAAATTGATTCCATAGTCTATGATCTCCTGAATTCGCTGAGGACCCTCTTTTACAACGATTTCCACTATTTTTTCATCACATAAACCATCGCCGGCAACCAAAGTATCCTGAATATGTTTATCAAAAGAATCGCCTTTATCCACAACAACGGCAACGCCTCCCTGGGCATATTTTGTGTTGGATTCATCCTCATTTGACTTGGTCACGATTAAAACCTTACCAAATTTTGCTGCTTTAAGTGCGAAACTTAAACCTGCTATGCCTGAACCAATTACCAGAAAATCTACTTTTCTCATTTAAAAAACATTTACTTTATCAACGATGTTGATAACTATAGAACAACTGTTAACTTTATGTAGAAATAATGCTAACAAATAAATTTGAATGTTTAAAGCTACTCTAAAAAGACAATTTGCCACAATCTTTTGCTCAATTTTTAAGCACCTTTGTAGAAGTAATTAACTTTTTTCACACTTATAAACAATTAACATTCCAATATGGATAACATTTATGGGGTTTTTCGATAGTGCTGAAAATCAATCGTATCATATTAGAAAAATGTAATCTAAATGTTAGTAAACGATTAACAACTTAGATTAACGAAGGAATTTTCGAAACTTGCCAACAATACTAACACACTAATAAACAAACAAGATTTATTTATTTAAAATAACTTATTAATTATTGAGACGTGGAAAGCTTTATCTTTGACCAACGTCAAATTTCAAAAAAGGAAAATTTAAAAATGAACATAGATGTCTTAGAAGAAATCAACAAAAAGGGTTTCGTAGAAGAAGAAATTGATCCTACCCTAGATCTTTTTGCTGAAATTGAAAAATTGAAAAAAGAGAAAAATGCAATTATCTTAGCTCACTACTATCAAGAGCCTGATATTCAGGATATTGCAGATTATATTGGAGATAGTTTGGGTTTATCTCAAGAGGCTGCAAAGACCGATGCTGAAGTGATTGTATTTGCAGGCGTACATTTTATGGCCGAAACTGCAAAGATTTTGTCTCCTACAAAGAAAGTTTTATTGCCTGATGTAAAAGCAGGTTGCTCTCTGGCAGATAGTTGTCCACCACACTTGTTTAGAAAATTTAAGGAAAAATATCCTGATCATCTGGTGATCACTTATGTAAATTGTACAGCTGAATTGAAGGCTTTAAGCGATATCGTTTGTACCTCTACCAACGCTGTTCAGATTGTAGAAAGCTTACCAAAAGATCAAAAAATCATCTTCGGACCTGATCGTAACCTTGGGGCTTATGTTGCAAAAAAAACAGGTCGAGATTTGGTGCTTTGGAACGGTGCCTGTATGGTTCATGAAATTTTTTCTCAGGAGAAAATTACCAAATTGAAAGAGCGCCATCCGAATGCAAAGTTTATTGCGCATCCGGAATGCGAAGAGCCGGTGTTAAGAATGGCCGATTATATCGGGTCTACTACGGGATTGTTAAAATATGCAATCGCTAATCCTGCTACTGAATTTATTGTGGCTACGGAAAGCGGGATTATCCATCAAATGGAAAAGGCTTGTCCGGATAAAACTTTCATTCCAGCTCCGCCAAATAACAGCTGCGCCTGCAATGACTGTCCGTACATGAAAAGAAATACTTTGGAAAAATTATATTTATGTCTTAAAAATGGTTCTCCTGAAGTAACAGTTCCGGCACATATTATCGAAAAGGCACGTCAGCCGATTCAAAGAATGCTGGATATTTCGGCAGAATTGGGGCTCTAAGAAAATAGTCAGTTTGTAATGACTTAGCGGAAAAAATGAAAATAAACAACATTCTTAAAAATTATTCTGGCTTATTGTGGCTTTTGGCGGGCATAACCGTCGGGAGTATAGTTGGATTAGTTTTTGGAAAAAGTGTTGAAAGTGTAAAGCCTTTGGGTGATATTTTTTTAAACCTGTTGTTTACTGCGGTGATTCCGTTGGTATTTTTCGCCGTATCATCTGCCATTGCAAATATTGATCGAAGTAAAAAGTTAGGAAAGTTACTCACCGTTATGGTGTTGGTTTTTCTATCGACCATACTTATCTCTGCGATTTTAACGCTGATTGCAACACGGATTTTTCCGATAAATCAGGCGTTGGGAAATAATTCAATCCCGGTTGAGACAGAGAAAATCCAATCTTTCGGTGAACAAATGACACAATTGCTAACGGTTGGCGAATTTTTTGAGATCGGAAGCAGAAAGAATATGCTGGCGCTGATTATTTTTTCAGTTTTAGTAGGTTTTTCTACGTTGTACGCGGGCAAGGAAGGCGATGGATTTAAAAACTTTTTGGTATCTGGTAATGAGGTGATGAAAAAATTAATCATCCTCATAATGAAATTAGGTCCGGTTGGTTTAGGTGCCTATTTTGCTTATCAGGTTGGTGTTTTTGGACCACAACTCTTTGGTACTTACGCAAAAGCTTTAGGATTGTATTATGGTGTTGGTGCCTTTTATTTTATCGTATTTTTCACGTTATATGCCTTTATTGCCGGCGGATTTAAAGCAATTAAAATATTCTGGAAAAACAATATTGTGCCTTCATTAACTTCTGTGGGTACCTGTAGCAGTATTGCAACCATCCCTGCGAACTTAGAAGGAACTTTAAAAATGGGTGTACCGGCTTACATTGCAAATGTTACAGTTCCGCTGGGTTCTACCTTACATAAAGACGGTTCTAGTATCAGTTCCATTATCAAGATAGCGGTAGTTTTTGCTATTTTTGGTAAGGATTTAGTGCATGTTGATACGATCATTCTGGCCTTGGGTATTACTGTTTTGGTAAGTATTGTTGAAGGTGGAATTCCAAACGGAGGATATATTGGTGAGTTGCTGATGATTTCGGCCTATCAGCTGCCTCCAGAGGCTTTACCTCCTGCGATGATTATCGGTACTTTGGTAGATCCTATGGCCACATTATTAAATGCAACTGGTGATAATGTCGCGGCAATGCTGATCGCCAGGTTTACAGAAGGTAAGAATTGGATGGTAGGTAGGTTATAATTCTTATTGGCTGGAATCTAATAGAAGTTGAATATTTAAAGATAAAAATAGGGAGAAATCCTACATAAAGATATGTTTGAGAATAAAGAGCGTACAGATATTAACGAATTAGGTGAATTTGGTTTGATCAAACATCTGACTACTAATTTTAAAATTAGAAATGATTATTCAGTAAAAGGTGTTGGCGACGATGCGGCGGTTTTAGATGCGAAAGGAAAACAAATGTTGGTTTCTACTGATTTGCTTTTAGAAGGAATTCACTTCGATTTGGCCTATGTACCTTTGATGCATTTAGGTTATAAAGCCGTCCAGGTTAACTTGAGCGATATTTATGCAATGAATGGAAAAGCTAGCCAGATTACCGTTTCTTTAGGTCTGTCAAGTAAATTTCCATTGGAAGCGGTAGAAGAAATTTATAAGGGAATTGAACTGGCTTGTAATAAATTTAATATCGATTTAATTGGTGGGGATACCTCTGCAAGTAAGCAGGGTTTAGTAATTAGCATCACCAGTATTGGTTATGCAGATGCTGATAAAGTAACCTATAGAAATGGTGCTCAGGAAAACGATTTGCTTTGTGTTTCCGGCGATTTAGGTGGCGCTTATGTGGGTTTGCAAATTTTAGAAAGAGAAAAATTAATCTACCTGGAGAATCCCCAGATACAGCCAGATTTAGAAGGAAAAGATTATATCATCGAGCGCCAGTTAAAGCCTGAAGCCAGGATGGATATCGTTGCTTTATTAGAAGATATGAATATTAAACCAACGTCAATGATTGATGTTTCAGATGGTTTAGCTTCTGAAATTTTACACCTGGCTACAGAAAGCGATAAGGGAATTACAATCTACGAGGATAAAATTCCTTTAGATCCAATGACTTATGAAACCGCAAGAGAACTTGGTATTGATCCAACGGTGTGTGCTTTAAGTGGAGGCGAAGATTATGAACTGTTATTTACCATTAGTCAGGAAGACTATAAAAAATTAAAACACGATGTAGATATCACTGTGATTGGACACGTTACGGATAAAAATTCAGGCTGTAAAATGGTTTCAAAATCTAATAATGTGCATGAGTTGAAAGCGCAGGGATGGAATGCTTTTAATAAGTAAATCATAATGACAGCGATTTATCTCACCAGGATTTTATTGAAGAATTTCAGCTTTACTGAATAATTCACCTAATAAAATTATTAATGCGGTTAATCAAACAATGGTTTTAACTTATTTTGAAATTGGTAAGATGATCATTGAAGAAGGGCAGAAGGGTAAAGAAAGAGCAGATTACGGAAAGCGAATGTTATTGGTTATTTCTAGAAAACTAACTCAGGATTTTGGTAAAGGTTTTTCAGAAACCAACATTAAACAAATGAGAGTTTTTTATGAAATAGGAAAAACTGTTTTTAGGTGTCAAATAGAGCTGTCTTCATTGCGAATACAAGCAATTTCATTTACAAATATTTAATGTCCAAATTGTTGTCACACCAACATGAAATAATTTATTCCTGATCCAAATATTTAATATCAATCTGCTTAGTTGCCTTGGCACCAAGTTTCTTAATTTTCTCAGAAGTGTTCACTAAATTTCCGGAACCGTCAGATAATTTATTTAGGGCCTTATCATAAGCGTCCTGGCCGTTTTTAATGTGTTTGCCTATGTTTTCCATATCAGTTACAAAACCGACAAACTTGTCGTACATTGATCCGCTGAGGCGGGCAATCTCCATTACATTTCTATTTTGTCTCTCCTGTTTCCACATGCTGGCGATGGTACGTAAGGTGGCCAATAACGTAGAAGGACTCACGATGACCACACGCCTGTCCCATGCAAAATTAAATAGCTCAGCGTCTTTCTGCACGGCAATACTGAATGAAGATTCAATAGGAACAAAGAGTAAAACGAAGTCAGGCGAGTTGATTTTGTAGAGCTCATGATAATTTTTAGCAGATAAGTCCTGAATATGATTTTTAATTGATGCTAAATGCTGTTTTATATAGCCTTCACGCTCATCATCAGTTTCGGCAGATACCGAGCGTTCATAGGCTACTAAACTTACCTTAGCATCAACAATAAGATGTTTATCATCCGGAAGGTCGATCACTACATCGGGTTGAAAGCGACTACCATCAGTAGAAACAAGCGAAGCTTGAATGCGATATTCCTGATCCTTTACCAAACCAGAACGCTCCAGTACTTTTTCCAGTATTACCTCACCCCAATTTCCCTGCTTTTTACTATCGCCTTTTAGTGCTTTAGTTAAATTATTAGCATCTTCCTGAATCAGTTTACTTTGAATTTGTAATTCAGAAATCACGCCTTTCAAGACATTTCTTTCATCAGACTCTGCTTTGTAAACCTTTTCTACCTTCTCTTCGAATGCTTTGATATTTTCCTTAAGCGGATTTAGAATCAAGTCTAAATTTGTTCTATTCTGTTCTACGAACCGGGTTGATTTTTCTTCAAGAATTTTATTGGCAATCAACTCAAAGTCTTTATTCAGCTTTTGCTGAGATTGCTCATAACTTAATTTTTGCTCTGCCAGTTTTTCCTTTTCGGCCAGATAGAAAGAGCGTGTGCTTTCGAGTTCACGATTAGCATCGGCCAGACGGTCACGTTCACCCTGCAAGTCTTCAATCAGCCTCTGCTGTCCTTCTTTTAATAAAGTGGTAATATGATCTTTTTCGGCGATCAGATTAGTAACGCGTTCTTCAGCCCGGGCTAAACTTATGTTTAATAGCTGATTATCTGCCTTGTATTTCTCAAATTCTTCTATGGAAATTAAACTGACCGCAGTTTGAGGTTTTTTTAAAAACAATAATACCAATACAACCAGAATAATAACTAAAAGGGCTACAGCAACAATTTCCATAATGATAAAAAATTTAGTAAAAATGATTATTTTATATTTATTTACCAAAATAATTTGCTAAACTAAAATTTACAAATGGTTACAAATACGATTGCCAATCAGATTTATCTCAATATGTGCAACCAAAATTCTTATTATTGAATATTATAATTATCAAGATGAATAAATTAACTGTTCTGATTTCATGCCCTGATCAGGTTGGTCTGGTCACTACAATTACCAGGATTTTAGCTGCACATCAACTTAATATTATCGCCATGCGAGAATTCGTTGATGAAGCAAACAAGGTCTTCTTTACAAGAATTGCTTGTACAGGAGATTATGACCAGGCAGATCAATTAAAAGAAAAGCTTTTAGAAAGTCTCCCTGACACTGCAGACGTAAAGATCATCACCAGGCAGCAAAAACAAATCGCTATTTTGGTTACTAAAGAATATCATTGTTTAGCCGAGATTCTGATTAAAAATCAGTTTAAAACTTTAGGTGCAAATGTTCAGTGTGTAATAGGAAATTATGAAGGTTTAAGAGATTTGACAGAGAAACTAGGTATCCCCTATTTCTATGTTGCTCACGAAAATAAAGATAAGGCACAATTTGAATCGGAAATCAAGAAAATTATTGGTGAATATGAAGTTGATTATATCGTACTGGCCAAATTCATGAGAATTCTTTCTTCTGAATTTGTAAAAACTTATGCAGGAAAAATCATTAATATTCATCATTCATTTTTACCCGCATTTATTGGTGCCAATCCGTACAAGCAAGCTTTTGAACGGGGTGTTAAAATTATTGGTGCTACTGCTCATTTTGTTACTGATAATTTAGATGAGGGGCCAATTATTACACAACACACTACGCATATTGATCACAATTTTGGCGTAAAGGAAATGGTTAGGGCTGGAAAGGAAATTGAAAAGAAAGTTTTACTGGATGCCCTTGAACTTATTTTTGAAGACAGGGTATTTGTAAGTGGGAATAAAACAGTTGTCTTTAAATAATTTTTTTTACCATTAATATCCAAGCCGTTACCCAAATTGAATGGATGAATACCTAAATGTGTAAATGACAATCCGGTTGTTCAATTTTCGATACACATTCTATGACAGGGGATTAATGATCGATTTTATTAAAATTAATATTGCTAATCAATCTTTTATTTATTAGCAAATTTCCTATGATACTAATCTGGATCAATACTTAAACGACTTAAAGAAATCCTTTATCACTGATCTGGTTTATACTAGAAAGGTTTAAAAAGACTTCCAATGGAAGCACATCATCATTTTTGATGAACATATAATTTTTTTTAAATTAAGATAAGAAGCTGTGATGATAAGTTTAGAACACCAGATTTTCGTAAAAAAAATATGGTTTAAACAGTTTAATTTACCTTAAAACAAGGCTTTTATATGCCTACAATCAATACTCAAAAGCATAAAATCTCCTTAAAATACCTGGTAAAAATGTAGTATTTGCTTCCTCAAATAATATAGGAACGCTTTTTGATATATGCAAAACGAAAAACATACATAAGAAAATGGGAGTTTATTTAATATTAATCATCCCGGTATTATTGTTGAGCATGTTTGTACAATGGCGTTTTAGAAACAAATTTTCTAAGTATGCCGAAATGCAAATCAGCTCTGGGTTATCGGGCAAAGAGGTGGCAGAACGAATGCTACATGATAATGGAATTTACGATGTGAAGGTGATGAGTACAGAAGGACAATTAACCGATCATTACAATCCATCAGATAGAACTGTAAATTTAAGTACAGACGTATATTATAGCCGAAGTGTGGCAGCAGCAGCAGTAGCAGCACATGAGTGTGGACATGCGGTACAGCATGCAAAATCTTACTCCTGGTTAGATTTGAGAAGTACTATGGTACCGTTGGTAAGCATATCTTCTAACTTACTGCAATGGGTGTTATTAATTGGTGTGATGCTGCTGGTGGTTAACGTAACGCCAATTGTTTTAGCAATCGGTGTTGTCGGTTTGGCTTTGGTCACAGTATTTAGTATCATTACTTTACCTGTAGAATTTGATGCAAGTAACAGGGCATTGGCTTGGTTAAAAAATAATCCTGGGGTAATGCAAACACAGGAGGAAAACAGACAGGCAAAAGATGCACTTTGGTGGGCTGCTATGACTTATGTAGTAGCAGCTGTTGGTGCACTGGCAAACTTACTCTACTATGCATCCATGTTGTTTGGAAGAAGCAGAGATTAATAAAAAAGGTTTAAAATAAAGCAAAAGCGGCAAGGAATTAATTCCTTGCCGCTTTTGCTTTATTACATATTTAAAAAGCTTTTTGATTCAATACTAGATCCTAGTTAAGCTTATATGGAGCAACTAATGAAAACTCCGGAATATCTACATCAAATTCCAAATCATCCATTGTACGTTTCATAAGGTATTTTCCCTTCATGCAGCCCATATCTGTTTTCAGATTACAACCTGAAACGTAAACATGTGTTTCGCCAGGCTGGATTACTGGCTGAAGACCTACAACACCCTCACCTTCTACTTCCCTGCGGCTGCTGTTGGAATCAAAAATAAACCACTGGCGACGTAACAATTGAACAGCATAATCAGAAAGATTAGCAATTTCTACTCTATAAGCGAACATAAAATGCTCATTAGCGGGATTTGAATATTCTGGCTGATAAATGGTTTCTACTGAAACTTTAACTCCATCTGTAATTGCTGTAACCATGATAATATGCGAATGAATAAAATTCTTTTCAAAAATCAAGCCAGTACATTTGTGGCATCATAGTTGGCAAATTTATATGCCACTTCTTCCAAAATGTCGTAGATGTTATTAACATCCGGCTCTGCCACTAAACGCATGCGATAAGGTTTAAAATCAGGTAAACCTTTGAAGTAATTGGCATAATGCCTGCGCATTTCAAAAATACCTGTTTTTGGTCCTTTCCATTCCAAAGATTTATCCAGGTGGGTTCTACAAACCTCAATTCGCTCTTCAATGGTAGGGCCTGGTAAATGTTCTCCGGTTTTAAAGAAATGTTTAACCTCCCTAAAAATCCATGGATAACCAATTGCTGCCCGTCCAATCATAATCCCATCCACTTCGTATTCCATGCGCCAGTTTGCTGCTTTCTCCGGACTATCTACATCACCATTTCCAAAAATTGGAATTTTTATCCGCGGATTCCGTTTAATTTCACGGATTAGAGACCAATCTGCCTCACCTTTGTAAAGTTGAGCACGCGTTCTTCCATGGATAGTTAAGGCCTGGATACCAACATCCTGAAGGCGTTCTGCTACTTCATAAACGTTTTTACTATCATCATCCCAACCCAAGCGGGTTTTAACAGTAACAGGTAAATGAGAGGCCTTCACTACAGCCTCTGTCATTTTTACCATTTTATCAATATCACGCAGTAAACTGGAACCAGCGCCTTTGCAAACTACATTTTTAACAGGGCAACCATAATTAATGTCCACTAAATCAGGGCCGGCGGCTGAAGCAATTTCAGAGGCTTCACGCATGTGATCAATATCTCCACCAAAAATCTGAATCCCAATGGGTCTTTCATACTCGAAAATATCCAGTTTTTGAATACTTTTAGCGGCATCACGGATTAAGCCTTCGGATGAGATGAACTCTGTATACATCAAATCTGCACCGTTCATTTTGCATACATAACGAAACGGCGGATCACTCACATCCTCCATCGGAGCAAGCAATAAAGGGAACCCACCTAATTCAATATTTCCTATCTTAACAGACATTTTCTATCTTCAACGATTAAATAATACATACAAAGGTACAAATAATGAATTTTGTAACACCTAACAAGGAGGAAATCAATCCTTTCTTACAATTACTTTTACTTCTATTTTACGGAATTGCGGGCGGATTAGTTTTCGGAATAATCGGCATTGCGATTAATTTCGTTATGTATGGAACAGATTTGATCAGTAATTTAGATGCCCTTTTAGCGGGTGAACCAAAGTACATTACCGGGATGAAGGTAGTGCAGATTTTTTCATCCATTGGAACATTCATTCTACCCGGGATTGCCCTGGCATTGACAGAAAGACAAAAGGTAAGCTCATTTTATGGATTAAAACGGCCAAAAATATTGCTTTTGATGCTGGTGTTGATGATTATGATTGTAAGTATGCCGTTGATGGAATGGACGGCAATCTGGAATCAAAAAATGATACTCCCTGAATTCTTAAAAGGAATCGAACTTTGGATGAAAGAGAAAGAAGATGCTGCAACACAGATCATGATCAGACTGCTTACCGTTAGGAGTAACTTTGATTT
>JAZBLX010000003.1:0-230710 GCA_037033465.1 Bacteroidota bacterium | reverse complement strand
TCGGTCGGGAGTAGACTTCGAACCTAGTCTAGTCTCTTGCCAAAGAGACATTCATTACAAAACCTTTACGGGCGCACAGTAAATATTAATTAAATGATTGCCGATATTCTAAGGGTGTCTGATTGGTCTTCATCTTAAACAATTTACTAAACGATTGAGGATACTCAAAACCTAATTGATAGGCGATTTCGCTTACTGACATCTGCGTACTCGTCAAGCGATCTTTCGATAGATCTATGATCTTATTCTGTATTAGTTGCTGGGTGGTATGCCCCGTAAGCTGCTTTAACAGATCGCTCAAGTATCTTGTGGATATGTTAAGCTGATTAGCCAGGTAACTTGGACTCGGTAAACCTTGATTATTGTTGTTTTGAAAATGACTTTCCAGAATGTTTTCAAATCTTTCCAGAATTCCGCCCGCACTGATCTTTCGGGTAACAAATTGCCGCTTATAATACCTGTTGCAGTAGGAAAGCAATACCTCGAGATTTGCGATAATTACATCCTGGCTGAAGCTGTCAATTGGTAAGTGATACTCCCTTTCCACCTGTTGAAAGATTATTTCCATCGATTTTTGTTCATCCTCAGATAGGATCAAAGCTTCATTAATCACATAATCAAAAAAACCGAGCTGCTTAATTTTTTGGCTCAATGCATATGACCTTAGAAATTCGGGGTGTATATTTACCAGCCAGCCCGATTTTGCATATTCAAAATGTGGATCGATGATACTACTTTGCCTTGGTCCGAAACAGGATACAACGCCCTCATTGAAATCAAACAAGGTCTGCCCGTACTGGATCTTGCATGGGGAGGAGGTCTTAATCGTGACCTGATAAAAATCCAGGATTAATTTTGTTCGCTCCGGATTGTTTAGCACTGGTAAATCCTCAAACTTGATGATACTAAATAAAGGATGCTTGGGACCTGCAATTCCCAGGGCCTTGTGAAAATCACTCAAATTCGTAAAACTTACCGTTAAAATACCCTTTCCCATTATATTTCGCTATACATTTAAAGCTACAATTTTAACCCTTTTCGATAAGAGGTTGCAATATTTCGTGCAATCATAGAATCTGGCAATAGTGCCATTAGCTTGGCTCCTATTCTATTTCTACGCCCGGAGATGGCGAAATTACGTTGATTGTCCAAGGCTTTAATCAATTCGATTGCCACTTGTTCCGGTGTCTGATTTGCAGCCCGGTTATGATCAGATCCTAATCTTTGGGCTTTTTCACCTTTTATTCCGGCAGAAGCATTGAAGTTGGTTTTAGTAAGCCCGGGAGAGAACAGCAAAACATGCACGCCTTCTGGCTTGCATTCTTCAGTAATCGCCTGGGTAAAAGACCTAACAAATGCTTTACTGGCTGCGTATACAGCCATGTATGGCACAGGCATAAAAGATGTCATCGAAGCTATATTTACCACAGTTCCACTTCTTCTTGATTGCATTTGCGGTAAAAAAAGGTGCGTTAACGCAACCAATGAACTGATGTTAAGTTGGATAAGATTTAATTCAGATTGCAAAGGCATAGCTGTGAAGTCCCCTCCCGATCCAATACCAGCGTTATTAATCAACATTTCTACCTCCAGCCCTCTTGCTGTAACTTCCGTAAATACCTTTAAAGCAGTTTCGGGCGAAGATAAATCAGCTGCAATGTAATGTGCGCCGACACCGTGGCGCTGCATGAGCAGTTTGCAATATTCTTGAAGCTTTTCTTCATTGCGTGCTATTAACAGTAGATCTTGTTTCTTTCCAGCAAGTTGATCTGCAATTGCCCTGCCTATTCCTCCCGATGCACCAGTTATTATTGTCACTTTTTTATTCTCTTTGTTCATACTCAAAAGTAAAACAGGTAATCAAGTTTAAAGTATCTCAATGTCGGAAAATTGTGTGCGGAAATCAATTCGGGTTTAACCAAGCTTGGTTTAACTGATGATTTATATCACTTATAATTTCTCATTAAATGGTCGATTTGTGATAGGATTAAAAATCTCCATTAAAGTTATTGTCTCATAAAACGAACATATTCAGCGACAGCTGCTGTTGATCAGATTTGAGTGGACCATATAAAAGTTATGTCAGAGGAAGCGAAAATCTTAACAACGATTAATAGTATGTGCACTAAGAACTAAAACTAATTTGATAAAAATTGTGAATGATTAAGCTGTTTCGCAATCACAAAATTTGAAAATCCTTTACAAACTTCGATATATCTTCGTGGGCTTGACACCTGTTTATTCTCTTTTATCAATTCCAATACTGTGTCAAAAGCCTTGTCGGCAATTACTTCTTTATCAGGCTTTACGCCAACCCCTTCACAGTTAGTTTTTGTTATCGGGTATCGTCCTCCAATATGGCATCTCCCGTCGGGTCTTATTGGAGTCCTATTCGTGTCCTAGTGCAGGATAGTTGCATTTTAACGCGTATAAATACTTACAGCATGGTGATAGAAAATTGAAAGAAGACTAATGAATCTGTATAGGTAAATGCCTTGAAATTAAAAAGCATTAGACTAACGATCAACATATCGCTAGCCTCTGCCCAAAAAATAAAAACCTGTAATTTTAAACATCACAGGTTTTTATCAAATAGGCTAACAAGTATGTAATCTGCGCGGTACTTTATTTGATAGATAAAACAAAGGCTAATCAACAAAACACTTCCTGTTTTCAGGTGAATCTGAGTGGTTCATTATTATTTCATAGCGTCATTGACCATCTGGCTGTCTACAAACCGCTCAAAGCTGGTTATTTACTGTCTTTTAGTTTCCAGAGATGCACAACCCTTGCAGAAAAATCAAATGATAAACTGATCCATTTCTACCGGAAGAGAGATATGTTTTGTCATATTTTATTTTAGAAGCTCAGTCATTATTCATCAAACGATCAATGTAATTGTCAACTGCTTGAAATACATTCAGTATCTATCGCGCTGCTATACAGATACGTTCACTACAATCTTTCCAAATTGCTGATTAGATTCCAGATAACGATGGGAATCTACAATGTGATCCAGTTGAAATACCTGATCTACTATGGGCTTTAATTTCCCTTCCGCTACACCGAGGTTAATGTATGAAACCGCAGCTCCTAAAGCCACCTGATCACCTAATATCTCCATGGCAGAATACCCTTTTATCGTTGGGGTCTTGATCATCACTTCGAAGGCTGGAAAGCTTGCGGGCTCTTTACTTAGTGCACCATAAACAAATACCTTCCCATTTTGGGCAACTGTACGCAACAATGTGCTAAACTTAGCACCTACAACCGGGTCTAGAATAAGGTGTGCGCCTACCTGACCGGTTATCTTCAATACAGCTGATTCGACATCTTCTTCCGAACTGACTATGACATAAGCTGCACCAGCGGCCAATAGAGCCTCTTTTTTATTTGGTGAAGTAGTAAGCGCGATGGAAACGCCACCTGCGTAATTGGTGATCTGGATAGCGGCAAGGCCGGTACTGCTTGAGGCTGCGTTTATCAATACAAACTGATTCTTTTGTAACTGACCGGAGTGAATCAGCATGCCATACATGCTGAGGTAGCTTGTCCATAACGAAGCCGCTTCTTCGGAAGATAAATTAGCAGGGTAACGCGTCACCGCATAGGCTGGCATGATAATGTATTCCCCGTACGAAGCATATTGATGCAGCGAAAATGCAGGAATAACATTCACCATATCGCCAACAGCTAAGCCGGAAACTTCGGCACCAACTGCCTCTATAATTCCTGCCGCCTCATAGCCCAATTGGGCAGGAAATACCGGGCTTTCTACGTACATCGCCTGGCGATACATCGCCTGGCGATACATCGCATCGGCTCTGTTGATGCCTATTGATTTAACCTGTATCCGTACTTCTTGGGCACCAGGGAACGGCACCTCTACCTGCGCAAGCGTTAAAACATCCGGAGAACCCGCCTCGTTAAAAATAACTGTTTTTGATAATTTTGTTGAACTGTTCATATCTTATATTCGTTTAATTTCAATGAGGTAAAATTGCATTACCGGGCTTCCTCCAAACGATGAGATATGATAAAAAAATCCGTTGATAAATATCAACGGATGTGTAGAACCTATTTAAAGCGACTACCTAAGGGATTGTTTTTTAATCCGGCTTAAAGTCTCCTTCGTAATGCCTAAAAACGAGGCAATGAGGTGTTGCGGAAACCGTTCGATAAATCGGGGATGGTGATTAGCAAACTCTTCATAACGCTTTTCGGCTGTACTGCTAATGGCTGAGCTTAACCGTCGCTGATTGGCAATGGCATTTCTTTCGTCCATCAATCTGATCATTTCCGCCACGGCAGGTACCTTAGTCATCAGAACCAGCATTTCGGCCCGCGTAATTAGCAGTATTTCCGTTTCCTCCCACGCATCGATATTATAAACCGAAGGCGTAAGCATGATCATACTTTCACGGTCGCTTGCCCAGTAATCTTCCAGAAAAAGATGTACAACGTGTTCAACGCCTTTTTCATCAACACTGTATTGCCGCATCGCACCTTTAATTACAAACGCCGTATGCCTGCACACATCTCCTTCCAGTAAAAAGTATTGCTTCTTTCGTAGTTTCCGAAAGTGAAAACTTGCAGCAATGAGTGTTTCCTCTTCGCTGGTGAGTGGTACTGTGCTATGGTTGTTAATGTAGTTGATCAGTTGCTGATGCATGCTATTCTGGTTATTGAGCCCTGCAATTTATAAAATAAATATTTTATTCTGCTTTTCCTGTTATTTTAGCACTGGTTTAAGTAAAAGCCAATTCGCTATAGGTCTAATTTTCCGGGCGCAGTTCCTGTTGCTTTCCTTTTACCCGCCGTGGCACCCCTGTTAAAGGATAGTAAAAACAACTTATCGTTTCTTTAAATGTAGTTTGTGGCTTTTAATCCATTTAATCGCGGCATCAAATGGCGCTGGAGATTTCGAATATAGAGTATTATGGCCCAACTCCGGAAATACCTGGTACTCGTATGGCTTGCCCGCTGCGCTGAGGCTGCCCAGACGTTCTTTGGATAAACGCACAGGAACCTGGATATCCCGGCCACCGTAGAGCCACAACCCCGGGATACTAAGTTTCAGCAAAGCGTTTCGGGGATCAGTAGCCGGAAACTGATACCGGTCTGCATCGTTTTTAATGTGCCCGAGAACATCAGCTTCTGTATGTGTTTCCCAAAAGTTAGATTCACCATTTGTGTAAAACTGGAACCGCAACTGTTCGAGCGTAGTAACCACCGGGCCGCTGAATATTACCATAAAGCCTATTTCAGTATTTTTCGCAGCAGCCATCGGAATGACCCAGCCAGCCTGACTTGCCCCTATTAAACCCAGTGGCAAACGCCGGCCATGAAATTTCAGTAAAAGCACTTGAGCCGCGGCATTTGCATCAGATGCCAATAAATTAAGATTTGCCGAATCAATATTATTGGTTCCCACTTCCGGACCAGCATAAACCCCACCAGATTCTCCGACTCCACGCTTATCATAAGTAAGCACGGCAGTTCCATTTTCGGCCAGTCTTGAGGCAAATTCAATTCCCCTTCGCTCCTGCCCTGATCCGTGTACAATCACTACTGCTGCATGCGGACGCTTTGGTACCAAGATCGCCCCTGCTAATGTAACGCCGCCACTTTTGAATTGAATATTTTCTATCGTAAAGGTTGTCCGAAACTCAGTATTGTTAGCCGGTTGAGAAAATAATTGAATACTAATCAAACTCAGTATTAAAAAAAGATAAGTTCTCCTACTGATGGAGTGAAACATTCTGTTCATGTTGCTGTTGGGTTTAAGTGAAAAGCAAGATACATCTGCAGAAATACTGGTAATCAGAAATGGGATAGAATAGTTACAAATTGTGACAGACAGCAATTTTACTGTTAATTTTCGCTGTTCATTTTTATATTTAACGGATTTTTCAAAACTTTCTATAGTCCGTATTGATTGTAATTACGTAGATAAAAGATATGAGTAAAAGAATATTTCTATTAGAAGACGACGAAGGGATAAGAGATGTGATCGAGCTTATTTTAGGATTGGAAGATTACGAAGTAGTTAGTTTTGAAACAGTTACCGCTTTTATGGAAGCCAATATTAACGAAGTTCCGGATCTTTTTATACTTGATGTAATGTTGCCAGATGGTAACGGTATGGATGTTTGCGCAGAACTGAAGTCTATAAACAACAATATTCCAATCTTGATGATGAGTGCACATGCAAGTGCAGCCGAGATTGCTACCACTTGTGCTGCGAATGATTTTATGGCAAAACCATTTGATCTGAATAAGCTGATCGAGAAAGTGAATGAACTGGTGGTTTAGGTTACTAATGTCTATCGCTTAGTGAATTCTTTTAAAGAAAGTAAAACTTTTATCCCAACAAAAAGTTACCGATAATGTTATTTTTGTAACATGCAGATCAGGCAACCCATCAGAAACATACAAGATTTTTTATTAAGTACGTATTTTGCGGATGGTCTGCGCATTACCCTTGGCGTATTGCTGCCCTCTCTAATCCTGGCCCAATTTGGTATGCTTAAATATGGCATGACCTTATCGTTAGGTGCATTATGTGTAAGTATTGTAGATAGCCCGGGCCCTATGGTGCACAGGCGAAATGCCATGTTGGTTACCACCGTACTCATTTTCGTATTTTCTATATTGACCGGCTTAACCAATAAAAGTGATTATTTCGTAGCCTTCCTCCTCGGCGCATCAAGCTTTGTATTTTCGATGTTTTATATCTACGGAATCAGGGCGGCATCAGTAGGTACGGCCGTGTTGCTGATTATCGTTTTAAGTATCGATGATATCCGACCCTGGCAGGAAGTAATTCAACATGGCTTCATGGTGCTGACCGGAAGCCTGTGGTACACAGGCCTGAGTTATTTTTTCTATCGCCTACGACCCTTCAGGCTGGTACAACAATCATTGAGCGATTCCATTTTCGAAGTAGCCGAGTTCCTCAGGGAAAAAGCGAAGTTCTACCATCAAAACAATAATTATGATAAAACCTATGCAGAACTGCTGCAACTGCAGGTTTCAGTTCACGAAAAACAGGATGCAGTAAGAGAGTTGCTTTTCCGGACAAGGGAAATTGTCAGGGATTCAAGTCCGGAAGGAAGATTTCTACTCCTGGTTTTTGTAGATATGGTCGATCTTTTTGAGCAGGTAATGTCTACCTATTACAACTATCAGCAATTGCATGAACAGTTCGACAAGGCCGGAATCTTGAAAGATTATGAAATGGCGATTAAACGAATTTCATATGCGCTGGATGATATCGCCTTTGCATTGAAAAGCGGTGGTAAGCCTGTTGTATCTAAAAGATTGTTGATTGAAATTGAGCGTTTGAAAATTAAGATTAATCAATTAGAAAAGAATAATACTGATCAGCAATACAATACCATTGGTATTATCGCTTTGAAAAATATTGAGGTTAATATCGAGAATATCCTGGCAAGAGTTAAAACGATCTTCAGTTATTTTAAAGTTAGAACCAGCAAAGATATCCGCCAGGCTGAAGTGGATACAGAAAAATTTATTAAAAGACAGAAATTCGACTTTAAGCTTTTTACCGAGAATTTAACTTACAGTTCCTCTACCTTCCGCCATTCGCTGAGGGTTACCGTGGTGATGTTGTTAGGTTTTGTAGTTGCAGAGATTTTAAATTTCTCTCATAGTTACTGGATTCTCCTAACCATTCTGGTGATTTCCAAGCCAGGCTTTAGTCTGACGAAAGAGCGAAACTATCAGCGCCTAATTGGTACAACCATAGGTGCGTTTGTAGGTATGGGCGTACTTACGTATATCCACGATAAACATACACTTTTTGTTATTCTTTTAATTTGTATGATTGGAAGTTATAGCTTCCAGCGTAAAAATTATGTTGTAAGTGTACTTTTCATGACGCCCTACATTTTAATTCTTTTCGATTTCTTAGGAATGGGATCTATTGCACTTGCCCGTGAACGTATTTACGATACTTTCATCGGCTCCGGAATAGCCTTGCTCGCCAGTTATTCGCTCTTCCCAACCTGGGAACACGAAAAACTGAAAGAGGCGATGTTAAGTATCATAAAAGCCAACAAAGCCTATTATGCGCAGGTAGCCAGATTATACTTCGAAAAAAACTACAATAGAACTGAATATAAATTAGCCAGAAAAGAGGTTTATGTAAGTACTGCGAATCTGGCTTCGCTTTTTCAAAGGATGTTTTCCGAACCAAAAAGCAAACAGCTGTTTATTAAAGAAGTGCATCAGTTTACCACACTCAATCATTTACTATCTTCATATATTGCTACACTTTCTTTGTATAATAAGGAGCACGAATTTACATTTGAAAGCTTTGAGGCCCTAAAGCCAATATCCAATAACACCGATTATTTATTCGACATGACGATTGAGAACCTGGAACAAAGTAAAGCAATAATTGATAACGTTCCATTGATTCGGGTTGCTGATACCGGCTTCAAAATCAACAAGGGGCAGGATCTGGTTCCGGAACAATTCGATTTAATACAAAAAGTAGCTTATGATATCTACAAATTAACTGTAAAAATCAAGATCTAAACTTAGGCTAAAGCTGGTCTTTTGACACCACTCATAATTTGGCATTTAAATCTGCTCAATACTAACCTCAAACAATGAACGTGTTGGTTTGTTAAGCTTACTTACTAAAGAATTATTAATCATGGAAAAGTTATATACAGCTGAAGTTACAGCTACAGGCGGCAGAGATGGTCATGTTAAATCAAGCGATGGAATTCTTGATTTTGATTTAAGAAAACCTAAAGAGATGGGCGGTCAGGGTGGCGCAACAAATCCGGAAGAATTATTTGCTGCAGCCTGGGGGCCATGTTACCTCGGCGCTTTAGGCTCAGTTGCAGAACGCGAAGGTGTTGATGTAAGCGAAGCTAATGTGAAGGTTTTGGTATCCTTTAACAAAGCTGATAATTCATTCGTTCTATCAGCAGATCTGGATGTTCATATTCCGGGAATTTCTATTGAAGAATCGCAATCTATTGCTGATAAAGCTCATAGGGCTTGTCCGTATTCTAAAGCAGTAAAAGGCAATATTGATGTGAGGGTTACCGCTGTTTAATTCATATTTAAATTTATTTGAATCCCGTCTTCGTTAGAATGACGGGATTTTTTATTTTAGATGATGGATTTTCCGTTTAATTAGATAAAAAACCAGGCTATAATAAAAGCTTACTGGCCAGACCTAAAATAAGCATAAACCCAAACACATCGGTGAACGTAGTAATGATAATTGAAGAGGCAATGGCCGGATCGATCCCTACCCGCTTCAGTATTAAAGGAATTCCCGCACCGGTGATCCCCGCAATAAGTAAATTACCCGTCATAGCTAAAAAGATTACCAGCCCTAACATCGGGTTTCCATCAAAGAAAAAGGCAAAAAGAAATACAATGAGTCCGTTTACCGCACCATTAATTAATCCAACAGTAAATTCTTTTAAAACAGTTCTATAAGCTTGCTTATCCGTTAAATCATAAAGTGAAATACGCCTAACGGTTACGGCAAGTGCCTGTGTCGCGGCATTACCACCCATCCCCGCAATAATGGTCATATATGCAGCCAAAGAAGGAATTAGTTTAATCGTTGGATCAAAATAGCGCACTACAGATGAAGCAAGAAAAGCCGTTCCCAGATTAATGACTAACCATGGAAGACGGGATTTTACCGCTTCTACCCAGTTACCGCTCAATTCCTCATCTTCAGATACACCGGAGATTTTCAAAATATCTTCCGTACTCTCTTCCTCCATTACATCAATCACATCATCAAAAGTAACTCGACCAAGTAGCTTTTGATTATCATCAATAACCGGAATACTGGTGAGGTTATATTGAGAGATCAGATTGGCCACTTCCTCCTGATCGGTATTTGGATGTACATAAACAGCATCAATCTTAACCAGTTCAGTAATTTTTGCGTCATGCCTTGCCTTAATAATATCTTTCAGAGAAACGATTCCCCTGAAAATTTCCGCATCATCAACTACATAGATGGTATAGAATTCTTCCATCTGTTCACTTTGTCTGATGATTTCGTCTATCGCATCTTTTTTAGTGAGGTTAATATTCACACAGATCAGCTCCGTGTTCATCAAACCACCGGCGGTCTTTTCGTCGTACGTTAACAGGTTTCTGATTTCCGATGCATGTTCATCCTGCAGGTCTTCCAGGATTTCGTTTTGCTCATGATCTTCAAGCTGGGAAATAATATCCGTTGCATCATCATAATCCAGTTCTTCAACTATTTCCGTACGTTTATCAGGATGGAGCTTGAATAGTAAGTCTTCCGGGTGAGACTCTTCATCCATTTCAGAGATAATCTCTGAAGCAATTTCAGCAGGCAACAAATTGATGATGTGCTGCTGCTCGGATTTATCCAGGCGCTCGAAAAGAATGGCTATTTCGGAAGCGTGATAATCATTTAACACTTCCTTTAGAATCTCATCTCCGGCTAAAATGGCATTTTTAACCTTTAATACGTCGCTTTTATCTATTTCGAATGATTGCATCTTGTTAACCTAACCTAAAACCTGCTAAAGCTACCAAAATTAAATACTTAAGAAAAAGATTTGTGACGATTATTTAAACCAGCCTTTTCTCCAGAAATAAATGATCTGCACAACAGCAATTACGCCCATTACAATCCAGGTCCAGAAATAACCATGCGGACTATAAAGCTCTGGCATATTGCCGGGCAATACCTTTCCCGTTACAGGATCTTCGCGACTAAAATTCATTCCATAAATCCCGGCGATGAAAGTCAAAGGAATAAATATCGACGATATGATCGTTAACACCTTCATAATCTCATTCATCCGGTTGCTGGTGATGGATAAGTTCATATCGATATTTACTGAGGCAATCTCTTTTAACGATTCGATGAAGTCAATGATCTGAATGCAATGATCGTATGCATCCTTCATGTAGGTTTTGGTCAGATCAGATATTAAGGCACTATCCGACCGGATAATATCGTTGAGCTTATCCCGTTCAGGCCAGGCCACCTTCCTGATGGTAATTAAAGATCGTTTAATCGCTTGTGTGTCGTACATAATCCGCCGGTCAGGATGATCATAAAGCCGATCCTCAATGGCATCCAGTTCTTCTCCCCAAAAATTGAGCAGTGCAAAGTAATTATCAACGATCACATCCATAATCGCATACATTAAGTAACTGCTTCCACCGATTCGGATATTGCCTTTTCCAATTTCCAGACGTTTTCTCACAGGCTCAAAACAATCTGCGTAAGTTTCCTGAAATGTAATTAAAGTACGTTCTGACAAAATAAATGAGATCTGATCATTACAGAGTACGTCATCCTCCCCTAAATACAAATGCCTGCTTACCGAAAATAAATATTTATCATTATCATACTCATCCAGTTTTGGCCGCTGGTAAGAACTGGTAATATCCTCTAACACCAACCGACTGATGTCGAACTTTGAAAACAATGTTTCAAAAATATTCGGATCAGCAAGCCCTTTAATGTCAAACCAGTAAAAGAAATCCTTATTCTGAATGAGTTTATCAATATTATTGATGTGCTCCAACTCTTCCTTCTTATAACTCAAACTGTTATAGGTATGAAGAACGATTTTAGGTTTCAACGCATTTTCATCTATAGCATATCTCCCCGGACTGGTGCCAGGTTCAGGTACATTATAATGTTTATGCCGATTACGTGGCTTGTTTTTTCCCATTACAGATAGAGTTTGGCCTGCGGACCCTGATTAAAAAGCAGGTCTACAATGCTTAAATTAGGCAAGAACTGATGCCTGTCTTCAAAAACCTGATAATAGTGCTTATTGTTTGCAGCTTCACCAGCTTTTTTTGGATTCATCATTCCCCTGAAATCGAGTACTTCAGGAATATCATCTTCGTAACTACCTGTGACATTCAGTTCAACAGGCAATTTGAGCTTTTTGGTCAGCCAGGATAGTAGTTCTAAATTATAATCAAAAAGGAAATCAAATTTTTCAGTGTAAAAACGAGACATTTCATCTTCGTAAAACTCGAAATAAGCCGAACTCCTGTAGCAGGTTTCCAGACTTAGCCAGTGCAGGCGTTGCCATTTAAAATCATAACTAATCCGCACATCTTTCATTTTAGTATGGTTTTTAGCACCTTTAATAATAGGCACAGTTAAATCTAACTTTCCGTTCGGCGAATAAATACTCGCCCGGTTGCGGTAAGTTTGTTTCGCCAGGTGTTCATGTTTTTCTATTAAAAAATCTTGTCCCAGTTCTTTTAATAAGCTGAAATAGCCAACCGGCGGAAGATAAAATAATGGAAGTATAGCTGTATTCTGCATTTGAAGATTTATGTTTGTAGCTGAAACGTTTTAAAAATAATGATTAAAAGAGGGTTTGCGCATTTGGGCGTATTTTTTTTATTCCTGATCTCGCTATTGCCTCTGCCCCTGCTCCTTTTTTTTGCAAGATTACTATATTATCTGCTTTATTACGTAATTGGCTATCGAAAAAAAGTTGTTCGCCAGAATTTAATTCAATCATTTCCTGAGAAATCTACTTCAGAGATAATAAAAATAGAAAAAGAATTCTTTCAATTTTTAGCTGACTTAATTTTTGAGATCATTAAAATGTGCACCATTTCTAGGAAGGAAACGCTCAAAAGGATAAAATTTACTGGATTGGAACAGCTTGAAGCACATTTTAAAGCTGGAGAAAGTGTTTTGGCATGCACAGGCCATTATGGAAACTGGGAACTGGGTACACTCGCACTTGGCTTAAGCCTATCTGCCAAGACTATGGTGATTTACAAACCGCTCACCAATAAAATATTTGAATCGTGGTTTGATAAAATGCGCACCAAATACGGCAATATCTTTATCGCTATGCGACAAACACTAAGAGGCATGGCGGCTTATAAAAATGAACCTACGCTATTGTGTTTTGCAAGCGATCAAGCGCCAACCCGTGAAGATACCAAGTATTTCCTCAATTTTCTACACCAACCAACAGCGGCCTTATTGGGTGTGGAAAAGATTGCCCGCTCAACCAACCGTCCTATTTATTACTTTAAAGTAACCGTAATAAAAAGAGGTTACTACCAGGTGGAAGTCCTGCCGATGTGCCTAAACCCATCAGAAACGAAGGAATACGAAATCACAGACCTTCATTTTAAATTTTTAGAAGATATTATTAAAGAACAGCCTCAATATTGGCTTTGGAGCCATAAACGCTGGAAATTTAAACCCGAATTACCATAATGAATCCTTCAGTAGCCGTTGTTATTTTAAACTGGAATGGAAAAGCATTTCTAAATCAATTTTTACCAGGCGTTTTGCGCTCTGAATATGATAACCTGCAGGTAATTGTAGGCGACAATGCCTCTACTGATGATTCAGTCTCTTTCCTTCAACAGAATTTCCCATCTGTGCAAATCATTGAAAATGATCAGAATTATGGTTTCGCGGGGGGCTATAATAAAGTACTTGAGCGTGTAGACGCCGATTATTTTATTTTGCTGAATTCGGATGTAGAAGTCACATCTAACTGGATCAAACCTGTTATTGCCTTAATGGAAAGCGATGTAAAGATTGCAGCAGCACAACCTAAAATTAAATGGCAACTAAACAAAAATCAATTTGAATACGCGGGTGCCGCAGGCGGATATCTCGATATTTATGCTTTCCCGTTTTGCCGCGGTCGCTTGTTCAATGTTTACGAGGAAGACAAAGGGCAATACGATGAAAAATCTGAAGTTTTCTGGGCCAGCGGCGCGGCTTTCTTCATTAAAAGCAAATACTGGAAAGAAACCGGTGGCTTGGATGCCGACCTTTTCGCCCATATGGAAGAGATTGATCTTTGCTGGAGACTAAAAAATCTGAATTACAAGGTAATGTATTGTCCGGATGCCGAAGTTTACCACGTTGGTGGTGGTACTTTACAAACGGAAAATCCATTCAAAACCTATCTGAATTTCCGGAATAACCTCATTATCATGCAGAAGAATCTGCCAGCCAGTGATGCTGTTTTTAGGATAGCCATTCGGATGTGTATTGATTTTATTGCCTGGTGGCATTTCCTGCTCAGTGGAAAACCAAAATTCACTTTGGCGGTAACCAAAGGACACTGGCATTTTGTAAAATCGATTGCCATAACAAATCGAAAGAGAAAGGCTAACCAAACACCCTATCTTCAGCACACCGGAGTTTATAACAACAGCGTAGTCTGGGCTTTCTTCATCAAAAAAGTGAAGTATTTTAAAGACTTAATTAGTTAAAGATTCTTTGTGTATTTGTCGATCCAGTTGATGCACAAGACATTCGTTTAACAGATAGGATACCGATAAACGGTCGCCTCTTCCGGCCTGAGTACATTCATTAACTGTTCCTTCGAAATAAAAGAATTGTTTATATATTTATATCTAAAAAACTAATAACCAACAACCTATTTACTTCTATAAAGTAAATGGCTACTTTTTAATCAGCAAACTCTCGAGCGCCAAACGATAGCCATTCATGCCAAAACCTGTCAGCACACCCTGGCAATTCTTCCCGGTAAGCGAAACATGCCGATACTCTTCCCTTGCATAAATATTCGAGATGTGAACTTCCACAACCGGCGTTTTAATTGCCGCGATTGCATCTGCCAACGCAACAGAAGTATGCGTGTATCCGCCGGCATTTAAAATTATACCATCATAACTGAACCCAATTTCGTGTAGTTTATTGATCAATTCGCCCTCCACGTTACTTTGGTAATACTCAATCGTAATGTCAGTATAAATAGATTTCAATTCTTTTACATAGTCTTCAATACTGGTATTGCCATAAATTGATGGTTCTCTTACGCCTAACAAATTTAAATTCGGACCGTTGATAATTTGTACTTTCATGCGGATATTATAGATTTCTACGCTGATGTGATGGTTAAATTGTATTGCAATTATACGCAATGCGAATAAAATTATTTCCTTTTCTACTAAATGAGTTCGATCTATTCTCATTTCATCATATCTTTGATGCTTGATGATAACTGTTTTAACTAAATCCAGGTGCTGTGTGGCAATCTTATATTAAAGGTTTCACGTCATACTTAAAACTGGAACGATCACTTTCTGGTAATTCGGTAGATGCTTATCTCAGCGATATTGAGAAATTGGTTCAATATTTTCAGTCTGTAAATCTTTCTCCAAACCTGAACGAAATTTCAACTGCAGATTTGAAAGCATTCATTTCCTGGTTAAATGAATTGGGGATGCTGGCCAGTACGCAAGCAAGGGTAATTTCAGGGCTAAAAGCATTTTTCAATTACCTTATTTTAGAAGATATTGTAGTAAATAATCCTATGGCATTGATTGAGGCGCCAAAATTGAGCAGGAAGCTTCCGGATACGTTGAACATTAACGAAATTAATCAACTCATCGATGCCATTGATGCCTCCAAACCCGAAGGCATACGTAATAAGGCCATTTTAGAAGTGCTGTATGGTTGTGGATTACGGGTTACGGAGCTCACCGAACTTAAGATCTCTAATCTGTTCCCACAAATTGAGTTTGTAAAAGTAATTGGAAAAGGCAATAAAGAACGTTTAGTACCTATCGGGGGCGTGGCGCTAAAACTTCTGGACCTTTACATGCATCAGGTAAGGGTACATATGAAGATTAAAAAAGGGAATGAGGATTTTATTTTCCTGAATCGCTTTGGGGCGAAGCTTTCCAGAATTTCGATCTTTAACCTGATCAAAAGCCTTGCAATTACAACAGGCATAAAAAAAACGATCAGTCCGCATACTTTGCGCCATTCTTTTGCCACACATTTAATTGAAGGTGGTGCTGATTTAAGAGCAGTACAGGAAATGCTGGGCCATTCCAGCATCACCACAACTGAAATTTACACACATATTGATCGTGATTATCTAAGAGAAGTGATTACACATTTTCATCCGAGATCATAGCCTTCATCATTCTGTCTTTACCCTGCATATCTTTTCTTAACTCAATAGACGTAAATCCTTTAGCAGTTAACATCTCTACCATTTTATCACCTAGATATTCGTTAATTTCAAAATATAAAGATCTACCTGGATTCAGGTTTTTCACTGCAAAATCAGCTATTGCGGTGTAAAAAATTAAAGGATTATCATCAGTTACAAATAACGCAAGATGGGGTTCGTGGGTTAAAACATTTTCATGCATCTCTAACTTCTCCAGTTCCCGGATATACGGAGGATTACTAACGATGATATCAAAGTTCTGATCACTTTCGTAGGTTAAGATATTGGCTTCGATAAACTCCACACCTGCTCTCATTGATTCAGCATTTCTTCTGGCAACAGCGATCGCCGCTGCAGAGATATCCAAAGCTCTTACATCGAAACCCGGAAGATAGGTTTTCAAGGAAACCGGAATGCAGCCAGAACCTGTTCCAATATCCATGACTTTGAGGTTTTGCGAGCGCAAAGCCGCGTGGTCATTGATTATCCAGTCGACCAATTCTTCTGTTTCTGGTCTTGGAATCAACACATTTTCATTTACTTCGAATACAGCACCGTAAAAATGAGCTACCCCCAAAATATGCTGAATGGGTTTACCAATTTTTAAATCGTTAAGAACGCTTAATAGTTTCTGAAGGTTTACAAATGAAACCGGAGTATGTTTTGCCATTTTCAACTTCACTGGTGATAAACCCAAAACATGTTCTGCTGCTAATCCGAAAAGCGCAGACACTTCTTCTTCACCATATACCGATTCCAATTCAATTTTATATTGTTCTGCTATAGCTTCAATTTTCATTGTTGTAAAATTACTTAATTGCAACCATATCATTCTACATACCCGAATTGAACGTGCATTTTTTTGTTACTTTTGCGCTAATGAGCGATGAGTTTTATCTTAAAAGATGTTTGGAGCTGGCGGCCCTCGGCTTTGGTAACGTAAATCCAAATCCAATGGTGGGCTGCGTTATTGTAGCTGATGGAAAGATCATTGGCGAAGGCTATCACCAGCAGTTCGGTAAGGCCCATGCCGAACCAAATGCCGTGCAGAATGTAATTGATCAATATGGCGATCAGGCAGAAAACCTCCTAAAACAGGCTACCGCATACGTAAACCTGGAACCTTGTGCGCATTTTGGAAAAACACCTCCCTGTGCAGATTTATTAGTGAAACATCAGCTGAAAAAAGTGGTGATTGGCAATCGCGATCCTTTTGATGGTGTAGATGGTAAAGGCATAGAAAAGTTAAAAAATGCCGGAATAGAAGTGATTAGTGGTGTGCTTGATGAAGAATGCCGACATTTTAATCGCCGCTTTTTTACCCGGATTGAAAGAAAACGACCTTACATTATATTAAAATGGGCAGAAACCGCCAATGGATATTTTGCCACGAAGGATGGTCATCAAAAGTGGATTAGCGGCGCGTTGGCTAAGCGACTTGCGCACCAGTGGCGTACGGAAGAAGATGCCATTTTAATTGGGAAGCAAACCGCACTGATGGATAATCCTCAATTAACCAGCAGAGAATTTCCAGGCAAAAATCCTATTCGGTTGGTCATTGATAAAAACCTGCAAATTCCATTATCGAATAACGTTTACAATTCAGCAGCTAAGACGATTATTTTTAACGAGGTCAAAACAGATGTAGTTGATAATATTCATTATATTCAAACGGAGGATATGCATTTTTATCTGGCACAAAAAATTGCCTTTCAACTCTACCTGATGGATATTCAATCCGTAATTATAGAAGGTGGCGCACATATCTTGAGGCAATTCTTGGAAGCCAATCTTTGGGATGAAGCCAGAATTTTCACTGCAGCTAATAGTTGGGATGATGGTATTTCCTCTCCCACTATCAACGGCAATTTAACAGAACAAATTCAGATTGGTAAGGATCAACTTTCTATTTATATAAGTAATTCAAATAAATGATATACATCACTTTAAGTGTTTTCTGTAGCGTAATCGTAGCTGTGCTGTTAAAGCTAGCGAAGCGTTATGAAATTAGCATTATCCAGGCTGTTACGGTGAATTATTTTACCGCTTTAACGCTGTGTTTCTTTCTGTTTAAACCAGAAATGAGTTTGCTATCGGAATCTGCGCCATGGCCCATATATATTGCACTTGCTATATTATTACCTTCCATATTTTTAGTATTGGCTGCCTCTGTAAAGAAACTCGGCATCGTGAAAACTGATATTGCTCAACGGTTATCACTCTTTATTCCCATTCTTGCTGCCTACTTTATTTTTAAGGAAGGTTTCAATCAGTATAAGTTAATCGGCCTCGGACTAGGGTTTTTAGCGATATTACTTACCTTTATTCGTAAGTCTGATCAGGATAAAAAATCAAATAACTGGATCTATCCCATTGTGGTATTTATCGGCTTTGGCGTAATCGATGTACTTTTCAAACAGATTGCCTTGTATAAGACACTACCTTACACAACCTCTATTTTTACGGTATTTTCGATGGCTTTTTTGGTCTCTGTTGCAATAGTAACTTATTTAGTGTTGGCAAAAAAAACGAAACTACAACTAGTGAATTTAGCCTGTGGATTGATTCTCGGTGTCTTCAATTTCGGCAATATCCTGTTTTACATGAAAGCCCATAAAGCTTTATCAGAAAACCCATCCACTGTATTTGCAGCGATGAATCTTGGTGTTATTGTAGTCGGTAGTTTGGTTGGTATTCTGGTGTTCAAAGAAAAGTTAAGCAAACTGAATTACGTTGGTATTATTCTGGCCCTTATAGCTGTGGTTTTCATTACATTATCTCAAAATGTTATTCGATGATTCTTATAAAACAATAGAAAATACTGCAGAAGGTATTTTCCGCGATAAAGGAAGTAAGTTTCTTGCTTTTGCTTACCCTATTCGATCTGAAATTGAGGTAAAACCGATAATAGTAGAATTGAGGGCTAAACATGGTAAAGCCAATCATTTCTGTTATGCTTACCGATTGACGCCAGACCGTTCCGTGTTTCGGGTTAATGATGATGGTGAACCATCCGGCACAGCTGGTCGACCGATTTTAAATTGCCTTTTATCGGAAGATATTACCAATGTTCTCATGGTTGTTGTTCGATATTTCGGCGGCACTTTATTAGGGGTTCCCGGTTTAATTAATGCTTATAAACAGGTTAGCCTTGAGGCAATTAAGGAAGCGAAGATCATTGCAAAAACCGTTAATGATGTTTATGAGGTTAACTTCGATTACCTGCAAATGAACGATGTGATGAAACTGATAAAAGATGAAGATTTGCAGATCTTATCACAGCAATTTGATATTCATTGTGCAATAAAATTTGAAGTACGGAAGTCTCATTTGAATCAGGTTTTAGGGAGATTCGATAAAATTGAAGGAGTTAAGTTAAAATACCTGGAAACCATTTAATAGAACTAAATTCACAAATATGAAAATAGCGGAGAGTGACCTAATCATCAACCCTGATGGAAGTATTTATCACTTGAATTTATTGCCAGGTGATGTTGCTGCGCACGTGATTACGGTCGGAGATCCTGACCGGGTGAGCGATGTGAGTAAATATTTCGATCGCATTGAATATAAGAAAGGTAAAAGAGAGTTCATTACCCACACAGGCTATATCGGCGAAAAGCGGATTACGGTGATATCTACCGGTATAGGAACAGATAATATTGATATTGTGTTCAACGAGCTGGATGCCTTGGTAAACATTGATTTTGCTACGCGAGAAGTAAAAGAAACACTAACATCCCTAAATATTATTCGAATTGGGACATCAGGCGCGGTACAGCAAGATATCCCGATGGGGACAATTTTAGCCTCTTCTCATGGCCTGGGCATGGATGCTTTAATGAATTACTATGTCGGTAGCCCATCTATAGCAGACGAGGAACTATTAAATACCGTTCATTCGCATTTTGGACATCTTAAAAACATTAACCCTTATTTAACAGCTGCTGATGAAACGTTGTTAAATACCATTGGTAAAGATTTACCAAAAGGAATTACCATTACCGCGCCAGGCTTTTACGCTCCGCAGGGAAGGATGGTCAGGGCCAGGAACTCGGTTCCGAATTTCATAGCACTCATCAATAGCTTTAGTCATAATCAGCACCGCATTACCAATCTGGAAATGGAAACTGCAGGAATTTATGCCTTGGCAAATGTTTTAGGTCATAAAGCACTATCCATCAATGCAATATTAGCAAGCAGAGTGAAGTTTGAGTTCAGCAAAGAACCCCATAAAATAGTGGATCAGGCGATCAGGTTGGTTTTAGAGCGGATTTGATCAAAAAAATACGGCAAAAAAAGCGGGTAGGTACTTCACACCTACCCGCTTTAAATAATATGATTAAGCGGCTGATATCGTTTCTTTCACCAGTTCGTTCCCTGCAGTATCATAATAGATACAAGTCATGGCAGTTAAATCCGTGGTCCATTTCTCCACACCCGCATCTGCAGCATGTTCACAGAAAGAGATGAAACCTGTTTCTCCGGTTTGATGGGTTTTTAACGCTTTTTTTAGTTTATCCGTAGAAGATTCTTCATTAATGACCAGTTCCGGATATTCTGCCGGACTTATTTGTAGCACTTCTTCATCACTGGCAAAATAAGCAGATAAACCATTTGCCACATAGACATCATTTCTAACTACCCCTAAATCCTTTAATTCTTTTACGAACCGGGGAAAATCTGCCCCTGTTTTAATCTTCGACTCTGCTAACTGAATATCTTCTTTGGTAAACATAATTTATTTGTTTAGAGAAACTTTGTAAATGGTTGTTTGTGTATACAAATCGTCGGGCTGCAGAATTGTAGTCGGAAACTCCGGAATGTTGACTGCATTTGGGTGATGTTGTGTTTCCACGCAAAAGGCATCCAAACCAACGTAATCTCTTCCTCCCTTTCCATTTTTCACCTCTAAATATTTAGCGGTATAAAAATGCGCGACTGGCTCTGTAGTATATACACTTAAAGTTAACCCGCTTTCCGCTTCAATTGTTTTACTCGCTAAAGAAAGGTCGCCGTAGATTTTGTCCAATACGAAAGACTGATCATAGCCAGTAGCCTCATTCCAGTCTTTTCCAATTTCTTTGCCAGATGTAAAATCCAACGGGGTACCCGAAACAGGGATTAGTTTTCCGGTTACAGAATAACCTTCGTCCTGCTCCAGATAATTTGAAGCAAAGATTTGCTGCTGATGTTTACCTACATTTCCGCCGGTTAGTGATAAATTAAAATAACCATGATGGGTTAAGTTGATTGGTGTCGCCGCATCGGTTTCAGCTTCATAACTCAGAATTAATTCATTATTTTCCGTTAACTCAAAAGTCAGGTCAACAATTAAATTTCCGGGGAAATGCTCTTCCCCATCTAAACTTTCATACTCAAGTGTTACTGCGTTCTGGCTTTCATTCAAGTCAATAATATCCCATACTTTTCGATCGAAACCAACTAAACCGCCGTGCAGGGTACTGTCATCAGTATTTAATTTCAATTGATAATTTTCTCCGTCTACAGAAAATTTACCGTTTTTAATGCGGTTTGCATAGCGACCAATGACGGCGCCGATGTACGGATAATTGACGAAATAATCGGGATCGGTATATTGCTCAAATTCATCAAAGCCAAGCACAATATCCTGCTTATCACCATGAATGTTTTCGACGATAAATTTGTTAATGATTGCACCGTAGTTAAAGATTTTAACGTAAGTGCCTTTGCTATTGGTAAGTTCGATTGCGAATACTTCTTCGCCATCAATAAATTTACCTGTTGATATTTGCTGAACGCTCATAAATTGTAACTTAGGGCTTTTGTTTCCAAACAAACATACTATTATTAATGCTTTTAATAAATATTTTTAGCCAAATGGAGATTAATCTAGAACAAAAATTTGCGGAACAATATGGCAAAAACCCTGATGCCATCTATTTTACACCAGGTCGCGTAAATTTAATTGGCGAACATATTGATTACAACGGTGGCTTAGTAATGCCTTGTGCGATCACCTTAGGAACATGGCTCGCGATTTCCTCCAATGCGGATCGTAAGCACCGGCTAAAAAGTCTCAATTTTGATGAACAAATTATGGTTGACAGTCATATAAAGCATGACAAAAACGGAAGTCTTTGGATAAATTATCCTATCGGAATCATTAATGAATTTCTTAATGATGGCAAACAGATTCCGGGATTAGATTTCCTTTTTTATGGAAATATTCCGATTGGCTCCGGTTTATCCTCTTCCGCATCGATTGAAATTGCCACCGCATTTGTGCTTAATGATTTTCTAAATTTAGGTTATTATCAATTGGAACTGGTAAAAATGGCGAAGCGGGTCGAAAATGATTTCATTGGCTTGAACTCTGGCATAATGGATCAGTTTGCCGTTGCTTTTGGTGAAAAAGACAAAGCCATTGTACTGGATTGCGAAACCTTAAAATATAAAATGGTTAACGTAAATTTAGGAAATTACGTTTTAGCTATTATAAACACCAATAAGCCACGTGAATTAGCAGATTCAAAGTATAATGAACGCGTGGCTGAATGCCAAACCGCATTAAGCTTATTAAACGAAGAAATTACCCTTCATAATCTTTGCGAATTGACAGCTGATAAATTTGCGCTACACAGCCATCTTATTACTGATGAAACCATTCTGAACCGTGCAACACATGTGGTCAAAGAAAATGATCGTGTTCATTTAGCGGCAAAAGCACTTAATCATGGAGACCTGGAAGAATTCGGCCGATTGATGTATGCTTCACATGAATCTTTGAAAACGCTTTACGAAGTAAGTGGTAATGAGCTAGACGCAGTAGTTGATTTCTGTTTAACTTACGAACATGTGATTGGTGCCCGGATGACGGGTGCTGGCTTCGGCGGATGTGCAATCGCACTTTTAGAAAAGGGTTTTGAGGAGGACTTTTCCAAACACCTTACCGATTACTATGTAGATAGAATTGGATATCCTGCCGCTATATATATTAGTGAAATTGGCAATGGCCCGATAAAACTTTAAATTATACCTATAAATACGAGATGTCAGCAATTATCATATAAGGCATGACAAACTTAACAATGAGAAAATTAAAATTAGACGAATTAAATCGTCCGGATGTAGAGGAATTTAAGGCGCAGGAAAAATTACCTGTGGTAGCAGTGTTAGATAACGTACGCAGCATGCATAATGTGGGTTCTATATTTCGTACAGCAGATGGTTTTGCCTTAGAAAAGGTAGTGCTTTGCGGCATTACAGCGCAGCCACCTCACCGGGAAATTGAGAAGACTGCATTAGGCGCCACGCAATCAGTTGACTGGGTTCACTATCCTAATACCGTTACTGCCGTTGATGACTTGAGGGCAAATGGCTACGAAATTGTGGCCATAGAACAGGCTGAAAATAGTACTATGTTGAATACATTCACACCAGATCCAAATAAAAAATATGCCTTAATCTTCGGCAATGAAGTAGATGGTGTGAGTGATGAAGTGATGTCTAAAATAGATCAATGCATTGAAATCCCTCAATTTGGGACCAAACATTCCTTCAATATCGTTATCTCGGCTGGAATCGTCTTCTGGGATTTCTTTGCCAAATTAAGATTATAACGGGCACTTATCAGATCGCTCTAGCCGACAATAAAAAATTTCTCAGTCATCGGATAAATTTAAACGATTTGCTGATATTCATCCGATGGATATTTCAATTCTTCCACCAAAGTGAATTTATTGGGTTATCAAAATCATTAAAATGTGCTAAATTAGATGGAAATCTAGCTGTGTTTTAAATTCATTTTTGATTGATAAATGAGATGTGTATATAAAACTATACAAAATTTAACATTATTTTAACGCCAATGTAACTTTTTTATATACGTTTCCGATCAATCTAATCTTCTGATTCCTTGACGTTTGCCTATTTATTTTCACTTTGGCAAGGTTTTTTCTAAGCAGAGGCAAAACAGTAAGGTAAAAATGCTGTTTAACCACTAATATACAAAAGATAAAAAGAACATGAATACGAGAATTACAAAATCAGCAATGTTGGTTGCATTATTGGGATTATCATCACAATTATTTGCGCAAGAAACACCAACTGTAACAAGTACAATGGGTACTAGATTTGGAGAAAAGTCTTTCCGCACCTGGAGCGTAGGTGTACACGGAGGAATACTTTCCCCAAACACAATCTTCGGTTCTGGAAGTGTTAGAGCTAAAGAATTTAAAAGTATCGGTTACGGTGCAAATGTTAGAAAACAGATTTTACCATCTTTAGGTTTACAGGCAGATTTCTTAAGAGGAAACATTAAATCAACAAATGGAACAACTGATTTTCAACAAAGTGTAGAATGGTCTGGCGCTTTAACTGCAGTTTTTAATGTTGCAAATATCAACATCAATAACGAGAATGCTGTTTTAATCCCATACTTAAAAGGTGGTGCTGGATATATGTCATCTGATTACAGTTCAACTGGCGCAGTTGTTAGCGAAAGTAATGGAAGAGAAGGATGGTTTATCCCAGTTGGTGCAGGTGTTAAATTAGGTGTTGCAAAAGGAATTAACATCGATTTAGGTTACGACGTTAACTTTCTTAAATCTCCTGAATCTTTACCTAAAAGCAGATTTGCTTATGCACACGCAGGTTTAGAATTTGCATTGGGTAGCAAAGAAAAACCACAATTACAAAATTACAGTTCATTAGCTAACTTACGTAAAGAAAGTGCTGCAGAAAGTGCTGAATTAAGAGCGGCATTATCTACTGCTGAGCAAAATGCACAACGTGATAGAGATCAATATGCTAAAGATTTAGCTGATGACGATAACGATGGTGTTGCAAACAAATTTGATAAATGCCCGGGAACTGGATCAGGTACTGTAGTTGATGGTTCAGGTTGCCCAATCAAAGTTCAACGTGAAATTATCAGAGAAACAAAAGTAATTACTGAAGAAGATCGTAAAGTAGTTAAAGATGCAATCTCTAACTTAGAATTCGATTTAGGTAAATCAACTATCCGTTCTAAATCTTATGCTTCTTTAAACCGCGTTGCTGGTTTATTAGTAGAGAAAAACTTTAGCTTAAAATTAGCTGGTCACACTGATAACACAGGTGGTAGAGAATTAAACTTACGTTTATCTAAAGAAAGAGCTGAATCAGTAAAAGCTTACTTGGTTTCTCAAGGTGCTAATGCATCAAGAATCGAAGCTACTGGTTACGGACCAGATCAACCAATTTCAACAAACAAAACTGCAGCTGGTCGTCAAGAAAACCGTCGTGTAGAATTCACATTATACTAGTCAATAATTAAAAGAATAATAGCAAAAGCTCCTCAGATTAATTTCTGAGGAGCTTTTTTGTTTTGTGGCGTTTGCTATAAAATTCATTTCTGAGGAGCAATTGCAGCCACTTAATCTTTAAAAATTGTTCATCATTACGCATGTTAGCATTAAAAATTTGGATAAAAAAAAGGTCCTCAGTTTAAATTCTGAGAACCTTTTTGGATAAGATTGCTTCGTATCCTACAATGACGAATTATCGTTAAGACAAGCCTTTCTTATTTTTATAAGTCATTTTAGCCTTCGTACCAGCGCTATAATTATAATTCTTCAAATTACTGGCTTTCTTTTCATGGAATGCTGCTCCCCTTTCAGATTGCTCGTCATCTTCTTCAGTCTTCTTTTTCTTGGGCTTCGCTGCCGGATCAACAATTTTTAAGTCATCAGGCAATTCCATTACGTCCATACGCTGGCCAATTGCCTGTTCAATCTTTTTAACCTCAATCAATTCAATGTCGGTAGAAAAGGTAATGGCCACCACTTCCTCATCTCCCTGTTTTACAATTCGCTGAATTAATGTCTCTTTTTGCTCTGGTAATTCCAGATGAATAATAAAAGGAATGCCTAGAAGATCTAAATCCTCTAAATTCTCATTTGCTACAATTAAAACCCTGGATTTTGGATTCGCCTTGAAATCTTCAATATCATCATAACCTTTATCATCAAAAAATAACGAACGGTAGATGGTATATTGTTCATCATTAGTATGATTGAAATTTTTATAGACCGTTTGAGCCGTTAAACGCGTATTTACAAAAACGACAACTTTATCAAAAAACTCCGTGTCGTTCATCAATAAAGTGAGCAGGTTCAGCTTTGTTCTAAAATTTGGAACCTGGTATAGCATCTGCTGATATACCTCGGCTTGTTGTTCACCAATTTCATCAACCTCTATCGTCGTGGTTGATTCTTTCATGAAAGGCGAAATCATCAGATTTAACTTTTCATGCATCACTTCCGTAAATACAATATGTTGAGCTTTGTAAGCGCTGTTAGCAAGCTCTACTACAGGTAATTGCAGTCCTTTTTTTACAATTAATTCAGCGTTATCAACGATAAATAACTGAATTTTATTAGTATTGAGCGCAAGCTTAAGGTATAAAGCCCTGGCCCTGTCCGGAACGGCCACAATGATATCACATCCATCTGTAATCTCATTCATTTGTGTATCTACTGCACCACGGCTATCAATCCCAAGGATTCTGAAAGTTTTATTTCTATTTAACAATTTGAATTGCTCCAGAACATGATCAACATGTTCGGCATCAGGAACCAATATTAATGCTCTTGGCGCTTCTTCAAAAGCATACTTCAACTTCATCAGTGTAGCTAAAACATAAGTTGTTGTTTTGCCGGCACCCTCCGGTCCTACTGCTATCACATCCTGGCCACCTAAAATACGCGACATTGTTTTAGCCTGGATTTCTTTTGGAGTTAAAAATCCTGCATCAGTCATTGCCGCAACAAGTGGTTTGCTAAGTTTCAATTTATCTAAAGACACTATTTATTTTTTTAATGTTTGAAAATACAAATATCCTCAAAATAATTAGCTTTTTAGAAACTGAATTCATGGCATCTAAAATGAATGCACAAAACTTTCAGAAAACAAACTATTCTGTTTAGAAATTCGATTAAAATAAATCTTATTTTGCTAAAGAACGACAGTAAATGAGAAATATCAGCTCCATTATTTTTTTAAATAAAATTTTATCAATTTGATTATCAGTAAGATAAACAAATATTAAAAATAATAACTACTAAATCTATAGATATTATATAGAATTTAATATGTTTGCTGAACATTAATCATTAACTAAACAGAATGTTCACCAATTAAATGCGATAATCATGTCAGTTTATTTCCAATACCCTAGCATTAATGAATATCAAAACCTCATTTATCCTATCAATGTCGAATATTCGGATGGGCAAAAAGAAATTGTTGAAGATAGAATAAATCAACAACATATTGAAGATTTGAAAGACTATCTCGCATTAAAACCCATTTAGTTCATTAGCAGGTTGGCCGATTGGAAGGCTAAGTTGTGTTAAAACTTAAATAGTGGTTCGAATCCACTACCTGGTTACAAAGTGTTCTCATATGCACTTGTCCTGATTCTGCTCAATCAGGTAAGATTTGGTTATCTTATATTTGTTTTGTTGTTAGCAAGGGCTATCCGCGATGGATAGCCTTAACTTTTTAAAAATTAGCAATATTGCAGTTAAAGCTGCTAGCCCCTCTTATTGTCAGCAGATAACAGATTATTTTTGTTCCATCTCTCCGCAAAAACTCTTCAGGCACTTCTTCAGATCCCGCTAACCATTCATAAATAAAAAATAAATCTCAAAACATTTTATATCGATCTCGGTTATCTATATAATTCACATTATACTAATCTGTTACAGATTAATTTGTTTGGTTTAAAAAAGGGATTTATGGATATAAATCCCTTTTCTTTTATGCAAAATTATAAAGTAATATCTTCGCCTTTGCTATATCATAATTCGAACTTTTAATGAATAGAAAACATTTCCTTTCTTCACTTATAGGAGCAGCAGCAGCGATACCTACGCTTAAAGGTGTAGCGAATGGCGCAGGTGAAAGACAGCTTTCTTTCAAAATCCCACCCTACTTAAAGCAAGGCGACACCATAGGGATTACGAGTCCTGCAGGATACATCACCGTTGCTCAGATACAGCCATCTATTTTACAGATGGAAAGCTGGGGCTTTAAACTAAAGGTAGGCACAACTATCGGAAAACGGGATTTTACTTATGGTGGTACAGATGAAGAACGACTTAAAGATTTTCAACTGATGCTCGATGATCCAAACCTAAAAGCCATTATGTGTGCCAGAGGTGGTTATGGTTTAGTCAGGATAATCGATCAACTGGATTTTTCTAACTTTATTCGCCATCCTAAATGGATCATTGGCTTTAGTGATATCACCGTATTACATTGTCATTTAGCCAATAACTTCGGAATCTCTTCTCTGCATTCAAAAATGTGTAATAGCTTTCCTGATGATTGGACAAAGGCCGAACCTATTCAAATAGAAACCATTCTATCTATAAAGGATGCTTTAATGGGGAAACAGATGGGTTATACTTCAGTTCATAACATAAACAACAAGTATGGAAAGGTTGATGGGATTCTGGTTGGTGGAAATTTAAGCATTATTGAAACACTTGCCGGAAGTAAATCTGATCTTGATACCCATGATAAAATCCTTTTTATAGAAGACACAGGTGAATACCTGTATAGTATTGACAGAATGCTTTGGAACTTAAAACGCAGTGCTAAACTCAAAAATCTAAAAGGCTTAATTGTAGGCGGTTTTAAAGTAAAACCTGATGACCCGGGAGAAGAATTTGGAAAAACAATTTATGAAATTGTGCTGGAGAAAGTAAAAGATTATAATTATCCTGTTGCTTTTGATTTTCCTGTTGGACACCAGCGAAATAATTTTGCGCTAAAATGTGGTGTAAATCATGTTTTAGAAGTGACAGATACGGGATGTATTTTAAGAACGATTTAATATGGAAAGCTCATTGAAATTATTTACCATACTTTTTCTGCTATTCAATTTACAAAACGTTTTTTCTCAGGAGATTACTGCGAAGAATTCTTCACCGAAAATCTCAGCGAATAATGATCACACTTTAGAAAGCTTCCCTAAGCCTATTCGGTGGGCAAATGATATGGAGCATATCTATACCCAGCAGGAGTTAAAAATACTGGACAGTTTGCTGGAAAGTTTTCAAAAACAATCCGGAATACAATTAAAGTTAATTACGATCGATTCTGTATACATGTCTAAATACGATTTCAGAGGAATAATTAATCAAATTGCCGGAAATCCGAATTTACTTAAAAAAGCAAATTATGATGATTTAAAAAGCCGCAACCAATATTTTGGAATTACCATCTTAATCTCAAAATGGGACAGACGCATTAAAGTATTTAGCAGCTCCTCTTATTATGGCATTGGAGAAATATTATCAGAAACTGATGCCAATAATATTGTAGCTGATGAAATGTTTCAGCTTTTTGAGGAGCAAAGTTATTATCAGGCCACCCACAATGGTCTTAGTGCATTAATGGCTAAAATCTATCAGAATCTTGCAGAAAAAGAAAAGAAGTAAGATATTGGAAGACAATATATTTAAATAAAATCCGCCAATATCTAAAGATCTTACACTGTCTTTACTTCGTTTTCCGCATAATCCTCAATATCAGTGATATAGCCATTTATTAATAGAAAATCAAATAACGGCTTTGCCTCTGGTGTTATTGGCATGTTCGCTGTGGTGATCACCTCATTTGTCTTTTTATCCAGGAACGGGTAAGCAAATAAGCGAACATTGGTATTAAACATATCGTTTACATAACTGAGTAACTGCCCTGAATAATTTTCACCTTTAAAATTCGTAGAATTAAATACAAATTTCAGGTTATTAATATTCGTAGCTAAACCAACACTTTTCGGTTTACAACGGGCTAAATACTTCGCTAAACGATTATGTCGGGTGAAGTTTGATACAATTACAATGTTCCCTGTATCACACATTTCCTGCGTTCTTTTGGCTACACTTTCCAGGTCGATATCATCTGGGGTTTCCTGGTCATCCGTTAATACATTGGTTAATAAAACCTCAATCATCACAGCCAGATTTCCTTCCTGCACATCATTGGTCCGTTTAAACTGATCTGTTGCTTTATTAAACAAGCTAAAGTTTGGTAATGACTTCTGTCCATATTTGGTCCTCAAAATCATGATATCTTTCTTGTACAATAAGTCTTTAGCTTGCCGCGGATGTGCATCTGAATCAAAAATGGCAGCTGCAGAAAAATCCTTCATAATCATATAAAGATTAAGCAAAATATTATTAACCTCTGGAAATGCCGGACCTTTAACAGAAATTAAGTCGATTTCGACAGAGCCAATAGTAAGGTTATCTGCTAACGATTCGACCATCAGTTTAGGATCTTGATAGTGATAAAAGGCAGCATAAAGTAAGTTCACACCAATAATTCCCAATACGCGTTGCTGCATATTTACGTCGGTATCCAGCAGGCGAACGTGAAAGAAAATTTCATTTGGCAGCCCCCCTGGTTCATTTTGGAACCGGATTCCAACCCAGCCATGGGGTTCGTTGGTGCGTTTATAATTTAAGGTGGTAACCGTATCGGCAAAAGCAAAGAAAGTGCGACGTTCATATTTTTCGCCGGATAGCCGCTCATTTAATAAGCCGAATTCATGGTCGAGCATTTGCAAAAGCCTGTTCTGACTTACATATCTCCCATTGGCTTCTGCACCATAAATGGCATCGCTAAAGGTCATATCATAAGCCGACATGGTTTTGGCTACGGTTCCTGATGCTGCGCCAGCGTTAAAAAAATTTCTGGAGACTTCCTGCCCGGCTCCAATTTCAGCAAAAGTGCCGTAAATCCGGGGGTCGAGGTTTATTTTTAATGCTTTACGTTTAGTATCCAGAATTTCTCTTTCCATTCTGCAAAAATAACAAAAATCATTAGTATCAATCGTGGATTTTGTGATTAGTTTAGCTAACGGATGATTGATCTTTAAGGACACACGACTCATAAAAAATAAGGTTAGCATTATCCAATGCTAACCTTATAAACCTAAACTATTATGAAAAACCCTCTTTCGAGAATATTTTAATTACGATACTACAATTTCTTTATGTCGTAATTTGGCATCGTCTTTTTTGCTGATGTTGATGGTTAAAATACCATCTTTATATTCAGCAGTAATGTTTTCCCCATCAGCCGTATCAGGTAAATTGAATGACCTCGCAAATGAGCTATAGTCAAATTCTTTACGGGTAAAATCTTTAGCTGTCTGAGTTTCATCTTTTTTCACTTCTGCCCAAACAGAAAGCGTATCTTTTTTCAATTTGATTTGAAAATCTTCTTTTCTTAAACCTGGAGCTGCTAATTCAATAATATAAGCATTTTCATTTTCGTAAATATTAACATTTGGTGATTTATCTACGGCTTTATTTTTAGTTACGGCATCGCTAAACAATGAATCAAAAACATTGTTAAAGTAAGGAGCTGTGTTGCGGGTTCTGTTGTTGAAATTTACAAGTGTCATATCTTTAAATTTTATTTTTTAATTGATAATTCCTAATAATCAACTTATATACCAAACCAAATACTTATGATTTTCAAGACATTATGGCAAAATAAACCCAAATCAAAAGACAAATTGGCAGAAATAAAAAGTTTCTCAGACAAATTCAACTATAAAACGAATATTCATTTGCGTTTTATAGACTTTGATATGATGGGACATGTTAACAATTCTGTCTATTTTACCTATTTAGAAATTGCCAGAACTAAATATTGGGAAGAGATTATCAAATGGGATTGGAAAAAAACCGGTATTGTAATCGCACATGCCGAAGTAGATTACATACAACCAATTCTTGCGAATGATAAAATTATCATTCATGTTAAAACATCAAGAATCGGCGAAACCAGCTTTGATTTGGATTATCAGATCGTGAAGGTAAAAGGCAATGAAGAAGTCATTTGCAGTAAAGGAAGAACGGTTTGCATCGCTGTCGATTATACTACTAAACGCCCAACTGCAATCCCTGCAGCTGAAAGACAAAAAATGATTGAGTTTGAGCAACTCGCGGGTTAAACCCCCAACCCCCTGAAGGGGGTTTTTGACTTTCTACCGGCCCGAGAAAAGTATAAAAGAGAGTGCTAGTTTTTCTTTCGCTTTTCTATTTGTGTATAGCTTCTATGCCATTCCACAATGCTTTTACACTATACTTTCCTACTTTTTTTGCCTTGCAAATCTGCCTTTCGCTCCTCTTTAAGTTATCTGGTACCTTGCGTTATTATACTTTTTTTACCTTTTAATTATTTTTTGCTTTCGCTTCTCCAACATGCCTGACGCTCCCCCTTTAGGGGGCTGGGGGGCTCGGCATAATCTTCCCAGGATTTAAAATTCCGTTCGGATCGAAAACCTGTTTTATGCCACGCATTAAACTTAAGTGTACCTCGGAGTACTTGATAGGCATATACTGTTTCTGAACCAATCCGATCCCGTGTTCACCGGATAGTGTGCCGCCCAGTGCAGTGGTTAATTCAAAAATTTCGGTGATTCCGAATGGTAATTTGTTTTTCCAGTCGTCATCACTCATTCCCGCCTTAATAATGTTCACATGGAGGTTTCCATCACCAGCATGACCATAACAAACACTTTCAAAACCATACTTTGCGCCTATTTCTTTTATACCATTGATTAATTTTGGCAGGGCAGCTCTGGGTACCACAGTGTCTTCTTCTTTATAAACAGAGTTTGCTTTAACAGACTCTGCCATTGTTCTGCGCATTCGCCAAAGTTCCTCCTTTTGTTGCGCGGTATCTGCAAAAAGTACTTCTGAGCAATTATGATTTTCTAAAACGATGTTTGCTTTTTCACAATTTTTGAAAATATCATCCAGATCATCACCGTCAAACTCGATCATTAAAAGGGCCGCAACATCCTCTTTTAAATCAAACTTGATGTCATCGAATTTAATCACCCACTCCACGCCTTTCCTCTCCATAAATTCTAAGGCCGAAGGGGTAACACCTGCCCGGAAAATTGCCGAAACAGCCGCACATGCATCTTCGTTTGTAGCAAAGGAACCCATCATTAAAACCGATTGGTTAGGCTTCGGTAAGAGTTTAGTCACGATTTTAGTCACGACACCTAACGTACCTTCTGAGCCAATCATTAACTGCGTAAGGTTATAACCAGCCGCATATTTTAGTGTATTTGCACCTGTCCAGATGATGTCGCCGTTCGGTAAAACAACTTCCAGGTTTAAAATATATTCCCGAATAGTGCCATATTTAACCACCCTTGGTCCACCGGAACCATGCGCAACATTACCGCCAATGAAACACGAACCTTTACTACTCGGATCTACCGGATAAAGCAATCCCTTCTCTCCAACAGCGTTGATGAATTCTTCCGTAATCACACCTGGTTCAACCGTAGCTTGTAGATTTTCCGTATCGATATCAATAATCGCTTTGAACTTTTCCATCGATAGCGAAATGCCACCATATATTGGTAATGCCGCACCACTTAAACCCGTTCCGCCGCCGCGTGGAGTAACCGGAATACGCTGAAGATTGCAGATTTTTAATAACGCAGAGATTTCATGCGCAGTAGTTGGTTTTACCACAACCTCTGGCTGATACCGCAAATCTTCTGTTTCATCGTGACTATAATGGTCCAAACTTTCGGCGTCTGTAAATACTTTCTCAGCACCAATGGCAAGCTTAATTTCTTCCAGGAGCGATGCATTTATTTTAGTAAAGTTCATTTTAATTAGCGGTTGTTGAGGTGTAAGTAAGTTTCACAAAGGAGTATCCGATTTGCCCGGGCATCGGTGGATTCAATTTCTTGATGCTTACTTCAATGTGCGCTACGAATGGATAAGTTTCAATAACTTTTGAGATTATATTTTTTAAAACAGTTTCTAAAAGCTTTTGCGTGTTCTTCATTTCCTCCAGAATAATTGAATTGAGATCTTCATAATTAACCGTCTGTGCCAGTTCATCATCAAACGCTTTTGGCGTAAATTCAGTAAGCAAATCAATGATGAAGTGATTTCCAATCAATTGTTCTTCCGGGTAATAACCATGCAAGGCAAAGCATTTTACGTCTCTTAAGGCAACGGTCTGTTTAAAATGGCTCATTTATATTTCGTATGCTGCAAAATTAAATTTTTATTCATGAATATAATGCCCATTGCGGTAAATTGTTACCTTTGAAATGAACGGTATTTCTTAACCAGATTGGAAAACGACGATGAGCAGATCAACCAAAAAAGACCTTTATGAGGCTCCCGATTATTATTTATTAGATGAATTGTTAACAGACGAACATAAATTAATTCGGGCAACGGCGAGAGAATGGGTTAAGAAAGAAGTGAGTCCAATTATCGAAGATTATGCTCAAAAAGCAGAATTCCCAAAGCATTTAATAAAAGGTTTGGCAGATCTTGGTGCTTTCGGTCCAACCATTCCTGCAGAATATGGAGGTGCTGGCTTAGATTATACCGCCTACGGAATATTGATGCAGGAACTTGAGCGAGGTGATTCTGGTATCCGTTCTACCGCATCTGTTCAGGGCTCTCTGGTGATGTATCCGATTTATGCTTACGGAAGTGAAGAACAGCGAAAAAAATATCTTCCAAAATTAGCCAGCGGCGAAATGATGGGTTGCTTTGGTTTAACAGAACCTGACCATGGCTCTAACCCGGGCGGGATGGTGACCAATATCAAAGATGCAGGATCTCACTATATTTTAAATGGCGCAAAAATGTGGATCAGCAATGCGCCCTTTGCCGATATTGCCGTAGTCTGGGCTAAAGATGAAGCTGGAAAAATCAGAGGGATGGTTGTTGAACGTGGCATGGAAGGCTTTTCTACCCCAGAAACACATAACAAATGGAGCTTAAGGGCATCTGCTACCGGCGAACTTGTTTTCGATAATGTTCAAGTACCAAAAGAAAACGTTTTCCCGGAAATTAGTGGGTTGAAAGGTCCGTTGGGTTGCCTGAACCAGGCGCGTTATGGCATTGCCTGGGGCGCATTAGGTGCAGCGATGGATTGTTATGATACGGCCTTGCGTTATTCAAAGGAACGGGTACAGTTTGGAAAACCGATCGGAGGATTTCAGTTACAACAAAAAAAACTGGCAGAAATGGTTACTGAAATTACCAAAGGCCAACTATTGGTTTGGCGCCTGGGCGTGTTAAAAAGCGAAAATCGCGCCACTGCCGAACAAATCTCCATGGCTAAAAGAAACAGTGTAGAAATTGCGCTTGATATTGCCAGAAATGCCCGTCAAATGCTGGGCGGAATGGGGATCACCGGCGAATATTCGATTATGCGCCATATGATGAACCTGGAATCTGTAGTAACTTACGAAGGCACTCACGACATCCATTTACTTATCACAGGAATGGACGTTACCGGATTGAATGCTTTTAAATAAAATTGCGTTCCGAGTACCGGATTAATGTTTAATTTTGGCGCATTGAGTCTACAGATCAGAAAACATTAAAAACCCAAAAAGTAAATTATCATACTATCCTATTAATCTTGCCTAATGGACTATAAAAAATATACCTATATACCAGCGACACCTGAAGAAGTTTATTTATCGCTTACAAAAGACATCAGCATCAAACTTTGGACTGGCGCAGAAGTTGAATTTGAAGAGAAACCAGATACTGAATTTTCTTTTTGGGATGGCGATATTGTCGGTAAAAACCTGGAATTCGAAACAAATAAAAGAATTGTTCAGCAATGGTATTTCGGAGAAGAGCGGGAACCTTCTATCGTTACCATAAAACTTCATGCTGATAAAGAAGGAACTTCCTTAGAATTCAGACAAACGAACATTCCTGAGGAAGATTATAAAGAATTTACAGAAGGTATTGATGAATATTTCATCGGTGGCCTTGTCGATTTTTTCGACGAATAAAACTTAAAGAGGACCTTGCTGTTTAGATCTTACCTTATATATAAAATCATGAACAGAACCGTAGGACTTATATTAATTATTGCTGGCATTGCGATGCTGGTTTGGACCGGCTTCTCTTATACTAAAAAAGAAAAAATAGTAGATGCTGGTCCAATTCAAATTTCTGCAGACAGACAGAAGTCTGTTGCCTGGCCGCCCTACGTTGGCGGTATCATTTTAATTGCCGGTGCATTTATATTTATTGCATCCGGCAAGCGGAGATAACCAACCTTTCCGCTTTTATTATTTCATTTTCCCACTCTACTGCTAAACAAATTCCATACGATTCGTAAAATATTTGGTATGCCTGAGTTTATTTGCAACAATGTAGCGAAATATTGATTTTATATTTTGCAACATAGTTGCAATTACTTATCTTAGTACTGTTGCAACCGGGGATAAGCCGAAACCTCGTAACCACCAGTAGGCATCATATTTAATCACTTATTTTATGAAAAATCAACCAGAAAAAATCACATTGAATCTAGAAGACCTTCAATTGGAAAGTTTTGTAACGAGTATCGACAGTGAAGTTGCAATGCGTTTATCAGGTGGTTTAGGTAATGTATCAGAACCTACGCACACAGAACAAACAGATGACCATCATACCCCACCGGTAAGATGCACCACGGTTATCTGCTAGTTATTTTAGTTCAAGTTCAAGGCGCCAACCGGCGCCTTGTTTATGCTATACAACTTACAAAGCCGCCTTTAAGCAATAACCGGATTTGTAATATGATCTTCTGACTGATTTGTTCTTTGTCTGCATTTAGCTTAAAATATTCATTGGTGATTTTCTTTATCAATTTGGATATTATGATTTCGTCATTGACTAATGATTTAATAATAATGGTAGGCAAGATTCCAATTTTAATTTCTTTAACTCCATCTTCGTTACAATACAAAACCAACTCATCAGAATTTTCACGATCTCCATAGTACTTTACATGATCGTTCAGTTTGAGACTTAGCTTTATCAAATCTGAATCTGACTTTCGATTGGCATCTTCTGCGTTTTTTTTGAGGTAAATGTTTCGTTGCTGATAACTAAAATAACCTTTATGAAGTTTCCATAGATCCAAAATTTCCGATTCCAACTGGAATGATTTCCTAATCGCTTCATTAGTTCCTTCTATCGGATGAATCAAGGTCGATAAAAGCTCACTAAACTGATCAATATTCTCCGCTTTACAGAGAGACTCGATGCTCACCTCCATCTTGTTAAGCATTTCAATCGTCCTGCTATAATAATTCGAAAAAATCCGGTGTTTAATATTGAGGTCTGAAAACCGTTCGTTCAGATGAGTGATGTTTTTAGGTTTGGGTATAACTGGTTTTGTAACAGAATCAGATTGATTTCCGAGCAACAACTGTAAAAGCAAATAACCTACACCAGCCTTCCCAGAAAAAAGTCCGTAATCATGTGCCCCACAAGAAAGGTATTCACTATAGCTGCTTGTTTTTTGATATTGTTGAATGGCCCCATTAATAACTTCACAAATATTTTTAGTTACTCCCTTTTTATCAGTATTACACAACAAAAATGGAATCATTCCGGCGTAGCCACTAACCAAAGTGAAATCAGGTCGGATTGTATTTTTAAGATCTGAAAGGCATTTTTCAAGTGCATCATTACAATGCTTCGAATATTTGCTTTTTTGCGTGAGCTCAAATGCCAGATTCCTCGATAATCCTACGCCTGCAGCGCCATGTGCCCAGGCATTTACGACTACCATATCTGAAACGAAAGTTTCTAGTTGCCAAAGATGTGCCTGTGGTTTTGCTAAATTATAATTACCAATACGCAGATCAAGCCAGTTTTGAGCTGGAGCGTGATAATACTGCATTTCATACGCCAGTGCCTCTTCTGCCAGATACAATAAACCTCTTGCATTAAAATAAACACTCAATTGCATTAAACAGTATGCGATACCAGATGCACCATGAGAAAATCCAGTCATGCTATCGTATGCCTTTTTGGATTGATTGTAATCCCATTTCAATCCTGCCGTTGATACACGCGCTTCCTGAACCAGCCGATCTAAGAGCAAATGGATCAATTGCAACACTTCGCCATTTTGACTATGATGATACAGTAAAGTAAATACCAGGAGATTTCCGGTATAACCACTTAATAGATCGGCTTTCAACAGTTGCTTGCTTAATTGTGTTTTGTTGGATAGTGTTATTAGTAATGCGTTATCAAGGTATTTTTGAATTCCTGTTACTTCGTAGATCTTTAAATTGGTATAAATCACTCCACCAAGACCAGTGTAAAATGCGAAGAATTTGGGTTTAAGAATGGCATCAGATTTCATCATTCTGAACATCATTTTATCAATTAAATCTATATGGGCCTCATTTTGATCATAACGATAAAGTTCCAGAAAGAATAACGCAATGCCGCAATTACCATTAAAGATATCGTAGCTTTCCTGAAAAGCATATTCATCTGGATTGACATAATATGGTGTCGGCCACCAGGCTTCATTTGCCGTTTCTTGTTTATGTAAGCACAAATTATCTTTTATCTCGTTAAGATGGTTAGTAAAAACTTTGATCTGAGCAGCTGTGAACATAAATTAATTTGAATGATACGCCTGATAAATGGATTGGATGCATGTTTTAACAACGTACATGAGGTACGCTTCTTCCTGATTGGCAATACCAAGCCTGTTATTGGTCATGTGTATCAGGCTTGAAATGATTTCCTGAACCTTTAATTCGTTAAAGTCGGCTTGTTGATACTGATTCATAATCTCCTGGCTTCTTGTATAGTATTCAGTTAAATTATTATTCAGTTTATTTTCAGCCAATTCTTCCCAAAAATGGTTAGCTGCCAAACAGATGGTTTCTTTCTTTGATGAAAATGTGTGTTCAAAGTGGTTAAGCCAGTATTCTTTTTCATCTTCAACAGGAATATCAGGACGATAAAGTCTGGGTAACCATCCACTTATGAAAAAGTCGCATAACTTGATCATTTTTCCCTGCTCCAGTTTGGCACAAAACAATAACATTAAGTGAAGTTGTATGGCCTGCAAAGTAACTTGCCTGTTATCCGCTCTTGTTAAAAGCCAGTTTAAAATATAGCGGGATGAAGCTGCGAAATGCTGCTCTGCCCAGGCGATACTTTCCTCATTTCCATAACGACTAATTTCAGGATCATAGTTAGCCGTTAGCACTTTTTCCACTTTATATAAAGTGTTCGGATAATTAAAAATATCGATATTTAACGAACTCTTAATCTGCTCATGGTAAAACGGATTGGCATGAAACCTTAGCCTGATATGACTTCCTCCCTCCCAATAGCGAATAAAAAACCATGGAGAACCGGGGGAAAAATAGCTTTTCCATCTACCAATAAAGGGTGCGACAGCACGTTTTAAAAACTCATCGGCATCTCCACTAAAATAGATGTGCAGACTAAGCCAGGTATAATCGGTGCGTTTGATTGTATTATCCATTATACCATTGTATTAAATATTCTTTAACTCCGCCTTTCGCCGGTGCTGGAAGTACTTCTTCTATGGTGATATCATTCCCTGCCCTGGCTAAAAGTCGTTTAAACATTGTTACAAACAACGGCTTATCAAGCGCCAGATATTGTGGTTTATAATCATCATGCAAACCTTCCATTTTGGCAATTTCACCTTCTGAAACTTTGTTTTGGTAGACTCGTTTCCTTAAAAACAAAAAGAACTTTGTGGGTATTTGTTCTAATTCAAACCAGCTATTTAAGCGGATAAAATATTCTAAATCAGTTTCCACTGGTTGCTGAACTGGAATCACAGCAGTTTTGATTCTCCAGGTTTTTCTCCTGATCACTACCGTTTCTTCAAACGTGATTCTGGGAAGCAGATAAATATCAGGTTCCTGGTCTCCCAACTTGCCTAGATAATGCTGATCGACCAGCTGAATAAAAGGTTGCAATGAGATGCGCGCATCAGGATTGAAATGGGCTAGCAACTGATATAAATTAGACCGGTTATAAAAAGATTCTAAAGTCAGATCATAACTAAAAACTTCCTGGTCATTGTGCCAAAGTTTAAGGCGATTCGTATTTAAGTCCAGGCAAACCGCTAAATCTCCAACCTTGATTTGTTGATCTTCTGGATATATATTATTTCCAGATGGAAGTGCAAGCTCTTGATTCAGCAAGGGCGGATGAATGTTTGCGTTAAAGGTCGAAGCATCGTTTAATTCGACTTTAATTACTTTGGGATTTATAGCCTCATTTTGAGTAATAAATTCCTCTTGTATTTTTGAGTCGAAGAGCGACAGAAATCGTCCGCTTACTTTCCCCATTCCTGGTAAAAGTGAATTGATTACACCATAAAACCGATCTTGCTGATCGCATTCATAAAACTGTACAAAAGCACCTGTCGATGAAATGATTCCGAGATCCCTTTGACCAGGCAAATCTGCAAAGAAATCAACAGTCAGGTTTAGCGTTTCATTACCAGCGACATCTTGCTCCAGTTTTGTCAGAACAGAAACTTTCCAAAGTGCGGTATCCGTTAATTCCTGATTACTTCCATTCGATAGCTCTTTTTCCGGCTTTTTTATATAAAAATAGTAATCACGGTAAAATTCGGTGATCTTGATTTTTTCGTTTGCAGGATAATGGTTGATATAAAAATCACGCATTTTAAGGCGTTCCTTACGCATCACATCCAGCGGAAGCAAAAGTTTGGCCAGCTCATTTACTTTTGATGTAAACTCAGTGATTCCTTTTTCAGCTAATACTTCAGTTTGGCTTGTGAAACAATCCTCAAAAAAAATATTCCGCGCTGAAAAATAATATGGAACAAAATTATTTGTTTGAAAGCCCTGCTGATTTTGGGTTTCTTCTGGTCCGGTGATTATTTTTTCATCAGCACTGCTGTAATATGGCAAATTGGCCTGCTTTTGCAATTGAAGAAAAGTGCCATTGACTTGCGCTTCTGCTTGTTGTAATATTTGATATCGTTCGTTCGGTTCTTTGGATATGTAGTTTTCACGATGAAATTGCAACGTTTCGAAAAGATTAATTAAAGGCATAACTAAATCCTTATTCTTTGATAATGATTTAAGAAAGTCCAATAATTTCATATCCCAGTTTTCATCCATTCCAGAAAACCCAAAACCTAATTCAAATAGGCCGGTATTTATCAGCTTTATGAGGTACGCTTTTAGTGTTTCTTTATCGGCATTTTCCACATGTGCGGACAGATATTTTGTCAATATTTCTAAAGTGACTGGCTGATTGGTGCGTTGAAGATAATTAGCAGCCAATAACGGTAGGCCATCAGCTGGCAATTGCTGAAAGGATTCGATGTTATTAAAATTAGTCAGGAATTGTATTTTATCATTTTTAACCTCAGCTGTGATATTGATTTTCAGTAACAAATATTGGTTTAAAACGGGATGATGCCTGAGTATGGCGCGCACATATTCAAAAAGAATATTGTTCAGCTTCAGTTTACCCTGAACTTCGATGGCTATTAAAGGCTGACTTATTGAATCAGGCCCGGTGGTCATCACGCCGGTAAAGGTGAAACTACTAAACGGAGATGTTTTAAAAGCCATTCGGCTGAGGTAACGCAATAGACTGAATTCCATTCGAAACTCTTTTTGCTTAAAGTTTTCAGGATCTCTATTTACATAATCTTTTGATTGCGTATACAGTATAGGGCTAGATAACATTAACCCATTTTTCAGTCCAGGATTTAATACCATTTGCTGAACAATTCTCCTATGATTTACCACTTCTCGCTTAAACCACGGCTCATTCACCTCAAAAAGATTTCCAATTAAAGCTTCGTTTAACATGTAAGCTTCAAAAGATTCTGATAATGACAAGGAGTTTAGGCTTCTGATAAGTGCCGCTTGTTTTGCAGTTATTGTTTTGTGGTTAAATATTTTCCTTTTGATGTTGATTAGTTGCTGCCTGAATTCATCGTCATTTTGTTGGCTGATCACCGGAAATAAGGCATCGCATAAAATATTTTTTAAATCATCTCTCCTATTCAGGTTATAGCGATGCGTTTCGATTAACTTTTCGCCCTGCGTTAAAGAAAGCTGTTCGAAGACATCATGGTTAAGATTCGCATATCGAACTAAAGAATAAGGAAATATTTTGATTGACATAAAATGGTTTTAGGTTAATGGCAGGTCATTGGCCAAGTTCAAGTTGATTTTTGATCAGGTGATAATAATGTCCTTTGATTTGGAGCAGCTGCTGATGCGTACCTACTTCCTTAATTTCACCTTGTTGAAGCACCACAATTTGGTCAGCATTTTTAACCGTACTGAGTCTATGGGCAACGATCAACACCGTTTTGCCTTGAAAAAAAGTATTCAGATTATTTACAATTGAAAGTTCGTTCTGCGCATCGAGCGAATTCGTAGCTTCATCAAGAAAAACATAATCCGGGTTGCGGTAAATCATTCTGGCGATCAATAAGCGTTGTTTTTGGCCTTCACTCAAACCGTAACCATCCCTTCCTACTACCGTTTCATATCCAAATGGCATCTTCATGAAAAAGGCATGCATGTTTGCCATTTTAGCTGCATCATAAAGACGATTAAAATCTTTGACTTCAGCCCCAGCGAAAATATTATTGGCAATGGTATCCATGAAAACGTATCCATTTTGCATCACAACGCCGCAATGTTTCCGCCATGATCTGGCATTGATCGTTTCGATTTTTTGGTTGCCTATTTCAATAATGCCAGCCGTAACAGCATAAAATTTGAGTAAAAGCTTAATTAAGGTCGTCTTCCCGCTACCGCTAGTTCCTACAATAGCGGTTACTTTCCCTGCCGGAATTTTTAAACTGACCTCTTTTAAAACCAGTGCGCTGTGTTTGCCTCCATATCTAAAAGATACCTGATCTAATGAAATCTCTACCGGACCATCGTCACTCAATTCCTCCTCCACGCCGAAATCTTCTTCAGTCTCCTGTTGCACCTCATCTATCCGCAGTAAACTAAATTTTGCATTTTGCGAAACCCTCGAAAATTCCACCAACTGATTTACCGGAGCATTCAACTGACCACAGATATACGTGATGGCCAGCATCCCGCCTAAGGTTACCTGATCGTGAATGACCAGCATGGCTGCGGCATAAGTGATGAGCACATTCTTTACCTCATTGATAAAGGAACCAACACCCTGCATCCGCTGATCAAGTTGTAAAGCTTCCAGTTTTAGATCAAACGATTGATCCTGTAAGCCTTCCCAAAGCTGCTTTTTTTCATCCTCACTGCCTGTTAATTTGATTTCTTGCATGGCATAGAATATCTCCAGCAGCAGTTGCTGATTTGCAGAAAGTACCTTGAATTTCTTTTGATCGATAATTTTTCTTTTCTGCTGAAAAGAGTTAGACCAGACTACGCTGATGCCTGCGCCAATAATAAATAGCAGAAAAATCTGCCAGTTGTAATGCAGCAAAACACCGCCAAGTACGATCAGGGTAATTGCTGATAATATAAAATTAATGAGCGAGTTGGTCAGAAATTCCTCTATGCGCTGATTATCGTTTACACGCTGCATATTGTCTCCCGCTTGCCGGTTATCAAAAAAGGAGAAAGGCAATTTCATTAGCTTGGCCAGAAAATCCTTCAGCATGGTGATGCTCGTTCGGGCACCAATTCTAAATAACAACCTCCCGCGTACGAAATCCATCAGCATCCGGCCAGAAAAAAGCATGAGTTGTCCTAAACAAATCAACAATAACAGATTGGTATTTTTCCCTTGAATTCCCTTATCAACGATCATTTGGGTAAGCAGTGGAATAACGAGTGAGAAACCGCTTGCCATTGCCAAACTCACGGCGATTTGAAACCAACCTTGTTGGTGTAATTTTAGGTAAGGAACGAGATTCCACAGCGAAGTTTTATGATCTGGTTTGCTATCCATTTCGTGGAATGAATTGGTTGGTTCCAGCAGTAAAACCCGACCAATCTGAGCATCATCATTAATATTCCATCCTGATAAAAATGTAGCAATATCTAGTTTTATTTTATCATTAAGGGCTGGATCTGCGAGATAAACATACTCATTGCTTACTTCATAAACAACAATATAATGTTCTTTTTGCCAATGAACTATGCAAGGCATGGGCAATCTATACAGCTTATTATATTCCAATTCTACAGCCATGGTTTTGAACCCGATATTTTCTGCAGCATCTATCAAATCAAGCATAGTTGTTCCCTGCTTTCCAATTTTGCAAAGTTTTCTTAAATGCTGCATGGAAAAATTCTTGCCGTGATAGTCAGCAATCATTTTGAGGCAAACGGGACCACAATCCATGGCGTCTGGCTGCTTATAAAATGGATACTTTCTTCTGCGTATAAAATCTTTAACCATGAGGAATTCAAAAATAGCAAATGCAATGTAGTTGCAAATATGTAAAATATAATGCAACTTTGATGCATTAAAAATTAATCTTTCAATGAAAAAAAATGACTTTTCCATTTGGCAAATGCTAATAAAAAAAGAGTTGCTGGTGGTTTACCGGAACAAGACGATGCTCATCTCCACCGTGATGATTTGGATGCTTTTTATTGCAGCTACCATTTGTACATGGTTAGATTATCAATCAGGGCATAAACAAAGAGTTGAAGCGAATGCGCTTTTCAGACAGCAATGGGAGCATCAACAACGTAATCCACATGATGCCGCACACTTTGGTACTTATCTTTTTAAATCGATTAATCTGTTAAATGTTTTTGATACCGGCTTAGATGATTATGCCGGGAATACCTACCGAATTGAAGCCCATGTACAACATGAACCCGATGCCGCAAATGCGCTGGGAAATGATGGATCCATGCGTTTCGGCCGGCTAACTTTAGCGCTGATTTTGCAATTGCTGATCCCGCTCCTCCTGCTCTTCATTACCGCAACCAGCATCACCACCGAAAAAGAACAAGGTACATTGAAAATGTTGCTAGCTCAGGGATTAAGCACATCCAGGTTAATATGGGTCAAGGCAATCTCCAGCTACCTATTTATCGTAGCGGTAGTTTTACCGATCTTTTTATTGATGATTTTTGTGTTACTCATTTTTCCGGAGACTACTGTCCTCCTTGCAAGATTACTATGGGTGATGTTCGCCTTTCTACTGTATTTCTTATTTATCGCTTTATTGGGTACACTGATTTCTGCATGGAGTGGTCATTCTGGAAAAGCCCTTTTAACTGCACTGAGCTGCTGGATTTTAATGAGTATTATTTCACCAAAATTGCTAACCGGAATAGCCGACCGAAGCTATTTGCCCATGTCGCGGGCTGCCTTCACTGATCTTGTTGAACAGGGCTATAGAAACGGGCTTAACGGAGATGATCCTTATGCAGCCCGCGGAGAAAGGTTTGTGAGGAATATGCTCAAAAAGTACCACGCCAATACTGTTAGTGAGCTGCCCTTTAATATTGAGGGCTTAACATTTCAATACCATGAAGATTATCGTACTATGATGTTTAACCATTATCTGGCGCAGGTAGCACAACAGTTTAATAAACAACAAAACTTCTTGAAGATAGCAGGAATATTCAATCCGTTTCTTTCTATCAAGCGGATTTCGATGTCGCTATCAGGTACCGACTATTACCATCACCAGTATTTTTTTAAGCAGGCGCAAACCTATCGTAATCACTTAATCAAAACGCTGAATGAGCAGTTGGCCATGCATAGTAAAGGTGTAAATGGAGAGTATACGTTGGGACCTCATTACTTTGCACAGCTAAACAAGTTTGACGATCAGCTTCCTCCTATACATAAAGTGATCAAGTTAAATGAGATTGCATTTTGTGCTATCGCCGGATGGATACTGCTGCTTACCGTATTGCTTCAATTTATTGCTTCACGTTCTTTAGCCCGCCATTATGAACCTGCTTAAAACTGTATTTGGATTTGAACTGCGCATGCTCTGCAGACAGCGATTGCTATTATGCTTAATTACTTTCTTCTTTTTAACCGGCCTGTATAGTATTTATGATGGTTACCATTTCGCTAAAAAACAAATTACGGCAATAGATAGCCTGGAAAGAGCCTATGATAAGAAATTTAATGAGCTGGCTAACAGTTTTAAGGCAGATACCACTACTGCTGAAGGAAAAGTCAGTTATGCGCAGGCGGGTATCCCTGCTGTGATTGAGTATCGTAATCCGCTGAATGCGGTAAACCGCCCAGCACAATTAATGTCGCTTGCTGTTGGACAGCGGGATTTATTGCCTTATTACGATGTCATTACCAGGAGGCGAAATGCCGTACAGGCACCAAATGCCGAAATTGCCAATCCAGAAATGCTTGCGGCAGGAAACCTCGATCTCGCTTATGTGATCATTTACCTTCTTCCCCTACTGGCTATTGCTTTATCTTATAACACCTGGTCAAAGGAGAAGGAACAACAAACTGATCGGCTGTTAGCTGTTCAGAGAAAGCATGTTGAACGGATCATCTTTTATAAACTCAGCTTCCGTTTTACCGTGGTGGCACTATTGGCCTGGTTGCTGAGTGCTATCGGAATGATTAGTGATTCGCTGCTAAATTCCTTTAACCTAATCACTTCATTACTATGGCTTTTCACTGTTACTGTTTATTTGGTCTTCTGGTTTTCAATCTGTTTACTCTTGATCAAACTTAGCAGAAGTTCTGCAGCAAATGCGCTCTATTTATTGGCAGCGTGGTGCTTCTTTCTCCTGGTAATGCCCGCCATTACCAATGCGATCGTTCGCCATGCGTACCCCATTCCGTTAAAAACAGATGAAGCCGTTGCACTAAGAGAAAATAGCGAAGCCATTTGGGCCATGCCTAAACAAGCGCTTATTGATACGTTTTATATGAATAATCCTAAATACAATTCCCTGAAAAGTCCTGCAGATACGAGTGAGAATAGTATTGTGCGCTTCGTTGCCTATTATGATCTCCTGGGCAGGGAGATGACTTCTGCGATTGAAGATTATAATCAGTATCCGCAAAAGCAGCATTCAATTTCTGCCAAATTAAGCTGGCTTAATCCAGCCACCAAAACACAATATCTGCTGAATTCTATAGCAGAAAGTGGCCAGACGGATTACCGGTGTTATCAAAACCAAGTCAATCGTTTTCAAAAAACGTGGGTTGATTTTATGACGGATTATATCATTCATAACAAAAATCTAACCTTGGCAGACTTACATCATCTTCCAAGATTTGAAATGATACCAATGCCCGGAAAGCGCAAAAATATTTGGATCGGCATCATGGGACTGCTGATGATATCGGCTTCTATGTTATTCTTAAGCACAAAAATCAAATCACCACTATAAATTTCATTACCATCAATTTCACAAAATCACAGAAATGAAGAAAAAACTTTACCTCTCCTTAATTATTCTGATTTACGTCCCCCAGCTATTTGCCCAGCAACAGAGCAAAGCGAAATCTACCCTGGATTCTAACAGAACGCAGCAGTTGAGAGAAATCAGCATTGCCGGAAGAAAGGCGGCGAAGTTGAGAAACGACACTTTATCTGCGGCCTTAAGAATGCAGATCCCTCTGCTTCAGATGCCTCAAAACATCATCAGTATTTCTTCTGCCCTGATACAGCATCAAGGAAGTTTTCAATTAAAAGATATGGCCAGGAATGCCAGTGGAATTTATTTTGGATACAATAGTTCACCATTTGATAATTCGGCATCCATTAAGATCAGAGGATTCAATGCCTCTACCACCATTAATGGAATGCCCAGCCGACTTGTTCTTGGCGCAACGCTTGATGATGAAGCTTTGATCGAAAGCCTGGAATTTATAAAAGGTCCGGCGGGATTTATCAGTGCCGTTGGAGAACCCGGGGGTACACTGAATATTTCCACTAAATCTCCAAAAGAAAAACTGCTGAATGTTCAGCTTACGGGAGGCAACTACAACCTTTTCCGCTCTACAGTTGATATTGGCAGTAAAGCTTTGGATAAGGGCTTCTCCTACCGCTTCAATGCCGCTTATCAACGCCAGCATTCTTATCTGAACCTCATGAAAACAGAGAAATATGTAATTGCTCCGGTACTTCAATACAACTTTAGTCCGCGTACTTACGTCATTGCCGAATACAATTACATTCGAGGAGAGGTAAAAAATGGTTCATCAATCAATAAACTCCGTCAGGATAATGATGTTTTGCAGGATCCTATTGGTGTAAATTACAGTGCGGGCATTGGGCTGCCGCTGAGTGTTGCGCAAACGCATACCGGCCGATTTGTAGCCGTACATAAATTCAATTCGAACTGGCAGATTACCTCGCAGTCTAATTATGTTAAGGCACCTTCTACACAATGGTATATGGTTTCGTCTAACAACAGGACGTCGATCAGTTTTGATGATGCCGGTAAGACGAGACGAATATCCAGCAATTCTAATCTATTGGGTGAAACGTATAATACCAATCTATTTCTGAACGGAAGATTTAACACCGGGCAATTTAAACACACGCTTTTAATTGGAGGAGACTACACTAAAGGAAAAGATTCGCTTTCAACCTATTATGGGAGTAACACAATCGCTTTCGACCGTAACAATCCGAACTATGATGTTGATCCAAATACAGTGACTGCTACGAAAAGATCCATCCGGCAGGAAAATAAAATCCATTATACTGCAGCGTACATTTATGATAACATTGCCTTTGATAAATTTTTCCTAACCGTTGGTGCACGGTATACAACATATAGAAATCAAAATATTTTAACCACAACGAGAGCTCCCCGCGCCCCTGACCAATATAAGCAAAAAGCCTTTTCGCCTCGTTTGGCACTGACTTTTACTCCTGATTCTACTTCTTCAATCTACTTTTTATATGACCAATCCTTTGTTCCGCAAACGGGACAGGTGGTAACCGAAACTACAGATGGCACCACACCAGGGCAGCGAACCGTTACCGGAACCAAACCGATAGACCCTCAGTTCGGAAATAGCTTCGATCTTGGATTTAAGAAAAAATGGTTCAATGGAAAGCTATTGACTACCATAAACGGATTTCATTCCGCAAAGCAAAATGTATCCGCAAGAGATTTTAGAAGTTACACTACTGCGGCGGGCGCTGTGGCTTATTACCTGCAATTGGGTGAAGTGGTAAGCAATGGAGTAGAAGTTGATGTAATCGGGAATATTACCGACCGTTTTTCGCTAGTAGCTAATTATACTTATGTAGATGCGAAAATTACGAAAGACAACAACGTGGATCCCACTCCAGATAATCCCTCGATTGTTGGTCAGAAAATGCCTGATGTGCCACAGCAAATTTTTAATACCTGGATTCAATACAGCATCCCATTGAAAGGCTATAACAAAATTTCACTCAGCGCCGGACAAACCAGTATTTCAAAACTCTCGGCAATTAGTCAGCGGGATGTTTTCTTGCCGAATTACACCAAATTTGACGCCGGCCTGAGCTTTACAAATCCAAGGTATTGGGTTAGGGTAATTGCAGATAACCTGGCAAATAAACGTTATATTTCTTCTGGGGATATTACGACTGATTTCCCATATACAGGAAATAACTATTTCTTTGTTGAAGGAGAACCTTTTAACATTAGATTTTCTTTAGGCATCAAGTTTTAAGTATGATGAACTAAATTAAAGATCGCCGATACGTGGAGCAAATTTGCTCCACGTATCGGCGATTACTATTAAATTTCGTTACTATAAACAGATCTTATGGCATCTCTTAGATTATATTTGGAAGCCATTACTTCTCCGTAAGCACCTGCACTGCGGATGGCGAAAATATCACCCCTGAAAGATTCTGGTTGCTCCACTTCTTTCCCAAAGCAATCGGTGCTTTCGCAGATCGGTCCAACGATATCGTATTTGGTAATACCAGACTCCAGACTTCCGGCTTCCGGCTTCCGGCTTAAGTTTTCAATTTTATGATAGGCCTGGTATAGCGCCGGACGCATCAATTCTGTCATGCCAGCATCCAAAACGACGAAGTTTTTTTTCTTCCCGTTTTTGATATACAAAGCTCTGGTAATAAGTGATGCAGATTGACCAACAAGGGCCCTTCCCAATTCAAAGTGTACTTCCTGACCTGCTTTAATTTCCAAAAATTCATCAAATATTTTGAAGTAAGATTCGAAGTCAGGTATTTGATGATCAGGGTTATAGTAGTCGATACCTAAACCTCCACCTACATTTAAAACTTTTAAGGTAAAGCCTTTATCTTCAAACCATGTAGCAAATTCATTTACTCTGACGCAGAGGTTTTTATATACATCCAGGTTGGTGATCTGAGAACCAATATGGAAATGAATGCCAATGAATTTTAAGCTTGCAGACGCTTTTAAAGTTTCTGCACATTCTGGCAAATCCCAGGAATTAACACCGAATTTATTTTCATCCAGACCAGTTGTAATGTTATGATGGGTATGTGCATCAACATTAGGGTTAATCCGAATGGCTACTTGTGCAATTTTACCTTTTGCAGCGGCAAGTTCGTTCAGCACTTCCAACTCCTGGATAGATTCTACATTGAAGCAGAAAATATCCAGATCCAAGGCTTCATTAATTTCTTTATCAGATTTGCCTACGCCTGCAAAAACGATTTTCTGATGATCGAAACCCACTTCTACTGCCCTTCTCACCTCTCCGGCACTTACGCAATCTGCGCCGAAACCGATGCCCTTAATTTCTTCTAGCAAAACAGCATTGAAGTTGGCCTTTAAAGCATAATGGATATGAAAATCATACGGAGCTGCTGCTTCCGCACAAGTACGAAGCGTTTTTTGCAGTAAATCGGTATCGTAATAGTAAAAAGGTGTTTCTATATTGTTAAACTTTGATATATCTTTATCGGCGAACATGTTCAAATTCCTTATTATAGTTTTAATTTTATTTTTTGGGCTGGTGTATTTCGGTAATTACCTCGATTTAAAGAACGGAAGAATTACCCAAAAACAATACAACGGAAAAATCCGGTTTTCACTCGTTTTGCTCCTGATTGTATTATTCCTCTTATTTATTAAAAAATGAAGATCGTAGCAGCCATATTTATTGTATTCATTATCTCTTTAGGTTTGTATAATTCCTATAAGAAATATAAAAATGATCAACTTCCAAAAGGCTTTTTAGCTTTGCATGGCTTACTTGGCCTTTTGGTCATTTTCGGTGCGCTTTACCTTCTATTCGAATAACCGATTATGCAGGCTTCTTAATGCCTCCGTTTTATATTCACTTAAAATAAGCAATGACACATTGTAATTGCTTCCGCCGTAAGAAATCATTCTGATTGGAATATGCTTCAGGCCTTCTAAAACCCTGCTCGCAAAACCATGTTTTTCAGAACCAAAATCACCTACCACACATACAATACTGTGATTTGTATCTACCTCAACCGTTCCAAAACTTTCCAGTTCTTCGATAATTTTAGGAAGATTCCCAATTTCATCAATAGTAAGCGAAACCGCCACCTCAGAAGTCGTAATCATATCAATTGGTGTCTTATAACGTTCAAATACTTCGAAAACACGACGAAGGAAACCATAAGCCAGCAACATCCGGCTAGATTGGATGCGAATGGCCGTAATTCCATCTTTAGCTGCAATGGATTTTATCTTTCCTTTTTCGCTATCGTGTGTAATTAACGTTCCGGCAGCCGATGGCTCCATCGTATTTAACAAACGAACAGGGATTTGATATTTCTGCGCCGGGAAAACAGATTGCGGATGTAAAATTTTCGCACCGAAATAAGCCAGCTCAGCCGCCTCATCAAAAGATAATTGTGCAATTGGCTTTGTACCTTTTACCACCCTGGGATCATTGTTGTGCATACCATCGATGTCTGTCCAGATCTGAACTTCTTCCGCCAAAATTGCAGCACCTAGCAAGGAAGCGGTATAATCACTTCCTCCGCGGCGTAAATTATCTACCTCACCAAAGCTATTGCGACAAATAAATCCTTGTGTAATAAATAATTTATTTCCTTTATGCTGTTCTAAAAGTGGCGTTAAGTGTTTTGTGGTAAATGGAATATCAGGTTCATTATCCTCATCAGTTTTCATGAAATCTAAAGCCGGCAATAACACCGATTCAATTCCAATCGACTTTAAATAAATATGATATAAAGTTGTAGACAATAATTCGCCCTGCGCCAGTACCACCTTCTCTTCAACGGGCGTGAAAATATCATTGGTTAAAACAGCTAAGAAGCTGAAATGGTAATCAATCACTTCATTTCCCATTTCCTGGAAATCTGCAGCGGGCAAAAGTTCGATTACGAAATCCTTATATTTTTGATATAAATTTTCTACGGCAGTACTTCCGTTCTTCTTATCTCCGGCTAAAAAATAATTAGAAATTTCCACTAAACTATTTGTAGTTCCAGAAACGGCTGATAAGACTACAATCTGTTCTTCATTTGGATTAATGATATCCAATAACTTCGTCATTCGCTCGGGACTACCAACTGACGTACCCCCAAATTTTAATATTTTCATCTACTTAATTATTATTTTACCTGTGATAAATACTGTCAAAACTTTACATAATTCCTTTTAGAATGTGAAAAAGTTAAGATGGCTTTACTTTAATACCGGAATTTCTTTATTATTGTATCGGGGCGTGAAAATAAGCAAAACAAGCTTAAAAGCAACATCCTCAACAAAATAAAATTTGGATAAATTGAAATAAATGAATTTAGACCAAACTTCGTCAACGAAATTTTGTTCAACACGAGATATTTAATTAAAAACAAGCTCAATGCAAGCAATTGACCAATCTACACAAGCCACCATTAACCAATGGTTAGGCGGTAATTACGACGAAAAAACGAAGGCTGAAATACAGGCATTAGTTGATCAGGATGCAACAACAGATCTAATCGATTCATTTTATAAAAGTTTAGAATTCGGAACTGGTGGCTTACGTGGCATCATGGGTGCCGGTTCTAACCGAATCAATAAATACACTATTGGAACGGCCACTCAGGGGTTGGCAAACTACTTAAATAATAAATATCCAGGCGAAAAAATCAGCGTAGCAATTGCACACGATAGCCGCAATAACTCTGACTATTTTGCTAAAATCACTGCTGATGTCTTTTCTGCAAATGGTATTTATGTTTACTTCTTTGAAGCGTTAAGGCCAACGCCAGAGCTTTCTTTCGCTGTGCGTCATTTCGGTTGCAAAAGTGGCGTAATGTTAACCGCATCCCATAATCCAAAAGAATATAATGGTTACAAGGCTTATGGTGCAGATGGTGGTCAGTTTACTTCTCCTGATGATAAGTTGGTGATTGATGAAGTAAATAAAATCAGCAGCATCGACGAAGTTAAGTTTGATCGCGTGGAAGCAAACATTGAATTAATTGGCGAAGCGGTAGATAAATTATACTTAGATGGCATTACGGCACTTTCTATTTCACCTGAAGCCATTAAAAGACAACACGATTTAAAGATCGTTTACTCTCCTATCCACGGAACCGGAATCACCTTAGTGCCTAAAGCTTTGGCGCAGTTTGGTTTTACTAACGTAACGCTTGTAGAAGAGCAGAGCAAACCGGATGGCAATTTCCCAACGGTAGTTTATCCAAATCCTGAGGAAAAAGATGCGTTAACTTTAGCCATGAATAAGGCTAAGGAAATTGATGCAGACTTAGTTTTGGCAACCGATCCGGATGCAGATCGCGTGGGTATTGCGGTAAAAGACAATGATGGCGAATGGGTTTTACTGAACGGTAACCAGACAGGAAGTTTATTGATTAATTACTTGTTAACTGCATGGCAGGAAGCAGGCAAATTAGATGGAAACCAATTTATCGTGAAAACGATTGTAACCTCAAATTTAATCGAAGAAATTGCGAAGAAAAAAGATGTTACTTACTATAATACCTTAACCGGATTCAAATACATCGGCCAGGTGATGACTGAGCTGGAAGGAAAAAAATATTTCATTGGTGGCGGCGAGGAAAGCTATGGTTATTTAATCGGCGATTTGGTTCGTGATAAAGATGCGGTTGTTTCTGCTGCATTTATATCTGAAATGACTGCCTACTACAAAGATAAAGGTGCAAGCTTATATAATGCTTTGCTTGATATGTATGTAGAATATGGCTTATACAAAGAAGATCTGGTATCGCTAACCAAAAAAGGCAAAACCGGTGCGGAAGAAATCAAAGCCATGATGGTGAAATTCAGAGAGAATCCACCTGCTTCTTTAGGCGGTTCTAAAGTGTCTGTATTGAAAGATTATGAATTGAGTCAGGAAACGGATTTGGCAACAGGAAAAGTAACCAAACTGGATTATCCTACTTCTGATGTTTTGCAGTTTATTACAGAAGATGGAAGTATCGTTTCTGCACGGCCGAGTGGAACAGAACCAAAAATCAAGTTTTATTGCAGTGTAAACGCACCTTTGGCAGATCGCGCTGATTTTGTTAAAGTAAATGAAGAGTTGGGCGAGAAAATTAAAGCGGTAATGGCTGATTTACAAGCGTAAAAAACGGGATTAGCTTTTCTAAAACAATATAATCAAGAACCACAGGTGATATTTTCATCTGTGGTTTTTATTGTGATAAGATGCTGAATCAAGTTTATCAGGAAACAAAGTTTTGGCGCGCTGATCAAACTGATTTCGCAGATTATGCAACCTGCTTCTGCGCGAATCTCCTAAATCTGCGGGATAAATATTTGAGCAATAGCAATTAACTTTTAGTTGGTTTATAATAGAATTAACACAATAATTCGATAAAAAGATGCTGAATCAAGTTCAGCAGGACGTATAAAATATGCCTTAACTAATCAAAAATTAAATTTATCCTCGAAATTCTTATATTTACTTAATAAGATCAATTAGTATGACAGAAATTATTTTGAAAGATGATGTAGAGCAGAGCAAAATCGATGCTCTTTTATCCTTTCTTAAATCAACCAATATTGATGCCGAGGTTAAAATTACAAACTTAAATCAGGTTAGGCATTCGAGTGAATTTTCTCTTTCCTCAGGTATCTGGAAGGATTATGATATTAAAGCAGAAGAATTGAGAAATAAAGCCTGGAAGAGATAATGGTTTTATGCGATACGAATATCTTTATTGAAGTTTATAAGGACAATCCATCAATTATAACGGCGCTAAAAAGCATCGGTCAGGTTAATATTGCTATTTCTGATGTTACCTGTGCCGAACTGTTATATGGTGCAAGGAATAAATTGGAACTTAAGATAATTAAGCAAGATTTAGAGAAGTTGTTTATTCTGCCTATTTCTTCAGCAATCTCTGCATACGCTGTAAATCTGATTGAGCAGTATACCTTATCGCACAACCTTAACCTTCCTGACGCCCTGATTGCCGCAACTGCCATTATCCATAATATCGAATTATATACCATCAATTTAAAAGACTTCAGGTTTTTAACCGATATTTCTTTATTCAACGCATAGCGTTGTATAAAACTGATCGTAAGGTTTATATTATTTTCTTTGTCACTCCCGATTTCGTTTGTACATTTGCAAGCGAAATACCATGTTTAAAAAAGCCCTTATATTTTTTTTAGTAATCTGTACCATATCAAATTGCTATATGCAACTTATAGTGTATTCAGGTTATCAAATGAATAAGGAATATATTACCTCTGTATTTTGTATTAATAAAGCGCATCCTGAATTGCATTGTGATGGCCAATGTTTCCTGGCTAAAAAATTGAAAGATTTGGACGGGAAGAATAAACAAACGCAGGAAACGCTAAAGAGAATTGTAGAAGCTGATCCCGAATTTCAGGTTTTAACATGGAATCATCACCTTCCCTATTTCACTATCAAATCGGAAAGCCTTTACCTGGAAAAACCGATTAAAGACCTTTCCATTTCTATTTTCCATCCGCCGAAAGTGGTTTAAGTATTTTTTATTAGTTCTTATGAAGTGATTGCTTTTGCAAATGCCATGCTATTTATGATACTGGACATGCTAAAGTATCTCACGTTATAGAACAATCAATAAGATTTCAATGCTTTGCCCTGCTTCCTATCTTTCCCGGAACGATGCTATCGATCGTTTAAGAAATACCAGCCAAAGCAACTGATTAGTCTATTTTCTTACTTATTCAACTTTCATTAGCATGAAATTTTCACCATACTTACTGGCATTGTTATGCCCTGTTATACTCCTGTCATCATGTAAAAAAGACGGAGCAGAAATCGTCACAAATACCAAATCCAGTTTTACCTTAGAATTCGAACATCAGGTAAATGGAGCAGTCCTAAATTTAAATACGACCACTTACAGAAACGCTAAGGGGGAAGAATTTAAAATTGATGTATTTAAATATTATGTAAGCAATGTTAAATTAAGCAAAACTGACGGAACAACTTATCTGATTCCGGAAAGTTATTTTTTAATTGATGAATCAAAACCCTCAACAAAACTGATTACTGTAAACGATGTACCAACGGGAGATTATACCAAAATTGAATATACCATTGGAGTAGATTACGCGCGTAATTTTGCAGGTGCTCAAACCGGGGCATTAGATCCTCTTAACGGTATGTTCTGGACCTGGAATAGTGGTTACATTTTCGTTAAACTAGAAGGAACTTCGCCACAATCGAAAGCGCAAAATAACGCTTTAACCTTTCATATTGGAGGTGTATTAGACCCCAATAATACCATTAGAACATATACTACAGAAATAAATAGCGCCAACCCATTAAGAATCAGGACAGATTCAAAACCGGATATGCATTTTATTGTAAATGCCGCTTCCTTGTTTACCGGAACAACAGATGTAAGTTTTGCCACCTTAAACTTCACAATGGGCGGAGCAAATTCTGTTATTGTAGCTGACAATTATTCGAAAGGTTTGTTCCGTTTAGATCACATTCATAACTAATGGCTAGGAAACCAGTCGTCTTCGCAATGCTTGTGCTGAGCATTGCGTTGATGTATGCCTGTAGTAAAAATGAGGAAGAAATCAAGCATGAAGAAAAGTCGGTCACTTTTGCTATTCCTGCAAATTTTCCAGCTCCGGCATACAATTTTGAGCAAAACCAATTGAGCAATGCTGGTTTTATTTTGGGTAAAAAACTGTTTTATGATGCCAGGCTATCTGCTGATAAAAGTGTTTCCTGTGGCAGTTGCCATCAACAATTTGCCGCTTTTGCCAACCTTGATCATAAAGTGAGCCATGGTGTAAATAATTGCCAGGGAAAACGCAATGCTCCGCCTCTTTTCAATCTGGCCTGGCAAAAAGCTTTCTTTTGGGATGGTGGCGTAAAAAATATCGAAACATCGCCCTTAAATGCGATTACTGATGCTTGCGAAATGGGTACAGATATCGAAACCATAGTCACCTTGCTGAAGAACACTGCTCCATATCCTGAGCTGTTTAATAAGGCTTTCGGCACGGCAGATATTAACTCGCAATTAATTATGAAGTCGTTTACACAGTTTATGGGGGTTTTGGTTTCAGGAAATACTAAGTACGATCAGGTAATTCGGAAAGAAAGTGGCGTTTCATTTACTGCCGAAGAACAATCTGGCTATACGCTTTTTAAAGAAAAGTGCAGTTCTTGCCATGCTGAACCATTTTTTACAGACTTTTCTTACCGTAATAATGGACTAGATCAAATTAGTTCAGATGAAGGTCGATCGCACATTACAGGTGTAAAAACTGACTTTGGTAAATTCAGAATCCCAAGCTTAAGAAATATCGAGTATACTGGCCCATATATGCATGATGGTCGTTTCTATAGCCTGGATGAAGTTTTGGAGCATTATAATAGCGGTATTAAACAAGCAGAAAATTTAGATCCATCACTCAAAAATGGTATTCCATTAAATGCTTTAGAAAAAAATCAGATAAAAGTATTCTTAAAAACTTTAACCGACAATGAGTTTATCAAAAATAAATTATATGGCGAGTCGTAAATTAATCGTGATAGCGTTTTTGCTAATTAGTAGTAACGTTTTTGGATGCGACATTTGCGGTTGTTTTATGGGGATCACCCCTTACTATAATCGAAACAGCATCAGTATATTATATCGTTATCGTTCTTTTAACGGTTACGAAGGACAAACGCATTCTTTGTTCCCCAATGGAGGCAAATTCTTCATTCCGGCTAGAAGTCAGGATGCTCCAATCACTGGACACGCCGGAAATGCAGACGATTATGAATTGTATCGATCAATGGAAATACGCGGCAAATATTTCATCAATAGCAGATTAGAAATAAATGCCATACTTCCTTATGTTTCCAACAGTGAACGATATAACGGTTACACCTCAACAATTGGTGGTGTTGGGGATGTTAATTTCTATGCCGGTTACCATGTAGTTCAAAAGCTAGATGATGATTTCAAACAACAGCTTATTGCTGGCGCGGGTATCAAATTACCCACTGGCAAAAACAATTTTAAAAATACAGCTGGCATCCGTTACTCCTCTTTAATGCAGGGTGGCACAGGCAGTACCGATGGTTTTGTTTACCTGAATTACCTGGTTGGTTTGGGAAAATTCGGCGCCAGTTTAAACACTTCTTACAAAGTGAATGGTAAAAACAGCCGACAAGAAAGCATTGCGAACAGCACCACGAGTTTCCTGAATATTTTTTATACACAAAGAATCGGCAAAAATGTTCAGGTGATGCCTTCCGCACAATTTTTCTATGAATATTCTGCCGGAGAAAAATACAATGGTGTTAGAACCAGCGAACACGTGATGAATAATTTAATGGGCGGTGTCGGGGCAGACATCTTTTACAAAAACGTAGCGCTCAACGCTGGGATACAAAAAAACATCTGGGAAGCAGAAACCGATCACCCCATGAGTGCCGGTAAGGTCTATGTTGGAATTACTTACAATTTTTAAATACAATAATATGAAAAACTCAATAACACTAGGATTTTGCCTAATCGTTTTACTTTTTAGCGCTTGCAAAACAGAACCGGATGCTAAAGCAATAAAAAAAGAAGTGCTCAACATTCATGATAAACTGATGATGGATGGCGGGAAAGTGATGACTAATAAAATGAAGTTAGATTCAGTTTTAAAGTCTGATAAAATAAAATCTCCGCAAGACTCACTAAACGTAGCCAATCTGATTACCAGCCTAAATCAAGCTGATGAACGTATGATGGATTGGATGCATGGCTTTAAAGATGACTTCAAAGGCAAAACCGAACAGGAAGATTTAGCGTATTACAAATCTGAAATGGTAAAGATCAGAAAAGTAGAAGACGATTATATCAAAGTAACCAAAGCATCAGATTCGGTTCTAAAAAAGTATAATATTGCACCAGCAGTTAAAATGAATATGGAACATCATAAGCACTAAATTTCTCCCGCTGATTGCGCAGATTTCGCAGAACCTTTAAAGTACTGCGAAATCTTTTTAGATCTGCTGGAGACTATTAAATGCAATAATTAATTCCCTCCTACAAAACAGAGGTCGTATATTTACACTTTAATAAAAAATCATGAATAAAATTATTTCTTCGATAGCAATTTGTATGTTATCCATTACCATACTTTCATCCTGCAAACAAGATAAAAAACTTCCGTTCTACGGAGAGCGCCATGCAGAAACGGTTAGAGATGTTGCAGGTGTAGAGAAAATAGACACGGTTTATCAAACCATTCCCAACTGGTCATTTTTAAACCAGGATAGTATGGTAACAACAAACAAAGCTACTGACGGCAAAGTATATATTGCTGATTTCTTTTTTACGTCTTGCAGCACCATCTGCCCAACAATGCACCGAAACTTAATGACGGTTTATAATGATTTTAAAACCAACCCTGATGTGATGTTTGTATCTCACACCATCGACTTTAAATATGATAAACCCTCGGTTTTAAAAAAATATGCCCAAAAGCTAGGTGTTGATGGCAGCAAATGGCAATTCCTTTACGGAAGCAAAGACAGCGTTTATACTTTAGCAGAGAAAAATTATTTGGTAGCTGTTGGCGAAGACAGTACTGCGAAAGACGGTTATATTCATCAGGGTTACCTTGTATTAATTGATAAAGACAGACGCATCCGGGGCGCATATGATGGCACTAAAGAAGACCAGGTGGAACAATTAAAAAAGGACATTTCTGTTTTATTAGCTGAATACAAAAAATAGAATATTTAGCCACGGAAACACAGATTACACGGAATTAAAATTTCATTTTCTGTGTTTTCAATGTTTCCGTGGCAAATTAAACAAAACACTAATGCGCAAATACATTATCCATTCTATCTTTCTATTTACCGTTATAGCGATAATTATTTCCTGCCAAAATCAGGAGACTATTGATTTACAAAATTACCTATCAAATGGCAAGGATATTTACAAAACCAAATGTCAGAATTGCCATGGAGAAAATGGTGAAGGCTTAGGGAAACTTGCCCCTCCTTTAACTGATTCAGTTTTTTTAAAAAACAATAAAAACCGTTTGGCTTGCATCATTAAGAATGGAATATCTGAGAGAATAATGATCAATGGCAAGGAGTATCAGGAAAAAATGCCTGCTTTCCCAGAGTTAGCTGATATAGATGTAGCCCAGGTAATGGTTTATATTACCAACTCATTTGGAAACAATCAGGGTTTTGTGCCTTACAGTGAAGTTTCTGTTCAATTGAAAAATTGTAAATAAATAATTTCGTATATTTAAATCATGACAACGATAACTCTTCAAGTTCCTGATAGTTTAGGTAAGCATGAGCATGATACCGTACGTTTTATCGCAGCAAAACTCTATGAATCTGGAAAACTATCATTAGGTCAAGCGGCAGCTATGGTTGATTTGCCTAAGCGTGCTTTTGCCGAATTACTTGCTGATTACGGCGTTCCATTACTTAATTCTCCTGTTTCAGAAATGTTAAATGATGCAGAAAAAATATGAAATTGTAATTGCTGACACAACCTGTTTCATTTTATTAGAAAATATTAAGGAGTTTAATCTTTTAAGGACGCTCTTTTCAAAAATAGTAACAACTACTACTATTGCGGCAGAATTCGGTTCTCCTCTACCTTCGTGGATTGAGGTCAGATCACCACAGAACATTTCATTTCAAAACTCATTGGATATTGATGCCAGTGAAGCAAGCGCCATTACATTAGCGATGGAGTCAGAAAGGTCGCTTCTTATCTTAGATGATAATAAAGGTAGAAAAACAGCCGAAAGGTTAAATCTGCAATATACTGGTACATTAGGTATAATTCTAAAAGCAAAAAATATCGGCATAATTACATCAATAAAACCTATTGTCATGAAAATACAACAAACCAACTTTAGATTTTCTCAAAAGGTGCTAGATGAAATATATATACTAGCGAACGAATAGTATTATAATAATATAAATAATAATCCGATCTTTGCGCAAAATGCAGGTTGTTCTATCGCTGTTTCGATTTATCGGAAGAGAGGAAAGTCCGGGCAACGCAGGGCATCCCGCTTTCTAACGGAAAGGGATTGAGGAATGAAAACCTGAATCACGGATTAGTGCAACAGAAAATATACCGTCCAGACGTAAAAGTCGGGATAAGGGTGAAAACGTGCGGTAAGAGCGCACGAGCATTGCAGGCGACTGTAGTGGTTTGTAAACCCCGGGAGTTGAAAGACCAAATAGGCTAACGCATGTAGGGCTGCCCGTCCGATGTTAGTGGGTAGGTCGTTAGAGATAAATGGCAACATTTATACTGGATTAATGATAGAAGTTCTGAGCAATCAGAAAACAGAACCCGGCTTATAGACCTGCATTTTTACTTTCTTTTAGCAACAGGATTTCTATCCATTCAACTGCATGCTATGTTTAAATCAGATGTGTCATCTTATCATTTTAAATTTTCAGTCCTTATCAAGAAACCGTTGTCAAAAGATGAGCCGGGAGATAATTTTCCTATTAAAAAACATTAAAACATTTTTCAAAATTTACCGTTTATAGCCTAAATTATTGTACAAAAAAGTATACATTAATTTAAAAGTAATATCTTCGCATCCAACTAGAATAAATACTAATGGCCAAACTATTAATTATTGATGATGAGCGGGCAATAAGAAGCACCTTACGCGAAATTTTAGAGTACGAAAATTACGACGTTGAAGATATCGATAACGGTATCGACGGCCTTGAAATGATCAAAAGGACAAATTTCGATCTGGTACTCTGCGATATCAAGATGAATAAGATGGACGGCATGGAAGTGCTCGAACAGGCGCAATTATTAAAGCCTGATCTGCCTTTCATCATGATTTCAGGTCACGGAACAGTTGAAACCGCAATTGAAGCCAGCAAAAAAGGAGCTTTCGATTTCATCTCCAAACCACCTGATTTAAATCGCTTATTAATTACTGTTCGTAACGGTTTAGACCGTGGGAATTTAGTAACCGAAACAAAGGTTCTGAAGCGTAAAGCCAGCAAAACCAGAGAGATTCTGGGTAAGTCAGAAAGTATCTCCAAAATTAAAGAAACCATAGAGCGTGTTGCACCTACTGAAGCCCGTGTATTAATTACAGGTGCGAATGGTAGTGGTAAAGAATTAGTTGCAAGGTGGTTACATGAAAAATCTAATCGTGCTGATAATCCGTTAATTGAAGTAAATTGCGCTGCTATCCCTTCAGAATTAATTGAGAGTGAGCTCTTTGGTCATGAAAAAGGTTCTTTTACCTCTGCAGTAAAACAGCGGATTGGTAAATTTGAACTGGCCAACGGCGGAACGTTATTTTTAGATGAAATTGGTGACATGAGTCTCTCGGCACAGGCAAAAGTGCTGCGCGCTTTGCAGGAACATAAAATCTCCCGTGTAGGTGGTGAAAAAGAAATTGAAGTTAACGTTCGCGTACTGGCGGCAACCAATAAAGATTTGCTTAAAGAAATTGAAGACGGTAATTTCCGCATGGATTTATACCACCGTTTAAACGTTATTAATATTCATGTTCCGCATTTAACAGAACGTACAGATGATATCCCGGTGATTGCTCAAAACTTTTTAGAAAGTATTTGCAGTGATTACGGAATGCCTGTTAAAAAAATTAATGACAGTGGAATGGCTGCATTGCAGGCTTTACCGTGGACGGGTAATGTACGGGAATTACACAATATGATCGAACGTTTAATTATTTTAAGCGATAAAGTAATTACTGAAAATGACGTTCGAGCCTTTGCTAATCCGGGTGGCGGTACAAACATTGGCTCAGCAACCAGCACTCAAATTGCAGGTGCCAGTGGTGGTTCGGGTATGTCATCTTCTTTCGATAGCTTTAATAATTTTCAGGATTATAAAGACCATGCTGAGAAAGAATTTATCAAATTTAAGCTCGAGAAAAACAACTGGAATGTATCCAAAACAGCTGACGAAATAGATATTCAAAGAAGTCACTTATATAGTAAGATTGAGAAATTTGGGTTAAAAAGAGATACCGCGTAATCCCCAAAAAGGGTAAACTCAGGCGATATAGTTTGTTAGCTCATAAAAATTTAGGCAACATAAAGGTATAAACAAGAAAAGCAGGAAATCATCCTGCTTTTCTTGTTTATACCAGCTATGCGCTATAATCTGTTCTTAAGACAGTTAGTTAACTCATATAGTCATTTTGCCTCATGAGCAGCGCTCTGTATTTATTAAATATTGCAGTTTTTGAAACAAAGCCTTTATAACGGTTGGTCTCGTCAATTACTGGCAAAAGCCAAACATTATCTTGTTCCATTTTTTGCAACACAACTTTTAAATCATCGTTTTCACTAATGGTATTGGGTGCCAGCTGCACTAAATCCGTAGCTAACAGACTTTGTTTATCTGGATTATTAACCATTTCGCTAAATAATTCTTCTACATAGATAATACCTTTAAAATCGCCAACTTCATCTGTAACGGCACAAATATTTTTATGTGACTGGACGATTTCATTCATCTTTTCAGCGATCGAATCACCCATCTGTAGCTGTGGATAAGTTTTTTCAATCAGATATTTTAATTTCATCTGATTTAAAACTGTTGTGTCTTTATCTTCATGCGAAAGCAATTCACCTTTATCTGCAAGTACCTTTGTGTAGATAGAGTGCTTTTGAGCGCTTCGGTTAATAGCATAAGAAATCGCAGTGGTAATCATCAACGGAACCATTAATATGTATCCCCCGGTAATTTCTGCAATCAGGAAAATTCCGGTAAGAGGAGCATGCATGATAGATCCTAGGGCTGCTGCCATTCCGGCTACGATGAAGTTAGATACGTTTAGATGTGCTAATCCAGAAAGGTTAACAGTGTATGCGAAAATAAAACCAATCAGGCCGCCCATAATCAAACTCGGTGCAAAGGTACCCCCATTACCGCCAGCGCCTAGCGTAATTAATGTTGCCAGCGATTTCATGAAAATGGTTACCACTGTAAATAAAATAACTAAAGGCGCAATGTTATTATAATCTTCAAATATACTGTTGTTAATGACGGCTAGATAATCTCCTCTTAACAGGTTTTTCATGGTAATATAACCTTCACCATAAAGTGTGGGGAAAAGAAAAACCAGAACTCCGAGCATCAGGCCACCAACAATTACCTTGGTATAAGGGTTTTTAATTTTATAAAATAAGCCCTTTACAGCATAATTTGCTTTTGTAAAATAGATTGAAAATAAGCCGATTAATCCGGCTAAAAGCACATAATAAAACAATGCATTAATTTGCCAGCCTTCCGTTACCAGGAAAAACAATTGTTGCGTGTAGAATATCCTGGCCACCACTGCCGCTGTTGCCGCAGATAATAACAAAGGAATAAAAGCAGGAATGGTAAATTCGGGTAAAAGAATTTCGATAGCGAAAACGATTCCGGCCACCGGGCTGTTAAATGCTCCTGCTATACCTGCAGCTGCACCACAGGCTACCAGCATGGTAATTTCACGGTAAGACAAGCCTAAAAAGCGCCCTAGATTAGAGCCTATTGCAGAACCACTTGTTACAATAGGTGCTTCCAGTCCCGTTGAGCCACCGAAGCCAACCGTAATAGCCGCAGTAATAATTTGAGAATAAATGTTGTGGGCCTCTACCCTGCTTGATTTTTTCGAAATGGCATAAAGCAATGGTGTTAACCCGGTTTCGAACTTGCTTCTTCTGATGAAATATTTAATGTATAAAACAGTAAGGAAAATACCAATCATTGGAAAAACAAAGTAAAGGTAATACTTGTATTTCCAATGCCAGTCTGACTGAAGAAATTCTTCAATATGATGGGTTAAACTTTTAATTGCAGCGGCCGCAAGTCCGGCAAGAATACCAACAATTACCGCCAGTATGATCAGAAAATTACGGTTTGATATTTTTGACTTTCTATATTGGTTAACTTTATCAAGGTAATTTACAAAACGGATATACATTCTATTGAATTTTAATAGAGGGCGATTGTTCCAAATGTAGTTAAAACAGATTGTGCGGACAATCTTTAATTTAATTATTTATGCGTCGAACTTATCCAAAAGCTTAATTAAAGTTGCGAAATCCTTTGGGTACGGAGCATCAATAATGATGTCCTGATCATCTAGGCCTTTAAAAACCAAATGCCTTGCATGTAAGGCAAAACGCTTCATAACGGGCAGTTCATCTTCCCCTTTGGTTAATTTATATCCACGTTTAATGGATGATAAAAATACTGGTTTACCTTTATACATATCATCTCCAACAATCGCTGCTCTTTGCGTAGCCAGGTGAATTCGGATCTGGTGCATTCTGCCGGTAATCGGCTTACATTCTACGAGTGTATAATGTTTATAATATTTCAATGAATCAAAAATCGTTTCCGCTCTTTTGCCTTCGGCACGATCTATCGTTACATTTTTATTTCCATCATTTAAAATGGGTAAATCCACTAATAATTTATCGAAAATGACATGGCCATCTACCACTGCATGATAGGTTTTATTCACCTTTCTACGTTCGAACTGCATCGATGCATGGCGGTACGCTTCTGGATTTTTTGCAATAATTAAAGCTCCGGAAGTTTCCTTATCTAAACGGTGGCACACTTGTGCGTCATCACTATACTGTTTCGCTAAACGCAATACATTGGTTTCACCGGATCCACCTCTTTCATCAAGCGAGGCAAGAAAGGGTGGTTTGTTGATCACGATAAAATCGTTGTCTTCAAAAAGGATAAGGTCTTTAAAATTTGGATACTTCAATCTGAAAAATATTAATAAGCCGCAAAAATACGGATTTATTCTATGGGTTAAAAATTAACCACAGATAAAAAGAATAAGCAAAGATGAAGGCTTGAATTAATACAGTGCGCCTGGATGCACGATATGATCTTAACGTGTAGTTACTGCGGCAAATTACTTATAAAGTTGTTTAATCTTTAAAGGGGCACAACTCCATCAATTTAAAAGCTGCTATCTGCTTTTTTGAATGAGCAGTAGCCAATCATTCATTAAAAATAAATCAGAAGGTCTTTTATTTAATATAGCACTAGCTGCAACGGAGTTACCAAGAGATGGTGAGAAATACGTAATACATTAAAAAGCCGCTGATTCGCAAATTAATCTGCGCATCAGCGGCTTAAATATATATGAAATTGCTATGAAAGCTCAAACTTATAACCAACGCCTTTAACTGTTGATACGTAAGTTTCGCCCAACTTTTCTCTAAGTTTACGAATATGAACATCAATTGTTCTATTGGTCACCACTACAGAATCTTCCCAGATATTTTTAAGAATCGACTCACGGGTATAAACCTTACCGGGCTTAGACGCCAACAAGTACAATAATTCAAATTCTTTCTTTGCCAATACTACCTTGTTACCGCCTTGAAAAACTAAATAAGCTTCTCTATCAATCACTAAATCACCGATCTCTAACTTATTTTCTGATACTTCTTCAGTACCTGAATTACGTCTTAAAATTGCATTGATGCGACTTACTAAAGCACGGGGCTTAATTGGCTTGGCAATATAATCATCAGCCCCCACATTGAAACCAGCAATCTCTGAATACTCTTCACTTCTTGCGGTTAGAAATACCATGAAAGTATTTTTAAATTCCGGAATTGCTCTCATCAACCTGCAAGCCTCAATCCCATCCATCTTAGGCATCATGATGTCCAGAATAATCAAATCAGGATGAACCTTCTTCGCTACCGTAATTCCTTCCTGACCATTCGAAGCGGTGAAAACCTGATAACCTTCTTTTTTCAGGTTGTACTCAATCAGTTCCAGGATATCTGGTTCGTCGTCAACAATTAATATTTTCTGACCTGCGTTGTTCATAGTTAAATATTTGTTACGAAAGTAGTGTCTCTGATGCAACTCTCGGTTAACGCTAAGTTAAGAAATTGTTAACGACTTAAATTAGTTTAACATTGAGTTTCTTTTATCGTAACGTTTTGGCTAAAAACCCATCAAGTTCATCACCGCGAAGATTTTTAGCGGCAATTTTTCCAGTAGGATCAATGAGGTAGGAAGTTGGAATGGCCTGAACCTGGTATTTCTTTATTGTTTCGCCATTAAAATCTTTTAATTCCGAAACGTGAGTCCATGTTAAACCATCTGCTTTTACTGCGCCTAACCAGGCAGCTTTATCGGTATCTAAGGAAATTCCAAGAATGTCGAAGTTTTTCGTTTTATATTTATTGTAAACTTTTACCACGTTCGGGTTCTCCTGACGGCAAGGCTGACACCATGAGGCCCAAAAATCTACCAATACATATTTACCTTTATAACTGGATAAACTCACAGGCTTTCCATCCGCAGTATTAATAGTAAATTCTGGCGCAACCTGACCAACCTGAACAGTTTTTAACAATGCCATCTGTTTTATAAAGGTATCTACGGTAGTATTCCCTTTAATTTCATCCTTAATTTCGTCGGCAAAAGCGACCAATTCGGCTTCAAATTCTTGCGGACTTAACGTATTCATTGCATAGAAACTTGCTAACGTACCTTTATTGTCTTTCGCAAATTTCAAGATTGATGTATTTAGCTGATTGATATAAGATTCATACTGAGGTTTCATTTCCTCCAGGACAGTTGCTCTGTTCTGCGGCTGGGTAGCCACTTTCGCCTCAAAGTCTGCCTGTAGTTTCTCTACCTGCTTGGCAAAATTATTTCTTAGTGTATTTAACTCTGATAATTTCTCCACTTCATTTGCACCAGAAATTTTGTATGCCATTGTTTTATCAGCCAGATCTGCCTCAAGTTTGATATCATCTCCGTTTTTAGCGATCAGCATAAATTCGTGGTTCCCAATCGAAACCCTGAAGAAGTCTACAGACGGCGTTTTTCTGATAAATTTAAATTCCCCTTTTTCTGATAAATTCGTTGAATCGATGGCAACCATCTGGCTGTTTTGCATTCCAAAAAGAAATACCTTTTTTTCTGCGCCAGGATTTTTGAAAGTTCCATCAATATTAAAACTATCTTTCGGCTTACATGCCGTGAAAGCGATCGCAATTAACACGATCAGACTTAGATTTTTTAATCTCATTATTTAAGTTTTTCTAGTATCAATTCATTCAATTTCTTCGCATCTGCTTTGCCTTTGGCCAGTTTCATAACCTCGCCAACAAACAAACCTAAAACGCCTTTTTTACCTTTTTTAAAGGCTTCCACTTGTTGTGGATACTTATTTAACACCTCACTTATAAAACCGCCCAACTCATCGCTATTTTCAGTAATGAGCAGATTTAATGATTTGGCAAGGTCTTCAACGTTTGCATTTTTATTCCCTTCTATGGCAGGTAACAATTGCTGGATAGCAATTTGCTGAGTGAGTTTCTTTTCATCTACCAGGTTAATAGCTGCCGCCAAAGCTTCTGGTTTAACCTTATAATCAACAATAGTAATTCCTTTGTCGCCTAATACCGCTCTAACCGGACCAATTAACCAGTTAATTAATGTCTTCTTCGTATTAACATTTGGTAAAGCCTGGTTAAAGTAGCTGAGTAAATCTAAATCTTCGGCAAATAAAGCAGCGTCAGCTTTGCTGATCTCAAACTCAGCAACCATTTGCTTCGAAATTTCATTAGGTAAGGCGGGCATGGAGGCTGTGATTTCTGATAGCCATTCGTTAGAAATATAAACGGGTTGCAAATCAGGATCAGAAAAGTAGCGGTAATCATTGGCTTCTTCCTTAGTTCGCATTGGTGAGGTAGTACCTCTATCAGCATCAAAATTCAAGGTGCTTTGAATAATTTTTCCTCCATTACTAACCACATTAATCTGTCGGCTAAATTCAAATTCCATGGCCCTGCGTACATTCCGCATAGAGTTTAAATTTTTCACTTCGCAACGCGTTCCGAATGCTGTGGTTCCATTTTCACGGATAGAAATATTGGCATCGCAACGTAAACTACCTTCTTCCATATTCCCATCGCTCACATTTAAATGGCGAACAAGTTTTCTAATTTCACTCAATAAAGCAGAAGCTTCTTCCGCACTGCGGATATCAGGCTCGGTAACAATTTCAATTAATGGCACTCCGGCACGATTAAGATCAACAAGCGAGTAATGCTCATTCTGGTCATGAATACTTTTTCCGGCATCTTCTTCCAGGTGAATGCGATTGATCCCTATCTTATTTGTCAAACCACCATTCAACTCGACTTCTAAAAAACCGTTGATGCAAATCGGTTGATTATCTTGTGTAATCTGATATCCCTTTGGTAAATCTGCGTAAAAATAGTTCTTCCTATCAAAATGATTAACCTGATTTATTGTACAGTTAAGCGCTAAACCAATGCGAATTGCCTTGGCAACTACTTCTTTATTCAATTTTGGTAATGCACCAGGCAAAGCAAGTGAAACGGTAGAGATATTTTGATTTGGTAAAGCTCCGAAAGACGCGCTATCAGCAGAAAAAATTTTAGTATTGGTATTTAACTGAACATGTATTTCCAGTCCTGAAACAAGCTCGTAATGGGTTTCGGGTTTTACTAAACTCATATAAAATGATGCCTTTAAATGTATATGCTGGCAAATATAGTTAAAGAATGTCAAAACGAATTGCCGCATCTTAACTAGTATGTAATGGCAGCGTAGATTTCGATCGCTATTACAGGCAAACCTAATTACCGGCCGGAACCGCGCAGGATCTACTTAGATACATCACACCTAAAAACGTTCCTGTTACTTCATCAGAACTGATAAATATTCTTATTCCCTGTCGATTGCAATCACATTGGTTCTCCAAAGAATGTAACCTAAACGGCCACAGCATTCTGCAACGAAATATTCTATATCGGCAGGAACATCATTTACAATGCGATAACGTATTTTAAATTTCGGATTGTAGCTGAGGTAAACGACCAGATCATCTTTCGAAAAGCCTCTTCCTGTTAATGCCTTCAAATGCACATCAGCAAGTTCTTTCGCTGCACGATTCAAGCGATCGTTCATTATTTTTGCTAAATGTTTTGCAGGAACAAAATCGGTCTCCAGGATAGCCAGCACAGTCACAGTCATTTTACAAATTTATATGCATTATTTACATCTGCAAGTGCACGGCGCTAATTAGTTGACACACAGAGAAATTAATTTTAGAAGTCAAAATAAGTCAATTTAGGCCAGTTAGGCGTTTTTCGAATTAGAGTAATACTTTTATGAGGTCTAATTTAGCTTCCCGGAGCCAGGTAATATTACGATGATGTACGCGTCTAAGTTCCAATAGTTATCGGTAAATACCCGAAAGAATGAAAAAATATTGTTTAGGAAAATTAGGTTAATTTACTGATCATAAATTCCATATATTAGCTAAACTGTGAAAAAAATCCTCATCATAGAAGACAATTTATCTAATGCTGAAATGATTTCCGCTGTATTTAACGAGGAAGGCTTTTCTACAAGATCGCTCACCGGCTCAAAAGGACTGGAGGAAATGCTTTTTGATTTTAAGCCTGATTTAATTTTGATGGATATTGTGCTGGAAAGTACCGATGGAAGGGCGCTTTGTAACCTGATAAAAGCAAACAAGAAAACTGAACAGATAAAAATAATTTTAATGACTGCGGCTTTGCTTCATCAAATTCCTGATATTCCTTGCCGGCATGATGGCATTGTAACGAAACCTTTTGATATTTTTGAACTTTTTAAAAGGGTAAATGATATGTTGCAAGTAGATGATATTTCTGCTTCTTAGAAACTTTTATGAATTTAATCCTGTTATCACACCATGCAACCCTTTAACCTCATCGTTACCCTTGATGGAGAGAATACTGAACTGACTGTTAGCGAAACTGACGGCGTTTACGAAATTACCCACCATGGTCATATCCTTGCCGCGCTAAGACCTCCTGGCGAAGACTGGCAATTACTGCCTTTGGATGAACTCATTGAAAAAGTACCGTTATTTGAAAGCGACTTAAATCCTGAAAGTCATAAAATTGCCCTGCATTCGCCAATAATTAATCAGATCATTGCGAAAATTGAGAGTCGCTGATATTGCTGATTTTCTATTGCTACTTTTCTTTCTCCTGTCAAAAGGAAACGAAATATTGAATTGAATGACATACGTTGCTTGTTACCAATACGTACATAGCTTAAAACTCACGAATTATTATTATAAAAACATTGTCTTAGATAATGGTGTTGTGTTATCAAACATCTATTTAAGCCTTATGATCGTACCCTTATTCGACAAAAATAAAATCCTCTTTTCCACTCCGCCAAATCCCTTATTACGTTTATCTGTTGTTGTTCCTGTAAAAAATGAAGCTGAATGTATTCAGGATACACTTGATGCAATAAGAAATCAATGTAACCCATCCGGAGATGAAATTGACCATAATATTTTTGAAGTTTTAGTGCTGGCGAATAACTGTACAGATCAGACTTTGCAAATTTGCGAAGCTTACCAAATTACTTATCCTGAATTTGCTTTACACGTTGTACCAATTACTTTGGAAGGTGAAACTGCACATATTGGTACGGCAAGAAGGTTATTGATGGATAACGCCTATCATCGACTGATGCGGGTAACCGGAGATCGGGGAATTATCGTCTCTACAGATGGAGATAGCCAGGCGGATCCAACCTGGATCTATCATATATTAGCAGAAATGGATAATGGTGTAGACGTAGTTGGCGGTAGAATTTTACCCCGTGATACCCCCTCACAGTCTAAGCTTCACCATTTGAGGGATGTAACTTATCGTTTGTTTACCAGTCGCCTGGAATCTTTACTGGATCCTTGTGTAGCCAATCCGTGGCCGCGGCATTTTCAATGTTACGGACCAAGTTTGGCAGTAACTTGCGAAATCTATGATCGTTCTGGCCGATTACCTGCTATTCCCTATCTGGAAGACGAGGAGTTTAGAAAACGACTAAAACGCATTGATGCGAAAATCAGGCATTCGCCAAATGTGAAAATTTACACCTCTTCAAGGTTAAACGGAAGGGTAGAATTTGGTTTTTCAGTTCAGCTAAAGCACTGGCAGGATATGAGTACCAAAGGCGAACAGCAAATGGTAGAATCCTTAGATACTTTAATTTTCAAGCTTAATGTTAAAAATTCCTTACGAAAACTTTGGGCAAGTACTACTTTATGCCCGGCGTTACAGGCAGAGTTAAAATCAATAGCGAAGGCACTTGCTATCGACTTTCAAACCCTGGTAACAGCATTACAGGATAACCAGTATTTCGAAAGTTTTTGGGAGCAGATTGAGGATCATCTTTTATCTACCGGCCATGCGAAAATTATCATGGAGCCTGTTTCTAAAGTGATTAGCTCCGTAAGACAATATTTCTCCAAATCTTTTGCAAAGCCGGTTCCATCGCCAATAACGGTAAATAAGACTGCAGGATTACAAAGTATCGCTGTTTAGACTGATAGTAATATGATCTCAGTTTTAACCATTGTTGCCGGAAGGGAATCGGCATTAAGTAATTTGATTAAAGGTCTTTCAGCAAGTACCGTTTTACCAGATGAAATAGTAATTGTTTTCATGAACGAACCAATCAGGGAAATGCCGTTACTCCCCTTTCCTATTCATTGCTACAGTTTAATGCAGTCTGCAAATTTACCACTTGCTGCTGCAAGAAATTTGGCGGCCACAAATGCAAAGGGAGATTTTTTAATTTTTTTGGATGTTGACTGCATTCCATCAGCTACACTAATTGCTGACTATGAAAGCCAGATTACTACTAATGCCTTACTAAGCGGACAAGTTAGATATCTAAAGATGGGTGCAACAAATGAAGACGATTTCTTGTCAAAAATGGAAAGTTTGAGTATCCCGGACCCTATCCGGGCAGGCTTGGAAACAATTTCCTATTCGCTTTTTTGGTCGCTAAATTTTGCTTGTTCAAAAGCAACTTACCAAAAAATAGGTGGTTTTGATGAAGGATATAAAGGTTATGGAGCAGAAGATACAGACTTTTCTTTTTCGGCTGAACAGCAACAGGTTCCGATTAAAAGCATGACAGCGAAAGCTTATCACCAATACCATGACAGTTTTTCGCCACCGCTTAATCACCTGGAGGATATCATCGGCAATGCAAATCGTTTTTTTCAAAAGTGGAATATCTGGCCTATGGAAGGTTGGTTAAATGCCTTTCACCGAATGGGTTTGATTGAATGGGATAAACAAAATATTCATCTCATCAGAAAGCCAACCAATGATGAAATTATGGCTACGTTGAAAAAGTAATTATTGAAATATTCTCTTGCCGACCTCAATAATTTCCAACGCCGCATCATCCAGCGCACTTTCTGAAATCATTCCTTTCCAATTTGCTTCTTGTTTTTGTAATTCATTAAGCGTTGCCTGCCAGTTGTGACTAAAAAGCCTTTGAGGAGCAACAATTTTTACGCCTGGAATTGAAGATATTGCGTTGGCCTTGTCCAACTGCTCTTCAAAAGGACGAGATTCCGGGATGCCCACAAAACGTTTATCCAGACTTGCCATTTCCATTACGGTATTATGTCCGGTATTACCAATCACCACTTCACATAAATCCAATACCGTTTTTGGATCCTCAATATGACCGCAAAGTTCTACGTTAGAAATCACATCTGGCTGACCATCTATTTTTCCAATTACATGGAAATAGTAATCCGGACAGGAATCAGACAAGTATTTTACAAACGCCAAGTCAATTGATGTTCCCCCACTTCCCAAAATGATTGCTACATGATTTTTCTTCTCGTTGCGGCTATTTTGATTGGTGAATCTTGAAAAGCCCCCCACATAACTTGTTTTATCTACGATCCACTGCGCAGATTTTGGTGAAATTGACTTGGAAAACGGTGCCAGTAACCTCTCTGCACTTTGATAAGCCATTAAATGAGGAAGATCTTCCCTATGCCCATGCTGCCTCATTACAATTGTTGGTACGCCAGCTAATCTGGCCAGTAAAGTAACTTCTACTGATACATCTACAATTAATAATAAAGGTTGTTTTTGTTTAAAGAACGTAGTCATCATTGCAACGCGACTGGCAATGCCGGATACGTTTAAAGGTGCATAATGCAAAGCTTCAACGTTGTTGCCATTTTGAAAATATTTGTCAGTGTCACATTCGATATCCATAGGAAGATGGATTAAGTGAACATCATCTGGAAGCAAATGCGAAAGAGGCTTTAAATTACTGCCAAGCAATGTAATGTCAAAACCTGTTAATTTTTCTATAATTTGTGCTACCCTGGTGATATGCCCTGAACCGTGGTGGTGCACATAAAAAGCAATATTGAATTTCATAGCTTTAACATCGCGTCTGATGAACAACCGTGTAATAGGCCTTTTAGAGTAATGGGACTGTACTTTTTGATATAATATTCTGTTTCATTAATATTCAGTTTCATATTTTTAATACATCCTGTTGAATGTTGCTTTGCGCAATCTCGGCAATCATTTCTTCATATTTATCCATCATTTTTTCGATATCGAATCTTCCCCTTGCATAGTCACTAACGACTTTTCGATCTATCTCGAGACAGCCTTTAATCGCATCGGCGAGATCATCAACATTAGGATAATCCACCAGGATTCCGGTTCCTTCAGCTACGATTTCTGGTAATGCACCCATTTTAAAACCGGCAACCGGTGTACCGCAACTCAAGGCCTCTGCTACCACTAACCCGAAGGGCTCTTGCCAGCAAGGACTAACAATACAAACACTGGCATTGCAAATCAACTTATTTAATGATTTTTGATCCTGAAGACCTAAAAGTTCTACATTTTCATCTATTAAACCGGATACTTTCTCTTTAAAATACCGTTGATCAGCAATTCCCCCAGCTACTTTAAGTGAAATACCTGCAATTTTTGCAGCCTGAATGGCTAAATGCAAACCTTTGTCTGGGTGAATACGTCCGAACCAAACTGCATTAGATTTCTCTTTAACTTTTGTTTCAGACTTCCACTGTGTAAGATCGATTCCATTTTCAATCACCTCGCAGTTGGGAACAATTTCTTCCCAGTTAATGGCACTTTGTTGTGACACGGTAACATACCGGATTACCGGATTTTTTCGCTCTGCTTTGATAGCAAGTTTTAACTCGTAAAATGGCGGTGTGTGCAAAACAGTAAGCATTGGCGTGCTTAACATATTCGCCATCGTAATTGGAATGTAGTGTAAGCTGTTGTTGAAGATAATGTCTAAATTATAATCATCAATTTTAGACATCAGGCCGAAATAAGCATGATGTTCGGCTATATATTCTGATGGTAAATCACGAAGTTTAATGCGCATTCCGGTCTTGTGGTCGTAACCTTCATCTGATAAAATGGGGTCTACCGGAAGATTTTCGTCTGAACTCGAGCTAGCGAATAATATAACATCGTGGCCGCGGGCAACCAGCCTTCTGGTAATTTCATGTGTAAATACCTCAAGTCCTCCTGCAAAGGGCGCAGATATAGGATGCTTGAGGTGAGCGATAATGCCTATCCTCATAAATGTCTTAGCAAGTTAGTAACAGTTAATGTAATAGATAGACAATTATTTTGAATGATGGTTTTAGATTTCTTTCATCAGCAAATAGAATGCATATAAAAGCGAAAAGCTTCCCCCTGTAAGGAGAAGCTTTTACAACAAAGCATGCGATTTAGGTTATGGATGTCCATTCCCGCCGGCGGCACCGTAAATTTGTCCTGTTGCGTAACTGGCATCACTATCTGCAAGCTGTACATAGATTGAAGCCAGTTCTGCAGGCTGCCCCGGACGGCCAAGTGGTGTAACCTCGCCAAAATTTACAATCGCATCCTGAGGTTGACCACCGCTGGTTTGTAAAGGCGTCCAAACCGGGCCTGGCGCTACTCCATTTACCCGAATTCCTCTTGGACCAAGTTGCTTTGCGAGAGATTTAACAAAAGCAACGTTAGCGGCTTTAGTCTGCGCATAATCGAACAAATTTTCCGATGGGTCATAAGCCTGAACTGAACTGGTGGAAATAATTACTGCTCCCTCTGGCAGCATAGGCAGTGCAGCTTTGGTAATCCAGAATGGCGCATAAACATTCGTTTTCATTGTCGTGTCAAAATGTTCCGCACTGATATCAAGAAGTGAATCAACTGCTTGTTGATGACCTGCATTATTGACCAGGATATCTATTCCTCCTAACTTTTCTGCAGCTTGTTCTACCAGAGATTTACAGAATTCTTCTGTAGTAATGTCGCCCGGAATGCCAAATCCTTTTCTTCCTGCTTCTTCAATGAGTGCCAGGACTTCATCAGCGTCAGACTGCTCTTGCGGTAAATAATTGATCACTACATCCGCACCTTCTCTGGCGTATGCGATGGCAGCAGCACGTCCGATTCCGGAGTCGCCTCCGGTAATTAAAGCCTTACGGCCCAAAAGTCTTCCCGAGCCCTTATAACTTTTCTCTCCATGATCCGGAACCGGATCCATTTTAGATGCCAGACCCGGCACTTCCTGGGGCTGTTTAACAAATGGTGGTTTTGGATATCTGTTTAATGGATTTACTAATGGTTTCTGATTTTGTTCAAACATGTCTCTTGTTTTTATGGCCACTCCATTTTCAAATCAATACCTGGCCAGGCATATTCATTTGAAAGGTATGTTGTAAATAACTTGTATACCTACTCTTTCAATACGGATAATTTGGCAATTGTTCCAATAAATTATAAACCAATACATCGTTACCGACTGAAATGCATTAGTGGCAAGGCTGCTTTCCCCCTTTTAACCATATTTTTTAAACATTAAGAAGCTTTTCCGTGTTCTCCAGCTATGGATAATAAGAAAAAACAAGATGGTCGTGATGATGCTAAAGTAGATCTGAACGATCCAAATGAAGTCTCCTATGCAGCTCAGCAAGCTGGCATTACCGCTGAGAAATATAAGGAATATGCAAAGGCCGCAGGCACAAACGGACGACAGGCCATTGCTAAATATATTGAAGACCATTCCAAAGGTTAATTTAACAGTTCGAACATAAAGGATCGGATATTCAAAACAATTTGCCACAGCCTTCCGTTGTTTAAGGAAATCTACCTATAAAAAAATGGAAAATAATAACGAAATTATCAGTGACTTAAAAGGTCTGGTATCAATTGTAAACGACGGAAAAGAAGGTTATGAATCGGCTGCTGAAACTACAGAAAGTTTAGATTTAAAAGCAATTTTCTTAGAATATGCTGCTGAACGAAAAGCATATGAATTAGAACTCAAAGCGCATTTAGCTTCACATGGTGGTGAGTCTGATAATAATGAAGGTGGCATTTTAGGTGCTATTCATAGAACATGGATCGACATTAAAGAGGCTTTGAGCAGCAAAGAAGATGCGGCTATTTTAGGTGCTATAGAGACTGGAGAAAAAGCGGCAATCGAAAAATACGATGCTTTGCTGCAGGATACTGCCACTCATGCAGATCATTTAAGTCTTTTGAATAAGCAAAGGGATGGTATTCAGAATGCCTTAACAGAGATTTCATCTTTAAAAGCTGCAAAATCTTAGTGAACTGATAGATTGCTGTTAATTTAATTGGTCATATTATGCCCGTCAATCGTTTGAACTGATCATGTTTGAGCTATAATTGACGGGTTTATTTTTTAGGTTTTTTTGCTTCTTTCCACCAGTTTAATTACGTAGCTAATCATGTCAAAATTCAATTTATATGGAAAAATACAGTATTAAATATGACGCTGATGATAATACCTATGAGTTTTTAGTAGGTCAGTTTCCATTTAAGGACGGGGAAACTTGTAAGTACAGTGTATTTTATGAAGGCAAGATGGTTGCGTCATTTGAACCCGACAGTAATAATATATTAAACATCTGTAAAAATACAGGAGGTTTCGATGAAGAGTTACTTGGTAAGCTGGCTGATGAAATCGAAGATCGCCATCCAAAAGTGCTTTATTGCGGCGACAAATAATGGAGACAGATAAAACTTATATTCTTACACTTCAGCTTGATATGGAAAGTCAGGCTTTCTTCAACGAACAACGCCGGCTCTACTTTCCTCCGGCAATTAACTATTTAGATGCACACCTTACACTCTTTCACAAATTGCCTGATGAAGATTATGTGATTGAAAGACTTTCAGAATTGAATCAGGAATCCTTTCAGCTTGAAGTGATAAGGCCAATCAATATCGGTAATGGGGTTGCCTATGCGATACACGGTGAAACCCTCCGCGAAATACATAAACACTTTTCGGCTCTTTTTAAGGCAGATTTGATTCCACAGGACAAACAGGGTTACAGACCGCATATAACTATTCAAAATAAAGTGGATTCATCGTTGGCGAGAACATTACAGGCCACTATTCAGGAAAATTTTAAGCCATTTATGGTTACAGCTACAGGGCTTGATTTATGGTATTATCGTGGAGGACCATGGGAGCATGCTAAAAATTTTCCTTTCTCAAAGCGGTGAGTTACTCCAGTGCTGGCACGGATCACTTAATGCCTTAATGTTTTTATTATTTATTAAACTAGATCCTAATCAAGCTAAGGAAAATCCTGTCGGATGATCTTATTGTAAGCTTGAGTGAATAATTTGAAAAGAAGAAGCTGTATCATAATTATTAAACTAAGATTTCCATGTTAAACTTGTTGAAACACTGTTAAACAACTTTACAAGTCTTTCTACAGGCTCGGGATAATAATTCGTATTATAATACAGCTTCTTAAAAAACTAACGGTATTCGATCACGAATTCTGATTTTGGATTACGGACTTTTTTCATTCCCGCCAACCAATCACCATCACTATCGCGATAACCAAGATATAATAGCGTAACACTACGAAGTCCTTTTTCTTTTAATCCAAGTACTTCATCAACCAACGCACTATCGAAACCTTCGGCAGGCGTACTATCCACCTTCAATTCTGCTGCCATTGCAATAGACATCGCAAAACCAATATAGGACTGGTGTGCGGTGTGTACAAAGTTTTTTTCAGCAGCCTCGTTCAGGTAAATACCTTTAATTTTATCGGTGTAACTAGAGAATCTTCCTCTTGGCAAATCTCTCTCGTCCGTAGTACGGTCATAAATGGCATCTATACGCTCAGCAGTATAATTATCCCATGCAGCAAAAACCAATACGTGGGAGCAGTCTACCATCACCTCCGGATTAAGCGCATTTTCACTCAGCTTTTTTTTAAGTTCCTGGTTAGATACCACCAAAACCCTGAATTGCTGCAAACCGGATGATGTTGGGGCTAATCTTGCAGCCTCTACAATTTTATCAATGTTTTCCTCGCTTACTTTTTTCGACGGATCGTATTTTTTAGCGGCATATCGCCACTGTAATGATTCTAATAATCCCATTTTATTGTTTTTATTTAAAATTTTTATTTATTAGTGATTAGTAACCGTAATGGTTACCTCCATGTTTCCACGGGTAGCGTTAGAATACGGACAAACCTGGTGTGCTTTATCTGCCAAAGCCTGTGCTTCTTCAATACTTACTTCTGGAATGTTGACGGCTAATGCTGCCGATAAACCAAAGCCACCATTATCTATCTGACCAATGCTCACATTTGCTTTAACGCTGGTTTCACCAGTTTTCACTTTCCCTTGCTTGATAATTAAATTAAGCGCGCTATCAAAACATGCCGCATATCCGCCGGCAAATAATTGCTCGGGATTGGTATAATTATCATCGGCACCACCTAATGCTTTAGGCATGCGCACCTCAACATCTAAAATTCCGTTATCGCTTGTAATGTGTCCGTTACGGCCACCGGTTGCAGTTGCTTCTGCAGTATATAAAACTTTCATTATGATTTTATTTATTTTATGAATTGATATATTATTTAATTTGCAGTACGGATCTTAAATGGCTAAATGTTTCAAAGCTGAACTTCCCATGATATTTTCCAAAACCCGAAGCGCCTACGCCACCGAAAGGAAGAAAATGTGTGCCTACATGAATTAATGTACTGTTTATTTCGGCATCACCGCTGGAAGTATGATCCAATACATAATCCGCAAATTCCTGATTTTCAGAAAATACATATAAGGCAAGGGGTTTGGGTCTGTTATTGATTTCGTTCAAGGCTTCATTAATATCTCGGTAAGTTAAAAAGGGCAAAATCGGACCGAAAATTTCCTGCAGCATTACGGCATCATCCCAGATTACATCATCTAACAATGTCGCCTCAAAGTGGCGGGTTTCCAAATCGTAATTTCCACCATAGATTAATTTTTCCGGTGTAGCCGCTATATATCCAGCCAGATTTTCAATTTGTTTTTTTGAAACCACTTTCCCGATCTTTCCAAGCGTTTCATCCTCATAGGTTTCCTTAAGGTAGTTTTTAAGCTTTTCTATCAGTTCATCTTTAACATCTTCATGCACATAAACATAATCGGGTGCGACACAGGTTTGTCCGCAATTTGCCCATTTGCCAGATGAAATTCTTTTTGCAGCAAGATCCAGATTTGCATCATGATGGACAATACAAGGCGACTTCCCTCCTAACTCAAGTGTTAACGGGATCAGTTGCTTTGCAGCAGCAGCCATCACGATTTTGCCCACATTAGCACTCCCGGTAAAAAAGATATAGTCGAAAGGAAAAGTAAGAAGCAATGTATTTTCTTCAATAGCACCTTGCACCACAGCAACGTATTCGGGTTGAAAAGATTCAGCAATGATTTTACCGATTACTTTAGAAACTTCAGGTGTATTTTCCGAAGGTTTAAGAATTGCAGTATTTCCGGTCATCAATGCACCAATCAGCGGAATGAACGTCAACTGAACAGGATAATTGAATGGACCAATGATGTAAGTTACGCCGAATGGCTGATGAGTAAGTTTACTTGAAACGGTTTCCCCACCGGGACGTGGTTTTGAAGGAACACTTATCGGCTGTGACCATTCTTCAATATTCTCTATACAATAATCCAACTCATCTAAAACCAGTTGGATCTCTGCATGCTCTGCTTCTTTTTTGCTTTTACCTAAATCTGCCATTAGCGCATCACAAATAGCGTTGTTATGCGCAACAAAAACTGATCTGAAGTTCTTCAGCTGGTCTATTCTGTAGGATATGTCCAGTGTTTTACGTGAGGCAAAAAATGCTTTTTGTTTCTTAAAAACTCCGGAAATCCGTTCTTTATCTATTAAATTCATATTATCTTATTTATCGAAGCATGTTATCGTTAGAACGATTGTCATCTTCTTTTTTATTAAGCAAGCACTTTCCTCACAAGTGCTTTGTTTACTATTTTCTTTAAAAGTTGCAGCTCATCTATAGAAAGCCCCAACGTAGCGACCAATTGCTCAGGAATGAGCGCTGCCTTTTCCTGCATTTTCTCGCCAGCTTCAGTTGTGCAAATGAGCACTACCCTTTCATCTGTTTTACTTCTTGTTCTCGTTAAAATGCCTTTTTGTTCCATTCTTTTTAAAAGTGGCGTAAGCGTTCCACTATCCAAATAAAGCTTCTCACCAAGCTGGTTAACCGTTTGTTGTTTCTCTTCCCAGAGAATTAACATCACCAGATATTGCGGATAGGTTAGAGAAAGTTCATCCAAAAAGGGTTTGTAAAGATTAGTCATCTCCCTGGAAAAGGCATATACAGGAAAGCAAATCTGATTCTCTAACTTTAACTGATTATTCATAATTAATTACTACGATGCAAATATAAGTTGTGCACAATATAATTGTGTGTTATTTGTGTAAAAATAGATGTTCTTAAATGTTGATAACACTAAAAGTTAAAGTTAATAATGATTGACTTTGATGGTTTCCTCGATAGTAACCGCAAATCTTGGTCTGGATATTAATGTGAAAGCTACAGCAACCTGAAACAATTGGATGTTTCAAACGCGCTGTAGCCTCAAGAAAAAATGTTGCTTAAACCCTATTTGGATTATTAATTATGACTGGTGAAATAATACTATGCTAATTATTCCAATAGTTTATTCTTTAATACTTCTCCATCTTTTCTGATAATACCTAAACCCACATTTAAGTCAAGTATCCGCAATAACTCTTTCTTCATTTCTTCAGTTACCCGGCTAAAACCGAACAACTTTGCAATTAAATGTACTGCTACATCTGGCTGAACAGCAATTGATTCGCTTACGATTTTAACAATCGCTAAAGTCATTTCTTCCGGAGCTATATAAGCGATTTTTTTGGATGCGCTAGTCAAACCAGACCGATCACGGATGGTTGCAGAGTCCATAGCCGGATGCCATAAAAAGTCATCTTTTTTAACAATCAAACCTTCAGTAACCGCAAAATTGACAGCCGCTTCTAAGGTATAACGGATCCTTGAACCCATTTTGGCAATCCCTGCTGCTTCAGCAATCCTTCTAGACATTTCTTCAAAATGCACAGGACTCTCCTCCTCTACTATTGTGGCAATCCAGTTTCCAAGCTTACCAAACGGAATGAGATGCAGTTCATCAACTGGCTGATCAATGATCAAATTTGCTGGTTTATAGATAGGAACCCGTAAATCTACTTGCTCCGGTACTTCTCTGATTAGCGTATTGTATTCTGAGTTAATTTCTTCCTCTACCTGATCGTCAAGTGATGTTTGCGCTTTAACTGCCGTGATAAATCCGATCAGCCGCTGAAATTCTCTTTCCGGATTACGGTACCATTCTGTACTCCAAAGGTGGAACATTTTCCAGCCGATTCCCTGTAAAACCTGTTTACGCAACCGATCGCGATCACGGGCAGATTTAGATTTCCCATAAGAGTCACCATCACAATCGATTCCGATCAAATACCTTCCGGGATGATCCGGATCAACAACTGCCAGGTCGATATAAAAGCCTTCGGATCCCACTTTGTTTCTTATAGTATAACCTGCTTCAGTTAATCGATCGGCAACCGTCTGTTCAAACGGGCGTTCAGTTAATACCGGTACTTCCTGATCAACATCAAACTTGCCATGTTGAGCAAAATAAAGGAAACTCTTCAGGGCGCGAATACCAAATTTCGTAGTGGCAGTAGTAGTGATATCATCCGCATTAATATTAGCAAAAACCTCACACCTGTATTTTGCCCTGGTAATTAAAACGTTCAAACGTCTTTCACCACCTTCATTATTTAAGGGACCGAAGCTCATTGGTACCTTTCCGTCATCAATCCGGCCGTAGCCGATGCTAATGAAAATTACATCGCGCTCATCTCCCTGTACATTTTCAAGATTCTTCACAAAGAAAGGCTCATCACTATGGCTTCTGAAGAAGTTTTCAACCTCCAGATTTTTCCGTCTCTTCAACTCCAATGCGGTTTGAATGGCCTGCATTTGCGAAGTGCTAAAGGCAATTACACCAAGACTTTGCTTTGGATTGAGCAGCGCATGCTGAATAACAGCTTCCGCAACCGTCTCCGCTTCTTTCGGATTGCTTCTAGTTTTACCCCGATCATATACTGCATCTGGCAGGTGATGAAAGGTTAAACCCATTTTATGTTTCGATCCGGGGCTCGGAAACACCACCAGCTTATTTTCGTAAAATTCGTGATTAGACAAACTGATCAAAGATTCATGCCGACTTCGATAATGCCAGCGTAACATCCGTTGAGGTGCCCCCTGACTGTCCGTCATGCCTAAAATACTTTGCATATCTGCCGTTACATTGTCTTCATCTTCCGTCTCTGTATTTAATTTATCGAAAAAACTGGTTGGTGGCAACTGCTTTGTATCGCCGACAACAACCAGCTGTTTCCCTCTTAATATGGCTCCTAATGCTTCTACCGGGCGCACCTGACTGGCTTCATCGAAAATGATCAGATCAAATTCTATTTCTCCAGGGGGCAGGAAGCTGGCAATCGACATCGGACTCATCATAAACACAGGCTTAATGGCTTGAATGGCTAATCCTGCTTCCTGCATCAATCTTCTAATCGGTAAATGTCTGGCTTTTCGATTAAACTCTGTCCGTAAAACACTCATTTGTCCGCCGCCTTCCAGCTTTGGCAATTGTTCATAATGTTTCAACGCAACCCGGGCGCGGTTATAAACGAGGTTAAGTATATCAAGTGCTTTAAACTTCTCAATAATATCTTCGTGACTCGCACGCTCAAAACCCCTTAACGGCGGTCTTTCATGCATTACCTTTGTGATTAGATGCTCGTACCAGGTTTTTTGTAAGGCAACTTTTAAATATAAAGCTGCATGATCCCAGGTACTGGCAAACTGAGTTATTTCGCCAAGCCCCTCTGTCTCACTTGCCTCCACTAAATTATTCCATTGAATGGCATGGTGAATCTCTACGAAACGTTCAGACCACAATTGCAATAATTCTTGTTGATCCTTAAAATTCAGGTGCAAAAGTTTTTTATCGTCAGTAAGCAGGTAATCATCAAAATCAAGTCTCGTTAAAAGTGCAGTAAAATCTGCTTGCTGATGGGCTGCAGCAGCAGTTAATTTTTCAATCCAGTCTGATGCAATTCCTGGCTGTTCATTCCGGATTAAAATATTTAATAATGTTTCGGGATAAATCCTGTTCGAGATGCCTTTTTGGACTTTGGACACAAAAGATAAAATCTGATTGAGTTCTTGCCAACGGGTCTTTAATTTTTGCCATCGGCTTCCAAAAAGCCTTTGTGCAAGCGGTTCATATGCCGTCAGTTCAGCACTTAATCTGTTGGCTTCTAAAATATCATCAATATATTTTAGTTTCCCTTTTAACTCGCTTGGTAATGGTACTTTCGCAAAAGAAGCCAATTCTTTTACGCTTCTTTTATAGTCGCCGATAACAAACTTATACCATTTTTCTCCGTACGAAATGAGATTTTGACGAATATGGAGTACGTTCTGATTCCATGCTTCTGGCAATAAAATCTCTTCATAAGATTGCCTTAAATTAGATAGCTTTTCGCCGGTTTCCAATAAATCACGGAGATCTTCATAATTGGTACTCCAGGCTGAATCTGCAACCGCTATTTCTCTTAAATCCGGTCGGGCAGTAACCACTTTCGCCACTTCTACCAGGTTTTCAATTTCTGATGAAGCACCCGGTTCGGGCATCAACAGCCAGGCAGCGGCACCTTTTGCAACCTGATCGATATTTTTTGTAGCAATCAAAGCACTATTAATCAGCGATTGGTAAGCTTCTTGTTCATGTGTTAATAAAACTTTAATCCTTGTTCCATAAAATATCAATTTAGCCGGAACGCCGATCTCCTGTAATCTGGCGGAAATTGTTTCAGCTCTTTTTTCTGCCCGGCTCATTTGGATCATATCCCAGCCATTGAGATTTGTAATTGGTATGTTTACAATTTTGACATCTTTACAGGCATCGGCAAGCTGTAGCAAATAACCAATTACTTTTTGGCCCGATAATCCACTTTTACCAATTTCCAGATTAATTGAATTGCAGTAACCGTTTAATTTACTCCTGTAAGCATCCAATTCCATCAGCTCATTTTGAAGGTGGGTAAGCGAAGGTTTGCCAAGTTCTAAAACCCGCTTTAATTCTGTATGCAATTCCTTTTTGTTGGATTTGTGGCTATGAAGTTCTAAACAAGCTTCGCCCAGGTTAATAGCATCAAGACGACGCTTAACTACTTCTAAAGCAGCCATTTTTTCGGCCACAAAAAGCACTTTTTTACCCTGGCCTACCGCATTTGCAATAAGATTTGTAATGGTTTGAGATTTTCCTGTTCCCGGAGGCCCCTGAATTACTAAATTCCGGCCTTCATGTACAGCCAGCATGGCCAGTACCTGAGAGCTGTCTGCATCTACTACCTGAAAAAGTTCATGAGCATTTGTTTCCTTGTCTAAATTATGATCATCGTTGGCGGTAGGTTGAGCATCCGTAAAACCTGCACCAAAAAGGGAATTTAAAATAGCATGTGTACCTGGCTTTCCACTTTCCGGCCATTTGTTACTGTCCAGATCGTGGTAAATCATAAATTTACCGAACGAAAAAAATCCCAGTTCAATAGCATCCAGATCAATATTCCATAGTTCATGGTGTTTTATCCGCGTTGCAATATCATCTGTATAGGCTTTAAGGTCGAAATCTTCAATATCACTCAAATCAGGAATGGTGATATTGAAATCTGCCATCATTTTTGCCTGCAGCGATAAATTGGCTCCAATCTCGCCACCGGTGTATTTTAGTCTGAAACGTTCGCTTGCACTTGATCGCTCCAGCCTTACCGGAATTAAGAGTAATGGCGCCTGGCGCTGCTCGGTCGTATTTCCCTGCTCATACCAATTGAGCATTCCCAAAGATAAATACAAGATATTTACCCCCTGTTCTTCTATACTGGTACGGGCAAAGTAGTAAGTATTAAGAATTTTGGTTTGCAGCTTTTGTTCTGTCTCGCTGGTCTGCAGTCGGGTATCCTGATAAGCGCTTTCGAGTTCCTCTTTGGTTATCTCAGGCCATTCTATCGCATCGTCGTCATCCTTTCCTGGCCGACTTAGAAAAGTCATGGCTTTATTTTGGCGGACAATAATTTCAAAGATAGCAACAGCTTTTTCCTGAATTACTTGGATGCCTCTCGCTTTTGGCATTTTATAATTCAGGAGCGTGTTACGCATACCCAAATCCAGTAATTCTTTTCTCGAAGCTTCCAATTTGGGAAGGATGGATTCCTGCATTTTTTATTTCTTATGTGTAGATCATTCTAATATCTTCAAATATACTGGATATACCAATATTTTTTTGGGCGTGATTCATACAAAGCTTTTTTGCCTGATAAAGTATTTAAAATAATTCGTCCGGCAACTAATTAAAACACTACAGGAATAATATCGTGCATTCCATAAGCTATCTGTGAAATTGATCCATAATTTTAATGTTTCTAAAAATATTGTTGTTGACAAATCCCAACACAATTAATAAAATGTAATCGTAAAAATTAAACCATACTGCTACAATACATTATTAATTAATAGCCTTTAAAGGCTAATTGACGACATACCCTATAGAATTTGAGTAAATTATATGCAATTAATTTCGAAATAATTGTAAATAAATCTAACTATTCTGTTACATTTACGCTCCTTAAATTAGATTGATGACAACGTCTAATTACAGGCCTGCAGTGGATTCTGTAGGCTTGTTCTCTTTTGATATTGTTTTTATATTTGAATATCACTATACTTGTGCCAGGCAGTTCAGCCTGAAAGATTAACGATGACGATCTTTCCTCTTTCGGATGAAAGTTACTAATGAGTACAACCAGAAATCCCTCCCGATCTTATCTAGAGGGATTTTTTTTCATACATATCTGATGAGTTTGTTCGCTATATTAAGAACGATAACGTTACGAATCTTCAAAATCATTTACTATACTCTCCTTAAATAACAGTAGTTTAAAATCTGAAATATTTGCAGCTTAAATCTGAAATTTTTTCATAGAAGATGTAATTTTTTCAGTTGGATGGTGCCAGTTCAGGCAAAATAGCGGTTGGCATAGGAGTTGTTTTAAGCTTATCGTGCTTGTAGAAATGCAGGCAGAATTAAAATTAATTGATTTATAGTCCATTTATTATTAAACCATTAAAAGGAAAAACTATGACATTGGTTAAATTCAATCCAGAAAAAAAGAACAATGTATTATTGCCAGGCTTTAATGACATTTTCGAATCCGTTCTTGAAGACACATTCTTTTCAAGCCGACGCACCAGCAACATTCCCTCAGTTAACATTTCAGATTCGGCAGAGGCTTACCACATTGAATTGGCTGCGCCAGGACTTAAGAAAGAAGATTTCAAGGTAAACATTGAAAGAGATAAGCTAACCATTTCAACTGAGAAAAAAATGGAAAGCAATGAGAATGAGAAATCTTATACGAGAAGGGAGTTCAGCTATTCTTCCTTTACAAGGGCGTTCACGTTGCCGGACAGTGCAGATGTTGACCGAATTGAAGCCAGTTATCAGGAAGGGGTTCTCAGACTTAGCCTTCCGAAAAAAGAAGAAGCGAAAGCAGTTTCAAGACAGATTGAAATTCAGTAATAAAAAATGCCGCGAAAGCGGCATTTTTTATTATATCGTAAAACGAAATTCTATTTAAAAGTATTAACTAATTCTGCTAATTAAACGATTCAGGTTTTCTTTGAATCTGGTATTGGTTAAAAAATAATTGAAGCTGGTAATAGCTATCGCCGCAGAGAGGATGCCTGCAATCACGTCTAATAAATAATGGTGGCTGTTATAAATGGCGGCAAACCAGATCCCAAAAGCCAAGACGGCAAAGAAAATGTTGATCGCTCCTAATTTATTTTTCAACCCATAGTACAGTACAATCAAAGGATAAGAAGAATGTAATGATGGCATGGCCGCGAATACATTCGAACCTTTGCTATAAATCCCCTGAAAAAGATGAATCCCAAAAAAATGGTCGAAACGAGCAAGGCCGCCCGTATTTCCAACTGTTCCTGAAATAAACTCAAAGCCATGTTCCTGCACATACCAGGGTGGTGCTGCAGGAAAAAAGTAATAAATTACGAATCCTAAAAGATTAACCCACAAAAACGTAAGTGAGAAATAAACAAACTGTTTTTTGTTTTTAAAGAATAGGTAGCCCGCGAATGCCAAAGGAACAGGTACCCACATCAGGTAAAAGAATCCAGTGATTACATCTAAAAAATGGTTGGTATTCAACTTCCAATATTCGTTAGGCGTAAGCAGCCGGCCATTAAAGTTGATACCGAAAAGTGTTTTCTCCGTTCTATATAAATCCTCAATGTGAACGGTATTATAAAGGTAGTTTGGAAAGGCTTTCATGTAATCAAAAATAATCCAATAGACAATGAAAATTGAGAAGCCAATGATAAATTTCCTGGTTCCTGTGGAGATATAAAACAGGGTATTAAAAATAAATATCAGGATGAGTTGATCGGTTTTAAACCCTACCAGCCAGACTGATAACAGAAGGTATGCAAGGGAAATAAATGCTGTTGTATATAATGTCTTCAGCGCAAAGAAAGGATTTCCTTGAAGGGTATTTTCTTGCATGTTATTTTTTTTCGAAATTGGATTTGAAAATTCTATCCCAAAAGGTCCAGCTTACGCCATAACCTTTAGTAGAATCTGAGTAATGGTGAAGCATGTGATGTTGTTTCAGGCGTTTCCAAAAAGGACTTTTAAAATTAGCATGGTGTAAGGCATAATGAACCATATCATAAAAAAGATAACCTAATATAAAACCAGAAAAAAATGGATAAACGCTGGTTTCGGGCAATAACCAATCGAAGAGGAAATAAAAACCTAATGCCATTGGAATACTTGCTGAAGGTGGCATTACCAAACGGTTCGCATCGTTCGGATAATCGTGATGGACCCCGTGAAAAATGAAGTGGATCTTTTTACCCCACTCGGCATCAGGTTCGAAATGAAATACATAACGGTGTAAAACATATTCTGTAATGGTCCAGACGGCCAAACCACTTAAAAACCATCCGGCGAAGTTGAAGGGTGACATTCCTACTTCCCAAAATGACTTGTAAAACAGAAAGCCAATGACCGGAATGTAAACGATTAATGGTACGTAATATTTAACCTTTGACAGGCTTTCCAGAAGATCGTTCTTAAACATCCTGATGGATGATGATGAATTCGAAACAAAATTCTTTTTCATTTTTTCTTAAATTTTTATTCGCTCAATTAAAACTTTGGATGGATTGCTCGCGTCCAGGCCTTTAATTTCTACATATTTAACATTGGGCAACCAAAATGATCCCCCTTCTATTCTTAAAAAAATTCGCTCGATCTGCAGCTTCTTATTATTGATGGTTGCAAAAACGTGGTACTTTTTATCTGCCGCCGATTTATTCAGGTACATTGACAGACTTTTGTGAGATGTGAAGCGAAGTTCGAATTCCCCTTTTCCTAAATTCTTGGTCAAAATTCCATACGCAAATTTCCGTTGAATATAACTCAGGTCTTTTTTTTCACCCTGATCTCCGTAGCGCATCCAAAATACATTAACAGGCTCTTTAACATTTACTTCGCCATTTTTATCAACGTTTAGCTGGCAGATAATGGTGTTGGTGTTTGGATCGCGTTGCAGATAAAAAAGCTGGTTACTGATGTCTTTAGGAACAGGAAAATGAATAGGTGATGGATCTTGCGCTTGCACTGAAAAGGATCCTAAACTCAATAACCCAACCGTAAGACCAAAACCCACAATTAATGCGGCTTTGTTATTCATTTTTTTCTCGGCCAATTCTTGTGCTTCTAACCCTTTTTTAGCTTCCTGCAATCTTCTAACGGCAGTAATGTTGGTCAGCAAAGCCATCAAGGTGATAGGAATTGTAAAAATAGACATCGTTTCGAAAATGTGAAACGAAATTCCCGGTACATAGATTTTATAATCGCCTCCTAAAAACTCGCCTGCTATTCCGCAAGCTATTGCAAAAACACCGATCGTAACCACGCGCTCCGGACGCTGCATTAAACCACCTTTACATTCTACACCTAAACCCTCAGCCCTGGCCCTGGTATAACTCACCATCATCGAGCCAATTAAAGCAATGAAGGCGAACAGTGAACTCAAAAAATAATGGTGGGAAACAAGGTAATAACAAATGCCGAGGAACATGATCATTTCACTATAACGATCTAATACCGAATCATATAGCGCTCCGAATCTGGAACTCATATTGCCTAAACGGGCAACCTGTCCATCCAGCATATCGAAAAGACCTGCAAAAAGCACTAATGCGCCTCCCCAGCCAATGTACGACATGTCGCCACGGTTAGTTTTCTCTGCCCCAAGTACGAAAATTACGGCTACGCCGATGTTGAGTACTAAACCAATCGTAGTTACCGCATTTGGTGTTAACCCAATTTTAATCAATCCCCTAACAAAAGGATTGATTACTTTATATATTCCCAGTTGTAAATTGTCTCTTAAATTTGCTTTCATAATCAAGTTCTAAAAATCGAATTTTACCCTTGCCCGTATTCCCCACTCTGATACTGATGGGTGGTTTAAATAGTTAAAACGCTTAACCAAATCTACACGAAGCAATTTAAAGATATTTCCGACACCAACACTACCCTCAATGTAAGGATCTTTGCCTAAAGCATAGGTTCGTTTCGAACCATCATCATAATCCGGCAGGCTATATAATCCTGGTGTTATTGCCGGATTATTTTCATCGCGCAACCCGCCATATAAAGCTTTAAAGGTAATCACTTCCCTCAATTTTAATTTCTTTAACAATGGAATTTTATTAAAGAAAAAGCCGTTAAAATTATGGTCAATGTTGATGCTCACATAATGATCACTCACAAATTCCAAAAAGTTCATTAGGTTATAAGAACTGAGCTGATAAGCATAAGTTTGATTTGCCCTGTGGATATCCAACAATGGAAATGGTACCTTCCCCGCAACATATCCACCTTCAAAAGTAACATCACTATAGCCCAATTGAGAAAGGTAGAATCTTTTATCAATGCTTCCCATAATGTTATGGTAATTATATTCTCCTCCTAAAACACCTTTCAAGCCTGCTGTATACCTTAAGTTAAATACCGGATAGCGGTCTATAATCGGCGAGCGGTATATTTTGCCCTGATAAAATTTCTCATTTGGTGCGTAGCGTAATGCCATGGAAACTTCACTGGTGGTTAGCCTGTTCACAAATTGTCCGGCATCATTCTGATAGGATAATCCGCCTGCAGGTGTCTGACTCCATTTTTTTAAACCTAAGGTATACGAAAAGTGATTTTCATATTCCTTAACATAATCAACTCTATAGAAATCGTTATAAAGCAACATGTCGTTTACACCCCGTTTAAAAGAGAGTAGGAAGTTATCTTCCTGCACAAACTGAAGTTCCTGACCTGGAATTTTAGTATCTCTTTGAAAACTGGCCCTAATGTAGTTTTGTGGAAATTCATAGATCGATTTATTGTTGATCGAGTAAGTTCCGGAAAGGAAAAACTTCCATTTTTCATCTTTAAAACCATAGGCGGCGTAGTTTTCAAAATAGAACCTTTTGCTTAATTCGGGAGTTGTCCGCCCACCTAAACGAAGGCGAAACCCTTCCACGTTGTTAAAACTGTAGAAAGTATTTACAGGTCCAATTTCATAAGGACCGTAATTTTGATAGCCAGCAAATAGCAGCGTTACAATTTTCATCGTCCTTTTAAATGAAGGAAGATTTTGCAAGGTATCTATGTTGCCGTATATTTTTAGCTGGTTAGCTGAAATAGTATCTAATCTATTTTGCTTCCAGTATAAATCGTTTCGCTTTGTAGCATCTGCCAAAACTACTTTACTTTTTCCTTCGAAAATCGTATCCGGTAATTTAGTATCGAACTGATATTTTTTGAAAGTTAGAGTTCGCTCTCCGGTAAAACCGATGCCTTTGGTTTTGCCAATTCCAAAATCTGCCAGTAACTTACTTTTAGAAAGGCTGTATTTTCCTGCAGCATTTGGTTCGAAATTAAGGTCAATTTTCATTGCCCTTACAAAATTCAGATTGATTGATTTATTTACGCCGAATGAGGCGCCAGTTACGGCATATTGTCCATCACTGGTCACATAGATCTTTCCTTCGAACAACATATCACCGGTATTTCTTGGGGTAAATGAAAGTTCGATTACCTCTGGTTTTTGGTTTTTAAGGGTATCGGTAATAAAAAACTTATAAAAAGCTGGTGCCCCATCTGCAATTGGACTTAGAAAGTCGTTGCTAATCACAGATATATTGTTTTGATAGATATCAATATCCTGATACATTCGGTCGAAATACGCTTTCATTCCCTTATTATCAATGTAACGCGCATCAAACTCTACCTGCTTTTGGGCAACCACAACCGATTTTGATTTCAGCGGATCTTTGCTTAAATAGTTATCTGATAAACTTTCCTGAATGTAAACGGGTAATAAGTTTTTTCCACCAATCAACGTCGAGTCCTGTTCCTGAAATAAAAACTGATAGTTCCGGAACATTTTCTTGCCTTTAAATTTCTCAGAAACATTGCTTACGGAAAATAACATCTTTTCATATTGCTGGTAAGCTACCGTTTGATAACTTTTAATTCTATTGGCGTCCTTGTGTGCAATTACTTGCCTGATTAGCTCTACTGCTGGATTATCTTTATTCCGGTACCTGATTTTCTTCCCTCCTACAACCACAACTTCATCTAACGAATTGGCACTTGGTGCCAGCGAAACATCAAGCGTTTGCGTACCTGAAGGCAAAACATTTTTGGTAATAACCTGATAGCCTACGTAATTAAAGGTCAATGCATTTTGTGGACCTGATGCACTAATGGTGTATTTTCCGTTGATATCGGTTTGCGTGCCGATTTTGGTATCCTTAAAAAATACAGATACATATGGTAAGGTCTCTTTGGTACTGGCATCGCGAACGGTACCTGAAACCACTGTTGACTGCGCGAAGACATTCCCAATAAACAGAAATATGAATATTGGAATCAGGAGAGCGGAACGGTGACTAGATGGTAGTTTCATTTAACGAGAAAAAATAAACTGTTTTTGCATAATATAATTGTAGCTTATACCTACCGAAATTGATACCAGCACTTTTGAGAGCAAGTAATTGAGGTGATAAAAATGTGTTAGCAGGTAGACGCCTGCAGTAACAAGCGCTAAATTTCCAAACCATACTAAAATGTATTTCAGAATTTGCCATTTCAATGCTTTGGTATCTGCATTGAAAACCCAGTGTCTATTAATGGAAAAATTAATTATTCCACCAACAATTGTTCCTGCTATACTTGCCGCCAGATACCATAAACCAAATAAATTTACGGCAATAAGGGTGACCAAAAAGTCTGTCCCCGAGGCTGTTAATGATGATGCCTGGGCTTTAAGATACTGAAGCATAGCCTTATAATATCTTGAAAATGATTACCAGCTGAAGAATGACATTTGCATACACTCCAGCCAGAACATCATCTGCCATTACACCTAAACCCCCAGGCAGGTCTTCCATCCTGCGGATATAGAGTGGCTTTAAAATATCAAAAAAACGGAAAAGGATTAAGCCTAAAAGAATATACTCCCACCTTACGGGTACACAGAGTAAGGTGATACACATACCGGCTACCTCATCTATTACTACTCTTTGGTGATCTTTTCCCCAAATCTCTTCTACAACATCTGCACTCCGAACGCCTTGCAACGTTAACAGGATGGTGATCAGTATGGCGTCGAGCCCTGGATAATTATATCCAGTCTGGAAAAAGTACCAGCAAATGCAGGTCGCTATTGCAGCGTAAGTACCCGCTCCTTTGCCTATGTAACCAATTCCCAGACTGGTTGATATAATTTTATGAATTAACACTATGCTGTTTCTACAGTTTCTTCTTCATAATCCTGGCCTAAATGCGTGATTAAATCTTCACCCATCATATAGCGCAATGTATTTTGAAGCTTCATTAATTGCTTGAAAATATCATTTTCTGCAGGTACTCCCGGAACCGTTTGTGGCGATTTTAAGTAAAATGATAACCATTCCTGAACACCAGACATATTCGCACGTTTTGCTAAATCTATAAATAAAGCTAAATCCAAAACAATTGGTGCAGCTAAGATAGAATCGCGACATAAGAAGTTAATCTTAATCTGCATTTTGTAACCTAACCAGCCAAAAATGTCGATATTATCCCAACTTTCTTTATTATCACCGTGAGGCGGATAGTAATTGATTCTAATTTTGTGGTACATATCACCATATAAATCAGGATTAAGCTCTGGCTTGAAAATATCTTCTAGTACGCCCAATTTAGAAACTTCTTTGGTTTTGAAGTTATCCGGATCATCCAACACTAAACCATCACGGTTACCTAAAATGTTATCAGAGAACCAACCGTTAACACCCAATGAACGTGCTGCTAAACCTGGAGCCAAAATTGTTTTCATTAATGTTTGACCCGTTTTGAAATCTTTACCGGCAATTGGGGTATTGGTTTCTTTTGCCAGTTCAATTAGCGCAGGAATATCAACTGTTAAATTTGGCGCACCATTCGCGAAAGGAATACCTAATTTTAAAGCTGCGTAAGCGTAAATCATACTTGGCGCAATAAGTGGATCATTATCTTTTAAGCCTTGCTCAAAAGCAGCAAGTGATGCGTGAACGGCAGATGGTTCAAAATAAATTTCAGTAGAACCACACCATACCAATACGATACGGTCACAATTATTTGTTGCTTTGAAGTTTTTGATGTCTTCCATCACTTCAAGCGCTAACTCATGTCTAGTAGCAGCTTCTTTTACATATGTTCCAGTTAGATTCTTAACATAGTTATGATCAAACGCCGCTCTCATAGGCTTAATCGCCTGAAGTTCTTCACGAACATCGCGTAAAAGATTTGCATCTAAAACCCTTGCGTTCATCGCTGCTTCGTATACATTATCTTCGTACACATCCCAGCCACCGAAAACTAAATTTTCTAAGTTAGCCAATGGCACAAAGTCTTTAATTTTAGGTTCTTTTTTTTCTGTTCTTTTGCCAATACGAATGGTTCCCATTTGTGTTAACGAGCCAATTGGTTTTGACAGGCCTCTTTTAACTGCAGCTACGCCGGCAATCATCGTTGTTGCAACAGCGCCAAGTCCGGGCATTAAGATCCCGAGCTTGCCATCGGCCGATTTTACTTCTTCTTTCATTCTATTTCTATTTAAGCTTTTAATTTATAACCATTTATTTTCTTTGTACCAGGCAATGGTTTCATTTAAACCGGTTTCCAGTTGGTACTGCGGCACAAAGCCAAGATCTTTTTGCACTTTATCTATATCACAAATCCAATTTGCGGCTGTGATTTCGTTAACTTTATCTATGTTCAACGCCGGTACCTTATCGAAAAAACCAAGTGTTTTTTCTAACGTCCAGGCGAGTCCTCTAATGATCGGCATGGGTACTTCCAGTACAAAAGGCTTTTTATTTAGCGCTTTTCTTACATAAGCTGCAAGCGAAAATTTACTGTAAACATTACCATCAGATAGGTTATAAGTCTTATTTACGACATCAGAAGCCAGGGCATCAATCATTACTTTCGCTAAATCAGTTACATAGATAAAACTAAGCTGTTGTTCCTGTTTCCCTGCATGCAGTTCAAAGCCCGAATTAATCCCTTTTATAAGGATGAAAATGTCTTTTTCCCTTGGTCCGTACACTGCAGTTGGCCTGAAAACAATTAGTGGCAAATTTAAGATCTGGCTCAGATACGTTTCTGCAAGGGCTTTACTCCTGCCATAGTTTGTCACCGGATTCGACAGATTATTGTCGATATTATTTTTCAAAGGTCCGCGCGCTGCCAGGCTACTTAAGAACTCAAACTTTTCAATTTTGTGGGTTGATAAAGTTGAGGCTACTGCCAGGTTCCTGGTATAAGTGGCATTGGTATGGAAATATTCATCCCGGTTTTTAGCTTTTGTGGTCGCCGCTGCGTGAATAATATAGTGATACTTATTTTCTTCTATGTTTTCTTTTAACTGATAAATAGATTCAAAATCCAATTCTACACGAGTCACATCCAAACCCGCCAGGTGTGTTACCACACTTGATTTCCGTACGTTGATGTAAACCTCCAGATTACTGGACAAGGCTGCCTGGATCAAATGATACCCAACAAAACCCGTTGCTCCCGTAATCAAAACCCGCTTTTTCATATCGCTTTTTCGAGAATTCTGTATTTCCGATACAGTTGTCCGCCTATGTTTTCAATTGGCTTATTCACCATGTCATTGTGATCAAGTGTCCAGCTGGCCTCTGCATATTTCATTTTTTTAGCGGCGAAACTTTTGATGATATGGCCATATAAGCAGGCTTCGATACCCATTTTACGGTATCCATCAATTACCCCTAAAAGCAGGATTCTAATTCCATCTACTTTTTTCTTTCCGGCTAAGAGTTTAATTAACCCTGTTGGAAATAAACGACCGCGTTTGATTTTAATCTGAATCTGGTTAATATCTGGCAGTGCCAGGGCAAAGCCTACAATCTGACCTTTTTGCTCTGCCAAAACGCAGAAATCAGGATCGAGAATCAACTTCATGTCGTTCGCCATGTAATCAAATTCCTTATCTGTAAGCGGAACAAAACCAAGATTTTTATCCCAGGCTTTATTGTATACCGCACGAATGGCTTCACGTTCATTCTTGAAGTCTTTCATGTTGATCTTGCGGATCACGATATCATTACGCTGCAAACGTTCTTCAAGTTTGTCAATTAAGCCAACAGAGCGATCACTGTAATTACCTGCAGTATAACGATAAGCACGTAAATCAACATTTTTTACAAAACCTATTTTCTCCAGAAGCGGAAGGTAATACGGTGGATTATATGGCATCATCAAAACCGGAGGGCCATCGAAACCTTCAATTAGCAATCCACAGGTTTCGTTAGTAGAGAAATTCACCGGACCTAAGACTTTGGTCAATCCTTTCTCCGTTAACCATTCTTCAGCAGCGTTAACCAATAAATTTGCGATTTCCTGGTCATTAATACAATCAAAGAAGCCAAAAAAACCGTCTTTTCCTTCGTAGACTTTATTGTGGTTGGTATTATTAATCGCGGCAATTCGGCCTACAATTTTACCATTCTCATAAGCTAAAAAAAGCTGGATCTGAGAATGTTCATAGAACGGATGTTTGCCAGGTGTGAGCAGATCTCGCTGTGCGATAAAAAGCTCCGGAACGTAATTCACATCATTCGCATGCAAATCATGAGGAAAATCTATGAAAGAAGCAAGTTGTTTTTTAGTAGAAACCTTGATTATTTCTCTCATGATTGTGCGCCGACTAAACTAAGATCGACAGCCTTGAAAGCGGCTGTAAGCTTTTCGATTGCTATTTCAATCTGTTCAAAACTATGAGTTGCCATTAGTGAAAATCTGATTAAGGAAGAATCTGACGGCACGGCCGGAGAAACCACAGGGTTTACAAAAACTCCATTTTCCTGCAAGATATTCGTTATCATGAATGTTTTCATGTTATCTCTAATGTAAACCGGAATGATCGGGCTATTACTATGGCCGATATCAAAACCAGATTCGATTAGTAATTTTTTCGCATAGTTGGTGTTTTCCCATAACTTATCGATCCGTTCTGGTTCAGATTCGATAATATCCAGGGCAGCAATAACACTTGCAACAGCCGATGGCGGCATACTTGCGCTAAACATCAGTGATCTGGCACGGTGTTTAATATATTCTATGGTATGGGCATCTCCTGCAATAAAGCCACCCAATGAAGCGAGCGATTTACTGAATGTTCCCATAATTAAATCCACACTATTATTCAGGTTGAAGTGAGAAGCAGTACCTGCGCCGTTAAATCCAATAACACCCAAACTATGGGCATCGTCCATCATCACGTTTGCACCAAACTCATCTGCAATCTGTACCAATTCAGGTAGATTAACCAAATCACCTTCCATACTGAATATACCATCTGAAACAATGAGTTTCGCTGCATCTTCAGGTAAACGACTGAGTTTTTTTCTCAGATCATCCATATCATTATGGGCATATTTGATGGTCCTGGAAAAGGAAAGCCTGCTGCCATCAATAATCGAGGCGTGATCGTATTCATCTAAAATGAGGTAATCATTACGATCGAGCAAACAGGAAATTACCCCAATATTAACCTGGAAACCGGTACTAAATAGCACAGCAGCTTCTTTTGAAACATATTCGGCTAATCTATTTTCTAACTGGAGATGGATATCCAGCGATCCATTAAGAAATCTTGAGCCTGCACATCCTGTTCCATATTTATCGATGGCTATTTTCGCCGCTTCTTTGATTTTGGGGTGGTTAGTCAGGCCTAAATAAGAATTTGAGCCAAACATGAGTACTTTCTTCCCATCTATGATCACCTCAGTATCCTGTGCAGATTCTATAGATCTAAAGTATGGATACAGCCCCTTTTCTTTTATCAAGGTTGCATCTTTAAATGCATCGATTCTATCTACTAATTTTTTGCGCATGCGTGTATTCTAAATGTTTGTTCTTCACAAATTTTGCTCAATAATACGGTGTGGTACACAGGATTATTCAATAAAATAAAATGGTCGAATTCCGGTAATAATTTCGCAACAATTTGATAACGCAATTTTAACCCTGATTATTACTTTAAAAAAGGTTGATATGTGGGAATTATTGGTCAATATGTAGGATGGGTGGAATTTGACATTCAGATGAATTGACTTTTCGACTTACTGACTTTTATAACAAAAAGGTAAAACGGTTAAAAGTTAGCTGAAACACGTATAAATACCTATAAAGTTGCTGTTTATCAGTTAATTAATTTGATAACTACTTAATCAACCCCGGATTTTCCAATCAGCGAATAGTCATTTTTTTTAAAATAAAATTTAAAAATACAATGGAATATTAGATTTGCTGCAGTCAATAATGTCAGATATTCGCGGCTAACTTCGGTAAATCAATTTAATACAATTAGACATATCCGATTGTTTAAATGCGCAAGGGGTAACAACTGTAATGTCTGCTTATGTTAAATTAAGTCTCATGCAAGAACAGTTAAATCGTAAACCTTCCAAAAACAGTGGCAGCATCTACAATATGCCAGGCATTGAGGGCTTGGAAGTTACGCGGATTAATCAGCTAACCACCGATGTGCAGCGAAATCAGCCATTCAGGGCAACTTCCTACGGATTTGTATTGATGCTGAAGGGGAAAATCAATATCAAAACCAGTGTAAGAAACGAAATTTTGAAGGATCGCGATATCTTTTTTGTCTTCCCCGATTCGGTTTACGAAATTCTTGAGCACACCGATTTTTCTTTTATCAAGGTCACCGTTAGTAAAGATTATCTCTCAAAAGAAGGCATTTTCATGGCCGCTGCCCAACACTATACGATGTTTCAGGCCAAGTCGATCAATAAATTTTCTTTGAAGAAAGATGAATACCTCGACATTTACCATAACATGATTGCGCTTGAAAAGAAGCTCAAAATTCCGGCGGACATGCCTTATCGAAATGATGTCATCAGAAATAGTTTTATTGAGATTCTTTATGATTTGCTGCTCTCCAACAACAACCGCAAAGATCTTGAGCCACCAAGGCGTGACAGCAAATTTGAATTAACAACGAAGTTCCTGGAACTGCTCTCCGAATTTTTCAGAACCGAACGGCAGGTTATTTTTTATGCCAGTAAACTATTTATCACGCCAAGGCATTTATCGCAGGTAGTTAAAGCTGTTACCGGTAAAACAGCCGGAGAACTGATCGATGAGATTGTAATTGGAGAAGCTAAGATATTGCTGGCTAATCATTCACTCAATATATCTGGTGTTGCAGAAGCACTTAATTTCGCTAATTCGTCTTTCTTCGGAAAATATTTTAAAAAGAACACCAGTTTATCTCCTTCTGTTTACAGAATGGCGAACCGACTCCCGCGACAAACATTTTTCTAGAAAATCCATAATACCATTTTAGTACAAAAGGGCCAATATCGCCTACATACAGACCTTGTTGACCATTGTACTTTTTTTGAACTTTGACCTAAAATAAATCTAATGATTAGCCAGCTACCTGACGTCGACGCACGATACAACACGCAACATAAATTTAACTGCGAAACAAAAAATTCTTCTGGTTTAATTGCCATGTTCGGAAAATTCATCATTTACGGTTTAGCAATAGTGGCTGTGGCTGAATTTCTGATGCGCCAGGCCAGCAGGGAACAGCAGGAAATGAAATTTTCAGAAGATTCGCCCATAGAAACCTTGCAAAGTTTAATGCTTTTATTTTCAGTATTTGCTTTAACCTATGGGATTTTGGTTTACAAAAACTGGAGACCACTACTTTTGTTAATTGCTGAATTTCTATTTGCTTCGGTTGTGCGTGAGCAAGATGCTTACCTGGATCTTCATTATTTCGATGGCGCATGGCAGGCAATTGTTTTATTGTCGTTACCATTCCCAATTTATTATGCCGTCATAAACCGTAAACTTTTACTGGAAAGCCTGAAGGTTTATACTTCCATGTTTGCTTTTGGATTGATGATGTCCGGCGTTTTCACCACCTACATATTTTCGAGATTATACGGAAGAAAAGTGTTTTGGATGGCAGCAATGGAGAAGGGCTACATGAGAGATGTTAAAAATATCTCTGAAGAATCACTGGAAACGTACGGCTATTTACTCATTTTTATTGCCAGTATAGAAGTGATTTTTATGATTCAGAGAATGGAGCGCCTGTCAAAGAAATCTTTAAAAACGGTACCTAAAGCGAATATAGAAAACCTGCGAATCAGCCAAAATTAATTTTTACAAGAATTTATTCTTAAGGATCTACCGTTTGCCAAACATGGCAACTCCTCAACATATTGTAAAAATTAAGTATAGCAGAAATTCCACAATTAAGTAGTTGTATTTTTAGAGAATGAACCGAAACATTATTTCTCGCTGTGGAATATTCGTTATTTTTCAATTGCTGTTTTTCAACCTCTACTGCATCAGTCAGGAGGAAAAGAATCCACTTATTAAGCAATATCAGAAGGACAAAGCAACCTATGAAAACTTTGAACGTCAGCATGGACACTATGTAAAAACGGATAATGTTTTGATGCATTATTTATGTTGGGGCAATCCGAAAGATACGCCACTGGTTTGGGTTCACGGGAGCTTAATGAGTGCTTATGAACTCGCGCCGCTGGCAAATTCCTTAACCAAAGCCGGGTACTATTTAATCGCAATCGATTACTACGGTCACGGCAGAACTCCTAATCCAAAGCATGAAGTTTCGCTGTATCATATTGCGGATGATATCGTTGTACTGATGAATGCGCTTAAAATTAAAGAAGCAGTTATTGGCGGTTTTTCGAGAGGTGGTTATGTCGCCTCTGCCTTTTACCAGTCATATCCGCAACGTGTTAAAGGTTTAATATTGGAAGATGGCGGTTCTGTAGCTTTCAATTCTTTCTACCATAGATTGAATGAAAAAGAATTGGATGCAAAGGCCGCGACAATGAATCTATCTCCAGAGCTTAACAAGTTATATCATTCCAGCTATTCTTCGGAATTTGAAGCTTATTCAGATTGGTATGACCGCGAATTGGGCGGTGATCAATTTGATCTGTTTGCTTTGATTAAACCATTAGGGGATAAATGGATTACCTATCAAGGTTTGATGGAAAACTTTTCGATGGCAAATGATAAGCAATTTAAGAATCTGGTTTTGCGTCCTGCTATGGTGCCATTATATGCTGCATCTATTACTTACATATCTCCGAAGATCATATTCAGGAACCTCAGCATTCCTGTGCTGATTTTAGATTCGGTTTCCGATAATGATCCGATGCCATTTACCCAAGAAAACATTCAGTTGGCTGCTGCTCATCCCAAATTCATCACCAGAAAGGAATATGAAGGCGTTGAGCATAATATCCACTATGCAAAGCCTGAGACATTTATAAATGATCTAACTGATTTTCTCCTCAAGTTGAAAAAATAATTGCTTTTGCTAATCATTTAGTCTGACACCTAACCGATATGATCCATTAGATCTGATACTTATATTCTAATATTAAGGGCATTAAAAATGCTAAAAACGGCACAATTGGCAGCGCTTATCGCTAAAATAGCTGAATCCGTTTAAAAACCGACCCAGCTATTTTGAGATATCAATCTAAATAATTACCTGCGAACCATTGACAACTTACTTAAAGTCTATGCGATAGGGTGCCGAGAATAGGGCTTCACCTACCCCACTTGTTTTAACCGCAACCCTCGCATACATAAAATTTCTGGAGGCTAACGCTGCCGGAACAGTTACTGAAATGGTTCCAGGCTGTCCGATTACGATATCTGCCGCTACTTTTTCTGCACTGGCATCTTGCTTTGTATTATCGACAATCATGGTTGTACCCAGGTAAAGGTTTACACGTTCCAACACGCTTGTTGCAGTAATTTGCTGAACGGTAAAAGTGGCTGTTATGGTCGTTCCAGATTTGTTAAAAGAAACATTATTCAAATTAAAGTGCGGAACAACCGGAACATCTACCTGAGTGTTACCACTTACTTTAACCGAAATTGAATCGGTATTATCGATCCAGGGACCATTACCACGCAACCGCACCAATTTGTAGTCACCATCGAAAAGTGTCGCAGAAAATGTCCCATCCTGCGCTACAAAAACCGGAATTTTGGTAAACAGCGAAAAACCACGTTGCCACAATTCCAGTTGTACACCATCAGAACGAACCCCAACAGGCTGGTTTTGAAAGATTACCCGACCGGACAGACGTGATGCTGGTGCTTCGTAATTATCCTTTTTGCAGGAGAAAAGTGCGACCAGGGAAAACAGTATGATATAACTTATATTTTTCATGATATTTGATTAATGAAATGGATTACGAACAATTTTTGGATTATTATTAAGAACAGTCTGATTGATCGAAGAATAGTAATTCCCGATTTGATAAAAGCGCGGGGCTTTAAATCGAGGTGCCACTTGCTTAATAAAAATATACTTATCATTTCGGGCAGCATCACCAGGGCGTACCACCCGGTAAGGATATAAGGCATAAAGCATCGCATCAGGACTACTTGTACTTCCATTCCAAACCTTATCAGCAATGCGCCAACGGGCAAGATCCCAAACACGGTGATCTTCAAAGGCTAACTCTACGCGACGTTCGTTTCTTAGCCTATCGATGGTTAATGCGCTTAAACTATTGGCACCGAAGCCGGCTCTTTCACGTAAGGTATTGATATACGTTAAGGCACTTGCCGTTTGGCCAAGTTCGAAAGCGGCCTCTGCAGCATTTAGGTAGATTTCACCCAATCGAAACCTGATCCAGGCGATATCTGTTCCGCGTGTCCGCGTACTGGCCAGCGGCGTATTATCAATAAATTTACGCAGATAGAAGCCAGTATTTGATAAATCAAGTGCAGAGCGTTGAGGGCCATCTAAACCGGTTAAAAGTTTTCCGTCTGTATATCTTGCCCCTAAATCACCTTCAATAATCTGATAAGTGCTGCCGTTCCATAACGCCACTCCAGCCTGAATATTAACTGGTAAATTTCTAAAGCTTGTTCCAGGATAAATCACTGTTCCATATAAACGTGCATCTTTATTGGCAAAAAGATCCTGCGTATTGGTGTAATAGATATAATCGCTATTGTCTGGTGTTCTGGTCTTTAAGATTCCATTAGTGCCATCAAGATATTCATATTTCTCTACCAGATTCAAGGTTGGTGCAATGGCCGAAGAAGCTAAATTATCTTCCCTTAACGACCGTGCAATATTATCATAACTAAATCCGTGTTTAAACCCTTTCGACTGTAAAAAATCCTGAATTAAAATCAGCTCTGGATTGCCTGTTTTCTTCGTTAAGGCTTCATAAAAATTCTCACCGAGATTAGAAGAGTTTGTTTTATATAGCGAATACGGACCTGCAATGACCTGCTTTGCCGCATCTAAGGCTTTATTGTAAAAATCCGTTGCGCGTTGCGCCGGAATGCCAACTTCACCACCCGGCAAAGTGATCGGACTTGCCATCAAGCTGTTGTATTTAGCTAATGAACCTGCGTATAACATTGCCCTGCATTTTAATGCCAGTACAGTATATTTATTCGCACGGGATGTACTGCCATTGTTGCCAACGGTACTTGCAATCGCATCAAGTTCAGAAGCGATAAAATCGTAAACGTCTACTTCTTTGCTTCTTGGCAGCTGAAGGCTGGTGGCATCACCGCTATAATCATAAACGAGTGGAGATGTAACCAATGGAACCCCACCCATCCGTTTTACCATTTCGAAATAATCGTACGCACGTAAAAAACGGAATTCAGCACTAAACTGTTCTTTCTGTTGGGTAGTTAATTTAGTGCTTTTTTGAACGCCTTCAATTCCCAAATTTACGTCGCGGATAAATCCATAATCCCAAAGACTCCACCGATCTACTGGATAAGAAATGATGTTATTGCGGTATTCATCTCCTGCATTTCCACTTCCAGACCATACTGCGTCATCATAAGCAGTGTGCTCCGTCCAGCGGTTTGTTAAAGAAGCATCCGTAGGAATGCGGTTATATAAATTGGCGAGTACACCTTCAATCAGCTTAGGATCTCCATAAACCTGATCTTCTACCACAATACTTTGCGGTTCGCGCTCCAGGAAATCTTTTTTACAGGCCGAAAACACCGACATGATGGCGATAAGGCCTATATAAATTTTAATATTTTTCATCGTAAAAATCTTAAAGTGTAACGTTAAAACCGAAATTAAACAAACGCTGTTGCGGATATACAATACCGTTGGTAGAAGAAATTTCCCCGTCAATTTCGAATTTTCTCAAATTGTCAAACGAAATCAGATTGGTTCCATTGGCATAAACAAATATGTTTTTGAAACCTGCCTTTTCAATCCAGCTTTTTGGAAGTGAATAACCCAGCAACAGATTTTTCAGGCGGAGGTAGGTTACATTAGTGATCCAGAAATCGTTGCGGTAAGAGAAGTTAGAAAGTCCGGGATTATCTTTACGTAAGGCCGGATAAGTTCCTGGAATCCATTCGCTATTCGGATTGAACGGATCAGCACGGTGCCAGCGGTCATTTAGCAAATAGGCAGGTGAGTTTCCGTTGTTCTGAAAAGGAATCTGCAATTCATATTCACGTTGAAAGGTCTGCATGCTCGCACCTGCAAAGTCGAATTGTAAAGTAATACCCTTCCACATCACACTTCCGTTAATTCCAATATTTAAATATGGTAAGCCACCCTGAGCATACCCGATCGGGCGTTGATCCATCCCGTTAATAATTCCATCACCGTTGGTATCTTCGAACTTCAAATCACCCGGCAAAAGGGTACGATTTCCTTGTCCGTCATTATTGATCGGGTAATTGTCTATTTCATCCTGTGACTGGAAACGGCCAATAACGTGGTGTCCGAAATTTACATCCGCCCAGCGATCTACACCGGAATTGCGGTATTCCTCCCACGAGTTACCAAAACGAGGCTTATAGTAATCCAGCGTACGTAAGCGTGATAATGTAGCATTTACACCGATTGAATAGTCTACTTCTCTGATTTTACTGCGATAAGTTACAATCCCCTCCATCCCACGGTTTGCATCAGAATTGAGGTTATCACTTGGTAGTGAATAGCCAACCTCACTTGGTAGCAAGATATCATATCTTGATGCAGGTAAACCAGTTCTTTTACGCTCAAAGAAATCAACTGATCCTGTTAATTTGTTATTGAAAAGTGCAAAATCTACACCAATATTTTTTGCAATGCTGGTGATCCATGATAAGTTTGTGATCGGTAAGCCTCTCGGCGCCACACCGGTAACAAGTGACCCATTAAAAACGGCTCCACCACTTGCATAATCATAGCCTTGCAGATAACTAAACGGCGCAACTAAAGGTTGGGTAGTATCTCCATATGGCCGGCGATCTGTACCCGTCTGGCCATAAGAAACGCGAAGTTTCAGGTTATCTACGAATTTAATGTTGCGAAAGAAGTTTTCCTTCGAGATTACCCAACCCGCAGAAACACCGGGAAAGAACCCGAACCGGTTTTCTTTTCTAAATAAAAACGAGCCATCATAACGACCCAATGCCTCTAAAAGATATTTTTGTTTGTAGTTATAGTTTACGCGGCCGATGTAACCTGCTCTTGCGGAAACTCCGTAAGTATTACCCAAAAAAGTTTGATCTGCAAAGTAGATTAACGGCACCGTGTTATTTGGTGGGTTACTGATCATCTCTACATAATCATCGGTAGAATCATATCGCTCGTAAGCAGCCACCACATCAAAAGAGTGATCACCGAAGCTTTTTGCATAGTTCAATTGAAACTGACCGAAGTTCTCTGCAATCTCTCTTCGCTCCTTTCTTCTGAACGGATTCTGGTTTCCGCCGTTTATGTTATAGCTATTAGTAGCAGGATCATAGGTGTAGGCATTATAAGTATATTCGAAATTTTCCCCTACGTTAGTTGTATAATTATAAGAATATGTGGCTTTTGCAACTAACCCAAAAGGGAAACTGTACTGTGCGTAAAAGTTAGACTTCAATGCCCGCCAGTCGCTATCAGAATAGCCTGAAATTTCCTCGTCATACGTAGCCGGATTTACATTGATGTTGTGCGTGGCATTGATATAATTCGGGTTATCATTTGCATATGGACGTTCTGTTGGCCAGTTGGTATACAAACTCAGCAGGGGATTAAAGTAATCATCATATCCTGGTACACCGGATTGATGACGACGCTCCAGCCTCCCGGCGATCTGGGTTCCGATTTTCAAACCCTTTGCTAAACCGGCATCTAAATTCGCCTGAATATTTGTTCGGTTAAAATTAAAATCTTTAATTACGGCTTCCTGATTGAGGTGTGTAGCGGAAATGAAGAAGTTGGTGTTGTTTGATCCTCCGGATGCATTTGCAGAAAGGTACCGCTGTGGAACATTAGGCCTGACGATGAAATCATAATAATCGAAACTTTGAAAGCCCGGCTCCGTTCCTGCCTGCCATTTGTTTAACAATTCACGCGTCCAGATGGTTGGCCTGTTTAAATTTTGATCCGACTCTGCTAAAGCCCTTACATAATCGCCTGCATTGGCTGGTTTAGGCATCCGGGTAAAGTTTTGAAGACCGTAATAAGATGAAACGTTAATTGTAGTTGGCTGATTTGCACGGCCTTTTTTTGTAGTCACCAGCACCACACCATTTGCGGCGCGAAGACCATAAATTGCGGCAGAAGCATCTTTCAACACTGAAATACTCTCAATATCATTTTGCCCGAGATTGTTAAATTGCCCTGCATCGGATGGAACACCATCAATCACATAAAGCGGTTCACCCATATTTCTGATCTGCAAGCCTGTTGCACCACCCGGCCGGGCATCTGTCTGGCGGGTATTCACACCTTGAATTTTACCAACCAATGCGCCCGAAGTGGTTATGGCTGGCGTACGCATTAATGCATCAGATTTAATATCACTTACCGCCCCCGTAATCGTTGATCTTTTTTGTGCACCATAGCCCACCACAACCACCTGCTCCAAAGAATTGTCTTGTGCAGTTAGTGAAACATTGATAGCTGTTCGCTGTCCGACTGTGATTTCCTGGGTATTGAAGCTGATGTAAGAAAAAACTAATTTCGCTTCCGGATTGGGGACATTAATGCTGTAGTTTCCATTTGGATCGGTTTTTACACCGTTGTTTGTGCCCTTCACAACGATATTGACGTCTGGCATTCCCAGACCTTTTTCATCCAGCACCTTTCCTTTTACAGAAATCTGGGCGAACGCAATAAACGAGAAAAACGTCAGAACGACAGTTAAAATCGCTTTAAAAAACGTCCTTTCATAGATAAAGACTTTCATAAGATAAGATTTATTGGTTTATATTGGTTAATTCGAAATATGGAAAACGTCGCTACCACTTCGTCATGCTAAAAGCACGATAAAGTGACAGCACCTTACTTGCGTTAATGCATTTGAAAAAATGATGCATAGTTTGTTAAAGACCAATTAGTTACTTTGATCTTGTACTTTTTTTACTTACCCTTTCTCCACAATCCCTCTGATGTCATCTGCACGCGTTTCATTGAGCCGTCTTTATTGTAGTAAAGCCGATCTATACACACCGATCGTCTAAAGCTACCGCCACCTGTTTCAATGCCGCCATTGTGGTAAACGAAATACCAGTTGCCTTTAAATTCTACTATTGCGTGGTGGTTGGTGTTGCTGTTGCCAGACAACTCATTCAAAATACCTTTATATTCCCAGGGGCCGTTGATGTTATTGCTCATTGCATAAGCAATTTTCTCTGGAAATCCGGTGGCGAATGACAGGTAATATGATTTCCCACGTTTATGAATCCATGGCGCTTCTGTAAATTTAGGCAGTGTAACCGGGATGATGTCACCATCTGTTTCGATCATGTTTTCTTTGAGCTTGATCATGTAACATTGGGTATTGCCCCAAAATAAGTAGGCCTGTCCGTTATCATCAATAAATACCGTAGGATCGATGTCATCCCAACTGATGTTCGTCCATTTTGTCGTCATATCATTTGTAATCAGCGCGGTGCCACGTGCATCTTTAAAAGGTCCGATGGGATTATCTGAGACAGCTACCCCTATCGCTTTGCCCCTCTTTCCGTTTTCGTTTTTATGTTCTGTAGAAACATAATAATAGAACTTTCCATTCCTTTGAATTACCTGCGATGCCCAGGAGGTTTGCCCAACAGACCAGCTAAAATCTTTGTTCCGGAGTGGAATAGGATGTTCTGTCCAGTTGGTTAGGTCTTTAGAAGAAAAAACAAGCCAGTTAGGCATTTCGTAACCTTTTCCTTCACCGGTATCCTGACCTGCATAGATATAAAACGTATCACCCACTACCAAAGCGGCTGGATCAGCAGTATACTTATGTGTGAATAACGGATTTCCAGATGCCTGGAAAGTGGTTGGAAAATTTTTGACACTTTTATTTTCAGTAGATTGTGCCTGTGCAAATTTAAAGGCAAAAAACTGGATTGCGATCAAAACGAACGTTAATTTCATAGCGGGATATTTGGTTAGTCTTATCAAAACACCGATAAAAATGTAGTTTTGAACTCATTTTTAAATGGCGACCTAATTAGATACTATCAAATATAATGATAAAATTTATAAACGTCCAAATAACGTTTTTTATTTTGCACTCGTTTTTAGTTCCTCATGGCAGGCAAAACCATTAGTCTGCTATTTGGCTTTTAAGCGATGAATGCCTCGCCTGCTCTTCCATTTAAGGGGGAGAAACCAAGGGAGCAACAACTGAACAATGAATTTTGAAAATGATTTTTGTTATATCGCATAATAACCTGCCGGCGGAAAGGGTGCAGGGACATCGTTTTCATCAAGCATCTGCTTGATATTAATTTCAATATTCGTGGCAATAGTCGTCACTGCTGTATCTGTGGGCTTGTTATTGAAAGGATCCTGTAAATGTGAAGCAGATTTTTCCAATAAAAAGAATGCTGAAGAGATGACCAATAATAACGGAATTTCGAAAAAGCTGTCTATGTTCCTCAAGGCGATGGAAAGTGTGACTACGAAAATGTAGATGAAGAAATGAAGAAAGAGGCGGTATGTAGTTGGAAATATAGTGCTTTTAATTCGCTCTGACATCCCCATCTCATTGGAGAAGTTAACCAAAGTACTGTTGATTTGTACGTGACTGTATAAGTCAAGCGCGCCTTGCTCCCGAAGTGCAGCAATTTGAAGTGTATTTAACTGAAGTAAAGCCAGGGGTTTATTGCTATGGTTTTTAATACTTTCCAGGTCTTTTTCGCTAATGTATTTATTTAGGTTTTCGATCGGATCGTTGCCTCTTAAACTTTGCCCCAGGCTAAAGCACCATGCAATATGCCTGTAAGCAATTTCTTTAATTTCATCGCGCTTAGCATGCGATACAAACGATTGGAGCTGTAAAACGAAACTCCGGCTATCATTCACGATACTCCCCCAAACTTTCCGTGCTTCCCACCATCTATCGTAAGATTGGTTAATTTTGAAAGATAAAATCACAGAAATTGCCGTACCTATAAATGTCGGAATGGCAATAGGCATTTCTGGAATTAGATTTTTATATTCTCCGGTGAGGTAATTTACCAAAAGGCCAATAATTAGTACGTAAAGTACTTCGAGTTTTATTTTCTTCAGAATGTAAGTTGCAGGAATTCTCTTATTTAAAAGCATCTGTATGTAAGTATTTCTAATTTAAAAATATAAAACAATTTTAGTAACGTCAATATTCACGTAGATAAAATTTAGTTTTTCGTTGATCGTCTATCGTTTTTGTCTATCATCTTTCATCTCTATTCCCCATTCACCTTTTTCCAATCATCCGGCTCCTATTTAGGAAGAATGAGTTTTTCGTTGATCGTCTATCGTTTTTGTCTATCTCTTTCATCTCTATTCCCCATTTTCTATTCCCTATTTCCCAATCATCAAACTATTTAGGAAGAATGAGTTTTTCGTTGATCGTCTATCGTGTTTGTCTATCATCTCTATTCCCTATTTCCTATTTCCAATCATCAAACTATTTAGGCAGAATAAACCAAAATTCGCTTCCTTCGCCATTATTGCTAGTTAAGCCAATTTTGCCGCCATGTTTTTTGATGATCTCGGCAGAGATGTAAAGACCCAGCCCCAAGCCAGAATATTGACTGCCTTTGGAATCTACCCGGTAATACCGGTCAAAAAGATGGGCAGCTTTTTCATCCTCAATTCCTGGCCCGGAATCAATCACAGAAATTTTGATGGCATATCCCTGGTCTACAGCCTTTATCCGAATGATCTTTTCATCAGGTGCATATTTAATTGCGTTGTTAACAAAATTGATGATCACCTGCTGAATCCGGTCAGAATCACCAAAGATATCTGCGGCAAGATCGCCTTCTACGATGATTTTATAAATTCCTTCACGATTAATGTGGGCACAACATTCATTTACCGCTTCTACTAAATTAAATGGCTGCTTATTTAAATGAAGCTGACCTTCATTCATTTTACTGGCATTTAATAAATCTTCAATCAAAATGGTAACCTTTCTTAACCCTCTATTTGCCTGATCGATTAGACCTGATAACTTTGGATCTTCTTTAGGCTTATGCCGTTCCAGCAACTGAAGCGTACCGCTAAGAATGGTGATCGGGGTACGAAGTTCGTGACTTGCAATACTGATAAAATCATCTTTGTATTGATCTGCCTGCTTTTCTTTGCTAATGTCCTGAACAGTACCCAAAAGCCTGGTCATATTATTTTCACCAGGTTCCATACGCGCCTGCAAATGTACCCACTTAAGTACATTTGGCGCTATCTTTACCCTTCCTATAAAATCAACCGAACCATCCTCTGGCATATTGTTAAAAAGTTCAACAATTTCGGCAGCATCATCGTCGATGAACGCAGCCACCAGTGAATCCCGATCCAGCTGTACATCATTAGCTTTTATACCCAGAATCTCATTAATCCCTTCAGAATGGATCACCTGTCCATTCTCAAGATCCAATTCAAAAACCGCCATTCTGGAATACTTTAATGACATGTTCAGGCGTTTTTCGCTTTCCTGATAACTTTTCATAAAGGTGTAGTCATCCAGAACGGTATAGGCGAAACGGTTGTTACCGTCGCTAAATAAGATCGTAGTAACATGTACCCATACTAAATCTCCGTTCTTTTTATTCAGGCAGGCTTCCAGTTTAAAAAAAGGCTTACCATGTGCCCACATTTCATGCTGAAGGTTTTGCCATGACTGAACAGATTGTTTGCAAGCAAAATCCATAATCTTTTTACCACAGATTTCTTCTTTAGTATAACCAAGAAGTTCGGTTAGTGCTTTATTTACTTCCAAAATCACCAAATTTTCATCGATAATTTTTGTAGCCGCAGAGGTGAGCGAAAAGATTTGCCTAAATCGCTCTTCACTCTGCATGTATCTCGCTTTATAATCTTCTTCCGGTATTGTCGATTCCATTTTTCTATCCTAACTGCTACATTAAATAACCTGATTTTGTTTACAAACTATTCTTTTGAATTTAATTGAGCAATTGATTCACCATGCCCATCAATTCATCATAATCAAAGGGTTTGGAGATATAACCAGTGGCACCTGCATTTGAGGCCATCTGTCTGCCTTCTCTACTGGCCGATATAATAATTACCGGAATTTCTTTTGTAATTGGGTTTTTACGAAGCATTTTTAGCACCTGATCTCCGGATAAAACAGGCATCCATAAATCCAAAACCACTAAATCCGGTTCCTGCGTTTCTACTATCCCCTTTACATTTAAGCTATTCTGTTCTGCAATGATCGTATAGGGCGAATCTTCAAATACCATTTCCAGCATATCAAGAATTCCCTCATCATCATCACATATCAAAATTTTCTTATTCTTACTCATTATGCTATGCTAATTTTTGGTATTTACCGGCAAAGTAAAGCTGAAAGTAGATCCTTTACCCATTTCACTTTCAACCCATAAGGTACCGTTATGATTTTTAATGATCTGTTCGCAAATGTAGAGGCCAATGCCCATACCAGGGAAGCGTTGCTGAATGTCTCCAGATCTGAAAAAACGTTCAAACACTTTCTTCTGATCTTCTGAGCTAATTCCCATGCCTTCATCAGCTATAGATACTTTGACAAATTCACTTACTCTTGAAATATGTACATGTACAGCATCTGCATCGGGCGAATATTTTATGGCGTTAGACAACAGGTTATTTAAAACTTGAACAATGTGCGATTCATCTGCAGAAACTACGATTCCGGAAGTACCGCTGATGTGAATTTTATGATGGTTTGACGCAGCCTGAATCGCTTCTACAGTTTCTTTTACCATCTTATCAAAATCAAATGGCAATTGATGCAGTTCAATATTTCCAGTTTGAATTCGGGAAACATCCAGCAGTTCTGCAATAAGGTTGTTTAGCCGATCGAGGTATTGCGATGTTTTAGCCAACATATTTTTAAACTTATCGCTCGCATTTTCTGGCATTACTCTTTCCATAGCCTGAACATAGCCTTTAATGGTTGTTAAAGGTGTTTTCAACTCATGGCTGGCAATGGATAGAAAATCATCTTTTCTGCGTTCAATTTCTCTTTTCTCTGTGATGTCTTCAATAGCGAGTAAAATCTGGTCTTTAAACTGTCCTTCCAGCTCTATCCGATAGGCATTGAGTAGCATTAGCTTCCGCCCAATGTGTGGAAAGTCATGTTCGACTTCAAAATCCTCCACAGGATTATTTGTAGGAAGAATATCAACGAGCAATTCTCTTAATTTAGGGATGTCCCACTGGTGATTTCCCAAATTATATAAATTTGCGCCAACGGTTTCTTCCCTGGTTACTTTGAACGTTTTAATGAAGTGATCATTTGCACTGACTACAGCGAAATTTGGATCCAAAACCAAAAGACTTTCCCGAACGGTTTGAATGATACTGGACAGAAAAACTTCACTTTCTTTTAGGCGCTGCGTACGATCTGCGATCTGTTTTTCCATGGAATCCTGCTGCAACTTCAGATCCTGTTCCGCTTTTTTACGCAGGCTAACATCGTGTTGCACACCAATGAAATGCGTTACCTGTCCATTTACATCGGTTACCGGAGAAATATAAAGCTCATTCCAAAACAGATCTCCATTTTTTCTGTAATTCCGAATCTCTACCGTACATCCTTCGCCTTTAGCAACCGCTTCTCTGATCACGGCCCTTTCTTTTTGAGAACGGTCTTCACGCTGTAAAAACCGGCAATTATGCCCAATGATTTCTGTCCGTGTATAGCCACTGATTTTTTCGAAAGCACTGTTACAATAGATGATCGGATTGTCGGGTTCTAAATTATCGGTAATGATAATTCCGGATACAGACGCATCCATTGCCCGGGTGAGCAACTCAAAATCTTGTTTAACGGTGTTATTAGAGATGGTAAAGTCTCTATTTTCAATTATGCTCATTATTTTCTGATCTGTTCCATCAATCTTTTCCGAATAGCTGTTCATATTCCAATATTTAAACCTATCCTCATTGATTAATATTCATGCTTCGTGAAACGAAAAGTCATGACAATTAGATACATTAACTAAAAAAGGGATATTTAGTTTTTAAAGCCTAAAAAAAATCAACCATAAAATGGAATGTTGATGAATTACCGATTCAAAAGCCACAAAAAAAGTAAATGCCGGCGACAGGTCAATTTTCACCAACGATATATTTAGTAATTTGTTTAGCGCAAACAGGAATACGCTTCATATGTCGCATGAAAACATTATTGCCGCAACCTTGTTTAATATCAGAATTTAAACTCGATATAATATGGACAAGTTAGAATTAAAAGGAGCCTGGAATGAGCTCAAAGGAAAAGTAAAACAAGCTTATGGTGATTTTACAGATGATGATTTGAAACATGAAGAGGGAAAAGATGATGAACTTTATGGAAGAATCCAGCAGAAAACAGGAAAAACCAGAGATGAAGTAATTACCTGGTTAAAATCATTATAATTAAGATAACACACCACATTAATTCAACTTAGTGTGGTGTTTTTCTTTAATTTAACATTGTAATTAAGTTCAAAGAGTCTTACTCTGATCATTGCGTCATCATTTAAACATTACAGGTAAGAACTTATTTACACTTCCCTTTTGCACCAGCACATTTTTTGCTGCAGTAGATCACACTATCCCAGTTTCTTTCCCATTTCTTTCTCCAGGTAAAAGCAAGTTGACAAACCGGGCAGATCTTAACCGGTAGATTTTCTTTTTTTACCCCTTTCATAAATTCGAATAAATAATAATTTATCTAGGCAACTACATTAACAATTTAAATACGACAGGTTTTCCAAGCAATTGTTTTAGAATTTGATCTGGTTTATTGGTGTATATCTGTTTGATTGGATTTTAACTTCAGTATATATAAAAGAAAAACCCTACACTCCTGCAGGGTTTTTCTTCATTGGATATCCATCCAGATATCTAAATTTATGGAATGTATTAAACCTAATACATTCCATTGTGAATCTAAATCGTCCCGTTGATTTAATTCTAACGCGATCGAAATATCAATTATAGTGCCTGATACGCTGTGAAAAGCAATAAGGGTAATTCTACCTGTCTAAATAGCCTATCACTTATCCCACTGAAGTAGTTATATATCTACAAATCTACCTTTATAAGATGTAGCATAATTATAAAAAATGGTTAAAATTGCTGTTTTAGGCTATTTGAGCACGATTAACATATTTTTGAGCAATACTTAGATTTTTTGTAAGCTTCTTATTACAAATATTAGGAATTAAGTTGTAGAAAAATACAAATTTTGAATTAATTGCATATTTTAAGCGACATTGCCAGGCATGATTCAATAATCTATTGGTGCAGTTTTTTATCTTTCAGATAAATGAGTAGCTCCATTGGACGGTCTGTTTGAATCATATTAGCGCTTTTATTAATTAACCAACCCCAGCTTTCTTCTTTCTTATTTTGCTCTACAGCCAGGTCATCATCATGTCCACCGTTTTGTTCAGGCCATAAACTATTAATCCAAAGACCATAATTCAACCTGAATTCTTCAGGATGCTTTAAAATGGCTAATGTATCGGTATTAAAGTTTGCTTGCAACACCACGCGCTTATGGGGTTTATAGCTGTTAATAATTTTCAGTGCATCTGGTCTTTTCATATCAACAATTGGCATAATGGTGATATCATCATCAATTTTGCCCTGCTCCTGTTCGATTGTGGTCAGCGGCGTACTGCCTTTCACGTTTACAATGGCTTGCTTAACCATTCCTGCTTCCCGCAATTCTTTAATTACCTGTGGAAAGTAATCGTAGCCCTTATCTACATCTATAATGATCTTGTTTTTCGCAACAGTCAAAATTTCTTTAAAGGTGGGTATTTGATGTTTAGTGGGATGGCCTGTACCGGAGCGGAGAAAAAATGTTTTAAGTTCGGCTAAGGTATAATCGGCCACATCCCCTTTGCCGGTTGTGGTGCGGTCAATGTCTCTATCATGCATAATTACAAGATACCCGTCTTTCGTTTTTTTCAGATCAAGTTCCATGATGTCAACGCCCATTGCGATGCAATTTTTAAGCGCCTGTACAGAATTTTCAGGAGTATTTCGCCAGTCGCCGCGGTGCGCAGTAACCAATACCATTTTACTATCAGGGTTAAAAACCTGGTTTAAATTTACTTCAGGTTTCGGCTGAGCAATTGCACTTAAGCAAACGAGCATTAGGCATATTTGCAGCATAACGTTTTTGATTTTCATATATTAAAAATTATAGATTTTGTTTGATGGATGGATCTGTATCAATTTGATCTTGTGGAATGGGTTGCAACAAGTCTCGGGTGGTAATTCGTGTGGTGATATTCTGTGAAGCAAACCATCCGTTCATTACAGGAACAGCGGTATTTGTGCGCAACAGGTCAAACCACCGATCCCCTTCCCCTATAAGTTCCAGCCTTCTTTCAGCCAGAATGGCCGCTCTTAGTTCAGTTTGGTTTTGCAGGGTAACATCGTTCAACCCTGCTCTTCTTCGCACCAGGTTGAGCGATTCTCTTGCATTTTCCGGGTTTCCCAATTCGTTCTCCGTTTCAGCAAGCATCAGTAATACATCCGCATAACGCAGCACTATAAAATTGCTTCCTCCATCAACAGGAGTAGTTGCAGATGCTTTTAACTTTGTTGAAAAAGGTGTGCCGGCAGCAGTAATACCCACATAAGCACTTTTGCGTTTATCGTCAGCACTATAAAGCTGATAAAAACTTTTTGTCGGGAGATTATGTCCTTTGGCGCCACTGATACTTCCGGAAGGGCTAAATTGTTGATAGGCAGAACTACCTTCACTATTCCCGTTTAAGCCGGAAGCAAACTGCACAGCAAAAATAATTTCATTATTGTTCTTATTGTTTAAAGAAAAAATAGCTGCAGGATCAGTCAGTAACTGATGTTTTCCCGAAGCTACCACCTCAGCCAATAACGCTTTGCTTTCGGTAAACTTCCCTAATGTGAGGTATACTTTTCCCAGCAGCGACTGTGCAGCAGTTTTAATTGCCTTCCCTTGCGTGGTGGTGCTAACTGGTAGTTCCTGACCAGCGGAAGTTAAATCTGAAACTATTTGTGCATAAACCAAATCCTTATTGGTGCGTCCTTGTCCGAAAAATTCATTCGGATTGGTCGTTTCTTTAGTTACCAACGGAACATCACCAAATACGCGAACGAGATTAAAATAGAGAAGTGCACGAATGAAATGCATTTCACCCTTTCTTGCTTGCTTAACAGCCGGAATGGCATAAGCAATTTCATCTACCCTGTTTAAAACGGTGTTGGCTCTTTGAATTCCCTGATAAGAATTTTTCCAGAAATCTGAAAGCATCCCGTTGGAGGCAACAGTGGTAAACTGATCCAGCTGACCATACATCCCACCGTCATTTGCCGGCACCTCGTCAAACGTATTATCTGAAGGGATTTCCCCAATTGCCGGTAAATAAAGGCCATAAAGTCCGTTCGTTTGCAAGGTTCCGTAAACGGCGTTGATATACTCTTCCACCTCGGTTTCTGTAGTTAAAAAATTACCCAAAGATTTAGAAGTGATGGGCTCTTGATTCAGTTCCTTGGTACACGAGGTAATTGCAAGCAGTACAAGCAGGCATCCCGTAAATCTGATTTTATTGATTATATTTTTCATGTGCTGATATTAAAATACTTGAGTTAAAAAGTGAGGTTGAAACCTGCCACAAAAGATCTGGCCACCGGATAATTTGAATAAGAATATCCCGAGGTAAGCACGTTATCGCTTGTTGCATCCGGATTAAAGCCACGAAAACTGGTGATGGTGAGGAGGTTATTACCTGTTATATACACGCTTGCCCTGGATACTTTCAATTTCGAGAGCAGGCTTGATGAGAAATTGTAAGTGAACTGAACATTACGTAAACGAATATAATCTGCCATCTGAAAGAAAACACTGGAAGCATTTGTATTTAACCTATTAGCCGAATAATTGGTATTCGACTGTGCTAAAAATCCGTTTGGATTATTTACAGGATGGTATCTGTTATCAAAATAATACTGATCCGGCATAGAGAAACCTTCTCCCGATTCCATATTCACTAAACCATTGTCGTAAATTTTTCTTCCGGAAATGCCATTGATGGAGAAACTCAATTCAAAACTTTTATAGGCAAAACTGCTATTAAAGCCATAAGTAATCTTCGGCGCATAGGTACCAAATCCCATTCGGTCATCCGGTGTAATCTTGCCATCATTATTTACATCCTGCACAATATAATCACCCAATAGTGTACCGGTTACATGTGGACTATTATCTATTTCACCTTGATTTTTATAAACTCCGGTTACATTATAGCCATAAAGTTCTGCAATGGGTCCGCCAACTTTCGTTCTAAACGCACTGTTGGATCCGGTTACAATCTGGTTTTGTCCGGGGCCTAACTCCAATACCTTATTTTTATTGGTGGCGATGTTGGCGCCAAAGTTCCAGGTTAAAGGTCCCAACTTTAGGTTAGCACCCGATAATTCGAATTCGAAACCCTTATTGCTGGCCCGGCCCACATTTTGTAAGGCACTATCATAGCCAGACTGCGCAGGCACGGGAACCTGGAGCAATAAATCGGATGTCACCATAGAATAGTAATTTGCAGAAAGATTTAAGCTTTTAAGAAAGCCCAGGTCGAAACCCAAATTGTAAGATGTTTTTGTCTCCCAGGAAAGTGTGCTATTGGTGGGATTTACCGCTGCGAAGCCAGGAAGCAATGTTCCGTTGCTGACATAATTTAGTGGATTCGCCAATGCATAGGCGCTGTAATTCCCAATTTGATTATTCCCCGCCTTGCCATAAGTCGCGCGTAATTTAAACAGGTCTATCCAACTGTTTTCAGGGAAAAAATCTTCCCGGTTTACGATCCACCCAGCAGTTAGCGAAGGAAAATTACCCCATTTTGTATCCTGACCAAATCTGGAAGAACCATCTCTTCTAATTGCCGCAGAAAATAAATATTTATTGGCATAAGCATATTGCAACCTGGCGAGGTAAGATAATTGTGTCCAAACGTACCGGGTTGGAACCACAGCAAAAGAAGAAGCACCTGCAATATTATCAATGTTATCATCGGGTATTCCCGTTCCGGATACCACAGTACTGTTGCCCGATTCTTTTTGAAAAGTTGTTCCCGCTAAGAAATTGAAATCATGTTTACCAAAGACCTTTTCGTAATTCAAGGTATTTTCCCAGAGGTAATTGATTACAGAACCTTTTGTTTCACTGGCCCTGGCAGGTTTTGGCGCCGCAGTGCGGTATTCGCCAACGGTAGAAGGAGTAAAGAAATCTACAAAATTGCTGCTGTAATCTCCTCCGATAAGGGATTTAAAGGTCAGGCCATCTGCAGGTTTAAAATTTATATAAGCATTTCCAAAAGTCCGGAACAGGTTCTTATTGAATTTTGTTTTTTCCATAATGGCAACTGGATTCTCGCCAAGGGCACCATCTTCCGGAGTATTGGCAATAATCTGCTGACTGATTGCTAAAGAACCATCCGGATTTCTCGCCGGGAAGAATGGATACATGATAAGTGCTGAACCAATGGCATCGCTGCTTCTGCTGGCATCATTTTGAAAAAATTTTTGCATGTTATAACTCGGATTGATATTTAAGCCGACATCGAAAAATTTGGAAATCTTAGTATCAAATTTAAACGACATACTGTAGCGCTTCAAGCCTGTTTCTACCACAATCCCATCCTGATCAAAATAATTACCTGAAAAATAGTATTTCGACTTTTCATTTCCACCAGAAACCGCAACATTATAACTGCTAATAGGTGCGGTACGAAAAATTTCATCAAGCCAATCCGTGTTGGTTAACCCAGGCTGATTATTGAGGTAAGGTTGAATATAGTTTAGCCTTAAATCTCTCTTATTCGCGCCATTGGCCACCCGGGTGGCATAATTATCTGCTACATTTCTAGTGGATGGATTCCTGGAAACATAACCCCAATCGCGGGCTTCGCTATTAAGTTGTGCAAATTGATAGGCGTCTACCAGATCTACACCATCAGTTCTGCGCTGCGCCCCCGTATAAAAGTCAAACGAAACTGTATTTTTGCCAGACTTACCGCTTTTGGTCGTAATGAGAATCACACCGTTTGCTGCTCTGGAACCGTAGATTGCCGCTGATGCAGGATCTTTTAGAATATCAATCGTTTCAATATCCTGCGGATTAACGGTATTCAGCGAACTTCCTTCGGAGAGCGGAAAACCATCTACTACCACTAAGGGGCTTACACCGGCAGTGAGCGTGCCGATGCCACGGATCACAATCTGAGGATCTGTTCCCGGCTGCGCTGAGGCATCATTAATGACCACTCCTGCTGCTTTACCCGCAAGTTGCTGGGCAAAATTACTTCCACTGTATTTGTTAAGCTCTTCAGATTTGACCTGAGAAATAGCACCTGTAATTTTTGTCTTTTTCTGACTCCCGTAGCCGACTACAACAACATCATTTAAACCGGAAGAACTGGATTCCATCCTGATCAGAATAGAATTGTTAGTACCAGAATTAATTAAAAAACCGGGTGAAGTTTTCTTTTCATAACCAATATAGGTGAATGCAAAGTCGTACCTGCTCCCTGCCTTCAGGTTATTGAAAACGAAAATCCCTTTAGCATCTGTAACAGCATTTTCTGATTTATTGGTCGCGGCATCCATCATGATTACCGATACGCCAGGCAGGATTGCGCCTTTCTCATCGACCACTGTTCCTTTAATAGAAGCGATTTGCTGCGCTATTGCATTTACAGCAATGATGTTAAGCAGTACGAATGTGACCAGGTAATTTAACTTTTTTAGTGTTTTTCTGAGTTTGTTTGTTTGCATGATATAGTTAAAAATTAGGCAATAGTATTCCCTGCTCCTGTTTTCAGGATAGCTGATTTACTTGAAAGCCGATCGTTAATATTTATTTTTGTTTGCTGATGACGATGCTGTTTACGGTCCGTTTATAGGTTAACTCATTCATGTTGCAGATGTTTGGCAACAGCACGTCTAGTTTTTCCGAGCCTTCAAATGTGCCGGTGAAGTAGCGCTTTTGCAGCTCAGCACTATCCATACCTTCATAGCTCACTTTAACATTGTAACGTTTCGAAAGGCGGTCAAAAACATGATCGAGTGGCGCTTCTTCGAATATCAATGGCTCGGGTAATCGCATTTTTGTAGGTTTTAATTCTACCGGTTTTTTCTCCTGGTTGAAATTAGTGACCACCTGTGCTTTCCGGCGGATATCTATGGCTAATTGCTGACCAGGAATGAGGTAAATATCTTTTAGATTCATCCCACTCTTAGCAGTTGATTTTACCACAACCTTTCCTTCCTTCAGATTTACGGTGATGTGGTTATTTTTAGTTGTATTAATGGTGAACGCCGTACCAAGCGCCGTAGTGGTAAAGCCTTTTGCAGTGACAATGAATGGATGCAGCTTATCTTTGGCTACTTTGAAAGTAACCTTTCCCTCCATGCTTATACTCCTGGTTTTTCCGTTAAAAGGTTCAAAATAGCTCAATGAACTTCCCGGCTGCAAAGTAACCAGAGAACCATCTTTAAGGCTGATTTTCATTTCAGTTTTCCCTGAGTTGAAGGGTTGACGGAGCGTATAGGTTACCGGTGCGATGCGGCTATCCATTACCTTATGTTGAGGTTGGGTATGCAGCCAGTTGATGGAAAGCACTATCCCTAAACCCAGCGCTATGACAGCGGCGGCGGCCTTTAACCAGTGATGAAGCAGCAACGTTTTCATCAGGGGCTTAGGTGCTTGCCTGGCTATCCGGGAATGAAGCGTTTCTAAAAGATCCTCAAAACGTTTTTCTGAAATGTCTTCAGTGATGAGCAGGCTCTCGATTTCAAATTCCTGCTTTAACGCAATTTCAAGATCAACAGCATCTTTATTCAGTAGTTGATAAAGTCTACGCTGTTCTTCGGTGCTTATTTCCTTTGCCCAGAATTTATTAATCAGTTCTTTTATTTCGTTCATCTGATTATAAATACGCACTGAACTATATTTTGGGGGTGCCGGCAGGTGTTATCAAAACATTAATTTATTGTTAAGAGAATTAAAGGTTCATTATGATTACTAAAAGCAACACACTAATCATCTCGCCAGACGAGTGCCTGGACATGATATATTCTTTGATAAAATTTTTAGATTGTTTAAGGTAATCCTTCACTGATTCTATGGAAAGACCCAGCAATTGTGCGGTTTCCTTTTGAGATTTACCTTCAAACCTACAAAGTTTAAATACCTTTTGCCTTTGTGGTGGTAAGGCATTTATGGCTTCTTCCAGCATATTAAGTTCTACCTCAATCAGCCGTTTATCCGGAAAAATTTCTTCTGCAACCGCATGAAAGGAATCGTAACTTTCAACATATTTGATACCTTGTTTAACCTTCTTCCTAAGGAAAGAAACAGACCTGTTGTAACTGACCACAAACAGCCAGGCAGATACAGACTGCTGCGAATCTATCTTGTCTCTATTCTCCCAAAGTGCAAAAAAAACATCCTGAAGAATATCTTCTGCAATAGATGGATCTTTAATCAGTTTGAAAATATTGGCATAAATCACCTGGTGGTAATGAACATAAATCTGATCAAAAGTTAACCGATCTTCCAATGAATTGTTTTTGAACTGGTACTTTACCATAAAGGATTTAAATTGATCAGATTAAAAAGACAAAGCAGGCGAATAGATTTCGAACAAAATTAACAGTGTCAGATTAACCTGATATTAAATTATGGTACATTATTAATGTCAGTTACTTAACATTAAGTTTTTTTATTTAAACCTGAAATTGGAATCATCATTACTAATCATGTTCTTTATAAATATCAAATTGCTGAAATGATACCTTGCCAAAGTTCTTAACTGTTTTCACTTCTGTTTTTACTTCTTCCGGAGCAGTGGCATGGAAACGTTCGCTTCCATCTTTAAATAAAAACCAATTTTTATCAGCAGGGGAATATTTAAAGGTAATGATCCTGGTCCAGCGATGACCGCTTCCGCCATAATGTTCAACAGAAAAATAGCCGTTTTTAATGGTGATGCCTGTAAATGGATCGCCCATCATACCGCCACAGTCTACACAATAAACACTATTATTGCTTTTTGCTGCAAGTTTATAAGATCGATCAGCCTGGCCTAAGAAGATCAGCAAAGGTCTTTTCTCGGGATGGTCAATTACATCTGAAGTTTTTTCCTCCCCTTTCTTCTTTAATACCAGGATCATATCTCCATAGGCATCGCGGTTCAAATCCCCTTTGCTCACATTCAGTGCTTCAAAACCGGCCGGAATGTATTTCTTTAATGCAGCAGGAACCTTAACTTCATCTTCCTGACGGGTGAAGTTATTGAAACTGATGGCTGCCAACTGGCTTAATGTGAAGATGGTGAGTAGTAATTTCATAGGTAATGGTATAAGTAAACGCCTAAAATAAATATAAAAACGGATGTCAGTTTCTAAAAAGCGAAGAAAGCAATTTTCGCCATGCTTTCCACCTTTGTTTGCCGCTTAGGTTTCTTTTGAGTCTTAAACTCCAAACCGGATACGGTTTTCCTGCACTATCATTCGGGAATTTATGGTATATCCTGAAACCCATACTGAGGTAAAAAGACAATGCCTGCTCATTTTGAGCATTCACATCAACCAGCCAGGCACGATGCACCTGAACAGCATACTGAATAAGGCGTTTACCAAAACCCCTGCGAAACGCATTCGGATGCACAAATAGCATTTGAATTTTTTGATTAGATAAGGCGATAAAGCCCTGCATCTCATCTCCTTCGTCAACAGCAAAAAGTTCGAAATTAACGAGACTTTCTGCAATCATTTCCTTGTAATGGTCAATGTCTTTTTTGGTGATAAAATCATGGCTGGCACTCACAGATTCTTCCCAAAGTTGCAGAACACTGCTGTGTTCAGTTGGCAATATTGGGCGGATGTTTAAGCCGGCATCACTCATGTGTTCATATTAAATTTGGTTTTAACAAAGCGTAAATAAATCATCTTATTTGGTTCGCCGCATATGCAACAAAAATGAAGCTTCTATTTTTTGACCCCGCTATTTGAATATCAATTGATAAATAGTAATCTGTAATTAAGCAATTGAAAATCTAAGGTAAGTTAACAAGTTAATCATTAAAAGCGCTTATGGTGCACATAATCTAACTTAAAATAGGCTAAAATTGCTCTTAAAAATATAAATCAGATTAATAAAACTATCTGACTATGAATCTGTTGATTTACTATACAAGAGGGTTAAATTTAAGTTGATAAATGAAGGATGGAGTGTAAGAGAAGGGTTTGCGTGTTAGAGGATAATGATGATATCAGGGAAATCATCGAATTTTTATTGGAGTCTGAACATTACGAGGTTTTCTCTTATGCTACAGTGAAGGCTTTTTTGAAAGATGCATTGTTAAATAAGCCAGATATTTTTGTGCTGGATGTAATGCTTCCTGATGGAAATGGAATTGAAGTTTGCAAAAAACTAAAATCGGATTTGAACTCTTCCGCTATTCCGGTCATTATGATGAGTGCCAACTACTCTGAAAGCGATGTTAGAGGAAGTTTATCTGCCAACGATTTCATTAAAAAACCATTTGATATTGGAGACTTCGTAGACCGTATAGGCATTCAATTGGGAGACCAGTTTATCGCTAACGTTACCACGGCACATTAACAAATTCCATTTTATATTCCGGATTAAACCCTCATTGATTTTCTGTTTCAATATCACTTGTATTTATCTTTTCTTCAATTATTCTGCCCTGAATATTCATTCATTTAATCAGAACCATTTGATTAATGTGCTGTTGTTATCCTTATGATAACAATAGAAATAAAAGCCACCACAGCGGAAATTAATTCCTTAATTGATTTTTTGGGCACAAATGCTCAGTTTAATGAGATCAGAGCACAAGTAATGAGTTCGAGAGATCAGCGTCAACACCATCAGGAAGATGAGGTGCCAAAAGAAGGACATAACGAATACATCGAAAGATCTGAATAAGTTTAATTATGCTTAATGATGATGTTTAAACTTTAGAAATCCGGATCCGGACAGGTTTTACTGCAGCATTTTTTAAGGCATCACGAAAGCTGTCATCATGATCGAACTTCAACTCATTAATCTCTCTCTGCTCATAACTCACCTCAAAAGTTTCCACTGCAAAAGGCCACGGTTCCACAATTAATGATTCTCCAGACTGGAAAAGCGTATAGGCTTTACCATCTGGCCCGTTGCTAATCTCCAATCTTCGCTGCTCTGGCGGAATCTGATCCTGACAAATGAGTAAAGAAAAGGCATCGCAAAATTCGAGCAGTTCGTAAGCCTGACTTAATTCAGCATTCGTGGTTCCCGCTTCTTTCATCCATTTTGATTCACTGTTTTTCAAACCAGCTAAAAAATCTTTAGCTTTTGCATCATCGCCATGGGTAAATGCAATGTGGCGGGAAATAAGCAGGGTGATAAATCGGCTTTTCGTTAAGGCCATATCCATCAACCTGGTCGCTGCTTCCAGGTCGAACCCAGTCATCTTGAAGTTGATGGGTGCCCCTTTATCATCAATTAGGGGATTGCGTTCAAATTCATTGAACACATCATCATGTTCGGTTGTTGCAATCAAAGTTTCCACCCATTGTGTTGGTTGGTTATCAAGTTTCCACCTTGCGCAAATCTGCCCGGCCAAAAGCCCATGTGAGCGTTGAGTGGTCACTTGCCATCCCTTTTCATTATAGCAAACAATCATAAATTCTTAAACTGCGGTACGCAACAATTCGCGTTTACCCATTATTTTAGATACCATTTTATTCAGGCGATTGCGATAATCTTCGCCCAGCCATTGGATATAATTTTTAGTTACCTTACCGAGGCATTTCCCATATTGCTTAATGCGAAAATCGATTTCCTTATCTAGTTCCTGGCATAGTTGAAGTGCTTCAGTTATTGTTGTGCTGTTGTCTACACACATCATCACATGCTGACGGATGGAATCCCTGATCACGATTTTTGCTTTCCGGCCGCTATCTATTGCCGCCTGATAAGCTTCCAGCACATCAAAAGAAACCTCCAGGCTGTTTGGAAACTTTGCACGCAATTCAGGAGAAATCTGATGGATAACGCTCGTGGATTTATGCAGACTTTCATGATAGATATCAGGATTTTCGAATACATGTTGCCAATCGATTGGTGCATGCCATTCTCCAAAACGATCGGTATTGTTACCTAAATCTATAATATTAAAGGTTTTCTTTCCGTTCAACCGTCTTGCACCACGTCCAATCATCTGATGATAAAGTGTAAGCGAAGTAGTGGCACGATACAGTATTACAGATTGGATACCTGGTTCATCAAATCCGGTGGTTAATATGGAAACAGATGTCAAAATAGCCCCTTTTGTTTTCTTATACCACTTCAATATTTCTTCCCGTTCGGTGGCCGGTGTTTTATTATCAAGGTGCCGGATGGGATACCCAGCATTTGTAAAGGCCTCTAAAACCCTTCTTGAAGTGAAGATTCCATTATTAAAGATAAGGGTTTTCTTTTTTAGCGAATGAGATTCGTAGGCATGAAGAAGCAAATCAAGCATCACCTGAGAGCCATAAAGTTCGTCTGATGTGCTTACAGTATAATCTCCGGAAATTCCTGTTCTCAGCGTATTTAATTCTACATCGTAGCCATAAATTTTCGGCTTCGCCAGAAAACCCTGCTCAATTAATGAAGAAATGGGTTCACCGATAATCAATTCATCATAAAACTTATTCATGGGCAAATCAATATTTGCAGAAAAGGGTGTTGCAGTTACGCCGATGATGGCAGCGTTCTCAAATCTGCCCAGTAATTTATGGAATGAATTGTGGTGCGCTTCATCCACAATCACTAACCCTACATCACTGGTATTGATCAGGCCATCATCAATTCTGTGTTTCAAGGTTTCTACCATTGCCACATAACACTCAAAAGTATCTTTTTTAGAAATCTTCTTCACGCCACTGTTCACCACCCTGTTCATTACGCCACTGGCCTTTAAAGCGGCAGTGGTTTGCTTACTAAGTTCCGTTCTGTGGGTAAGCACAATCACTTTTTTACCAAAGTTTTGGATAAATCTTTTAGCAATTTCTGAGAAGATAACCGTTTTTCCTCCACCGGTAGAAAGCTGATACAAAAGCCTTGCCTGGGTGTTTTTCGGCACACTTAGCTTACTGAAAAGCAGGTCAATATCTTGTTGTTGGTAATAGTAAAGCTTTCGTTTCGTAGCCGGCAGCATGGTGGTATTTTCGGTCAGATTCATGCTTATACAACCCTGACAGCAAGAATAAAGTTTGAGAATTCATTAATCTAAGCCAACAAATTTGTAACCTTAAATAAACATTTCTAAAAGTTATTGATGGAGAATAGATTATACCTTAAATAATTTATTTCCGGTGACTGATATGCGTAGTTCCATTATATTTAAAACTATGTATGCAGATTGCTGTTAATGCATAAACAAATACCTAAAATAATGACAGAAGATAAAAGACAACAGGCAATAAAATTATTGAAACAAGGATTGGAAACTGTAGAAGATCGTGAATATACCGAAATTGCAGAAGTGCCGGTAACTGAAGCGCATAAATTCGAAGTAAAATACAGTTTTGTGCACGATGGGATTGAAGGTATTTTTACGGTAGTTGGTCAAAGCCAAACTGTTGAATCAACCACAGGTGAAGAGGAATTGAAAATTTCTTTATTAAGTGAATTTGCAGAAGATTCTAATCATTATGAGTCGATGACAGCCAAAGAACAGGTTGATAACGACCTGATCAATGTTGAGGAATATATGCATAGACACATCAACGAAGGATAGTTTCAATAATAATGGATCGGTTGATACTGATTTAAATGAAGCCGGGCAATTGCCGATTTTTTTGATGAACTTCTACCAAGTAATCCGATTTCGGATCTGGAAATTTAATAACAAACAAATGCCCTCCAGGAAACAAATTTCTGGGAGGGCATTTTTCTTGAGGGAATCTTCGCTTAAAACTACATTTTCGCAGCAGCTTTTTTTGCTTTGCTATGGTGCTTTTTATGCGCTCTTTTAACTGTTGTTTTTTCTGTTTTTGCTTTAACAGGTTCTTTAGTTTGTGCACTTGCTGCGTTTACTGCAAAAGTTGCTACCAGGGCGATCATTAATACTTTAATTGCTTTCATGTTGAAATTTATTTATGGGTTATTAACCTTGATTATTGTTTAATAAATTTCCATATATCAGATGAAGAATTGATGAATTTACTGGCGCTCTTAATTTCTATTCTATTTTTTACTCTGGCACCTAAAACAAGGTATCTTATTAATCTATAGGTATTAGCTTATTGAACTTCACAACGGTAGGCACAGGGCCATCTGCCGGGTAGGTGAGATAATTTATGGTCAGTACGTTATTTTCTATAACGAATTTGCCTTTATCAAACAAAGAGAAATTTTGAGGGGTAATTTCAATGGTTTTACCAGTAGAAGATTTCTGTATAGTACTGGTAACGTTAACTGTTAAATTATCTTCCGAAATGGAATATTTTCCGCTCACCACGGTATCCCAGTACTGATTATCCTGGTCTCTGAGCTCCATGGAAAAATCCCCTCCCTTTTCGAAACTTACTCTCCTGCTGTGGGCACGTTGAGGAACTTCTTCCCATGATCCTGTCAGTACATCAGGGGGTGTATTGGATGGATTATCTTTTTTACAAGAAATAAATAAAAAAGGAAGCAAAAGCAGCATTCCGAAGGTTTTTAGTAGCTTATTCATCATGGTAACATTTTTTATGATGAAAACGAACCAAGATTCGCAAACGCTACAGGTGACCAAAAAATGATGTTTATCTACATTTTTTTATAGTGATTGATTAAATACACCGGTAATTCGATGAGCCGATTTCTGATGAATTTAGCGTATACTAATATAAGCTTATGATTTTTAGCCCTAATCTACATTGCTATGCATCCTCACCATTCCAGATATCATCATCTGCATGTTTAATTTCGTCATGACTTGATGTCGATGTTTTAAATTCTTCATGATGATAATGACGTTCCGGATTTTCAGGAAGCATTTCTTCATGACTCGGGACAGCTTTCCTTAAATGTTCTGGCTTTTTCACTTCAGGCAAGTCATCATGAACAACAGAAGGCGTTAAGATCTTTTTTTCGGGATGCAGGTTCTTTTCCATAGTGATATCAATTTGGCAAATTTCAAGCCACAAGCAAAGATGAGTTTAATATCTTATTAAACGCGTATAAACCGCAAGAATGTTAAAAGCATTTTAACAAGCTTAATTGACACCAGAATTTATTATTAGGAATTGTATTGCTGAAAAGCTACGGAATTACCTTCAGCAGAATCCGCAAGATACAAGGATTTATAAATGTTAAGAAAGGAGATTACTCATCAGGATGTCACCGGTAGCCTGTCGAAAAGCCTCCGAAATTCAGGGCATTTCGACAAGCTCAATATAACAACATGAAAAAATTAATAATTTCCAGTTACGCCCACTTCCAGTCCTCGAAGTTCTGCTAAGCCCCTTAATCTGCCAATGGCTGAATAACCCGGATTACTTTGTTTAGCCAGATCATCCAGCATCTGGTGACCATGATCAGGACGAAACGGAATAGGCTGATCACGTAACGCATTTTCTTCCGAAATGGCTTTCATGATCTCATACATATTTACATCGCCTCCCAGGTGATCCGCTTCATAGAAACTTCCATCCTCGTCTTTGGTTACGTTACGTAAATGAGCGAAATACACCCGTTCTTTTACTGCATCGAAAATTTCGAGGGCATCGTTTTTCATTCCTGCACCCAATGATCCGGTACAGAAACAAACGCCATTAAAGGCCTGATCCACTTCTTTAATGATGTATTTAAAATCTTCCAGCGTACTGGCGATGCGTGGTAAACCCAAAATCGGGTATGGTGGATCATCCGGATGAATGGTCATTTTAATTCCCTCTGCTGTACAAACATTAGCAATGGAATTTAGAAAATATTTTAAATTCTCTTTTAACCCCTGGGTTCCGATCACTGCATATTCATTGATGCTGATACGAAGCGTTTCGAGCTCAATTTCCTTCTCATTTGGAATGCCCATTAACACATTTATCCGAAGGTCAATCAATTCCTGTTCACTTAAACCTGCATGTTTTTCCTGTGCCCTTTGCAAGATTGGTGCAGCATAATCCTGCTCAGCACCCACCCTTTTCAAAATATAAAGATCAAAGATAGCGAGATCAATCCAATTGAAGTACAGTGCTTTAGAGCCATCTGTCATTTCCAGGTCGAGCTGTGTGCGTGTCCAGTCTAAAACCGGCATAAAGTTATAACACACGGTTTTTATGCCACATTCTGATAAGTTACGAAGTGATTGTTTATAATTCTCCAGGTATAGATCAGCATCTGCCCTGCGGGTTTTGATGGCTTCGTGCACGGGTACACTCTCTACCACAGACCAGGTTAATCCTGCTGCCTCTATAGTGGCTTTTCTTTCTTGAATATCCTCAAGCGGCCAGACTGCGCCGTGTGGAACGTGATGCAACGCAGTTACAATACCAGTTGCACCAGCTTGTTTCACATCCTGCAAGCTTACCGGGTCATTCGGTCCGTACCAGCGCCAGGTTTGTTCTAATTTTTTGTATTTCATTTTATATTTGGTTCATCGATCCGGCAAAAGCCAGCTCAGCTTCTTTCTAAATTTTATCTCCGGCTCAAACTTCACTAAACGCCAGAGAAGGCACAGAAGCCACCGTCCACCGTAATATTTTCACCGTTAACGAACTTCGAAGCATCACTTAACAAGTAAACTAAGGCGCCGATTAATTCTTCCGGAGCACCGAAACGTTTGAATGGTGTTTTGACAATGATCGCTTCTCCCCTAGCCGTTAACGAGCCGTCGGGATTAGTCAATAACGCCCTGTTCTGATTGGTAATAAAAAAACCTGGAACAATACCATTAATTCTCAATTTATCCTGATAACGGTTAGCCAATTCGACACTCATCCACTTGGTATAACTATCTACCGCTGATTTTGCCATCGAATAACCCAATACACGCGTAATGGCTTGAGTAGCAGAAACCGAAGAAATATTGACGATACTGCCGCCATTTTTAGCGATTTCCTTTCCAAATATCTGAGTGGGGATGATGGTACCAAATAAATTTAAATCGAAAACCTGTTTTAACGCAGAAACATTCAAGTCGAAAATGTCACTTCCCGGTTGAATGACCGCTGCAGCCACGTTACCTCCGGCAGCGTTAACCAAAGCGTCTACCCTGCCAAAAGTTTCGAGGGTTTTGTCTTTTGCCGCCTCCAGTGCCGCCTCATCCAGTACATCAGCAATGATATAAATGGCCTTACCGCCAGCATCATTTACTTCTTGCGTGCGGAGTTTAGCCACTTCCTCATTTCTGCCAATTATTACAATTGTTGCTTCGGAAGAGGTGAGCCCCTGAAGAAATGCTTCTCCTAACACGCCTGTGGCGCCGGTAACGACGACAACTTTATCTTTTAACGTAAACAGGTTTTCGGTTTTTTTTATCATTATTTAGGTTTTTATTTGGTTTATTCTACTACTAAAGTGGTGATCGAATGTGGCAGGCTGGTAGTGGTTGCTGCATGTTGTTTGATCCACAGACTATATTTGAGCTTTTCATCAGATTGATTCATCACCACCACAACTAATTTTCCATCGGTATTTAAGAAAGCGGTAGATTGTAATTTATCCCTGCTTGATGCTGTGCCAACTCTTTTCGCGCCCGGGCGAATGAATTTCGAGAAATGGCCCATATAATAATAAGCGTTGGTATAAATCAACTTGTCTTTCTTCGTATCTGCGTGCACTGGTGCAAAACAAAAATTTCCTACGTGGTTTGGTCCACCTTTTTCATCTAAAAGGATGTTCCAATCTGTCCAGGCGGCTGTTCCTGCGTTAAAATCATTGATCATAGAATAACCATAGCGCTCTCCTAAAGTCCAGTCGTCTAATTTATTCACATTGTATTTTTCCTGGCAGCCCTCTGTAAAAATGAGCGCCTTATCAGGATAAGCCTCGTGGGTTTGACGTAGGTTTCCGAACTGCATTCCGCTGCCTGTCCAGGTTTCGTACCAGTGAAAACCGATGCCCCATACATATTTAGCCGCATCTTTATCATTTAAGATGGTGCTTGCCCGTTGAAAAATCTGATCGCGGTTATGATCCCAGGCAATTAACTTTTTGGATGCTAAACCTGATTTTTGCAAAGTTGGACCTAAGAAATTTTTAATAAAATCGCGCTCTTCTTCTGCAGTGTAAATACATGATTCCCAGATTTGTTTTGCCATCGGCTCATTCTGAACAGACAAACCCCAGACCGGAATGCCCATTTGCTCATATGTTTTAATAAATTTAACATAGTGATTAGCCCAGCTCTGGCGATATTCCGGCAGTAAATGGCCGCCTTTAATTAAACTATTGTTATCCTTCATCCAGGCTGGTGGCGACCATGGGCTTACGAATAAAGTTAGTTTGCCTCCTGCCGCTGCCGTAGCTTGTTTAATTAAAGGAATTTTAAACTGTTCATCGTGTGCAACACTAAAGGTTTTCAGGTCTTTATCATTATCCTGCACATAGCTATAACTACCGCTGGAAAAATCACAGCTGGCAATATTGGTACGGGCTAGAGAGTAACCAATCCCTTTTTCTTTGCTATAATAAGCTTCAAGTAATTCCTGCTGATTTTTTTTCGAAAGCTTGGCAAATGTCTCTGCGGATGCATCAGTTAAAGCACCGCCAATACCAACCATGGTTTGATACTTAATCGTAGGATCTACAAAAACACATGGCTCTGTTTCAAAAGGTTGCCTGTTCTCAACGAAATTCAAGGTTTCCGTTTTACTGATGCGATAATCTGATTTTTCGGCGGTAGTGTATACGGTTACTTTTTTTGTTTCTACCTGATAGTCCTGCGCAGCCGCTTTCGCTGGTTTCTTTTTTTGAGCCGATGCACTAAACGCCGTTGCCAAAATCAATAAGATGCTCAAATTTTGTTTCATTGTTATTATCATTTACATTAAACGCCGTTATCCGGCGATTTTATTTTTATTTGGGGTCCAATTTCCGAATTAATCCAACGATTCACCCCATAATAAAATCATTCTTAGGTATCTTTTTTATTGCCTTGAAGCCTGTCAAGGCTAACCTTTTATCCTTCAGCAAGATAAATCTGTGCATAATAAAAGGTTGTTTAGGCGATTTGAATCTATTTATATTTTGTTTGCATCTGATCATAAAAATCTTTCACTACATAGAAAGCTTTCTTTTTCTTTCCCGTTTCACTGATTAATCCTTTACGGTTCCAGAAGTTCTGATAAACCGGATGTTGTCTTCTTGGCGACCTGAAATCTGCTAAGATCCATGGGGTAACACCCCTTAAAGCACCGATTTTACTCAGCATGGCAAACTGATTTTTATAGAGTGCCTCCTGATATTCTTCACTCCAACGGGTATTTTCATCGCCATGGAATCCTCCTAAAGCATCGCCACCAAATTCGCTGATTACCACTGGTTTTTTATACTTAATATCGAAAGTATATTTAGCAAGTTCTGCCGGTGTACCTCCCCAGTACCAGCCTGCATACTCGTTAAAGCTTACTAAATCAATTACTTCACCTAAGGGATCGTTTAAAATCATGGTATTACCATCCCGGTGCACCTCTAATGCAGCGGCTACGAGGCGGGAATCATCCAAAGTACGCGCAGTTTCGGCCAGGTTCTTCATGAAACTCAAACGTGCATCGCTCAACGGCGTTTCATTCCCGATGGACCAAATCACTACGCTTGCCCGGTTTTTATCGCGAACAATTAAATCGGTTAACTGCTGTTTTGCATTGGCATAGGTGGATGGATTGGTCCAGCTGATCGTCCAGTAAACCGGTACCTCTGCCCAAACCATCAGCCCCATTTCATCAGCCAAACGGATCATTTCCTCATTGTGCGGGTAATGCGCCAGGCGAACATAGTTGCAATTCATATCTTTTGCCCATTGCAACATCATGCGCATATCGCCTTCAGAGCGTAACCTGCCCGCTAAAAGCGGATTCTCATCATGGATTGAAACCCCGCGCAAAAAAGTACTCTTACCGTTTAATAAAATACTATCTCCGATTACCTGAATGGTTCTGAATCCTATCTTATCGTTAATATCTTCTTTATCACTCTTGATGTTTACCCCATATAATTTTGGTGTTTCCGGAGACCATAAGGCTAAATTGTTCCAGGTAAATTCATCGTTAATTTTTCCTTCTGCGTCTGTTTTGTATTTCTTTTCTAACTTAAGCTCTGGAATAGATAAGGTAATATCCTGTCCGGCGGTTGCATCGGCCAGTTTCATTGAAAAACTTAACAGGTTGTTGTTTCCTTTAACGAGCTGGAGTTTATAATCACTGATGAAATGATCCGGAAACTCAGCCAGGTAAACATCGCGGGTAATCCCGCCATAATTCCACCAATCGGTATTTACCGTTGGGATTTCATCTTGTTTCCGCGTATTGTCTACCTTTAAAATCAAAGTATTTTCACCTGTTTTCAATCTGCTGGTTACATCAAACTGAAAAGGTGTGAATCCACCTTTATGCGTACCTATCTTTTTGCCGTTTAAATAAACATTAGCTTCGTAATTAACTGCAGCGAAGTACACATAATACTTTTTGCCCTTTTCAGGTTTGGCATCAAACTTCCGGCGCAGCCATACATTCCCTTCATAAAGTGAAAGTTGCGCTGATTGCGAATTCCAGTCGCCGGGAACGTTCATTTGAGGAGAAAGATCAAAATTATATTCAATCAATTCGGTTTTATCTTTTTGTACCCGATCATCGAAATACCCTCCGGTGCCACTTTTAGATTGATCGAATGGCTCATGGCGATAATCATAATAACCGTTTTCATAAGGATCGACGATATAATTCCATTTACCATTCAGACTTTGAATTTTTCTGCCCTGGATATTCTGAATAGCGTTAACCTGAGCATTTACAAGGGTGGTAAAGAGCGAAAAGCAGATAAAAAGTACGGTAAAACTTGATCTAAGCATAACTGGTATTTTGATTTGTTAATTAATTGACTTTTTCAAAACTAACAATTAATTAACGCACGGTGTTTCTGAAAGTCATCTAAATAAATACTTTTTATATTCCCGGGTACGTACACCCCCATTATCCGGCATTTTGTTTAGCAGATCTGATGACGAATTTATAAAAGCCTTGTCCAAAAAATTTGTTGAGGGATAAAGAAAACCCGTAAATGCAATTTCCGGGAGATTTCAAACGTTTGAAATAATTGTGAATTTTACTTAACTATGCGTAGAGATTGAAAAAGATGATTCGCAACACACCGGTAACCCTTAAATTCCTGGCTGAAAAATTAAAAATGTCGGTATCTACGGTGTCCAAAGCGCTTAATGATTACCCCACTATTAATGAATACACTAAGAAACGTGTTCAGGAAATGGCCAGAGATTTACACTTCACACCCAATAAATCGGCCATCAATTTAAAGGAGAGAAAATCGCGGATTATTGGCATCATTCTCCCAAATCTGCTTGATCACTTTTTTACCCGCAGCATTTATGGCGTTGAACAATTTGCTACGGCCAGGGGGTACAATGTCATCATCAGGCAAACCCATGATGAACTAGCGAAAGAAATTCAGGCTGCGGATATGCTCTTGAAAAGCCGGGTAGATGGATTAATTATCGCGATTTCGAAAAACACAAAGGATTTCGCTCACCTGGAGCAGTTTGAGAATATGGGAACGCCTGTTGTTTATTACGCCAGAAACCCAAGCTTTAACTTAAATTGCCATAAGGTTTTAGGCAATACTTTTCAGGGAAGTTATGAGGCGACGAAGTTTTTAATTGAGCGAAAACATCTAAAAATAGCTTACCTCGGCGGACCAAAAATGATCAGCTTTACCCATGATCGCTTCAATGGATACATCAATGCACTCAAAGACCATCAGGTTCCGTTCTCTGCAAAATTAGTGGCTTACACGGATTTCGATAAGACCAGTACGATTACCGCAATTAAGAATCTATTTTCAGATCCGGAAAATATGCCAACGGCATTAGTTGCTTTCAAGGAGCCGATTTTGTTTGATGCGATAAAATACCTGCGGTCTGTTAATCATCCAAATTTCTCGCAGATGGAATGTATTGGTTTTGGAAACAATGCCTTTATTACTTACCTCGATGCTCCGCCCATTGCCTCAATCGAGGAAAATCCTGAAGCGGTAGGCGAAAACGCAATTAAATTGTTGTTACAGTTAATCGATCAGGAGGTTGAGCTTTTGAATTACCAGAAAATAATGGTCAATTGCCAACTGGTTGTTCATTAGCATTACCCTATAAGTGATAACTTATCCTTTACATGACTACGGTGTTTTTCGTGATAGATAAATGCGCCAACAATCAGCAAACCTGCCACACCTTCAAATGCAACCACGATCTGCGTACCAAACTGGTGTGCAAAATAGCCCATTAATAAACTTCCAACCGGTAAGACACCTTGATAAGCCATAATGTAATAGCTCAGGGTTCTGCCCCGCATCACATCATCTGCATGTGTTTGTAAATAAGTATTGATGGATGAAGTTTGCGCCATTAAACCTAAGGCTGCAAGCGATGTGCAAATTAACGCCGTAATTAATGTTGGAGAAATCGCCAACGCCATTACAGCAACTGCTAATAAAGTACCGGAAACAATTACGATTTTCTGCATGTTCTGGCCGATTTTACGGCTGGCCATATAAATGGCACCAAAGAAGGCACCTAAACCTGCAGCGCTTTCAAACCAGCTAAAAGTTGTGGCGTCTCCGCTAAAAATATCTTTAGCAAATACCGGAAGCAAAGTCGTAAAGGGAATAACCAATAAACTGGATGCGGCCATCATTAGAATCATAGAAGATAAATCTGGCGATGCGGTGAGGTAGTCGTAGCCCTTCTTCAAATCGATCCAAATATTTTCTTTTGACTTCGGTTGTGCTGTAAGTTTTAATTTCATCATCATCATACAAACCAACACTCCGATAAAGCTGATGAAATTAATTAAGAAACAGATATCTTCACCTAAAGTACTCAGAATTACACCTGCTAAGGCAGGACCGATTAACCTGGTAACGTTAAACATGGAAGAATTTAAAGCAATAGCATTAGGGAGATCTTCTTTATCGTCAATTAGATTTACCATTAAAGATTGCCTGGCAGTTACATCAAATGCGTTGACTAATCCCTGTACCAGTGATAGTGCTGCAATCCAGAACATATCATACACTTTAAACCAGATCATAGCTGCCAATGCACCAGCTTGCAACATCAATAAGATTTGGGTAATCACCAGAATTTTATACTTATTATGCCTGTCTACATAGCTGCCGGCGAAAGGTGCCAGAATTAATGACGGGATCAAACTTAGAAATGTCATGAGTCCGAGCAAAAATGCCGATTCTGTTAAACGGTAAACCAACCAGCTCACCGCCACGCGTTGCATCCAGGTGCCGATTAGCGAAACGGCTTGTCCGGTAAAAAATAATCTGTAATTGTAATGTTTAAGGGAACGAAAAATACTCATGTTTAAATATTAGTAAAGTAACTTTACAAAAGTATAAAAATTAGATCATAACTGAAAAGGGTTAGCATCTATTTTTATCATCCCTGAATCATAAATAAAGCACATAGTCCTTTTAAGATTGCCTGATTGTTAGAAAAATAAATTCTATATTTGTAAAGTTCATTTACCAAGTATGGCGAAACAAACACAAGATATTGCAGCGAAGCTAAGAAGTACCGTTACCCGCCTAACCAGACAGTTGCGGAGGCAAAATGTAAGTTCTGATTTCAGCAATGCAGAATTACTAACGATGTCTTTGCTGGAGCAGCATGGAAAGTTACTTTCTACCGAACTGGCTGAGATGGAGCGGGTTTCTAAACAAGCCATATCTCAGATCATCAATCGCCTGTTCGATGCCAAATGCGTTGAAAGATTTCCGGATGAAGGCGATAAACGTAAAATATACATCAGCTTAACTAAGCTAGGTGAGAAACACATTATTGCCAGCAGAAAAATTAAAGAAGAATGGCTGGTGCAAACCATGGAAAAGATTTTTTCCCAGGAGGAAATTAACCTGATCCAGGCTTTCCTCCCCCTGCTCACCAGACTGGTTGAATATAACGGAACAAGGGTATAGTTTTACTTTCTCATTATTTAAATAAGCCGTAACTTGCGGCTTCAAATGGCATTATACTTTACCTCTATCAATTCTGGCAGCAATGGAAATTGCTATTACATTGGCAACGAAACGGAAGCTGTGCTGGTTGATGTAGGCTTGACCTGCAAAGAGGTTGAAAAGCGAATGTCGCGATTGGGACTTTCCATAGAGAAAGTAAAAGCCATCTTTATTTCACATGAGCATAGCGACCATATTAAAGGCCTGGCTGTTTTTGCAAAAAAATATAAGCTTCCTGTTTACATCAGCCGAGCTACACTAATAAGCAGCAGGCTTTCTCTCGATGAAAATAATACTTTTGGCTTAAGTCATACGCAAACCATCCGAATCGGCAAACTAAATATCACTGCTTTTTCAAAGTTTCATGATGCCGCCGACCCTTATTCTTTCACGGTAGAATGCAATGAGGTCCGCGTGGGTGTGTTTACTGATATTGGCGCAGTGTGTGACCGGTTAGTTACACAATTTAAACGTTGCCATGCCGCTTTCCTGGAGGCTAATTATTGTGCAAATATGCTTGCAAATGGCCGGTATCCTTATTTTTTAAAACAACGGATTACCAGTGGCCGCGGTCACTTGAGCAATGCACAAGCTTTAGAGTTGTTTCTAAACCACCGGCCTGATTATATGACACATCTTTTGCTAAGTCATTTATCGAAAGACAATAACGATCCATTACTCGTGGAGGAAATGTTTAATAACGTAGCCGGAAATACTTTAATAAAAATCGCCTCCCGTGATCAGGAGAGTGAGGTATATTTTATTTCAAATGCTGCCAAACCAGAAAACACCTATTGTTTTGACCCAAGTTTATATCAGCCTGAACAGCTGAACCTATTTTAAGTGTTATATTCTCCAGATTTCCAATATGAAAACCGTCATTCGACTTGCACTAACGATTTCGTCAAAATAAAAACACTTATACTGAAAAAAGCTTCTTAGTAAATAATATTTAGGATAAAATTATTGTTCATTTTACCGGTAGTTCATTTTATTTACGCCGAAATGCCAAAATATTTTTGCAATTCAGGCGTCAAATCCCTCCAAAATTTAGTTATTGTATTTCTCCCTAAAGTTTCGATTGCCTGATACATATATACTGAATCGAAAACGAAAAGAAACCAACAGTAAGCTTATCTTTCAAATTTAACCCCAAAGACCACATATTAATAATACAAATATATAATACAAATAATACATTCGAAACTAAAGTGATTAGGTTTAGAAAACAACTATATTTGCGTATTATTTTAACTACGAGCATCGATAATAGAACCCATAAAAATTTTAGTATTTTTTTCCTGATCTTATCAAGTTACTCTGAGGCAATAATTAAAAAAGGTCGATTAGGCGCATTAAATTAACTTTTTGATAACAGAAAGATAACCTGCTACACTTATTACCTGTTGGTATTTAAAATTAAGTTTGTATTATAATTAAGTGATATGAGTAATTATAAATTTGTTGTCAAACAATAAATCAATAATTTTAAATTGTAGTATCTAATAATATTCATTTTATCCATTGCAGTCATTGGTATATTTTTTACTGATTCTGATTTATATATTTGACTTATTAGTAATACAGACAAAAAAGACAGCATAACTACTGTTTAAACTTTGCAATAAACCAACAATCATCCTTTTAAAATCATTCAATATTGACAACATCCAAGTTGATTGATTACCGGACTAAACCTCTTCATACCATGAACAAACACCTACTAATTGGGATCACACCCTTCGAAATTCCGGATGCGAGACTAGTATTTAATTTAGCTAAGGCCGCTTGCTTCCCAGTTCTTAGCCTGGGCCACGACCGCAACAAGGCTGAACAAGCATTGAAAAGTTTGAGCGAACAATCCACTAAAGATTATGGCGTTTGCTTTAACACTGATGAGTGGCAGGATATTGACCTGCCTGTTGCAGTAAGTTTAATTATTGCTCCTTTTGGTTTTGAGTTTAAACATGAGCCTTCTGTGAAAGTCATTTATCAGGTTTTCGATCTGGAGTCTGCTAAAAAAGCCAAAGCAGCCGGTGCCGCTGGTGTCATCGTGAAAGGAAATGAAGGTGCGGGGAAAGTGGCATACGAATCGTCGTTTGTACTCTTTCAACGCGTGATTAAAGAAGTATCAGATCTTCCTATATGGGTTCAAGGCGGTATTGGTCTACATACTGCAGCATCAATAATTGCTCAGGGCGCTACAGGGGTTATTCTGGATAGCCAGTTTGCACTTTTCGCAGATTGCTCCTCTCCTGCCGAATTGAAATCGGTTTGTGGAAAGCTGAGTGGTACTGAAACCAAATTGATAGATCATCACCGGGTACTGGTTCGTCCGAATTCACCGCACCTGGCGGAAGATGGCCAGACCTATCAAAACTTAAAAACTTATTTTGGCGGCTATGATTTGAATATAAACTACTTGCCAATGGGTCAGGATGTGAGCTTATCTGTTGATCTATACGAAAAATATAAAAAGCTAGACAAATTGATTTTCGGCTTCAAAGCCTCCATTTATGGTCATTTAAAACAAGCAAAATCACTAAATGCCATTCGTGCGAATAATGCGCTTGCAGCAGACCTCAACATAAAATATCCAATTGCCCAGGGCCCGATGACGCGCGTAAGCGATGTACCGCTCTTTGCCGATGCGGTTGCGGAAGCCGGCGCCCTCTCTTTTGTAGCGCTTTCTCTTCTTAAAGGAAATGCCGCTAAAAATCTAATCGATCAAACCAAAGCACTTGCAGGCAACAAAACCTGGGGCGTAGGTATGCTGGGCTTTGCGCCACAGGAACTTCGTGATGAACAGCAAGAATACATCCTGGCTGCAAAACCTTCTGTTTTATTAATCGCCGGAGGAAGACCATCGCAGGCCAAGCCTTTCGAGAAAGCCGGAATTAAGACTTTCCTGCATGTGCCTTCTTCTGCCTTATTGGATATGTTTTTGAAAGAAGGTGCAAAAAGATTTGTGTTTGAAGGCCGCGAATGTGGCGGTCACGTTGGACCACTTTCGAGCATGGTACTTTGGGAGAAACAAATTGAAAGATTGTTAAAAGAGGATAAACCAGAAGAAATCAGTGTTTTCTTTGCGGGTGGCATTCACGATGCTTTTTCAACGGCTTTTATTTCCATCATGACTGCTCCGCTTGCGGCAAAAGGTATGAAAATTGGCGTGCTCATGGGTACTGCCTACCTCTATACACTAGAAGCGGTGAGCACAGGTGCTATCCTCAGTAAGTTTCAACAGGAAGCGATGCAGGCTCAGGAGACGATTCTACTGGAAACCGCTCCCGGACATGAAACCAGGTGCCTGAATTCTGCTTTTGCTAACTATTTCAATGAAGAAAAAGTTAAACTGCAGGCGCAGGGAATTGATAAAAAACTGATCTGGGAGAAATTGGAAAGCCTGAACGTTGGCCGACTGCGAATTGCCGCTAAAGGCATTGAAAGGCAGGGTGATCAACTCATTGAAATAAATGAAACCGGGCAAACTGAGTTAGGCATGTACATGATTGGTCAGATTGCGCCAATGCATAAGCAAGTGATTTCTCTGCTGGATTTACATGAAGATGTGGCAACTAAAAATTTCGCTTACATTGATCAGGCTGTCCTATCCGATCCTCCAAAAAGCCAAACTAAATCCCTCGATGTTGCCATTGTTGGAATGGCTTGTATCTTCCCGGGGGCCAAAAACCTGGATGAATACTGGCGAAACATTATCCTCGGGAAAGATTCAGTTACGGAAGTGCCCGATGAGCGTTGGAATAAAGCACTTTATTATGATCCTGAGTCCACCGCCGGTGAAATGTCGCACTCCAAATGGGGTGGTTTTATTCCAAGAATAGACTTCGATCCACTAGCGTTTGGCATCCCTCCGCAATCGCTTGCCGCAATAGAACCTACTCAATTACTCACCCTTCTCGTTGCAAAGCAGGCCATGGAACATGCTGGTTATGCTGATCAGGGCGTAGATAAAGAAAATGTTTCTGTGATTATCGGCGCAGAAGGTGGAAACGACCTGGCCAACAGCTATAGCTTCAGGTGTTTTTATAAACAGGTATTTGGTGAAATGCCACCCGAAGTAGATGCTGCACTGCCCAAAATGACAGAAGATTCCTTCCCGGGAATTTTAGCCAATGTGATTTCCGGCCGCGTAACCAACCGGTTAAATTTAGGTGGAAGAAACTTTACGGTAGATGCGGCCTGTGCTTCTTCCCTGGCTGCCATAGACCTGGCCTGCCAGGAACTTTTCCTGGAAAAATCTGACATGGTATTGGCTGGCGGTTCTGATCTTCATAACGGGATCAATGATTATTTAATGTTCTCCAGTACACATGCCCTATCGAAAAAAGGAAGGTGTGCCACTTTCGATGCAGAAGCTGATGGAATTGCTTTAGGTGAAGGAATTGCCATGGTGGTCTTGAAAAGACACGAAGACGCCTTAAGAGATGGAGATACTGTTTACGCCGTAATAAAAGGCGTTGGGGGTTCCAGCGATGGAAAAAGCCTCGGCTTAACTGCGCCGCGTAAAAATGGTCAGATCAATGCCTTGGAACGGGCTTACAGTCAGGCGGGGATCATGCCTTCCGGAGTAGGCTTAATAGAAGCACATGGAACAGGCACAGTTGTGGGCGATAAAACAGAAGTGAGCGCCTTAACAGATATGCTGAATGAAACCGGCGCCATTGCCGGACAAACCCATTTAGGTTCTGTTAAAACACAAATCGGACATACAAAATGTGCCGCTGGAATCGCTGGTTTAATTAAAACAGCGCTTGCAGTATACCACGGAATTAAACCTCCAACCATCAACTTAAAAACACCAAATAGTTTTTACAACGCTAAAACCAGCCCCTTTGCCTTCCATACCGAAGCAGGATTGTGGCTGGAAGAAAAACGTTATGCTGGCGTAAGTGCTTTCGGTTTCGGTGGAACAAACTTCCATGCCGTACTGGAGAATGGTAAAAATGTAGAAGATCAATTCCCGATTCTTAAATCATGGCCTTCAGAACTGTTTGTTTTCAGAGGCGATAATTATGAAGATGCAAAAATATCGCTGACTGACCTCAAAACCTTATTGGAAATAAATGATCAGATTGCCCTTAAAGATATTGCTTTCAGCTTGGCAACAGCCTCTCAAAAAGATATTCAATTGAGCATCGTAGCCAATAATGCAGAAGACCTCGTAATGAAAATCGACCTGGTTTTATCTGGCATTGAAAGCAAAGACACTTATAAAACCAATGCAAAGGCCGGTAAAGTGGCGTTTCTATTCCCTGGTCAAGGCAGTCAGCGGGTTAACATGGCGCGAGACCTTTTCGTGGTTTTCCCGGAAATGCGAAAGCTGTTAAAAAATCAACCTGATTACGAAAAGATCCTCTTTCCAAATACAGTCTTCGATGCTGAATCTTCCAGAATTCAAAAAGAAAACATCAAAGATACACGGATGGCTCAGCCCTTATTAGGTATTGTAGATCTGGCCATCGCCAAACTTCTTCAATCATTAGGTATTGAGCCTGATATGGTAGCGGGACATAGTTATGGTGAATTACCAGCCCTTTGTTTTGCTGGTGCTTTTGAAGATGATCAATTGGTTAAATTGAGCGCAGACAGAGCGCAATCTATCCTAAATGCGGTAACAGATGGCGATCCGGGAAGCATGCTGGCCGTAAGCGTTAAACGCGAAGATTTAGCCGGTTTATTGTTGGGTGTAGAAAATGTTTATCCTGTAAACTTCAACGCCCCTACTCAATGTGTCATTGCAGGCTCTACCCAAGGCATTAAGAACCTGGCGGCTAAGTTAATGGAAGCAAAAATTTCTTTCCGCCAGCTGGAAGTGGCCTGTGCATTTCATAGTCCGGTGGTGGCAAAGTCTAAAGAACTTTATCAGGAAGTATTATCAAGGGTTCCTTTCCAAAATATCGAGCTACCGGTTTGGTCGAACACCACAGCGAAAGAATACCCAAAAACAGCTGAGGCCATAAAAGAACGTTTAACCGAGCATTTGATTCAGCCGGTGCTTTTTGTAGATCAGCTAACCAATATGTACAATGCCGGTGCAAGGGTTTTTATTGAAGTTGGACCAGGCAAAGTATTAAGCGGACTAACCAAAGCTTGTATTGGTAAAGATGAAACCATTTTCCATACAGAAGATCAGGGCCAGAACAAATTGAGCAACCTGCTTGGTACCTTAGCCAGCTATATCTCCACCGGAAGATCGATTAAACTCGAAAAACTATTCGAAGGCCGATCAACTCAATTCATCGAGATTAATAACCCAACACTTTACAAGAAAAGCCCTGCCATCTGGTACGTAAATGGTCAGCATGCCATACCATCAACAGGAAAACTGCCCGAAAACGGGGCCGCTCCAATTACTAAACCAATTATACTGATGAAAGAAACGCAAAGCCAGCACATTAATCAACAGGTTCCATCATCTGCAAAAGACCTGATGATGCAGGAATACCTGCATAGCATAAAAACGCTGATTCAGGCTCAGCGCGATGTGATGCTTTCCTTCCTGGGGCAAAATCCATCGGTTCAAATGCCTGCTTATCAACAGCAGCCTCAGACAAGTTTCCAACCGCAACAACCCATTAAAATTGATAACCAACTAAACGGACAAATCGAAATTTCTCCTGTAATGGAGGTGAAATCTGCTGTGCTGGTGCAAAAAGACCTCAAACAGGTTCTGTTACAGATTGTGAGTGATAAAACAGGTTATCCGCAGGAAATGCTTGGTATGGAAATGGATTTGGAGGCCGATTTAAGCATCGATTCAATTAAGCGGGTAGAAATTATTGGTGCTTTGCGCACCGAACTCGGTGGCTTTTCTGAGCTAAACCTCCCGGAGGATAAAATAATGGAACAACTGGCCGGTTTAAAAACACTTAGCAGCTTAGTTAGTTGGCTTACAGACAATACCCAACAGCAGGCGCCTGAAATTCAGGTGGTGATTTCCACAAAAATAGCAGAGCCCCAAAAGTTATCTGTTGATCAGCTTACAGTTGCCATACTTGATATTGTGAGTGAAAAAACAGGCTATCCTAAAGAAATGCTCGGTATGGATTTAGACCTGGAAGCTGATTTAAGTATCGATTCGATTAAGCGCATGGAGATTATCGCCTCACTCAAAGAAAAGGTAGGTTTTGGCACACAAGGGGATCAAACCGATGACCTGATGGAAAAACTGGCGGCAATTAAAACACTTAAAAGTTTAGTGAACTGGATCGCGGATGTAGAAATTGAGAGCACTGAAGTGTTAATAGAAGCTAAAAAGATCATAGAAGAAAGCATCGATGATCAAACAGTTAAAGAGAAACTTTCCCGCCTGCGTTTCGAGCTCACTCCTGCCGCACTCACCATCACCGAAGCTGCCATTTTAAAAGATCAGCGGTTTGCACTCACTAATGATGGCGGCGGACAAGCATTGAAAATTAAATCCATGCTGGAAAAACATGGTGCCATCGCGGATATTGTAAATTTTGATGACCCTCTGGATAATTATCAGGGACTAATCATCCTGAATATGTTCGAAGCGCAGAAAAAGGTCGGTATTTTAGATCATTTCTCTACCATTAAGAAGCTGAACTTCGATACGGTTAAGTGGGTTTATCTGATTGCGGATACTAAAAGATACTTCAATGCAGAATCCGACATTTCCTTCCTCAGAAATTACCAGGGCTACTCCGGTTTCTTTAAGAGTCTGGACAGAGAATATGAGCATACCAAATGCCGTTTCATCAGTTTGGAAACCAAAATGTCTGCGGATGAAATCGCAAACGTGACGTTGAATGAAATCCTGAACCCGGATAAGCCTTCTGAAATTATCTACAACGACCACAAACGGCACATTATGGAATTGGTGCCAACACAACTGAGTACCGAGGTTGATGAAGATCATATCAAATTGGACAAGGATGCGGTGGTGATGGTATTAGGCGGTGCCCAAGGCATTACAGCAGAACTGATGATTCATTTCGCTAAAGATTACCCTTGTAAATATATCCTGGTCGGTCGATCTGCAAACCCTCAGTTAACCTTACATGAGGCCACTACAAGGCTGGAAACTAAAGATGAAATCAGGCAATATGTTATTCAGCAGGGGCAGTTCTCTAAACCCGCAGAAATTGAACAGGAAACCAATCGCATTTATAAGAATAACCAAATTCTGCGCTGTATTTCCATGCTTGAAGATGGCGGCTCTACCGTAATTTATGAATCACTGGATTTAAGAGACGAGGATGGTTTAACGCGTCTAATTAATCAAGTCTATCAGGAATATGGCCGGATAGACGGTGTGGTTCACGGTGCTGGTTTACTGGAAGATAAATTATTCAGCAGCAAAACATCAGAATCTTTTGAACGGGTTTTCGACACCAAAGTAACGCCACTACGCGTACTTGCTGAGCAGCTTAGGCCTGAAACACAGTTTGTAATTCTTTTTTCCAGTATCGCATCCGTTTACGGAAACCGCGGACAAACAGATTACGCAGCTGCAAATAGTGTGATGGATAAATATGCCTGGGCGCTGAAACAGAAAATTAAAGGGAAAGTGATGGCGATTAACTGGGGACCATGGAAAGGTGCCGGAATGGTTTCACCTACCCTCGAAAAAGAATATCAGCGCCGTGGAATTGCTTTGATTCCTTTGCAGGACGGAATGGAAACCTTCCTTAATGAATTAAAATATGGTAATGAAAGTCAGGTGTTGATTATGGCTGGCAATACCTGGACTTAACAACACTCACGACGATGACGAAGAAAAGCGATGTTGCAATTATAGGGATGTCTTGCGTATTCCCCGGGGCAAAGAATGTACAAACCTTTTGGGAAAATATATTAAATGGCGTAGATTCTACACAGACTGTTCCTGCCGATCGGATAGACCCGGTTCATTTTGATAAATCTGTTACAGGTGTAGATCGTTTTTACTGCAACAAAGGGGGCTTTATTCCAGAGTACAGCTTCGATCCGCAACGGTTCGGAATTCTGCCGCTTGCTGTTGAAGGCACTGAGCCTGATCATTTGATTACGCTTGATTTGGTGCATAGTGCCCTGGACGATGCCGGTGTTTTCGACAGAAATTATAGTCTTGACAAAACCGGAATCATCATCGGTAAAGGCAATTACACAGGTCCAGGCGCCACCAGAGCCATTGAAATTGTAAGAACAGGCGAGCAGATTTCGAGTGTATTGAAAGATCTTCTTCCCCAGTTATCCGAAGAAGACCTGGACAAAGTAAAGCACGAATTTCAGCTAAGGAAAGGCCGTTTTAGTGCAGATACCGCGATGGGATTGATTCCAAATCTGGTAGCCTCGCTGGTTGCCAACCGGTTTAATCTTGGTGGATTAGCTTTTACGCTGGATGCGGCATGTGCCAGTTCACTTCTGGCAATTGACCATGCTGTTCAGGAGCTTAATAGTGGCCGCTGTAACATGGTGGTTGCCGGCGGCGTGCATCTTGGACAAAATGCAGCATTCTGGAGTATTTTTTCTCAGTTGGGTGCACTGTCAAAGCAAGAAAAGATTAAACCCTTTGATCAACATGCCGATGGCCTAATTATAGGCGAAGGTTGCGGATTCGTGGTCTTAAAAACGTTGGAAGATGCCGTTAATGATCAAGATAAAATATATGCGGTAATTAAGGGAATTGGCGTTAGCAGCGACGGCAGTGGAACGAGTGTAATGAGTCCGGCAGTGAAAGGACAACTCAAAGCAGTTGCTCAAGCCTGGGAAAACGCCACATTAACACCTCAAGATATTGGCTACCTGGAGGCACATGGAACCGGAACTCCACTTGGTGATAAAACCGAAATTGAAACCCTGAAACAGTTTTTTGGTAAAGATGAGCGTTTGCCGAAAGCCGGAATCGGTTCGGTGAAATCAAACATTGGTCATGCCATGCCAGCCGCCGGAATTGCCGGATTAATTAAAACCACATTGGCTTTATACCATGGCATAATCCCTCCTACCTTACATTGTGAAGAACCATTGGCCCAGCTGGCAGAAACCCGGTTTTCTCCCGTTCAAAAAACGATCAACTGGGAACAATCAGGGCTACCAAAACTAGCCGCGGTAAATGCTTTTGGGTTTGGGGGTATTAATGCTCATGTGGTGTTAGCGGCTTTCGATCAACCTAAAAAAGATGAGGTTGTGGTACTCGCCCGCCATACCCATCAGGATTTACTTGCAGCTTTGGAGACTGAAGATTTTAGCCTGGGAAGCGGAAACTTTCGAATCGCAATTTTTAATCCTACACCAGATCGAATCAGTAAGGCGGTTAAAATTGTCGCAAAAAACAACCCCTGGAAAAACAAACAGGACATCTGGTATAGCAACAATCCGCTGCTTAACGGAACAGGGAAAATTGCTTTCGTCTTCCCTGGCTTAGATGGTTTATCTGGTGGCGAAATTAATAGTGTGGCCGATTATTTCAATATTAAAGTTGATCAGCAGGAAACTAAAGACGGTCTGCTCAGTGATGCGCTTCAAACCTTAAATAAAAGTAGTGTTTTGGATCAGGCCCTGAAAACTCTGGGCATAAAATCAGATATGAATGCAGGTCATAGCCTCGGCGAATGGCTGGCTGCCAGATCCTCTTCGCTGGCTGAAGAAAGTTCAGTAATGAACTTGCTAAAAATATTAACCCCTGAAACATTTGAGTTAAAAGATTCGCGGTTTATTGCCATTGGCTGCGGCATAGAGGCATTAGCACCACTGTTAGACAGTATTCCTGAGCTGTATCTTTCTAATGATAACTGCCCGCAACAAGTCATTCTGTGCGGCAGCAAAACTGCGTTGGAAAAACTCGTTCCAATTTTGAAGGCTAAGCAAATCTTTCATCAGATTTTACCATTTCAATCGGGCTTTCACTCACCTTTTGTAGCAGATAAATTAGACCTGATTTTATCTGGCATGCAGGATATGCAATTCAGAAAAACAACCACACCACTTTGGTCTGCTACCACGTTGGAAACTTATCCGGAAGGCTTCGACGCCATCAGGCAATTGAGTGCCGAGCACCTGATTAAACCTGTTCGTTTTCGCGAACTAACTGAAAAGCTCTACCAGAAAGGCGCAAGGGTCTTTATTCAGGTAGGTTCTGGCGGTTTAACAGGTTTTATAGATGATACTTTAAAAGGTAAAGAAATCAGCACCATCAGTGCCAACGTTCCTATTCGCTCGGGCATTGCGCAGTTGCAGCGGGTTATTGCAGCGCTGTTTGTAGAAGGCAAAACGGTTGGAATGGCGTTTCTACGTCACTCAAAACCGAGCTCTGCAAAGCCTGATAAGGGTATTAAGCTTGCGCTGGGCTTGCCTATTATCCATAAACTCCAAACATTAAAAGGACTCACGATCAAAAATCAGCCAAAAGCAAAACCAGTATTTGCGGATACTTTTCATCCCGTTTTAAACGCATTTAATGAAAACGTGTTGGAGATGATCAATATGCAGGAAGAAATGATTGAGCATTTTGGAAAGATGGATTTCAAAGTACAACCTGATACCTATTCTGGTAACCATTTGCCAGCAAAGGTGATCCGGCAACCCTTCAGCGAAAAGCTAAATGTAAGTTTGGAGAACTGTCCGTATTTAATTGATCATTCGCTCTTGCGCCAGCCTAAGGATTGGCCAACGGTAGAAGATATGGATCCCGTGATCCCTATGACAATGATTTTTGAAGTATTTGCAGAAATTGCCAATGCACAGTCTCCTACTGAAAAAGTTCAAAAAATCATGAACATTCGGGTGTTCCAATGGATGAATGTGGTAAAGCCGTTTCAGGAAACGGTAATTGGCGAATGGAAGGATGACCAGACGGTTTACCTCAACCTCGACCGCTTCGCTAATGCAGAAGTGAAGCTTGCTCCAGCACTAAACCTGGCTCCAAACCGGGATTTCGACATCAGCAACAAGTTAAACATTGACCGGACCACTGAAGAAATTTACGACGCGCATATGTTTCATGGCCCTCAATACCAGGGCATCAAACAACTGATAGCTGTTGGTAGTAAAGGGATCACTGGAATTATAGAATCTGCAGGAGGAAAAGGTTCTTTACTGGATAACGCCGGCCAATTATTTGGTTTATGGCTACAGCTTACACTCGAAAAAGACCGGATTGCTTTTCCTGTAAAGATTCAGGAAATCGAGTTTTTCGGAGATATGGCTGACCAGCATGGAACCTTTGAATGTACATGCGTACTAACAGACTTAAACGACGAATTTGCTACGGCTGATATTGTGATGAAAAAGGCTGGCAAAACCTGGCTAATCATTTCAGGCTGGCAAAACAGGCGTTTGGAGATTGATGAGCCGCTTTGGAATGTTTCCATGTCGCCATTGCGAAACCGTTTATCCGCAGAGGTTGCACCAGGTGTTTTCCTTTTTGGCAATGCTTATTCCAGAGTGGTTTCATGGGATTTTATCCTGAAAAGATATTTCAACCAGACCGAGAAAAAGTTTCATAACGAACTGCTGCCAAACAAAAGAAAAACCTGGATGATCAGCCGCGTGGCGGTCAAAGATGCCGTAAGAAACCTTCTGAATACTGTAAAAAGGGAAGCTTGCTACCCCATCACCTTTGAGGTTTTTTCAGATGAACTTCGCAAACCTTATGTAAAGGGTGGTTTAACAGATGGCATTCACATCTCTATTGCACACAAAGGCACTGATGCAGTTGGAATTGCGAGGTTTGACAGACCTGTTGGGATAGATATCGAGACCATAGAAGAACGGAGCTCTGCATTTTTCGACCTGGTTTTTAACCAACAAGAACTTGAAATGCTGGCACAACAAGATAAAACCGAATGGGCAACCCGTTTCTGGGTCGCCAAAGAGGCTTATGGCAAATTTCTAGGCAAAGGTTTACAGGGAAACCCAAAAGCCTATACCATTGACAGCATCAATGGCGAAGAACTGATCATTAACAATATCACAATCAAAACAATTAAACATAAAAACTATATCATCGGATGGACACTTTAACGACTAGAAAATTAAGCAGCGAAGAGATTTTTGATCTCATGAAGAAATTTATTACGGAGGTGATTGGTGAAGAGTTTGTGGAGGAAATGGATATCACACCAGAGAGCTCATTTACTAAAGATCTGGAAATGGATAGCATTGAAATCGTCTCCTTTTCAGAAAAGATTAAAGCTCATTTCGGCGACCAGATTGATTTTACCGGCTGGCTGTCATCAATGGATCTGGATCAGTTGATTAATCTGAATTTAGAAATGATCATATCTCATATTGAAGAATGCCAATCTTAACTATCAATAACAAATCAGTTCATATCCAGGAGTTGAACGAAAGCGCTCCTGAAACCATTGTATTGGTACATGGCATGTTCAGCAATTTATCTGTGTACTATTTCAATATTGCGCCCATCCTGGCTACACAGTTTCATGTAGTGCTCTATGATTTGAAAAGCCATGGCATGAGTGAAAAAATGATGACCGGCTATGATTTAGATAGTATGACAGATGACCTTTTTGCGCTGATGAATGCTTTGAAATTAACGCAAGTTTACTTAGGTGGATACAGCTTCGGTGGGCTGATCGCGCTGAAAATGGCCATTCGTTTCCCCAGTCTGATCAAGAAACTGGCAGTAATTGAAGCACCAGATCCAAGCGATGAAAAAGCCAGAGGCATTATTGAAGAATATAGCCGGGAGTTTTTAGAACATTATGTTGAAAATTTCACGGATACTACTAAAGTAAAAATGGGAAAACGACAAATGGAAAAGAACCACCGCATGTATGAGTACCTCTTTTACCAAACTTCCATTAAAGATGATATGGTTTTGGAGAAGGATTTCTTTGAAGATGAGGCAATAGAAAAAGTAAATCAGGAGGTTTTATTGCTCTATGGATTAACGTCAACCTGTCTGGATGCTGGTAAAACCCTGAATCAGAAAATTAAAAATTCATCAATTCAAATTGTTAATGGCGACCATAACATTCCCATTCAGGAGCCACAGCTAATCGGTGAAGCAATGCTGAATTTCTTCGCCAAAAAATAAAAAATTAAAACGTATGGCAAAATTTGTATTCATTGTACCCCCTTTAACTGGTCATATTAACCCGACACTAACTTTGGGTACTGTATTACTCGAGCGCGGTCACCGCGTGGGCTGGATAACTTTAGATCGATCCCTTGCTGAAAAACTACCGCCAGGAGGCAAACTGCTGCTTATTTCTTACGATGAAAATGATCAGCAGAAAAAGGAAGCAGAAAAGTATCTGGATATCATTACCAAAAAAAATGTTTACGGAATCGACAGTGTTAAGTTTTTATATGAAGAAGTATTGATTCCCCTGAACCGGCACAGTTACGAAGGGATTGCTTGTTTGCTGGATCAATTCGAACCTGATCTGGTCATCGCAGATCATCAGATGTTCGCTGGTGCAATGGCAGCCTTCAATAAAAATTTACCTTATGCCACTTCAGTGACTGCACCGGCCGCGATAAAGGTGATGGAAGAGTTGCCAAAAGTCCATGAATGGGAAGTCAATCAAATCATGGCTTTGCAAGCAGAGTTCGGCATCCGTGAATCGAGGAATCTTGCTACATCTGAGCTGTTAACTTTGATTTTTACATCCAGAGCATTTTTCGGAGAAATGGAATTACCAGATCATTTCAAATTTGTTGGCCCTGTCTTTAATCGCCGTCAAACTGAAATCTCGTTCGATTGGGAAGCTTTTCATGCAATTAGCCTTCCAAAAATCCTGGTCAGCATAGGTACCACTTTCGACCATGAACACAAGAAAAACTTTTTTAATAAAGTGATTGAAGCTTTTGCATCCGAGAACATGCATGTTGTTGTGGTTTCTGATCCTGATTTATTTGAAGAATGGCCGGCTAATTTTACGGTTCAAAAGCAAGTTCCTCAAGTTGAACTGCTACCCTATTTAGATGCGGTGGTATGCCATGCCGGTCATAATACCGTTTGCGAAACACTCATGAATGGCTTGCCCTTAGTGGTCATTCCAATTGCTTACGATCAAAGCCATGTTGCAGGAAGGGTATTTCGGGTAGGTGCCGGAGAACGATTAAATTTCAACCGATTTAAATCCAAACACTTATTGGAGGCTGTAAATATGATCCTTCATAACCCGTCTTATCGTGAAGCAGCCACAACAATTAAACAATCTTTTATTCATGCAGGCGGCAATGATGCTGCAGCAGATTTGTTAGAAAATGCCAGTCGAGAATTCGTTCAAACATTAACCAGTTAAACCTACTCTATATGTCGAAATTTCTATTCGTTGTTCCACCTTTTTTTGGTCACATTAGCCCAACGCTAAGCATTGGTGCAAGTTTACTCGCCCGCGGGCATGAAGTAAAATGGTTCGGAATCACTTCATTAGCGAAGGTTCACCTTCCTGAAGGCGGTGAATTTATTTACCCGAAGGATGATCTCTCTCCCTTTGCAGAAGAAATTGACCGGATTTTGAAACGTCAGGACGATGGACCAGCCTGTTCAGGGCCTGAAGTGATGAAACTGGCACTCGAAGAAACGTATGTCCCATTCGCTAAAATGATGATGCCAGGGCTTAACAAATATGTTGATGAATGGAAGCCGGATGTGATCATAAACGACTGTATCACCTTCGCCGGTGCACTTTGTGCACACTTGAAAGGAATCCCTTCAGTCACCACAACACCAGTACCTCCAGATGTGATGGGCGACACTGCCGTCAGTGCCCCGAAAATTTTTGAGTGGCAGCAGCATCTCATTTTGGGCTTACAAAAAGAAGTTGGTATTTACAGCGACGAAATTCATATTCATTCTCATCAATTAAATATGGTTTTCACCTCTCAAACTTTTGCAGGTTTTGAAGAAAAACTACCGCACATGCAATTTGTAGGTCCGGTTAAAGGCCGGCCAAACCTCGCTCCATTTGATTGGGATAGGTTGTCAAAAGCCACAACGCCAAAGGTTTTCGTTTCGTTAGGTACTTTATTAGTAGATATTCGTGCTGCATTCTTTCAAAAATTAATTGATGCATTTGCCAATGAACCGATTACCATTATTGCCGCAACAAATCCTGATATTTTCGAGAAATGGCCAAATAATTTCATCGTCAATGGCTTCGTTCCACAATCCGAATTGATGCCGCATATGGATGCTGTAATTTGCCATGGTGGATTCAACACGGTGAATGACACCTTCACAAATGGCTTGCCCATGCTGATTACGCCAATTGCTTACGACCATTTCCATACTGCAAAGCTGATCGAACAAGCAGGGTGTGGAATCAGCATCAGGTATAAACGTCTTCGAATTTCAGATCTTCGGAATACCGTTTTTGAACTCTTAGAAAACCCTAAATATCGCCTGGCGGCTCAACAAATAAGGAAGACCTTTATAGACGCAGGAGGAAACGACAAAGCAGTTGAACTACTTGAAGATTTTGCAAAAAATAACAGCGTTTTGGAACCTGCCTGATGGATCAAATGAAAAGAAAATTACTCTTCGGCGAAAGGATGCTTTATGGTGATGGAAAAAGTCCGTTTAATATGGTAATTCCATTTAAAATCAGCGGATCAATCAAGGAAAGCAGTGTTGATTTAGCGCTTTCTAAAGTACAGCAAAAGCATCCCTGGTTAACCGCATCTATAACAGTCGACAAAGATAAAAGACCGTGGTTTACAGCACATTCAGTTTCATCATTTAAAGTAGAAGTGCGGACTATCAATCGCTATAGTGATGACGATTGGAAGAGGCAGTCAGAAACAGAATGGGCTGAACCATTTGATGCATCCAAATCGCCCTTATTCAGAGTAACCTGGATAAAAGGGGAAGAATTTTCTGAATTTTTACTTGTTTTTCACCACTGTCTTTGCGATGGTACAGCCGGCATTTCCATCCTGAAAGAGTTTCTTTTATTACTCGATAATCCTGAAACTGAAATTGGTGAAGAAGTTGCTATTCAAAGCATAAATGATATCATTCCTAAAAAAATATTAAACAGCTATCGAAAACGAACAAAAAACAGTTTAATTGGTAAAATCGCAACACTTGCCTTATGGATCATTCCTGTAAAGAAGGTTGCCATAGACCGGAAGCGTGATTTTTTGCTTCATTGGAAATTCGACGAACAATTTACTAAAGCTGTTTTATTGTTTTGCAAAGCGAATGGATTCACAGTAAATACGTTACTCAGTGCTGTCGTATTAAAAGCCTTTAAAGCAGTATTAGTAGATAAAGCTTTTAATAAAATTTCGCTCCCGGTCGACATTAGGAATTTAAATCCATTGATCAAAAAGGACCATGTCTTTGCTTTTGGGTTAATGATTGTGCTCTCTGCCACTAACACTCTAAGCTTCATTGAGGGCGTTAAACAACTTCAAAAAGATGTCAACCGTAAGCTGGCGAAGCTCGATCCTTATGCATTGATGATGATGATGGAAGCCTGTCACCCATCCTTAACTCACTTTAGCAACCTGTTAAAATATGGTAAGACGAGTAACGACTGCATGTTTTCAAATTTAGGAAAATTAGATATTCCGCATGAATATGAAAATTTTCGATTGGAAACCATTTACAGTCCTTCTGTAATCGGTCCGTTAGGCAATACCACTACCATCCTTACTTCGACTTTTAGAAAACAGATGGACTTTTCATTTGTAGCAAGCGAAGGATATGTTGCTTTTAATGACGCAGAACGAATTAAGGAGAAAGTGATTTCCATTCTCAAAGAAAATCTTGGTACATCAAATTAGCGATATGAATAGAAAACTAATACTCGGGGAAAGAATTATGTATGTCGATCAGGCAACCCCACTTAACTGTGTTTTCACGGCCAAGATACTTGGTGAATTTGAGGAACCAAATCTCAGGATAGCACTTGATCAGATCCAGAGAAAGCATCCGCTGTTGAGGATGAATATCGAAACCATTAACAAAACGCCGTATTTTGTGCTTAACGAAACCATTGATAAAATTCCAATACGAGAAGTTGATTTTCATTCCGATCAGGACTGGCTGAGAGAATCCAAAACGGAGTGGTATAAATTATTTAATCAAAACAATAAACCCTTAGCCAGATTGGTCTGGATTAAAGGTCATCTGGAATCCAATCTGATATTGGTATTACCCCATTGTATTTGTGATGGCAGTACGATTGTAAACCTCATGCAGGAATTATTGACGCTTACTGACAACCCAAGCCACGAACTTTATCCCTATCCATCATTTTCTTCGGTTAACGAATTCTTCCCAAATGATTATGTACCTCGTCACTATATAAAGCGAAAAACTTTTGCCGCGCTTGGCAGATTATTTTTTCTCTTTAAGCCAACGTCTGGCAAGAACCGGAACCAAAACAATTATGCCATTAACTGGAAATTAAGTAAAGATGAGACACGTTTTTTTATCAGCAAATGTAAAGCCGAAAAAACGACTGTCCACGCTGCTATTTGTTCGATTTTCATTGATGTTTTTAGGACACTAAAGGGCGATAAAGCACATGCAAAAGTGATTTGTCCGGTAGATATCAGGCGTTTTATACCTGGTATCAAAGCCGATACTATGTTTGCCTTCGCACCAATTGCAGAACTAAAAGTATCAGGAAAAAATGGCAATACCTGGGAAGATGCAAGGATGTTAAAAGCTGACCTTGATAAAAAAATCAGTGAGATGAACATACCACACCTGTTGCATATGAGTGAATCCTTTCATCCGCTTGCAAACAAAATGATAGGCTTTCTCCGGTCTACAAACGGCTCTCATGACATTACACTCAGCAATATGGGATCGCTAAATATAAAGCAGCATTACAAAACTTTTAGTGTCGAAACAATCTACAGCCCGACGGTCGCCTTCCCGTGGAAAAACGCAAATACACTGGTTGTCAGTACATTTAACAATCAACTGGATTTTTCTTTGATGTCTGATGAAAACTTCCTGAGAGAATTTGATGCCATGTTAATAAAAGCGAAAGTTCTGGAATCGATAACTGCCCAGGTTAATGCCCTTGCCAGTGCGTGAAATTAAAGCAAATAACAGACAGCGGTGGAAAAAATTTGTCAAGAGAAATTTACTGATGCATTTAATTCCAAATGTAACGCTAAACACTATAATACCCTATTTTGCACTTAAAACGCAAAACGAGGTGCATTTATTTGCCGGGGAGCAAAACCTCGCCCGTTTTTTATTGCCAATGTCATTACTACTCCCTTTTTTGATCACCGTTGATGTATTGAAAAAAATCAGGACATTACAAAATACGGAACCGTTACCTTTTGCGTGCAATAATCGGTTAGCAGGGAACGCAGGAATGTTTAAATTAGCTGGTCTGCATAGCCTTTATACAGTTTCTGTAATCTCGTTTATGTTATTGCTCATTTACCTAAGCTTTCCCGAAAATTTTGATTTTGGAATCATTACTTCCACGGTACTTGCAGGTATACTGGCTGGATTATACTCCATTGCATTTTTCTTTTTATCTATAAAGAAGGTCCGCGAAGTAACCTGAAAATGAATAAAGTTGAATTTAAATGCTGCGGAAATAATCAAATAAAAAAAACTACTAAACCTTTTTTAGCGCAGCATGTTCTGTTTATACTTCATAAATAGTTTGTTTGGTTTATACGGGGGCTTAAGGATTTAAGTCCCCTTCCTTTTAATCAAATGCGGATTGCTCATCTCAAAAGGAATGTTGTTAGCAAATACTTGAAGCTAAAATTCCAAATTCTTTTCGACTCCTAATTAGCTGCGTTGGTTGTTGCTGCTGTTTAATCTCTGTTAAGATCATTAGAGGAATAATAAAATGAGGCAGAAGATTAATAGATTTAAAACATCTCTTAATCTTCTGCCATCTATTACTGTTTAAAAATTTTTTACAATCACTTCATCCATTGGTTTTGTTTTAGAACGGAAACGGTGCACTAATTCTCCTTTTTCGTTAATCAGGAATTTTTCGAAGTTCCATTTAATATCACCTTGTTCTTCAGTGTTGGTTTGCGTGGTCAGGTATTTAAATAAAGGACTGATATCCTCACCTTTAACGCTGGTTTTTTCAGCCATCAAGAAAGATACGTTGTATTTACCCGTACAGAATTCTTTAATTTCTGCATTGGTGGAAAATTCTTGTCCACCGAAATTACCCGCAGGAAAGCCGATTAAAACTACTTTTTTACCGTATTGTTTCTGGAGTTTTTCCAGGTCTTCGTACTGAGGGGTAAAGCCACATTTTGAAGCGGTGTTTACGATCATGATTTTCTTGCCTTTAAATTTTGATAGTTTTACTACTTTTCCATCAATGGTTTTAAAGCTAAAATCGTAAACAGTTTTTGGCGGGGTTGGTACCAAAAAGTTTAATAGAATTAAGATTGTGCTGATCATCGTTTATTTTATTTTATATACGAATATAGGAACAAATAGTTTTTGCAGTTGCATTTTGCCTGTAAATTAAATTCTTGTAGAACCACAAACAATAAGTATAACATGAACAATTGTCAACCAGCCATAGGATGTATTTACATTAGGCTTCATACCTATTCTCCATTGACTAAAGGCCAAAAAAAAATCCCTGATCTAGTGGAGCAAGGACTTTCTTAAAATTAAGCATAATTTTGAATGATTTGCTAAGAAACCTGTGTTGGCAAAGAAATTCTGTGAATAATTTCGTTAATGGCATCCGGATCAATCGCTACATTTTTGGATGCACACCATTTTTCATTTTTGTTGTCCAGCCAGACACAAAATGAGTGGTACCCATCTAAAACTACGGCATAGGTTTCATGAAAATCATCTTGAATGCGCATGCAAAATCCTTTAAAAATCTTGCCTCTCACAATAAATTGCAGGGATGAATAATTTTCTAACATGGCTCATTATATTTTTGGTTAAGATACAACAAGAATTAAAGGAGAATGTTTCGTCAGTTTTAAGGAATTAATAAATAATTACAAAGCAATCAGGAATAATTTAACCTGTATTTAACACCGCCTGAAAATTACAACATTTGTTCCCTTAATGATTCTCCCGTCACCTAAAGATAGCAAAAAATAAAAATTTAACATCACGACTTCCCCCATAGAATTACATTTATTAATTAGTATAGGTATTCGTTCCTAACGCTGGCACTTGTAATTAGAATGGCACAATTACTTTAAAACTCAAATTTCTTCCCATATTGTAAATTCCGGATCTGCCATTTGGCGATGCCGTATAATATTCAAAATATTTTAGCCGGTTAAGGTGCGATTGATAGGCGACATTGAAAATGTTATCTATTTGAATGAAGAAATCCATTAATACTTTCCCATTCTTTGCTTTAACTGATGACCCTAAACCTGCATTAATTAAGGTGTAACCTTTGGTGAAAGTTTCGGTATCATCCAATGCGTAAAATTTATTTTGATCGGCGGAAATAGCAGCATCCACTTTGATGTAGGGCTTATCTAAAAATCCGATTGCTTTTTGAGCAGTCGCCTTTAATTCTGAGCGAACTTGTAAAGGCGGGATAAAGGGTAAATATTTGGCATTTCTTCCATGAAGACTAACGAGTGCTTCGTTTTTATTTAATCCCACTACATAAGCCAGGCTGTTGTTAAAACTTAACCACTTAATACGTGATGGATGCAAATTTATGCTTAGTTCGGCTCCGTACAGTCTCGCTTTAGATTGCTGATATTGATAAGTCAGGTTGCCTGGAACAATAACCACAGGATTTCCACTTTCATCAGTTAAGCGCGACTGGTAGATATAGTTTTGAATATCGTTATTAAACACTTCAAAGCTTAAATCCGCATCTTTTAAATAGGCGATGATGCCGAGATCTTGCTGAAGATTAAATTCTGGTTTAAACGTTCTGTTTCCCAGATAAACAATGTGTGCGCCAGGATCAAGCCCATTTGAGCCGATTTCAGTGATATTCGGCGCACGATACCCCCTGGCAATGTTAGCTTTGATTAATAATTTCTCTGATAAATTGTAGGTTAAACCCAGGCTTCCGGAGAAACCATAGTAGTTTTTATTAAATGACGGGAACTGTAATTCTCCGCTTGCATCATTAGCCATAACTTTCTGACCGAAGCCAGTTTGCGTATTAGAACCGACATAAAAGTTATTCCAGGTCATTTTTCGCCTGTCTATCCGAACGCCGCCTGATATATCAATTTTCCCGAACGATTTCCGGGCGAAGTAAAAAGCACCGATATCAAATAGATCATAATCAGGAATGGGGAAATCGGTAGCATCCTTACTCCTGTTTCCCTGGAACATTCCGTTTATGCCGAATGTACTTTCAATTCCGGCAAAATCCGGCAAATTATATTTAACATCGTAATTTACGGTATTTAAGACCACATAAAGTCCCGCCTGATCTGGTGCGGTTGGATGATTATATTCCCGTCGAACACTCTGCTGACCTCCGATTAAGATGTTCAAATCGCTATTACCAAACTTAAACTGACTGGTGTTGTAAAGCCGGAAATGCTGAATATGCTGATGTAAAGGATTAATGGAGTAAGTGTTTAGTGCCCCATCAGGAACGATTGGCCGATTTTTGATCTCATCGCCATCATCCAAAACCTGCCTGGTAAACTTTCTGCTAAGCGAGTCTCTGCTGCCATCAGGAATTTCCATCAAGTTATCATAATAAGTGATGGCTGTTTTTGTGAAACCCCAACTTTTATCTACCCGTGCGCTTGCCGATAAATTATATTCACGAAACGCCGTTCCATAAACTGGTCCGTCTACTTTATTTTGATAATTGTGAGCTGCTTTACCAGTTGCCCTGAAAGTATATTTCCAATCGTTTTTACCATAAGCCAGGCCTAGAGATGATGCAATCAGCCCATTGTTGGTTTGATAATTGGTTGTGAAATCTCCTTTAAGTTTTCCGTTTTCGGTAATTGGATTAAGTGGGATCATATTAATCACCCCAGCCAAAGCATCAGATCCGTAGGTTAAGCTCGCCGGTCCTTTCACCACTTCTGCTCTTGAAATTCCATATTCGTCTACTTCAATACCATGTTCGTCTCCCCACTGCTGGCCTTCCTGCCTCAAACCATCGTATAAGGTGAGTACCCGGTTATAGCCTAAACCACGAATAAACGGTTTAGAAACATTTGGTCCTGTTGTTACTGCGGTAACGCCGGGAATTCCTTTTACAATGGCATCAATTAAATTGGTACTAACATTTTGATCCATTGTTTTTTTAGATAACACCGCAATCGGCACCGGACTTTTCCGCAACGCGGTTGCCCGGTTAACGCCTGTAATTACCACATCATTTAAATCTGAAGCCTGCGCCTGCAAGTCAATATTGTATTTGGTACTGTCTCCTGTAATAGGAACTTTCACTTTTGCTGTCTGGTAGCCAATTGCAGAAAATTGAATCGCCACATGATCGTTTCCATTAACGTTAATCTTATAATTTCCAAAACTATTTGATTTAGTCGATTGGTTAGTACCTATAATTTTTACGGTGACATTATCGATTGGCTTTTGTCCGCTGGAAATTTTCCCGCTAATGGTTTTGCTTTGCGCAAAAATTGTTATCGATAAGATAGAAAAGAAAATAGTCAAAAGAAATCTCATGTCAGTATATCTAAAATTAAATTTAGACAAATCTAAATTTAATTTTAAGCTATGCAAATTTTATTTTTAGAAATACAATAATTAATTAAAGTACTTGTTCGAATGGATTAGTAAACAAGACGTTATTTCGGTAAGCGATAATTTCCTGATCCGTTAATAAACATTTTTCGAGATCCATTTTTAAGGCCTTCACCTCAATTTCTTGCCCGATAAAAACGAGTTCAGTTAACCGGTCGCCGAAGGTTTCATCCCAATCACTTAGTATCATTTCTTTGTTCTCTATAAAATCGGTTTGACTTAATCTTTCCGCCTCACTCATGCCTGCCCACCATGCACCAGCATATTCTATTCTCAACGATCCACCGGCTTGGGAGAAATTAATTACCACATTTCTCATGGCAGCAATCCAGAATATACCTTTTGTTCTGATAATATTTGTAGGAAATTCATGGTTAAGGTAGTTCCAAAATCTTTCTGGATGGAATGGTTTTCTTGCCGTAAATACTGTCGAATTGATCCCATATTCATCTGTTTCCGGAATGTGAACTTCTTCCAATTCCTTTTTCCAGGCCGCACCAGATGAAGCCGTTTCGAAATCAAAAAGATTGGTATTTAATATCAACGCCGGATCAAGTTCGCTAAAGACTGTTTTATGCAGCCTGGCTGTTGGATTAAGTTTTTTAATTAAAGCCTCAATGAGCCTGGCATCATGAGAAGTTACCAAATCCAGTTTATTAATCACAATGACATCAGCAAATTCAATCTGATCCGTTAATAGATTAACAATTGTTCGCTTATCCGAATTGTCATCTGCCCAACTTCTGTCTTGCAGAATTTCTGCAGTCCCAAAATCTTTGTAAAAATTAAATGCATCTACAACGGTAACCATCGTATCCAGATAGCTGAAACGGCTTAGATCGATATTTGCAGCTTCATCTACAAAAGAAAAAGTTTGTGCCACAGGAATTGGTTCGGAAATGCCACTACTCTCAATTAATAGATAATCAAATCTGTTTTCTTTAGCAAGTTTTTCCACTTCGATCATTAAATCTTCCCTTAGCGTGCAACAAATGCACCCATTGCTCATTTCAACCAACTTTTCCTCAGTTTTAGATAAGCTTCCGGCCTGGTCTACCAGCTGGGCGTCCACGTTGATTTCACTCATGTCATTTACAATTACGGCAACGCGCAGGCCTTGCTTATTTTTTAAAATGGAATTAAGTAAGGTGGTTTTGCCACTTCCCAGAAAACCACTCAAAACGGTTACAGGTAATCTCTTTATCATAACAATGCAATTAAGTTGCAAATATATGAAAAGAATATAAAATGCAACATAATTGCGTTTATATTTGTAACTCTAAATTTTATGATGAAAATGATTAAAGCTTTAAACCTTGACAAAATTGGAATCACGGCATCTACCGCCTGCGCGATCCATTGTGCCCTCCTTCCGTTTGTGTTAACACTTTTGCCCCTTTGGGGATTAGATTTTCTGGCAAGCCCGGTTACTGAGATCTCTATGATTTTATTATCGCTTGTATTAGGTGCATGGTCTTTAGGGAAATCTTATAGGAAAGTCCATCACCGTGTTTTGCCTATTATCATTTTGATACTCGGTTTCGCGTGTATTGTGACCGGCCATTTTTCCGGGATAAGCATCTTAGAACCTATTTTAATTCCGGCCGGTGGTTTCGCGATTGCGTCTGCCCATTTCTTAAATTTAAAACTTGCCAAGACTTGCAGTCATCATTAAAATATAAATCCATAATCAACGTTAATGCATCATTATTGCATCAATAAAAGAATATATTTGTAGCCATGAATAGAAAGATAAAAGTCTTGTTTATCTCTGCCCTGAGTGCAATCTGCATGCTAAATCCGGCTTGCAAGCATGGCACAAATGACGGGCAGGAAATTTACCGCCGTTATGCCATTAAAAACATCCGCCTGATATCATCCCATAAGTTATGATCAAAATTCAATCATTAGTTCATCAATATCATAATGCACCTACTTTACAGTTTTCGGATTGGGAAATAAAAGATCGTGAACAATGGCTTTTGCTCGGATCATCGGGCAGTGGAAAAAGTACCCTACTCAATATTATCGCTGGCTTACTTAAACCGAAAAGTGGAAATGTGATTCTGGATGGCACCAGTGTGTATGGTCTTTCTTTAAAGGCAATGGACCAATTCAGGGGGCAAAATATAGGAATCATCTTCCAGCGACCGCATTTTATAAAGAGCTTAAACATCTATGATAACATAGCCGTTGCTTCTTCTTTCGCCGGGCTACCTGTTGATGGCAAACGAATTTTGATGCTTTTAGACAATCTGGGGCTTGCTGGTATAGCGAAAAGTTATGCCGAAGAATTAAGTCAGGGGCAATTGCAACGGGCATCGATTGCCCGGGCACTTATTAACCGCCCTTCGGTGCTCATCGCCGATGAGCCAACATCCAGTCTTGATGATGAGAATGCGGAAAATGTAATTTCATTATTAACCACCCAGGCCGCATCCAGCGATGCATCTTTGATCGTTGCTACACATGATAAACGCGTAAGGAACAGATTAAGCAAAGAATATTTATTATAATGAATATATTAAAATTAAGTGCCAAAAATTTATCAAGAAACAAACTCACAACCTTTTTAAATATCATTCTGGTTGCGTTTGGTGTAGGTATTTTGTCTATTCTTTTTCTGGCTTCCACCCAGATTGGCAATAAACTGGAAAGCAATTCGAAGGATATAGACCTGGTGGTGGGGGCTAAAGGAAGCCCTTTGCAACTTATTTTAAGTAGTATTTATCATATTGATTTTCCAACCGGAAACATTCCGGTAAAAGACGCACAGGAATTGATGCAAAACCCAATGGTGAAGCGGGCTGTTCCTTTAGCTCTGGGCGATAATTATCAGGGCTACAGAATTGTAGGTACGGATTCATCCTTTACAGGTTTATATGGATTGAAGCTGGACCAAGGGAAGTTCTGGAGTAAAGATCTTGATGCTACTATCGGCAGTGCTGTTGCGCAGGAATCAAAATTAAAAGTCGGAGATAAGTTTTTCGGCGCGCACGGGTTGAGTGATGCCAGCGATGAACATAAACAACATGCTTATTTGGTAACGGGAATTCTGGCACCTCAGGGCAATGTTACTGATAATCTGATTTTAACAAACATCGGAAGTGTTTACAAAATGCACGAGCCCAATCATGCGGAAAGTGAAGCGCATCATGCAAATGAAGAAAAGGAGATTAATAACCGTGAGATTACCTCACTTTTGATCCAATACCGTTCGCCCATGTCGGTAGTAATTTTTCCCAGAATGGTTAATCAAAGCACGAATATGCAGGCGGCATCTCCGGCAATGGAAAGTGCCAGGCTGTTCTCACTCATAGGAATTGGTATCGAAACACTTAAGTGGTTCGCCATTTTAATTATGGCAATATCTGCGTTGAGTGTTTTCATCAGCTTATTCAATTCAATGAAAGAGAAGAAGTACGATCTGGCTATTATGCGCTGTTTGGGGGCATCAAAAATTAAAATATTTTTATTGGTGATGCTGGAAGGACTTTTGATCACAGTAACCGGTGCCATTATTGGATTAGTGATTGGTCATATAGCACTTAGCCTCATTGGCCATTTCCAGGAATCATCACAAGCCAGGTTAACCGGAATATATTTTGTAACGGATGAAATTTATTTAATTGGAGCAGGTTTAGCAATCGGTGTTATCGCATCCATCATCCCTGCAATCCAAACTTATCAGGTAGATATTGCAAACACGCTTTCAAAAGACAAATGATGAAATACGTTTTAGTGACAATGCTTTTTTTCTCCTGCTTTTTCGGCTTAAAGGCCCAGGTAAAGGTGCATAAAGACATGCGTACGCCTACCTGGAATCTGATTGGCTTGCGTTATGATAAACAGGTAAAGCCATTAAAATGGGTCAGCATTTTTCCGCCCGAACTCATGGCCCTGAACAATAAAGTAGTTGAGCTTCCGGGTTATATTTATCCGACCAAGGTTGGCGCAAAGTTTTCTGAGTTTTTATTGTCGATTGTTCCAATAGAATCCTGTCCCTTTTGTGGTACCGGAGATATCCCATCGATGATTGAGGTCAAAATGGGGACAGCAATTCCATTTACCGAGAAGCCCATTAAGATTAAAGGCAAATTTGTAATTAATGATTCTGGCGATGATCGCTCCGAATTCTTTTTATTAGATGCTAAACTGGTTCCATGAGAAAATTAGCTGTAATCCTGCTGTTGATGTGTACAGGCATTTGTTTTGCCCAGCAAAAACCGCATCGTCCGGGCGATGAACTCCGATCATTAAACTGGGATGTGATTGGAACGGTTAAATTCGAGCTGACCGATAAAAACGAACTTCTTCCCATTTACAGTGCAACAATTAACAGATTTAAAGATGCGGAATTTGATTTAACAGGCTACCTGATCCCGATAAAAAGCGCAGAAAAGCAACAAAAATTTTTATTAGCAACATTACCCATAAATCAGTGTTACTTTTGTGGACAAAATGGTGTTCCGATAATGATCATGGTTGAACTGAATAGTCCCGTTGAATTTACCGAAAAACCGATCCGTGTGAAGGGAATTTTAAAACTGGCCAATACAAACGCTAGTTATCAACCACCGGTTTCGATTACGAATGCCAAAGTAATTATTTAATTTTACGTTATGGAGCAAAATAAAACACAGCAGTACGAAGACCTTTTGGTTAAAAACGGACTTAAAAGGACTGGCGCTCGTTTACAGGTTTTAGATATATTATCACATCGGGAATCTGCAACCTCACAGCCCTACCTGGAAAACGTGGTGGGGAAGGAAATTGACCGGGTTACGCTGTACCGGATTTTAAAAACTTTTGAAGAGAAAGGCATTATTCACCGGTTTTTAGACAACCATGGTACAGCCAACTATGCCATTTGCTCAAATTCTTGTTCTGAACATAATCACCATGATGAGCATGTACACTTCAATTGTAATAACTGTTTGCGCGTTTATTGCCTGGATGATGTGAAGATTCCAGCCCTTAAAATGGAAAAAGGATTCCAAATCGCTGATATGAACCTGGTTGTTTCAGGAATTTGCAAGGACTGTAATAAAGCTAATTAATTAGTCCTTAAATGGTTATTCAGCCGAATTGAAAATGATTGAAAATTCTTTAAAATATATTTTTGCTTTATAGATAGAACTTCTATATTTGCAGCTCATTAAAAAATGAGCCTCGGTAGCTCAGCTGGATAGAGCGTCGGTTTTCTAAACCGAGGGTCAGGGGTTCGAGTCCCTTCCGGGGTACATTTAAAGGTCTTTAGTTTAATCTAAAGGCCTTTTTTATTTCCCATCCATGCAGTTTTGTTTCGCATTTGGCGCGCAACTGGCGCGCTAGTTTTAAAATTGTTTAATTAAATCAAAGTTATTTCGTTTGGTTTTCATTTCCAAATTATTCAAATCATTCCATCATCAGCAAAACTATAGTAGCTGTCTTCGCTCAAAATGATGTGATCCCAGACATTTATATCAAGTAGTTTTCCACATTCTACCAATCGTCTCGTTAACTTGATATCTGCCTCACTTGGTCTAACTGATCCACTAGGATGGTTATGTGTGAGTAGTATTCCAGATGCATTACCTTTTAAAGCGACAGCGAACACCACCTTTTGATCAATATAAGTACCACTGACTCCACCCATTGATATATCAACAATGCCCAACACATGGTTACTTCGGTTAAGGAGTATGACTTTGAATTCTTCAAGAAATGCAATCCTGCCAATATCCCATTGTTGTTTTAAAAGGCAATACGTTTCTTGAGATGAGGTTATTTTAGGGCTATCATTAATGTTGTAATCTGGTTTGTAGCTTACTTGCACTTCAGCTACTTTAAATTGTTCTTGTACCATAGTTGTATCTATTTAATATGGTACATGTATCAAGCTTTCAACTCAACTAAATCAAGAAGCAACGGATATAAATAGCCTGTGTAATGGCTATGTGAGCGTTTATGCCGGAATTTCTTGAAATGTGTTGAGTGGATAAGCTTAGCTTTCAGGAATGTATTAATAAATACTATTATACCTCAACCTTTTTCATATACTCTCTTTGCATGATCATAACTCCGATACTTCTCATGATTACCCCAACTAATCTTTGTCCCTTGGTTAATTAGCGCACGATGCGCTTGGTATCCATCAAATTCAGGGTTGAGTTCAAATTCCCCATCATAAAAGCAAGTAGCCTCCCTTACAACCTTACCATCAATAACTGTTAAGTATAATTGATGCACCGTGATATCTGCGAAATCTTGATAATATTCAAGTATGAATCTGTCTGGATTATTTTTTTTTATTAACGAAGCTATTGCTGAAAAGTGGTAAATAGTTCTTCTTCATCGTCATCATATTTATCCTGCACTGCAGAAGAAGTACTTAACGCAGTAGACAAGTCATCACAACTAAAGACGTGAGCAATAAAAACGCTAAGAGAAGTCCAGTCTACATCATACCTATCAGGGTCTAAAGGTATTATAAATGCTCTGTTTTCCCTAAAGTGTACGATTTCAGGAGGTACGATTATATCATCCAATACTATTAATGCACAAATTAGCTGAGCATATCTTTAATTTTACTAAATATAAAAGATACCTCGTACATATCCAAAGCCTAGCCATATAGTTGTATCTATTTAAATATGGCACTTGTATCAAACTTTCAAACAATTAAGTAAAGGAGTAACGGAATAAATAGCCTTTGTGGTGGCTACAGTAGCGTTTATGTCGTAGTTCCTTTCAGCGTATTGAGAGGACAAGCTTAAATTGGTGCTATAATTAAATAGATACTATATATCACTCATTAACTTCTCCGTTTTTCCAGTAGTCTTCCGCTATGGGTATTCTTTGCAACACCTCTTTGCAAATCTTCTTGTAAACGTTACCTAGCCCAAATAGATAATCTTTGTCGTAACGGAACCAATCTTGGTTTAGACTACTCTTGGTATTCATGTTGCTTTGAATACGCTTTCGCTTGTTAACATCATGAGCAGTTACTTTATTAGGCTTCATCTCGAGTTCCCAAGAATTTATAATGCCATTTGGTTGGCAATTGGCAATTTCAATAACGAATCCACCACCACTTCTGTCAAACTGAAAAGTTAAAAGATTGATTCGATCATCTTGCTGTCGTCTGAAGTGCGGGAAAGAGCCTTTAAAGTTTAAGCTTCTTAACATAGGTATCACATTTTGATTCAGATACTTAACCATTTCATTCCTCCTAGAGCTGCTCATTGTGCTTTCATTTAGTTTTTTGATTGTTCGGTGCAATTGCTACTAACTTCTCTATATCCAAATTTAATACTGTTTCTTACTTTTAAGGGGAAGGTTTAAGTTTCGGATATGCTTAGCCATTCGGTAAAGTAGCCATTTATCACTTCATCAATATTGCTTCTATCAACATCATTGATATACCATTGAACTTCATCAGTCATCAAATCGTTCTTTGCATAATAAAGAAAGTAGAAGTACTGTAGTGAGATCTCATGACCCAGTTCAAGGTAAAGATCTTTAAGCTCAGCAAGAACTTTTACCGATTCTAGCATACCATCAACGCACATCTTTATAAGGTAACTGACGTAATTCCAGATCGTCTTGAGTTTGTCAGAGAAGTCTAAACCTAATTCATTCAATGCTTTTGTAGTCAATGTTTGCATTTCGAAGTAATCAAATGGCTCGCTCATCCCTGCAAGAATTACAAGATGTTCAGTATCGAAGCCACTTGTAAGCATTTCAACTGCCCAATCAGACCATGTTCTGTCAAAGTCACGGTCTAATGCTTTATAAGCTAAAACTCTTATTGTAGAATTTGGTATTGAATGCATTCTAGAGATGGTAGTGTATTACGAGAGTTCCTTTTAGCGTATTGGGAGGACAAGCTTAAATTGGTGTTATAATTAGATAGATTTCCTATATCCTGCCCTCCAGCGTACCAATCAAATTGATGATTGAAATTGTGGCAGTTGCACAAAGTAAAGCATCGCGTTTATTTGCTGTTCGCTTGTGTGTCAATTCATTAGCTAAATCCAATGTTGCTTTAGCGTATCTTCGTATAGTTTCGTTGGAAGAGCCGCCGAGTTCAACCGCTAAATAGGCTTCTAGCATTCTCTTCGCATCAGTTTTACTTACCTCTTTACCATCCAATATTGGATGTTTATCCTTAATGAACACTGCTTGAGCCAAGGTTATGATAGTTTCTCTGCTTAATAGTCCAATCACTTGATATTGCTCTTCACTACTTGATTCGTTTTGTCTAATTCTAATCTCATTCAACGACCTTTCAATCCTCTCCCAATTACTTAAATCAACTGTAACGCTGATTGAGTTTGCTGATTCTTTTTCTTGTACTAATTTTTCTACCGTGGAGAATAGATCAGCAATGTATGCTCTCCTTTCACTGTAATGTTTAAACTCTGTACTCCACTTTGCATACCAATTCCAAAGATCTGCAAAAGGGTTAGGATTTTTAATATTGAGAGCATTGAGATTAGCATCCAAAGAATTATAAATGAGCTTGTACTGCTCGTTAATATCTTGAATTCTTTAACCTCCGGTTGCAACTGAAACTAAGATTTGTTTTGTTTCCTGAATCAGACTGATAACTTTCTCCCTCGAACCCATAGATGGAAGCTTAGACCAATCGATTTTGTATTGAGCTTTTGGAACAAGTTTGATACTTGAGATTACTTCATTCCCTAACTGTGGACTTACAATATTGATCTTCTCCAATATGAGGATCTCAATAGCCTGTATGGAATCTCTGTGTTTAACAAAGCTTTGAACATCAACTGTCAGGTATATTGTGAAAAGGTAAGTTCCTCCGTTCCAATTATCATATCCAGTTTGATCAATTGCAATATCAGAGTTATACACTAACTGGTATATCTCGTCTTGTTGATCTGCTTTTAAGATTTCACCAACTGTGTAGATGATCGCTCTTAAGTCGTCTTGGTTTGTGAAATTCAACACACTCATATATTTATAAAATCGAGCCTCTAAGGGGCTATTTACCAAATTTTATCTTGAGTTCCTCTATTATATCTTTATTGATTGGTTGAGGGCGTGAGCTACCTGATATTCTAGTTGCCTCAGCAATCATATATTTAATATCTGACTCTGAGTATCCCATTTTAGAAGCATAGAGTCTCAGTTCTTCGTAAGGTTGTCCATGAGCAATCATGTTTGCTAAACGATTTGTATACTCTTTCATTCTCAGCATTTCGTTTGTATTGACCGAGTGTTTACTCTTAATGTCAAGCTCCTCAATTCTATTTATTCTCTTATCTAAACTTCTAACTACGTTTAACACCTCAGATAAAACGTCCTCTTCATCTCGCTTTGTATCTTCAACTGGAACCGGGTTCGTAGCGATGATCTGATTAAACCTTTCTTGAAACTCGTCCCAGTACTTATCAAATACCTTTTCAAGTATAGAAGTTTTAAGCGGTGTTTCACTAAGTGAGTTTATTGTCATCAGGAGTTGTAACAAACTCTCTCTATTATATAAAGTGTGATTGAATTGAGCTAAAGGATTAACCAGGTCAACTGGTTCTAAGTCAATCAAAAAAGTACACACTCTGCTAGAGCTTAAACCTTTGGCAATTGCCCCTGCCTCAAAAAGTATCCATGGCTTATCCTTGTTTTCTCTGGTTAAACAGATTATTCCAATAGAGGTATCGGATAACTCGTTCATTATCTCAGTAAACCATGTGGCACCTCTGTCAATTGATCTGCTCGAAAGCCAAGGGTCAGATGATTGAATAGTGCACTGCAGCCATGTGTCAATCCATTCTGCCACTTGTTTACTTTTGTCTCCTGACCAACTAATAAAAACTTTCATATATGAGGGTTAATGTATGATTACAAAGATAACAGAATGAGTGATCATTGCAAGTCAATCCATCTATCTTATCAATATCAAAGATTTTGTAATCACCTTACTTTTAAGGAGGAGAATCAGTTTTTGGATCTGTCGAACCATGTACTTAGCAATGCTGTGTTTACAACGTAAGTTGCATACCAAACAAGTGCTTACCTTTTATAATCATAGTTTATGAATAGGCTTGCACTTGCCCATTTTCTTAATTAAAATAGGAGGCATCATCAAGGGGTTATAAAGGTCCGTTAAGGAACTATTGGGAAATATCGATCTTGCATCTAGTACGTTTACATTTTCATTTTGCACTTTCTCTTCATAGCCTCTATCTCTTGCTTTTGTTTTGAGATAGTAAATGACACTTTGGCTATCTCCTTTTTTGAATATTCTGTAATCATTTGCGCTCTACAAAATCCTTTTGAAGTACTATAATATCTTCAACTGCGCTTTGATATTCAGGATATCTTTTCAAAAATATCAGTCTACAATTCTTCAACTACCGGCCAGCCGTTCTTCCAGCTAATTCGTCGGAGCAATAATTTTGGAGCACCATTTTGAAGGGCAGAATAGCCATGAAATATCAAAAAATCTATTTTATCAAAGGTAGCTACGGCATTATGCCCAACACCATACCAGTTTTCATTGCCTTTCAAAACCAGCCTTCCGCCCCCTGCTGCCAGCGATTTTCCCTCATCATCCAGATAGGGGCCGGTTACTAATTTAGATCGGCCAACAATCATTTTATAAGTACTTTCTTTACCCTTGCAGCAATAATCAATTGAGGTAAATAGATAATAATAATTCTTTTTCTTAAAAATATAGGGTGCTTCAATGGCATTCGCTTGATCTCCCCTACTGGCAATAGTCTGCGGATTTTGCAGGAAACCTTCTGCCCCTAATCGATCGGCCTTAAGCCGGATAATCCTTATTCCATCCCAAAAAGATCCAAACGTAAGGTAGGGAGTACCGTTATTATCGGTTATTAAATTTGGATCGATGGCATTCCAATTGGTTTTACCAGCTTCAGACCGGATCACCATTCCATGATCTACCCATTTATATCCGGAATCCATCGGATTAAGGGTAACATTGGTGGCTACGCCAATTGCAGAAGTATTTTTACCGAATGTTGAAGCAGTATAATACAGATAATAAAGGCCATTTGAAAAGGAGATATCGGGTGCCCAGATGTAGCCTTTAAAACCCGGCACAGCCGCTACCGCCCATTGTGGTGCGATGGCAAAAACAGGTGGTTCTGCTTTCCAGTTGATCCGGTCTTTAGATGACCATACTGCGATTCCCTTTCCAGTACAATACAAATAATAGCAATTATTTTGCTTGATCATGACTGGATCGTGTGCGTTTATATTTTGTTTTAAATCCTGGCTTTGCACCAATTGCACCTGTACCAAACTGAACAACAGAAAGATTATTAAATGTTTAATTCGCATCCTATCAAACTTACTAACTTATCTGCAGGAAGTAACGTAAGAAATCAGCCGTTTTTTAAACCTGTTTAAATTTTATTTCATCCATAATTTTAAGGCTGAAAGTTTGACCATATTTTCTGAGGATTCCATCAGTAGTCTTCTGTTAGTACCAAACCAGGAAAAAGTTCTTTCCTCTACCCAGGTCAGACCACATTTAAACAGGATTTTCGTTAGGTTTTGAGGTTATTCGCTTCGGTCATGAGGTTATTAAGTTTGGTTTTGAGGCTATTTTCCACACTCACGGGGTTATGATCCGCTCTTATGAGGTTATTAAGCTTGATTTTGAGGTTATTTTCCTTGTTCACGAGGTTATTATCCTGTTACATGAGGTTATTAAGCTCGATTTTGAGGCTATTTTCTTCGAGACCGTTTAAATTTCTGTTACGATACATTTACCCCGCTTTTATAACATCCTGCGTTTGCAGATCAATTGGATCAAAAATGTCTGATCAAAACTAAAATGGTGATGGGAAGGTTTTATATTTAGCCATGGAAAAAAACACTTTAGATAGATTTTTAAAAGCACAGGACACCAATTATAAGGACGCGTTAGCCGAAATTAAAAACGGAAGAAAAACAACACATTGGATGTGGTACGTATTTCCGCAGCTTTCAGGTTTAGGTAAGAGCGAAATGGCTCAATTTTATAGCATTACTAATTTTGAAGAAGCCAGGCAGTATTTGAAACACCCTGTATTGGGCAAAAGATTGGAAGAAATCTCTTCTGCCCTATTAAAACACAGCGACAAAAGTGCCTACGAAATTCTTGGGTCGCCAGATGATTTAAAGCTTCAATCCTCGATGACTTTATTTTCAAGTATTGAAAATGCGCCTACAGTTTTTAAGGAGATTTTACATCATTTTTTTGAAGATCAGCCAGATTTGGCTACGATAAAATTATTGAAACTGGATCACCAATAATGAAGTAGATCCTGAGTCAGGCTGAAGAAATTGATCTTTCGAAGTTTGATGCTTACTAATTTCTTAAGCCTTATCCAGCGGGATGCTAAAATAAAAAGTTGAGCCTATGCCTATCTCACTTTCTACCCAAATTTTACCATTATGTCTGGTAACAATTTCCGAGGAAAGATAAAGGCCAATCCCGAAGCCTGAAACAGTAGCCATGCGAGAACTTTCTACCCTATAAAAACGTTCAAAAAGTTTAGGTAGGTCATCTTTGGGAATGCCCATTCCTTGATCTTTGATCATAAAAATGGCATGCTGATCTCGGGCTAAACAATCTATAGTAATTTTACTATGGATAGGTGAATACTTTACCGCGTTTCCAATTAAGTTGTTAATTACATGGCCGAGTTTATTTCGATCTGCGCTGATAAATAATCCCGGAAGGCCATTGTATGCAATTTCATGGCTTGATCCGGTCGTAATATACTCTTCTATAATTTCTTCTACGATTGCTGATAATTCTACGCGCTGCAGCTCCATCACCATCTTTCCGGATTCAAACCTGGAGATATTCAGAAAGCCGTTAATCATGTTTGTCATTTTGGTAATCTGCCGCTCTGCTCCATCAAGCGCCTTTACCGCAAAGCCATTATCGCTTCCTTTTGCTTTCAACTGCATGACCTGGATATATCCCTTCATTGACGTAAGCGGGGTTTTCAACTCGTGGCTTACCATTGCAATAAAATCATTTTTCCGCTGCTCATCCTGTTTTTGAGCCGTTACATCCATGATTACGGCGTAGATACTGGCAGAATTCCCATCTTTATCTTTTTTTACTTTCCCTACCACACGCATCCATCTCCGTTCTCCCGAAGCAAGATGTGTAATTGGATAAGTACTATCCAGGGGAACGCCTAATTTAGCACAGGCTTCAAGTACGCGGTTAACTTCTGCAACATATTCTGGTTCTATTGCGCTCAACACCGTGAACCAATCAATTTCTCCGTCTTCAGGTAAACCATATAACAACCTGAACCTTGGCGACATTTCTGCTTTTCCTGTTTGAAGATCAACCCGGCAGCTTCCTAATTCGCCTGCGTTAAATGCCGACTGCAAATTCTCATCACTCTCTTTTAAGCGTTCTAGTGCAATACTCAGTACGCTATTCATTTCCAGCTGATAATCATTGGCGATTTTCAGCTCGTTATTCTTTAATTCCAGTTCAGCGGTACGAAGTCTTACAATATTCTCCAGATTGCTGTTTAGCTGATCTGCAACCTGCCTGGCCTCTTCCAGTTGCTCATTTCTTACCTGGAGCAACAACTGATGCTTTTTCAGTTCTGTTAAATCTGTTATGATAATGCTTAACGCAGTTCCTTCATCTAAATCTAAAGCCTTTAAGGATAACTGTACCGTAATTTTTTCCTGTTCATGGTTGACGAGGTTCAGCTCTGTTCTGGTATCTATTTCCCAGGCAGCATCAATCACGTCCTGAGCAAAAATCCGGTCTTCTTCCAAAACGAAATCAAGGAGTTTCATGCCGATAACCTTTTCAAGTGGAACCGTACACAGTGCTGCGAAGCGAGAATTACAATATAAAATCCGGCCATCCTGATCAAGTGTCAATGCACTTTCAGTCATCTGTTCTATGAAAATCCGGTAAGTTTGATCGGCACTTTTTAAGGTGAAAAGCTGATGCCCGTCTTTCCCGTTTACCACCAGCGCGTCTACTTCTCCGCTGCGAATGGCGTGAATAATATCATTAGCTTCTTCGAGCTGAATCTGCAGCTCCTGGTTAGCCGCTTCAAGTTGAAGAATTTCTTTCGACTTTTCCATTTACTTAATCCTAATCCCCAGCCCCTTCAAAACTTTCTCCCGATCAGAGAAATCACCAATGATTCGTCTGCAAGGTTCTGGCTGTTTCTTCAGCAACATCGGGATTGCGGTTACGTTTTCATCCCGAACAAGCAAAGGCTGCTGGTGTGCATCTATAATTTCAAGCTCATATCGGTCCTTAAGAAATTCTTCACAAATCTCCCTGAGGTTTTTTATCGCACGAACTGAAATCGGCGATGACCCCGCAATAAAAAGTCTTAAAATAAAATATTCACCTTGCTCCTGCTCCATTTGATTTTTGCCTTCCCTATCTTAATTATTAAACGACTGTTTTGGGCCGAATATCTAACCCAACCAACACTTTTTCAACATTCGAGAGGTCGCCGATGATTTTACGAACCGGTTCCGGCACCTTTTTTACAAGCGTTGGAATGGCCAGAATCTGATCTCCTTCGGCTAATTGTGGTTTTTCTAAAAGATCGACTACCTCAATACTGTACTTCCCTGCAAGATGGTCTTCGCAGATTTTTTTAAGGTTTTCAAGGGCAACAACAGACTTGGTTGTTTTGCCTGCGACATAAAGTCGCAACTCATAAATTTTACCCACTATTTCTTATTTTTTTTTATTGGTTTTGATGAAAAACCTGAGTTTCCTCTGCGTAAGTCTGTCATTTTCGACAAGGTATCACCCATAATTTCTCTTTTTAATGCTTCCTCATCATAAACTTTGTTTAACTCTTCTTCTACTGATTCAAATTCAGAACGCAAGCTATCGATTTTAGATTCAAGAACTTTCTTTTTACGCATTAATTCCCGGTCTTTCCGGCTAATGGCCTGTGCATGAATTACCTCTCCGGTTTGTTCCAGCAACAATCTCGTAGCACGTGCAGAACCCGTCAATACGCCATCTTCTGTCAGGAATACATCTTCCAGATCCAGTCCATCATCTGTAATCACAAACTCCCTCACCTGATTGGAGTGTTTCATCCCCCTGGATTTCATAATATATAAACCCCGGTTTCTTTCGCCATTGTTCTCTATATCTCTGATCAGCAACCAGGCATCAACCAATGAGGAAACGCCTTCATCTGTTTGTTCATTTACAATGTTGTTTAGCGTAAGCGCTGTAAACATCACGGTAATTTGCTCCGCTTGTAAAAAGTCGATTAAACGAACCAACATCGTTTTCACCTCACTTACAGAACCTATAGTAATGAGGTTAGTAATCGGATCAAGAATAACGACATCAGGTTTGAACTTTCTGATGGCTTTATGAATGGCAACCAAGTGCATTTCCAAGCCATAAAGCGTTGGCCTTGAGGCATAAAAAGACAGATATCCATTATCCATATGGGCTTGCAAATCCATTCCAATGGATCGCATGTTTCTGATGATCTGTTTCGGAGATTCTTCGAAGGCAAAAAAGAGACATTTCTCTTTTCTCAGGCAGGTAACATTGGCAAAACTGGCAGCAATACTGGTTTTACCCGTTCCGGCCGTACCTGAAGCCAGAATACTACTCCCTTTATAAAAGCCCTTATTGCCAAGCATTTCATCTAATGCCGAAATGCCGGACGAAATGCATTCTGAGGAAACTTCTTTATTGAGTTCGAGTGAAGTAACAGGCATTACGGAAATCCCTTCGTTATCAATCAGAAAAGGGTATTCGTTGGTGCCATGTACAGACCCACGGTATTTTACAATTCTTAATCTCCGGGTTGATATCTGATTGATAATTCGATGGTCAAGGAGAATTACACAGTCTGAAACGTACTCTTCCAAACCTTGCCGCGTTAAGCTTTTCTCTCCCCTTTCACCAGTGATGATCGCCGTTACTCCTTTTGATTTCAAAAACTGAAAAAGCCTTCTGATTTCAGCACGGAGAATGCCATCGTTATTTAATCCTGAAAATAGATTTTCTATTGTATCCAGTACAACGCGTTTAGCGCCAATGCTATCAATGGCATATCCAAGGCGGATAAAAAGCCCTTCGAGATCATACTCTCCTGTTTCTTCTATTTCAGAACGATCAATGTGAACGTAGTCGATTCTAATTTTTTTATCTTTTTCCAGCTGATCAAGGTCAAAGCCGAGAGAAGCGACGTTGGTTTTGAGTTCTTCAGCCTTTTCTTCGAATGCCATAAATACGCCGGGTTCATTGTAATCCAATGCGCCTCTGACGATGAACTCGATAGAAAAAAGGGTTTTACCAGACCCTGCCTCCCCACAAATAAGTGTAGGCCTGTTAGCCGGTAGACCTCCCAATGTAATTTCGTCCAGACCTGAAATTCCTGTGCGGGTTTTTGAAATGCCAGTCATAGGTACCGACTTGGACTTGCTAGTGTTTTTAGCCATTCATTTTTTGTTAAAGGCTAAATGTATGAATAATATCACATGTTGTAAACTTGATATCAAACAAAGCGGGAATAAATACCGGGATTTAACTGGTAAAAAATTGGTGACATTTACTACCCGCGTCCTGGAATTATCGTAGTGCACTAGTGGAACCGATATTGATTTTATCCAACGATTCAATGCTATCGGATGATTGAAAAGCATAGGTTTTTTGAACAGCTTGAACATGCGCTTTATATGTGTTTTTCTTTTCTGAAGCCGCTTGATCCTGATTATTTTTAATCAACCATTTCAACGCTAATTTTTTATACAAATTTTTTTATGAAAATCAAAAACAAAAACAATAAAAATGCAGTTATTTAATTAACAAGACTGAAATAGAGATGGTTAATACATATAAAATACAATTAGACGAAATTACTTATAAAGAAATTTTCGAACCCTTCTTGCATAAAAACTTTTTAAAATTGCCAGTTGAGGCGCGTGATAACATGGTTGAGGTTACTATCCGAAGAACCTGTGTGCTGGAATACCTGCAGAAGAAAATTATCAGTGAGATTGACAATTACGAAGTAATGCAATCAGAGATGATTAATAAGATGAATATTCATTAGGAATTTTTGCCTGCCATATCACGCAAAAAAAAACATATCTGAATGAGTTATTCGGTTAGTTTAATGCTACCGACTATTCAGATATTTAAAACCTTATAAGTTAAGGCTATTTAAGCCACTACTTTTTGAAGTATTTCAATTCCAAGATACATCCGCGCTGGCTGATTGCTTTAGGGTTTTCTGCTGATGGACCTGAAGTCACCGCAGAACTATCTGTAGCCAGATATATTTTTGTTCCATCATTAGCTACCGCAACATCTCTGTACCTTACCCTGGACGAAAAATATTCGTGAACTTTCGGATTGATACTGCCATCATTATTTATTTTAAGCCGAAGCAATTTCCCGGTTTTAAGTGTCGTCACCAGTAAAGACGGACTCCAAACCGGTATCGCATCAGATTGGTAAATTGCTATGCCCGACGGTGCATAAGCTTCCCATTCAGCTTTCGTCCCTGTCTTTACTTTTTCAAATAGGCTGGTCAGCTTTTCGTTTGATGTTGAGTAAAAACTTATTTTCGGATCTTTGTAAGCTTTACCAATTAAATCAGCATTACTCTTTTCCGAAATGATTAATGGATAAGTAGTATGCCATTTCCCAGGACGTTTCGCCTCATCAGATACCGATGCAGCGAGGTGATCATAGTTCCCATCATTATAACCGATCACCAAAGGATGACCGTAGTTGCTGCCTTTTTCAATGAGATTGATTTCATCATCTGAATAAGGGCCATGTTCAGAAGCATACAACCGCTCCTTTTTATTGATCATAGCAAACGCTAAACCCTGCGGATTTCTATGCCCGACCGTCCAGATTGCACTCTGCTCAGGCAGTGCCGGGTTGTCTGCCGGAATCCATTCAGCAGCATCTTCTGGTTCCAGATTGAAACGTAAAATTTTACCTTCATAACTGTTCTTTTGCTGTGCTTTATTGGGTCTTCCACCATTTGAAAACTGTCCCGATCCCTGATCGCCTACTGCATAAAAAAGGTAATGTTTTCCATTTACCGGGGCGATGATCAGGCGCCCGCCATTATGGTCATTACTAGCCGGGATCGTATCACAAATAATTTCGGCAGCCTCTAATTGCTGTTTACCGGCATTAAACCGGTATCGCGCCAGCTTTAACAGAAATTGATTTCCCTGAAGATGCCGATACACATAAGACAGGTAAACGAAAGGTTTGCCTGTCAGAAATTGCGGATGAAGCGCCAGGCCCATCAAACCTCCCTGTGGAACCGGTTGCTGTGCTTTTTTCTGTTCTTCAAAAGATGGAAATTCCCTTTCTGCATTCAAATCGAGGACAATCTTTTTCGCACCGTTATCCGGATCAATTTTTAACACCCGGTAACCCTTCGATTCATTAACCCACAATTGATTATCCTGACCAACCACTACTGTCCACGGATCGCTTAGGCCTGATGCAATGATTCGCGTTTCAAAATCATTCCCTTCGCTATTCATCAATGCAAAAGAGGTAAATAATGCCAATAAGGTAAACAGGCCACAGCAAAAAAGGTATTTCATTTGATTTTATCTTTAAAGCTGAAACACCAAAAGAACAGGTATGACTTCGAAAACAGGTATTAATATCACATTTCGCGTATTTATTGGTTAAAATTGCAGATAACTTTCGGAAGTTATTAATTTGACTACCGTCAGTTTTGGTGTAAAATATCCCGACGAAAGTCGGATTCGTATAAAAAAAAGTCTCTTTAATATAAAGATCTTCGGCAATCTGCTGATAAATTTGCTACTATATCAGATCATCCTAACTAAACGTATATGAATCGGAGAAAACTCCTTCAAAGCCTGGCTATCGGTTTACCCGCTGCATTATTTGCTAGTAAACTATCAGCATTCTCTATAAATGACGATGCCGCTCAAGAATTTGTCGAAAAAATTATTGCTGGCCCGTTTACACCAACATGGGAGTCGTTATCTACTTACCAGACACCTGAATGGTTTAGGGATGCGAAATTTGGAATGTGGGCACATTGGGGGCCGCAATGCCAGCCGGAAGCTGGAGACTGGTATGCACGGGAGATGTATATGGAAGGAACCCGGAAGTATAAATTCCATCTCGAGAAGTATGGCCACCCGTCTCAATTTGGTTTCAAAGATGTAATTAATACCTGGAAAGCGGAGAAATGGGATCCTGAAGCTTTGGTTTCACTCTATAAAAGTGCAGGCGCAAAATACTTCATGGCATTGGCCAATCACCATGACAACCTCGACCTTTATGATAGTAAATACCAAAAAGACTGGAACTCAACAAAGCAGGGACCAAAGAAGGATATTATTGGTGGATGGACTGCTGCCGCAAAAAAACACCATCTTCCTTTTGCGGTAAGTGTACACGCGGCGCATACCTGGAGCTGGTTTGAGGTGGCCAATCGTGCTGATAAAAAGGGCCCGCTAGCTGGCGTGCCTTATGATGGAAAATTAACAAAAAAAGACGGAAAAGGTAAATGGTGGGATGGACTTGATCCACAGGAGCTTTATGCGCAGAATCATCAGTTGAGTGAAAACAGCCTGGATGATGGCGCCATTCACAAACAGTGGAATTGGGGCAATGGGGCTACACCGCCAGATCAAGCCTATATTGATAAGTTTTATAATCGAACCATATATCTGATCAATAAATACCATCCGGATATGATTTATTTTGATGATTCGCAGTTCCCGTTATGGCCGGTGAGCGATGCGGGTCTTCGCATTGCCGCACACTTTTACAATAAGAGCATCAAAGAAAAAGGAAAACTTAATGCCGTAATTACGGGCAAAATTTTAGATGAGCAGCAAAGAAAGGCAATGGTTTGGGATATTGAGCGTGGGCAGAGCAATGTCATTGAGCCGCTTCCCTGGCAAACAGACACTTGCCTGGGCGACTGGCATTACGATCGCAGCATCTATAACCGGAAAGGCTATAAAACTGCACCAAAGATTATCCATACGCTGGTTGATGTGGTAAGTAAAAATGGAAATTTAATGCTCAATGTGCCTGTTCGCGGAGACGGCTCGATCGACGAACTTGAGCGCCAGATTGTGGAAGAAATTGGCGTATGGATGAAAGCAAACGGTGAGAGTATCTACGCCACCAGGCCATGGAAAATCTTCGGTGAAGGACCCGCACAAAATAATTCGGCTGCCTTAACCGCTCAGGGATTTAATGAGGGTAAGGGCACTCCATTTGGTGAGCACGACATTCGCTTTGCGGTGAAAGACAAAGTCCTTTTTGCAACAGTAATGGCCTGGCCGGCCGAAGGTTTAGTACGGATTGCCAGCTTAAAGGAAGGTAGCGTTCACTACCCTGAAAAAATTAACAAGGTGCAGCTTGTAGCCACCGGACAATATTTGAAATTTGAAAGAACTGCTGATGAATTAAAAGTTTACTTTCCGACTGAAAAGCCTGCTGCATCTTACGCGAATCCTTTAAAAATTAGTTAAAATATAACCCAGGTTAATAACGATGAAGCAATGATGGCCGGAGCAATTATATTCCGGCCACCATTGCTTTTCCTCTACAGGCTTTGATCACTTAGCTATCGCATTACCCTTTCCCTAACTGCTATTTCTTTTTTATCCGGCGCTCCTGAAAAAATAGTTTAATTCCGGTTAGCTTTGTAAAGCTAGCTGGCTTTGGTAGCCTCCGGCAAATGTGATGCAACGCGACTATGAATAAAGGACTCATTAAACATTCATTCCAATTGCTAAATGCAGACTATGTTAAGCTTAACAAAAAGTGGAACTTCAGGAATGTCATTAGCCCTTATTACCGTTTATATTACATAGATGAAGGTGAGGGCGCTATAGACGATCAGAAAGGTGGTTTAACGCTACGCCCGGGTTATGTGTATATTGTTCCGAGCTTTACACTATGTAACCTCTCCTGCGATTGCTTTTTAAGCCAATATTTTATTCAGTTTTTAGAAGAATCTCCGGATGGAATTTCACTGTTTGCCAATTGCAGAAAGATTTTGGAAGTGGAAGCAAATGCTGATGATATTGCCCATTTTAAGCGGATCATCGCAATTAATCCCGGAAGGGGAATCAACCGTTCTGATAATCCACTGGTGTATGAAAAAGACATCTATTATAAGGAGTATACTAAGCTGAATAACCTGCAAAGCCTCGCTAATCAATATGAAACGCAAGGTATTATACTTCAACTGATTTCGAAGTTCCTGAAACCAGAAATTTTTCATAATGATGAAATTACAGCTACGCCATCAGTGGTGATGGACGCGATCTCTTACATTCAGATTAACCTCAGTACTGCTTTAAAAGTTAGTCAGCTCGCCAGCCGCGCAAACCTGAATACAGACTATTTTTCCAGGATTTTTCATCGCTACACAGGCCAGAGTCCGCTGAACTACATCCTTCAGAAAAGAATTGAAAGGGCCCAATACCTGATCATCACGACCAACAAGCAACAGAATGAAATTGCCGAAATGACGGGTTTTGACAATGCCCAATATTTTTCCAGAGTGTTTAAGAAATTAACCGGCCTCACACCAGGCGCTTATAAAACACAGAACAGAACACTTAACCTGATGGGGCAAGTATAAAACCATAATTAATCATTCAAATACCTCATGATCAACACCTCCCATTCTTCATCAAGGGAATAATCTGGACGGGATTCACCAGCCCTTCTGTACCAGTAATCTGCATTCCAGAGGTCGCCCTCTTTGCGATGGAGGTTAAGCATGTATTCTAGCCGATGCCTGATCATTCAGCTGATCTACCTGTTGGTGTGCCATTTCCCAGTTTCCTTTACCATCATACCAAAGCGACTGCAACTGAATAGAAATCCCGGGATCGGGACTTTCTGTATTTAATGATGTCTTAAATTCCTGAAGATTCTTCACTTCCATTGTCTTTTGAGCGTTCATAATACGAAAAATTATTTAGCATCTCCAAATCCTTTTCATCGAAAGTTAACCTATTCTCAAACGAAAGCTGAGATTTAGGTGAATAAAAACTTAAGTACGCGTTTGAATGTTGCATAACTTTAATCTTTAGAACAGGCACAAAACAGATGGCAATGAGCAAGGATAACAATATGATTAGGATAAGAGGCGCAAGTACAAACAATTTAAAGGATGTTAGTCTGGATATTCCTAGAGATCAGATTGTAGTCTTTACAGGTGTTTCCGGTTCCGGAAAGTCTTCACTAGCTTTTGGAACATTGTATGCAGAAGCACAACGACGTTATCTTGACTCCGTGTCGCCTTATGCGAGAAGACTTTTTAATCAGATGAGCGTGCCTGAAGTTGCTTCGATTGATGGCCTCCCACCGGCGGTGGCGCTTCAGCAGCAACGTGGCGGATCCTCTACCCGCTCTTCTGTGGGAAGTGTAACCACTTTATCCAATCTGTTACGCATGCTTTTTTCCAGAGCCGGCGATTATCCGGAAAATCAATCGATTATTTATGCTGAAGGCTTTTCGCCTAATACACCGCAAGGGGCCTGTGAAAAATGCCATGGCCTGGGAAGTGTTTTTGAAGTTACTGAAAAAACAATGGTTCCTGATGACAGCCTTACCATACGTGAACGTGCTGTGGCTTCCTGGCCTTTAGCCTGGCAGGGGCAAAATCAACGAGACATCCTCGTTTCGATGGGTTATGATGTCGATATCCCCTGGCGAGCGCTTCCTAAAAAGCAACGCGACTGGATTTTATTTACTGAGGAAACGCCTTCTGCACCGGTTTACCCAGGACTTTCACCAGAACAAACCGCTAAAGCCATCGCCAGAAATCAGCCGCCAGATTATATGGGTACCTTTATTGGTGCAAAGGCTTATGTTTTTAAGACATTTGCAACCACGCAATCAGCGCTGATGAAAAAGCGGGTTTCACAATACATGATCAGTGCAAGCTGTCCGCTCTGCCGTGGCAAACGACTGAAAAAAGAATCTTTATCTGTTACTTTTGAAGGAAAGGATATTGCGGAAATTTCCCGTTTACCGCTGTCGGTGCTGGCAGAAATATTTGGCAAACATACAGAAACTTCTACCAAAAAAACACAGACAGAGAAAAATATCATCAGGCAACGAATTTCTTCAGACATTTATGCCCGAATCCAGGTTATGCTGGATCTGGGACTGGGCTACCTTAGCCTGGAACGCAGCACGCCTACCCTTTCTCCAGGAGAATTACAGCGTTTACGCCTGGCTACACAGGTGCACTCGAATCTTTTCGGTGTCGTGTATGTGCTCGATGAGCCTTCGGCGGGTTTGCATCCGGCAGACACCCGGGCGCTCTTACATATTTTAGATAAACTTAAAGCGGCAGGCAATTCGATTTTTGTGGTGGAACATGAGCTGGAAGTTATCCGCCATGCAGACTGGATTGTAGATGTTGGTCCGGAGGCTGGTGAGAAAGGCGGGCATATCCTTTATGGCGGCCTGTTGAAGGATTTTAGTAACATTAAGGGATCACACACTTCTGCTTTCCTTTTCCAAAATCAAAAACCTGTAACCCGACCATTAAGAATTCCAAGCGGAATGCTTAGCATCCGCGGTGCGAGCAGGCATAACCTTAAAAATATAGCTGTAGATTTTCCTCTGGGCGTGGTAACTTGCGTAACAGGAATTTCTGGCTCGGGAAAAAGCAGTTTGGTGAGCCAGGTGTTGGTGGAGTTGCTCGCTGCTTCGCTGGGGCAAAAAACTGATCCTGAAATTGATAACCAAACCGATGCGCCGATTGTAGATGAGATTCTACCCATTAGCGGATCAATCACCTCCGGACTTGAAAAAATCTCCCGGCTGGTGGTGGTAGATCAGCGTCCGATTGGAAGAACGCCGCGGTCTAATCTGGCTACTTATACTGGCTTATTCGATCATGTAAGAAGCCGCTTCGCCGCCACACCACTGGCAAAAAAACGGAAATATGACGCTGGCAGGTTTTCATTCAATGTTGCAAAAGGGCGCTGTCCGCATTGCCAGGGAGAAGGATTTGTAATGGTTGAGCTGCTTTTTTTACCCAGTGTATACACCCCTTGCCCTACCTGTGGCGGCACACGGTATCAAAGGGAAACCCTCGAAGTAACTTATAAAGAGAAAAATATCTCAGAGGTTTTGCAAATGACGGTAGAAGAAGCCTGCAACTTTTTCGATGAAGATCCACAAATTTACCGTGCTTTGAATATTTTACGGGAAGTTGGCCTGGGTTATCTTCGTCTTGGGCAGGCGGCTACAGAACTTTCAGGCGGAGAAGCGCAGCGCATTAAACTGGCAACCGAACTTCAGAAAAGTCAAAAAGGTTCGTCGGTTTATATACTCGATGAGCCGACCACCGGACTTCATCCATCAGATGTAGAACGGCTTCTCCTCCAATTGAATACGCTTGCAGATGCAGGAAACACAATAATTTTAGTGGAGCATGACATGCAGGTAATTGCGCAAAGCGATTGGATCATCGATATTGGTCCCGGTGCAGGAGATCAGGGTGGAAAAATTGTTTTCACCGGAACACCGGAAGAACTGGCAAAACATCCTTCCAGCAAAACCGGACCATTTTTGAAAGATTATCTGCGCTAGTTCATTTATGCTACTGCTGATAAATTATAGGAGGAATCTTCATCATGATCGTTGCTCAAAGGTGCTTCACTGAACAATGATCATGAATTAAAATACATCGCCTTGCAGGCACTGCCCTTAAAGAAATCAATATCCAACCATTTCATCATCCGGATAACAATATAACCATCTTTCGCCAGGCTCTGAAGAGATCACTACCGGATGCTTTTCTGCCTGGCAATGGTGAGACATATGCTGCATTGGTGAAGAATCGCAGCATAGCGTAACCCCACAAGTTTGGCAGGTGCGAAGATGAACCCAGTTTGTGCCCAATTTAATGCATGCCTCGCAAACATGTTCGCGGGCAGTTTTCAGCGTTTTAACAGCTTCCAGATGACTGCAAATCTTACTATTTTCCATATTATAGTTTAGCTAAATATTGATGAACCTGGGTTACAGCCATTGCGCCCTCACCTACCGCAGATGCTACCCTTTTTACCGAGTTAAAACGAACATCACCTGCAGCGAAAGAACCTGGCACACTGGTTTCGAGGTGGTAAGGCGGCCGGTCTACCTCCCAGCACATTTTGTACTGATCGAGATTAACCAAATCATTGCCCGTATACAGGTATCCGTTCCGATCACGGCAAATGGCAGTCTCTGCAGCCCATTCCGTGTTTGGCTTTCCGCCGATACAAATAAATAATTTGGAGGTATCATACCATACTGCTGTTCCATCTAAACTGTTCGAGATTTTAATGCGTTGCAGATAATCCTCGCCTTCCAGCGCCGTCACCTCAGAAAAATACAACACGTGAATATTTTTGATGGCCGCAATTCTTTGAATCAGATACTCTGAAAGCGTATCGGCGAGGCTGCCTTTCCTGATCACCATGAACACCCGTTTGGCGAAACCAGAGAAATAAGTGGCCGCCTGCCCGGCAGAGTTGCCGCCGCCTACAATATAAAGGTCTTTATCCTGGCAGAAAAAAGCCTCACTTGCTCCTGCACCATAATAAACACCTTTATGAAAAAACCTGCTTTCATCCGGAAGATTCAACCGGGCATACTCCACGCCTGTTGCGCAGATATTCGTTTTGGCAACCAGTTTTTCGCCGCTTGCAAAATCAACATGGATTTTGTTATCATAGAAAGTTCCCTTTATTCCTTCTTTTAGCAATAGAATTTCAACCCCAAACTTCAGCGCCTGCTGTCTGGCCCGTTCGGCAAGGTTGGCACCTGAAATGCCTTCAGGAAAACCCAGGTAGTTTTCGATTAGCGAACTTGTGCCTGCCTGCCCACCAACAGCTTCACGTTCAATTAATATCGTTTTTAAACCTTCTGATGCTGCATACACGGCTGCGCTCAATCCTGCCGGACCTGCGCCGTAAATGGAAAGATCATATTCGGCATACTTAGGTGCTGTAATCCAGCCAAGGTTACAGGCAATTTGCTCCAATGTGGGATTGACAATAATTTTCCCATCTGGAAATTCGATCATCGGATGTTTATCCGGATTGTTAAACAAGGTAATGCCCTGTCCCCAGCCCAATTGATCCTGTGTGATATCAAACCAATCGAAATCTACCACACTCCTTTTTAAAAAATCCCTTATCGGATAAATTTCCGGCGAATCCGGTTTGCCATATAACTTCAGTTTGTTCATGTGTAGCGTTTTAATCCGTTCTGAACTTCAGTTTGTTAATCACTTCTTCCCCGCAGTTTTCGGATGAGGTTCCATAACCGTTCACGAAAATACCTTTCGTTTTTCTATCCAGGTAAGATATAGCATACACAATGGCTTCGTCTTCCGGATCAGATTCCCCTTCAAAACGATAATGCCTGTCGATTAAGAACTGATCAGGCGCTGCCTGGATAAGATTTTCGTCACCATCAAGCTGGCTGCTTCTGAGGTTAAAATCTAAGGTATAACCTTGTGCCGTCAGCGCGTTAATCACTTCAGAAACAGTGGTCATTTCTCCAATATGTTTAAATTGATCCTGATCCATAATCCTTTTTATTTTTATCACCTCAATGTACGCGCAAAAAACAATCCACGATGCAAAATACTTAAAATCAGCAAACTATATTATATCACAAAACAAAACGCTTACGATATAACGTTAATTTATGACTCAAATTAATTTATTTCTTGAAAATTTAAAATAAGCAAAATCCATATCTTTAAGTAAAAAAATATGATGACAGATCCAAATAACCATGAGCTTTCTGATGACAAGGAAGATGCCTTAACCAGCGAAGAAGATGTACTAAATCAACGTACAGTAATTAGTGATCAAATGGCAGGTGAGCACGATGCCGATTTACTAGATCAGGCAGATCGGGCTTCAAGATCATCATTTGAATTAGACATTTAGCATGTTTTGAAACTGAAAAAATTAGAGAAATTTTCGATAATTTCTCTAATTTTTTCTGAGCAGTAACATTTATTCGTTCGGTATGGTAGATCAATTCCGTCTTCTTGTTAAAACACATGTTTTTTAGCCAGTCCGAGGCGCTTAATCTTTGAATTAAGTGTGGTAGCCGGAACTCCCAGTAATTTCGCCGCACCATTCTGTCCGGAAATTTTTCCGTTGCATAATTCTAAAACCGCAAAGATATGGTCGCGTTCATTTTCAAATATGGTTTTTACCGTGGCATCTGGAAACGAAGCCTGTTCAGTGTTCTCGGGAATTTCCACGTTTTTAATCACTGGTCCCTGCGCCAGCACCACATGTCTTTCTACCAAATGTTCCAGTTCCCTTACGTTTCCAGGCCAGCTATAGGCCTCCATGGTGGCTATTGCTTTTCTGCTAAACCCCTTCAGCCTGCGTTTTGATCTTTCTGCAAATTTCTTCAGAAAGAAGTCTGCGAGCAATGGAATATCAATTTTTCTACTCCTTAAGGGAGGTAATGAGATTGGAAAAACATTAAGCCTGTAAAACAGATCACTCCTAAACCGCCCAGCTTCCACCTCTTTCAAAAGGTTGCGATTGGTGGCAGAAATAATGCGGACATCCGTTTTTATCGTGGTTTTTCCACCTACACGCTCCATTTCTTTTTCCTGCAAAACCCGAAGTAATTTCACTTGTAAATCAATAGCTAATTCACCAACTTCATCTAAGAAAAGGGTTCCATTGTGTGCCTGTTCGAATTTTCCTATCCGGCGTTCGGTTGCTCCTGTGAAGCTTCCTTTTTCATGTCCAAACAGCTCAGATTCTATTAAATTTGGTGGGATTGCTGCACAATTAACCTTAACCATTCCTTTGTGCTTTCTTGTCGATTCCTCATGGATAGCCCTGGCAATCAACTCTTTCCCTGTACCCGTTTCGCCTAAAATTAAAACAGTCGTTTCTGATGCTGCAATCCGGTCCATTAGTTTATAAACCTGTTGCATTTCAGGGCTATTTCCAACAATGTTTCTATGCGTAATCGCCCAGGCATTTTCTACTGGTTGAAAAACCAAGAATTCCGAGAGCTGTGCCTTTAAATGTTGAATTTCATTTTCCAGCCTCCTGGTCTTTTCCATTCCCATTTGCAATGGTTTCGATTCATCCCGTCCCGCCAGCCGATTGATCTTACCTAAATCAGAATGCTCTTTTTCTTCCATTACAGCAAGTAATCCGGAGATCAAGTCGGCAATATTACAGCAAAAAGTCAGGCCTTCTGCACTCAATTCCCGATCGTAATTATGAAGTTCAAATGTGCCAAAAATGCGACCATTACTTTCCAGAGGAATATAGCCGTGGAAATGATATTCTGCCGGATGATTTGAAAGACAATGGTTTTCACCAAAGTCGTCTATCCAGTCTTTTCGCGATTTGAGGACTGGAAAATCAAAATCCGCAATTTGTTTGGTAATGAGCGAAAGGCTAACCGGATCTGAAATGGTTTCTGTACAAGATATTTTACCAGCAATTGCTTCCGTTAAATATGCCCTCGTGATGTGATCCATTTTTTTGTTATAAAGGATGAGCGTACCACAATCGATTGAAAATAGTGGATGGAGTTTCGCGAACACGCCTTGAAATAACTCCCGCAGACTAAAATTCTTCTCCGGCGCTGCGCTAACTTCAGCCCGTTCTTCGAAATAATTACTTGCATCGGGTGCTGTAAGTAATTCTTTTATGTCATCGGCCGGGTCAGAATTGGTTTCCTGCTTTTTCATTCTTTCAAATTGATATGCTCCTGAAATATTCAATGGCGCACGTGGTTTAGTATTTACAGCAATCCTTAAAGCTCAATTTTTGTCAGGCCTTCACCTGTTTCAGGAAAGGCTAAATATTGATCAATATGGACTATCTGTTTTCACCTAAAAGCCAAAGAACATGCCAAAGGCCGGAATGCTAACCTGGAGATCATTCCATCAGATTTGAAGAAAAAAACATGACGATATTTCGTCAAAATTTGATTCAAAATGCGAAATATGGTATGGGATTGAAAGACCTACAACTTTCATTCACTGCTATGTGAATTAAGTTACTAACGCCAAATATAAACAACGCTCTTAGCGTTAGTAACTTTAATTCATACTTTTGAATAAATTAATTAGCCGCTTTAACATGCTTTGGCAGCCATTCGGTTAAGATTTTGATGGTATCATTAAAAAACAGCTGGTAAGTATCCTGAGTTACAAAACCAATATGTGGTGTGGCTAACACATTTTTCAATGTTCTAAAAGGATGATCTTGGTCGAGTGGTTCCTTATCAAAAACATCAAGTGCTGCGCCGGCAATGCTATTTTTTTGCAGACTTTCGATTAATGCCTGTTCATCAACCAAGGGTCCTCTGGAGGTATTAATCAGGTAAGCAGTGGGCTTCATTAAAGCCAAATCTTCAGCACCAACAATGCCTTTGCTCCGATCGCTGAGCACCATGTGAACACTTAGATAATCCGATTCCTCGAAAAGTATTTTTTTAGAAACATATCTCGCACCATTGGCAGCGGCCTTTTCTGGTGAGAGGTTTTCGCTCCAGGCGATCACATCCATTTCAAAAACTTTTGCAACGGCAGCAACTTGTGCGCCAAGATTTCCCAGACCTAAAATACCCAGTGTTTTGCCTTTCAGATCATTTCCGACTAAATGTTGCCAGCCGCCAGCGCGGAAATTCGCATTTTCTTGTAGAATGTGTTTCGCAATGGCCATTAATAACGCCCAGGTCAGTTCCAGTGCACCATGCCCGAGGTAGCCCGTATTCTGAACGTCAATTCCTAACTTTGCTGCTGCTGCCACATCAATAGACCGATTCTTAGCACCGGTTGAAACAATAAGTTTTAGATTGGGCAATCGCAGAAGCAGACCTGCCGGTAGTGGCGTACGTTCGCGCATGACACAAATGATATCAAATGGCATTAACCGGTCAACGACTTCATCTTCAGCATAAAGATGATCGGTAAACACCTTAATATCTGCATACTCAGTGATGGTTGTCCAGTCTGCAAATGATTTGGCGACATCCTGATAATCATCAAGTACTGCTATTTTGTATTTCGACATAGGATTTGTTCTTTAAGATCTTCTTTCGTTAAAAACCTGAAATTCAGCTATAGACGGTGTCTCCTTTGAATGTTCTATGCGGATACGTACTTTGCTCGTCCAAATCCGATCGAACCGGTGAATTTTAATCCGATCCTCGTTTTTTCCTTCGAAAACTTTTTTCCATTCTACGCCATCCCAGTATTCCAGTATATAAGTATCAATATTCGCTTTTTGTTCGGCCACCACGACCATATTGATGTCTTTTTCATTTTTGAAGTCAATTTCATACCATGGCTTTTTAACGTCGCTGTTGCTTGTCCAGGAAGATTTATAACTATCATCATTTGCAAAATCCATGATGTTCATGTCGTCACTCCAGCTCGAATTAGCGGCCTGATTAATCGCTAAGTTACTCGAAATAATAGGTAATGCGAGCGGCGGAAGTGGAGCGGTAGGCCCTTCATTTTTCCAAAGCTTTCCAACCTCCTTTAAGGATGCAAGCGCATTTTCATCAATTAAACCATGGCGATTAGGTGCTACATTTAAAATGAAGTTACAACTCGCGGCATTTAAAGGCTTAATTAAATTATCTATAATTTCCTGCGGTTTTCTTACCGGAACAGTTGGAAAATCTGTTTTCCAAAACCACGAGGTATTGATCGGCAGACAAGCTAAAGATGGCATCACTTTACTTTCTTTGTTCATCCGCTGTCCGGCGCCCATTTCGTAAGTTTTAATATCAGTATAATAAAGGCCTTCGGCAGGATATTTTGCACCGTTCAAATCCATTACCAAACAATCCGGCTGTAAAGTTTTAATCAGGTGATAAATCTCTTCAAAAGGCACCTGATCATAAGAAATCCTCGACCAGGGCGCATCCCATCCATCAATAATCAAGGCTTCAATTTTACCATATTTAGTAAGCAACTCTGTAATTTGTTGCTTAACCATCTCGATGTGTTTTGGCGTAATCTGATTTGGCCTGAGTTTGTGGTGCGTATCTAAAATAGAATAATAAAGCATCACTTTTAACCCGTTGGCCCTGAAAGCATCGGTAAATTGTTTCACCACATCTTTTTTATACGGACTGTTCATCACATTATAATCTGTACTTTTGGTATCCCAGATGCAGAAACCGCTATGGTGTTTAGTAGTTAAACAACCATAACTCATGTTTGCAGATTTCGCTGCTTTTGCCCATTGGTCGGCATTTAATTTCTTTGGATTAAATAATTTCGGATCAGCATCGGGATCCGGCCAATCGGCATTGGCATAAGTGGGAATATTATAGTGAATGAACATTCCAAATCGTAAATCCACAAATTTTTGCTGGAGTACATTTAATTTCTTTGATGTTTCTGACTGTGTGATTTGTGCAAGACCAGCAAAACTGCTGAATGCCATTAATATCAATACTAAAACGTTTTTTCGAATGGTTACAGGTTTCATAATTTAAAATGATTGTTTAAAAATTTATGGAAGTTTTTCGGTAAAGGTTATTTTCTTTGAAGAGGCCGCCCAGAATATCCAGAGCAGAACGCAAATAGCTAAAGCAAAATCCGGATAAAAAAAGGAGAGAACAAAAGCAGTAAGATAAGTGGGAAAGCCATATAAATAATTGTTCCGCAATTGCCTGATGGCCGCATCGCTGATTCCGGGACGTAAAAGCATTTTATCTTTGCTCGCTTGCGCCCACAATAAGTTAAAAGCCAGGTTAATCACCACAAACAGACCGGTGTATATGGTAACGGAAAGTTGTCTGGCATCGGTCATGTAAAACCGGGCAAGCAAAGCACTGGGATAAGAAACAAGCGAAACCAGAAACAAGATCAGCCCGTTGGCAAACATTAGTCCTGTATTTCGCTTATAAATCTGCTTAAAGATCTTATGGTGATTTACCCAGATCACAAAAATACTGAAAAAGGAAATGATAAAGGCAAGATAGCCTGGCCACTGAAGTTTCAAATCCTCCAGCAAGCGATGAGGATTCGTACCCTCTTTCACCTCAGGAATGTGAAGTTCCAGCACCAGGAGCGTAACGGCAATCGAAAATACGCCATCACTAAATGCCTCTATCCTACCAGTTTCCTTTTCCATTTAAGCGTTAAAAATTAATTTGTTCACCTGTGTAATTTCAGCGTGACTAATGGTATGGCCCATGTTTTCATAAATAATTTCGGTAACCTGTGCACCCATTCCCTCCAATAAGGCTGTAGATTCTTTCACCCTTGATACGGGAACATGCATATCCGGATCACTGCTGCCGATGAAAACTGGCGTACCGTCAAAATCGCCATGATAATTGCGATGGTCGACCTGATCACCAATTACGCCGCCGGTAAAAGCCACTACACCACCATAACGTGCGGCGTTTGAGGCTACAAAATCTAACGTTAAACATGCACCCTGCGAAAAGCCCAGGAAGTAAATCTGAGATTTTGAAAAACCTGCTTCTTCTAAGTAAGAAACGGTATCTCTGAGCGTATTCAATGCATTCGAGAGTGAAGGCTCATTACTGGCACGGGGTGCCAAAAATGATTGTGGATACCAGGTATTACCACTGGCCTGCGGTGCCAGCAAAGCAAATTCGGCCACATTTAAGTGTTCTGCCAAACCTAATATATCTTCTGCCGAACCGCCACGTCCGTGAACCATGATCAGCACTTTCTCTGCCTGATCAAAACTTTTGCCGGCTTTTATTAATTCTTTCATTTTTTATCCCTCATTTATTTTATTCCAGATATCCCGGTATAAATCTTCGTGTCTTTTAAATTGGATATGCACATACGGACACATCGGAATAACCATCAGATCGTGCTCCCGAACATACGCCACCATTGCATCAAGCAATAATTTCGCATAACCCTTTCCTTCTTTTTCAGGTTCAACTTCCGTGTGGTAAACGGTTAGGTCGGTTCCACTGACCTCAAAAATCATCTCACCAATTTTTCCATCTTCATCATACAGATCAAACGAACTCGGTTCGCCCTGCTGAATATTTAACTTAATTTCTGCCATGATTGTTAGCTTAACTTTGGAAGTAATTTTTCTAAGTCTTCCCGTAAATGTTCATGCTGATGTGGTAATTTCAAATGTGTTCCTAACTCACTTAAAGGTTCGTCAACCGTAAAACCAGGATTTTCTGTGGCAATTTCGAAAAGCACGCCTCCGGGTTCGCGGAAGTATAGCGAGTAGAAATAATCACGATCGATCTGAGGGGTAATCTGCAAATTTTTACTTAAAATCTGTTCTCTCAATTCCATTTGGATATCTTCATTTTTAACCCTGAAAGCCACATGGTGATTGGTTCCTGCGGCGTTTCTACCGCGATGGCCGGTTGGAACTTCCAGCAAATCTACCACAGCTGCATTTTCTACGCTATCCGTAATGAAACGGTAACGATTTTCTTCCTGCGCCAATAACCGATAGCCAAACAAATCCGTCAGGATCTTTGCAGTTGCATCAATGCTTTGCAAGGTTAAGGTGGTGCTGTGGAATCCTTTAGTTGCAGTATCTTTTTTAATTTCGCCAGTTTCCCAGGGCATTCTGTTATCCGGTTTTCCGGGCACAATTAAACTGAGTGACAAGCCATCTGGATCTTTAAATGCAAGCACTTGTTCTCCAAAACGTTCGGTAAGCTCTTTCGTTTTCACATTTCCTTTTCCAAATCGCTCCAACCAAAAGTCGTGACTTCCGGCAGGTACTGAATAACCAATCTCTGTAGCCATGCCCACGCCTTCCGTTCCCGGACCAATTCCATCCCAGGGGAAAAAAGTAAGAATTGTTCCTGCTGACCCTGTTTCGTCTCCGTAATAAAGATGATAGGTGCCTGGGTCATCGAAATTTACAGTTTTCTTCACCAATCTCAAACCGAGTGTCTTGGTGTAAAAATCGAAGTTTTGTTGTGCATTTCCCGCAATCGCAGTGATATGATGCAACCCTAAAATATTGTTTTCCATTGTTTGAAATTCTTTTGATAAATAATTATGATCTGCCGAGGTACGATTGATCTACCTGGGCGAGGTATTCGGTGTTCTTTTTTATAAATTTTGATACAAAAGGGCAATAAACCATCACCAGCTTTTTATTTGTTTTTGCATAAGCAAAAGCGTGAATGGCGAGGGCAGATGCCAAACCTTTGCCGGCCAGTTTTACTGGCACAAAAGTATGCATGAAAGCAATATTCTTTTTGTAAAACCGGTAAGTTAAATAGGCAATCTCTCCTTCCAGTTCAATTTCAAATTGTAAATTCACTTCGTTGTTCCGGATTGTATATTCCTGATTTTCCATGCAGCGGGTTTTAAATTAATACATCATATTTGTCGTTTCTGTAAGCAATTCGCTGTGCCGCGTAAAAGAAACCTCCAGGATTAAGCCGTTTTCATTGCGCATTTTAATTTCTCCGTTAAGCTGATCAGTAAGCCCGGTCATCAAACTCATGCCTAAAGAATCACTGTCATCCTGATTAAAACCGACGGGTAAACCTACGCCATCATCGCTGATGATCAGTTTACATAACTCATTTTCAAGAGAAAAAAAAGCAATTTTCACGTTTCCTTTTCTATCACCTGGAAAGGCATATTTAATCGCATTACTAATGGCTTCGTTTAAGATGAGTCCGAGTGGGACCGCCTGTGCTACATCCAGTTTAACTTCGTCGGTAACCAATTCAAATTTAATCTTCTTTTCCATGCCAAAACATTCGCTCATGTATTCCGTTAATTCGGTGATGTACCATTTCATGTCTATTTCTGCCAGATTATCAGACTGATAAAGCTTTTGATGGATGAGCGACATGGCATGCATCCGGTTCTGGCTGTTGCGAATTGCCACCAGGGCGTCTTCATTATCTAAATAAGCCGATTGCGTATTCAACAGGCTGATAACGATCTGTAAGTTGTTTTTTACCCGGTGGTGAATCTCCCGAAGCAGCCACTCCTTCTCTGCGAGGATCTTTCTTAACAACTCATTCTGCGAATTAATTTCCGCTTGCTTTTGTTCTAAAACAAGGTTGCTTTCTTTTTTTAAACGGTAGCGGTTGTAAAGCAATGCCAAAACTAAAGCTGCTATAAAAAGACCAGTAATAAACATATACCTCAGCCTTCCGTCATTCGCAATGATCACTTTTTGCAATTGGTTTCTTTGATGAAGCAATGCAATATCTTTATCTTTTTTCTCCGTTTGAAACTCAATTTCTAAACCAGAAATCTGCTTATTTTTTTCATTATTCCAGATGGAATCCGTTAACCGTTTATATGTTTTGTAATGCGCAATAGCGGCCCAGGGCTTATTTAAGGCAGAATCTACATTAAACCAAAGTCTGTGTAACTGGGCTAGCGCAAGCAGGTTTTTCTGCGCAATACTTTGTTTCTCATGTTCTTTCAGGTAAACCGCTGCTACCGCGAAATTGCGGTCGTGAATGAGCTTCCTGATGATGCTCCGGTATAAAAAAAGCTGATTGGGATCGCTTTTAGCCAATTCGTTATGAAATTTAATCAGGGTTTTGAAATATGGGGCCGCCAGTTCATATTGCTCAAGATCATAATAACTGTTAAATAAGAGATACGGAATCCTGACTTTCATTTGTACATCTGTAGGTGGATATTTCGCCGCCATCTCCTTCAATGTACTAATCCCCTCATTAAACCGCTTCATCCTTACCAGTAAACTGGCCAGGTTTGCGATAACTGTTTGCAGATAGGCAGGATCCTGATAACGTTCTGCAATCGCTTTTGCCTGTTGCCAATATGCGAGCGATTTCTCATCATTCCTTAAATAATAATAGGTAAGTCCTAAATGATTACAAATGGAACTTCGTTGCAGGCTTGTATCTGCCAGCTGATCTGCTGTTCTTTCCGCCATTAAGCCGTATTTCAGCGCATTCGAATAATTACCAAGGCCAATATTAATGATACACATGTTATTATAAACCCCTTGCAACTCCTTAAAACCAATCGCTTTATAAACTGCAAGTGACTCATCCATTAACTTCATTGCATAGGCAGGCTGACTTTTAATGTTATAATAATCACCCAGGTTTTTGAGCGTATTGCCTTCTTCTAAACGATTGCCCGATTGCCGGTATAAAACCAGTGCTTTTTCATTATAGCCTATCTTTCTTTCAAGATCATCGCCTTCATTGCTCAACAAGTTGCCTATGGCAATATTGGTTTCTGCAAGTTCATCTTGTAACTGCATTTTATTCGCGTAAGCAAGCACCTGCCGATAAATATTTGAGCTACCCGTTTTATCGCCAGATTCACGAAGGATATTTCCCTTCAGTACCATACTTCTGGCTATTCCTTTGGGATATTCAATTTTCGTGGCCAGGGTAAATGCCTGATCCCGAATACCCATCGCTGTAGTGAGATCTGCTTTCTGCTCACCCGGCAAATTGAGATAATAGCTGCTGAAATCAATCAGCAGATCTACTTTATTTTCCGTTTGGCCCAGGCGGCGAAGCTTAACCATCGCTGCTTCTGCTTCTGGCCGGGTTCTTATGCCCTGCCCTTTGAGCAAAACAGGTGTTAAGCTTAGGCATAGGAAGAACAGCAGCATGATCATCAGATATGAAAAATTGATCGCACTAGTTTTGATGGGCATAGTTAAGGCTGAATATCATTTTTAACGGGATTAGTGCTATAATAGCAAATCACCATGGCAATGCCCGGTAACACAATGCCCACCAGGCCAAATAATTTCCCAACCCAGGCACCCAGAATACATCCAACCAGAAAACCACCAAGGGTAATTAAACCTTTATAGACAGCGGAACGAAAATCCTGGTTTTTGAAACCTGAGTTACAAAATGACCTGATATCCAATGCGAACTGGGTAACATTTCCAGTCATCATGGTGGTTGGACCAAAAGTTTCTTTGGCAAAAAGCTTTCCGAAGGCATTCTGCAGCCCCATAGCAACCACTACAATCATCGTAACCAGATACATTGGCCAGGTAATTTCGCCGTTATCAATGTAGCCGAGTGAATAGGCTACTACCCCGCCAATCAAAAGAATAATCCCCTCACACAAAAGCAGAAAATGCCTGTTAGAAAATCTCCCCGATATCCAGCCTCCAGCCATTACCGAAAGCATAAATATGGGAAAGGTTAGCAGCTTGATCCATGCATCGCCACTAGTGCCCTTAATCATCTGATAAGCAAATACAATAAAGTTTCCCGTTACATGCGCAGAGAAAATTTTATCTGCTGCAACAAAGGTGATGCTATCACAATAGCCTGCAATTAGTGTTAATACAAGGGTTACAAACCAGACATTATTCTGTTTTTCTTCCATAACTGATTCTTTTTAAGATAAATGAGCCCGTAACATCCAGGCCATTGTCTCGTGGGTTTCCATTAAACCGGTAATGTAATCGCTGGTTCCGGCATCTTTTAAGGCGCCTGCATAGTTATTGATATTTTCCCTGAGGTGAATGAGGATGCTTTCATGATCGGCTAACAATGTTTTAATGTAGCTTAGCGCATCGTTTTGACCCCGATCATCCTCTGTTAAGTGAGTTAACTCCAGAAATTGCTTTAAAGATGCCGGCGCATAATGACCGAGCTTACGAATGCGTTCTGCAACTTCATCAACAATTTCTTCCAGCTGGGTATACTGTTCCTCGAAAAATTTATGCTTATTATAAAAATCTGGCCCTACTACGTTCCAGTGAGCCTTTCTTGTTTTAGTATATAAAACGTATTCATCTGCAAGAATTTTGCTTAATGAATGTGCAACTTCAGCCAGGTTTTCTGCGCTGATTCCGATTTTAGCTTCCATAATTTTAAATTTTAGTATTAATTAAAAAATGTGTTGAATAAGTAATGATCAATTGAATAAGTACCAGGGCCAATAACCCATAAAAACAGCATTGCCAGGGTGTACATATACGGTACATCACGTACTTCGATAGAATCTTTTCTATGCACTATAAAATATCCAATGGCCGTAACACCGATTGAGGGCAGGAGAAAAAGTCTGGTGCCGGCCCCAAAGGCCACTAAAAATGGCACCACTGTATCAGAAAAAGTAGCCACTAAACCATTTAATTTATCTGGCAGGCCCAATGGATTGGGAACATGTTCTTTTTCTCCATTTTGGACCCTGAACTTCTTTAAGCCGTGTACCCTAAAAAGTTCGAGCATGAGCAACACTCTGAATACGAGCACAGCATAATTGTTTATTTCCAATCCCAGATCAGAATAAAGCAAGCATTTAATGATATTTTCCATTATTAAAATGCAAAGCATGAACAACCCAGTGCGCCCCAGAAAGCAGTGTAATTATTTACGGGGAGGTTGCTGGTTCGTACTGCATCGTGATTGTGATGGTGTACCCCACAGCTTCCTACACAAGCATGCACCATCGCCAAAACAGCGGATTCGCCATTTGATCCTTTCGTTTTTCCCTGTTGATTAAATTTATGCGTAGCAGGAAAATAGTAGCCATTATAACTTTTAGTTGGCGACCAGTCTGGCAGAACCGGAATTTTTGGTGGCGAAAATGAAGAAAAATCGCCTTTGGCATATACAATTTTGCCGTCTACAATGGTTAAGTCAGATTCGATACTTTTTACCTGTTCATCAGAAACTTCAAAATAATCATGATTCAAAACGGCTAAATCAGCAAGCATCCCTATTTCGATATCTCCTTTTTTCTGTTGTTCGTTAGAAAACCAGGCGCTGCCCCTGGTATAAAGTTCCAAAGCTGTTTCTCTTGTGAGCACGGTTTCTTCATCATAAATTTTGAGTCCGCCAACTGTTTTACCAGCTGTAAGCCAAAACATGGAGACCCAGGGATTGTAACTACTTACTCTGGTTGCATCGGAGCCTCCGCCAACCGGCACTTCCATTTCGAGCATTTTTTTTACCGGCGGGGTTTGCAAAGCTGCTTTTTCACCATAACGTTCGGTGAAATACTCCCCCTGATAAGCCATTCTGCTCTGAACAGCAATGCCACCGCCAAGCGCCTTAACCCTTTCAATGTTTCGCTCATCGATGGTTTCCGCATGGTCAAAGATCCATGGCAAGCCTGCAAAAGGAATGTCTCTGTTTACCTTTTCAAATACGTTTAAGAACCGGCTGATGCTTTCGTTATAAGTAGCATGTAACCTGAATGGCCACCTTTTTTCTACCAGTAACCGTACCACACGCTCCAGTTCAGGCTCCATATTATCTGCTAAATCAGGTCTTGGCTGAAGAAAATCTTCAAAATCTGCAGCAGAGAATACCAACATTTCTCCCGCCCCGTTGTGGCGGTACATATCATCGCCCTGATAAAGCTCTACTGAATTTGTCCAGTTATCAAAATCCTCAAATTCCTGTTTCGGGCGTTGGGTAAATAAATTGTAAGCAATGCGAACGGTAAGTTGTTTTTGCTTATTGAGCTCGTTTACCACTTTATAATCATCAGGAAAATTTTGAAACCCACCCCCGGCATCAATCACGCTGGTAATGCCAAACCGATTCAGCTCTGTCATAAAATGACGGGTAGAATTTACCTGATGCTCATCAGAAAGCTTCGGACCTTTTGCCAGGGTTGAATATAAAATCATGGCATTCGGACTGGCAATAATTAACCCGGTAGGTTCTCCATTCGCATCCCGCTGAATTTCCCCACCCGGAGGTGCAGGCGTATCTCTCGTATACCCCACTGCTTTCAGGGCGGCACGGTTCATAAAAGCGCGATCATAAAGATGAAGAATAAAGACAGGTGTTTCCGGGGCAATCGCATTTATTTCTTCCAGCGTTGGCATCCTTCTTTCGGCAAATTGAAATTCAGACCATCCGCCTACCACCCGCACCCATTGTGGCGCCGGTGTAATATCCACCTGCTCTTTCAGCATACGCAGGGCATCTGCAAGAGAGGGAACGCCATCCCAGCGTAATTCTAAATTGAAATTTAAGCCACCGCGAATCAGGTGAATATGCGAATCATTAATACCGGGAACAACCCGTTTTTTATTTAAATCTATAATCTTAGTAGATGAACCTGAAAAGGCAAGTACATCACTATCGTTACCTACGGCAATAAACTTTCCATCTTTAATGGCTACTGCGGTTATTTTCACTTTGTGGCTGACAATGGTATGTATTTTACCATTGAACAAAATCATATCTGCAATCATTGTCTTATATTTTTGTTCAATTGAGCTTAGTTTTTAATCGCGCTAATGGCCTCCTGAATGCCTTCTCCCGCGGTAGTAAAAAATGCCGGACCTGCGAGAAGAATTACTTTTGAGATAGGTTTTACTGTGGTAAGCTGCTTGTCTTTTAACCAAAGTTGCGCACGGTAAGCTTCAAAAATGCCTTTAACCACATTTCTAGCCACCAGTGCAGTTGGCGAGTCTATTCCCGCATCTTTCAAATCGCTGGCAAAAGCGAAATTTGTTACGCCAAGTTTCAATGCCTCCCGCATAGCCACACTGCCAATGCCGGTCATCAGCTCTGGTTCGAATTTATTACGATCACCAAGGCCGATCAACAATAAACGTTTGCCGCCAATACTGCCCTTTGGTGGCGTAATTAATAAGGTTTCGTTGGCATGGCCGAGGAATTTTCCACTCTTGCGGATTTCGGTAAGCAAGCCCTTCATGTCCTGATCCAGATGAACCAGGCCATTTAAAGCCGGTGGAAGTGCTGGTGGAGTATTATAAATATCACCTTCTGTATATTCGAAAACACAGGCTACCTGCAGATCGCTCGCCTGTGCAGATGGCCCCTGCACTACGCCCTCTACCGCGATTCCATCTATAGTGCCCCAAACTTTGGAGGTGCCTATTGCGGTAGTTGCCTGTGCAAACGCTGTTGATCCAGTAACAAATACAGAAAATATAATCATGGCGATCTTCATCTTTTGGATGACCAATCTGGAGTGCTGAGTGAAGTTGTTTTTCATTTTTTTATGGATTAGAATTTGTATGATACCTGTGCATTAAAAAACTTTGAATGATCCCAAAGCGGGATAATGTCTTTGATGAACTCACCTACTTTAAAGTATTGTGCACCAATACTAAAAGAAAGTTGATTATTAAATTGATAATCTGCGCTGAGCAAATAGGTTGTACCGATAAAACGGTGATTGGAAAGTGATCCTGCTGTATTAAAATTTCCACTCGGACGATAGATCCCGTCATTTAAGGAGTATCGCCAGTTTAAAACCACATCAGCCTGGGCCGTTAATTTATTGGTAAGGGTAAGCGTTAAGTATGGGTGCAAATCAATTAAATTTGATGGACCAATCAGCGGGTTAAAACCGAAATACCCACCCTTAGGATACAATGGATTGAAGGTTTGTAAATTTCCATCTCCTGCTTTTTTATCTCCTGAGATGTAATCGTTTCGCAGATTAACAGAAGGCTTAAATTTCGTTTGTTCAAACAAATAGCCCAACTCAACAGCCACTGTCCAGGCATCTATATTACCATTGCCAAACTTTCCGAATTGATAAGCAGCTTCCAGATTATAAATAAAACCGCCACCACTTTTCCAATATCTTGTAGCAACGGTATGCCGGATTTCCTTCGCCATACCTTCTTCGAATTCTGCATGATCCCTTCTGATTCCTAGATAATAAAAATCGAAGTTGCCGCCCCTTTCAATTTTAAGATTGGAATAAGCCCCCCAGAGGTTTGCCTGATGGCTGAAACGATTATCAAAAACGCCAAAATTAACTTCATCGGCTGCTAAAACGAAGGCATCTAATGTAAACTTAGGCGTGGCATACATTAGTTTGGCACCTGTAAAATATTGCCTAACCGTGGTACCTTCTCTCACCGAAATCAACCGGCCAGAGCCATAATTAATTTCCTGCCTTCCTAACCGGATCGCTAATTTATGAGCAGCATCAAGCAGGATTCTGTATTCGGCAAAAAGGTTCTGAACAGCAAGCTGATCTTCATCAACCGGTGCCGGGCCATATTTACTGCCATTTTCCAAGGCGCTGTTTAGCTGAGCAAAAAGGCGTAAACGCTCATCAATATTTAGATCGGCATAAAGCGAATAACGTTGAAGAACAGAATAATTAAATCCCTGATCTTTGATCCAGTCTTCATTAACCTTTCCACCGAATTCGGCTCTCGCCTCCCCACCAAAGGTGAAATACACTTTTTTGCTTGCCGAAAGCGGCAGGAACTTTAGTATGTTGTAGAAGTTCCTGCCCGAATCTTTTAAATTACTGTAATCCTCATCGTAGCGCATTAATTTAATGCCCTGACCAAATGCCGGTACTCCATAAAAGCAAAGGAGAATAGCCACGGTAATTGCCGGATAGGAATAAATAATTTTCATTCTAAATGCGAACGACAATTAATGTTTCACCATTTTATGTGCGTATTGGATGCCGATTCCATAACCTGCACCACATTTTTTCATAAGGTTGGTTACCGGAACATAGGTCTCTGTTCTTGCCCAGTCTCTTTGTAATTCAAGAATGTATTGAACAGAAGTAACTGGTTTCACACCTGCATGCACCATTCTTTGGATGGCTCTTTCATGTGCTTCATTGCTTACGTCGCCACAGGCATCGGTAATTACGAAAACATCGAAGCCTTCAGATAGCGCAGATAATGCAGGACCTACAATGCATACGCCTGTCCAAAGTCCGGCTAATACAATCTTTTTCTTTCCTGTTCCGGTGATGGCTTTGTAAGCAGGCTCATCTTCCCAGGTATTCATAGAGGTTCTGTCGATATAGTTTGAAGTGGCCTGCGGATAGCATTCTTCGATCTCTGGAAACACAGGTCCTGCAAAAGATTCTTCAGCTACAGTGGTTACGATTGTAGGTACGTTAAAGATTTTAGATGCACCGCAAACAATGGCAACATTTGTACGCAGCTCGGTAATGGAAATGCTTTTGGTAGCGAAAGCCATTTGTCCTTCAAAATCGATCAGTACTAAGGCATGATTTTCCGGGGATAATAAGTCTGGTGATGGTTTCATATTTCAGATATTTTTATTTTCCCACCTTGTTCCAAGAAACATACCACCAGATAAAAAACTATTTATCAACGGCTTACGATATTATTAAAGAATTTACTTTAACCATATATCGTTGATTTACGAATTTATAGAGCCATCGAATAGGAAGTGGTGCGCTAGTTTATATTAAGTATATTATATTAAAATTGAAGGCCATTTAAACTTGCGTTCCTATAATCATACTAAATACGAACTGACGCTTGGGACTATACAATTCATTTCCTCTTTGAGACTGCCTTCCTGCGTTAGCATAATATAGTAAGACAAAGAATTACCATAAAAAGAAATTGAAACACATTATACTCCTGCGTTCATCTATAAGATACAACCTAAATCTGAAATAAATCCTGATGATCGAAGCATATAAATAGCGAAATATTTAAGATATAAAAAAACAAAAAACAATCATAACCTATTGTGCTACAATTACTAAGATATTAAAGTAACGAAATTTCGTGATCTATTTTAATCAGAAAATTATTATTTTAAATTTTAAACCTTACTTTAGCTTTATGGAAAGCAAAGGCAATTTAGCAACCACCAGAAACCTGGCAAAATCCATCAATACACATAGCGAAAACGATGCTGCAGTGCTGCTAAAAAAGCTGGAACAAAAAGAAAGGGAAAATAAGGTCTTACTCTCTTTAAGCAATGCCATCGCTTCTATTAGAAATAAGCTCGACCTGTTCGATGTTATTGATCAGACATTAAAACGATTATTCGAGTTTGATGATTTTGTAATCTGCCTCATTAACGATGACCAGGAAACACATAGTCCTTTCATTTACAACCGGAAAGAAGATTTCCTGAAAACTCCAGGGATTGCGCCCGAAGCTTCCAAGAAGTATACACTGGATGATGGCATGTGCCGTGCAATGATTGCAAGTGAAAAACCCATTGTATTTAATGTTAACGAAGTTTTAACCTGGGATGACGCACCGGCCTGGCTGGGCTTTTGGCACAACAAAGGCATCAGGGAAATGATCGGATTAAAAATGGTCGATCGATCCGGCTGTATTGGGTTCTTTCATCTTTATACACAAAAAACCAATTCAATAGCTAATATTTATTTTGATTTACTTCATGGCATCTCCTTACAAATATCTGTGGCCATATCAAATATTATAGCCAATGAAAAAATAGCGCATCAGCTCGAAGAGATCAACATTTACAAACAAAAACTTGAAGATGAAAACAGCTACCTTCACGAACAAATTCAATTTCATTATAACCACTGCGAAATTATTGGGCAAAGCGACTCGCTAAGAGGAATCTTTCACCTCATAGATCGTGTCGCCGCATCTGATACTACAGTATTAATTCTCGGCGAAACTGGTACAGGGAAAGAACTGATCGCCAGAGCAATCCACAATGCTTCTCCCCGAAATCACCAGCTAATGGTCAAAATCAATTGTGCTACCCTGCCACCAAGTTTGGCAGAGAGTGAGTTATTCGGACATGAAAAGGGCAGCTTTACCGGTGCAACCGACCGAAGGATCGGAAAATTTGAGCTGGCACATAACGGAACACTATTTTTAGATGAGATTGGCGAACTCTCTCTTGCGCTGCAGGTGAAATTGCTGCGTGCGCTACAAGAAAAGGAAATTGAGCGCATTGGAGGAAGCGACGTTATTAAAACCAATGTGAGAGTTGTAGCAGCTACCAATCGAAATTTATTAAAAGAAGTAGAAAAAGGAAACTTTAGAAGCGATCTTTATTACAGACTTAATGTTTTCCCGATTTCATTGCCACCACTTCGCGAGCGTTTAGATGACATTCCACATCTGGCTTCCCATTTCATTGGGCGTATTTCAAAAAAAACAGGACGATCAGTTACTGCTATATCTAAAAGTGCCTTAAATAAACTAATGGCTTATACCTGGCCGGGAAATATCCGTGAATTGGAACATTTAATCGAGCGAAGTATTTTACTGAATCAAGGGGAAATACTCAAACAGGTTTCCTTACCAAAAATGGAGCGTACCGCTTCTGTTAATAATGGCAGTGAGCAAAGAATTAAAACCATCCATGAAAATGAACGCGAGCATATTTTATCGGTATTGGTCAAATGTAAAGGTAAAATATCTGGTTTGGGCGGTGCAGCCGAGATGCTCAACCTTCCGGCTACAACACTCAATTCCAAGATTAAGAAGTTCAAAATCAAGCGTGAACATATCCTAAACAATAAAAATTAAATGCCCCAAAATAACATATTTCCAAAAACCTTAAAACGAAGTCGCATCCAAAATGTGATAACCGGCATTTTATGGTCTGGAATTTTCTTTTTAAACCTCTTAAGCCAGAGCAGTTCTGCGCAAAGTCAACAGGTAACCGGTGAAGATTCTCTTCAGCGCTTAAGTGTGTTATTATATAAAGCAGGATTAGATACCAACCGGGTGAAGTACCAGCTTAAAATTGCCAATCACTTCATCAATCAACAAGATCATCAGCCTGATCATTTAACAAAAGCATTCACTTATCTTAATAAAGCACTTAAACTAAGCAGACAGTTAGAATCGCCTTACTGGGAGTTTCGAACCCTTATGGTTTATGGTCGATATTACAGCAAGAGAAAAATGCGATCGCAGCAAGTATCAACTTATGATCAGGCGATTTCCATTGCGCAGAAGATTAAGAACAAACATTTAGAGGCAAGTGCCTGGTATTCTTATTTTATCAACATTCCGGATACCGTTCAGGACTACCGGAACAAGACCTTTTACAATCGCGCAGCCAAATCACATGCGCTGTATAAAGAAGTCGGCCGCTCTTTTAAAGAAAAACACCGTGAGGCCCTGCTCTTGAGAATCATGGCCGATTTTCATTTAGAAGAGGAGAAATTCGACCTGGCCATTGCCGAGCTTTTCGAAGTGATTGCCCTTGATAAAAAGTATAAACTTCCGGATCTTCCTTCCGCCTACGATTTGCTATCTGCCGTTTATCAACGGAAAGGTGAACTGAGTAAGGCCTTAAACGCGGCATTGCAAAGTGTAAAAATTGCGCAGTCAAGTGGTGAAGAAGTACTCGATACCTATCTTAACCGTGTCGGCGCCACCTATGAAGCGATGGGTAAACCTAAAGAAAGTACCGAATGGTATACCAAAACCTTGAATACGCCGGATAAGACCGATCCGTACCGGTTCATCCCCGCCTATATGCTCGCTACTCAAATGATTAAGTTGGGTCAGGCAGAAAAAGCATTGGCTTTACTAAAAAAAACCTGGATTGAGGTACCCGATAAGGCAACCTTCGATTACTTTATCTATTTAGGTTATGGAGAATGCTATACGGCATTGAAAAATTACAAACTTGCAAACCTGTACTTTAACATTTTGCTCAAACAGTCTGCAAAAGATATTTTATCTAATCCATTTCAAACTTCTCTTTTTTTCTCGATCAGCGAATGCTACTTCGCACAGAAAAATTATAATCTCGCATTGCAATATGCAGAAAAAGCGAGCGCGAATCAGATCAGCATGACTTTGCCAAGGCAGATCAGGTTAAATGAAATTCTTTATAAAATAAAACTCGCAAGCAATCAACCTGCCGAAGCTATTACTCACTTACAGAATTTCCACCAGTTAAGGGATTCTATGCTTAGCCAGGAGAATCTTAGTACGATTGACCGGTTGCAGATTGAGTTTGATGCTTCCCAAAAGGAAAATGAAAATGAACTGCTTAGAAAAAAATCACAGCTTCAAAGTCAGGAGATTAACCGATCCAAGTTAATTAAAGACTTTACCTTTGGTGGCTTAATATTCCTTTGCCTCGTATTGATTTTACTTTACGGAAGGTTCAGCTTAAAGAAGAAACTTCATAATACTTTAATTAAAAAGAAAGCAGATATTGATATTGCTTATGCAGCACTCGAAGTAAACATTCAGCAAAAAAATAAGCTGATTGAAGAAAAAGAAAGTCTGATCAAAGAAGTGCATCACCGGGTAAAAAACAACCTGCAATTAACGATGAGTTTGCTCAATAGCCAGAGTTATTACCTGGAAGATTTATCGGCGATTGAGGCCATTAAAGAAAGTCAGCACCGACTCAAGAGCATTGCATTAATTCACCAGAAGCTCTACCAGAACGAAAATTTAGCCACGATTAATATTCAGCCTTATATAGTAGAACTGATAGAATACCTGAAAGACAGTATGAGCGGTGGAAAGAAAATCAGTTTTGATTTGGCTATCCTAAACCTGGAACTAGACATTTCAAAAGCGGTGCCGTTGGGACTGATCATCAACGAAGCCATTACCAATGTCTATAAATATGCGTTTCCAGATCGGGCTGGTGGCAAAGTGGAAATTAGCTTGAAAGAGCAGCATGAAGACCATTACGAACTGATGATTAAAGATGATGGTGTAGGGCTTCCGCCTGATTTTGATTATGAGCAAAGCAACACACTTGGTTTGATTTTAATGAAAGGCTTAAGCAGCCAGATTGATAGCGTATTGAAGATGAAAAGCGACCATGGGGTTTCTGTAAGCCTGGTATTTAACAATTCGAATGAAGATTTATTTCTATGATGAATGATGTGATGAGAGAAAAAATTTTAATCGTTGAAGATGAATTTATAGTTGCCCACGATTTGCAAATGATTTTGCAACGCGGCGATTATGAGGTAATTGGCATTGCCGATTCTGTAAAAAATGCATTAGCCATCCTCGAAAATAAATCTGCAGATCTGGTACTTTTAGATATCCAACTCAAAGGCCGGCTTACCGGAATAGATTTGGCGCATCAACTGATGCAGAAGAAAATCCCCTTCATTTACGTCTCCGCAAATTCTAATGAGAAAGTACTCGAAGCGGCAAAGGCTACAAGTCCCTCCGGTTTTATTGTTAAACCTTATCGCGACCGGGAGGTACTGCTTAGCATTGATATTGCCCGCTACCGCCTGAAAAACAATGACGATATGAAATTGAGCAGCGAACTTTTTATGCGGGATTTTATCGTTGATATTTCCATGAAATCGCTCACCTGGCAGAAGAAAATTCTTGCTGTGGCAAGTGCGTTTCAACCTTATATTCCTTTTGATTTTATTGCACTTTCCGGCATCTCCAAAGAAGAAATACGCTATAGCGAAATTGGCATCACCAGAAAAAATTTTGACCAGTATGGCCTTTTTACTGCCAAAGAATTTCAGCAGCGCGCAGGAATCGCAAAAGCCGACTATGACAAACTGAACCAGCTTTTGGCTGAAACCACCGCAGATGCCATCTACATTGGTGATGATTTTGAGCAAGTTAAATTAACCGCCCCAATGAAGAAATTGATGGCAGAAACCTATCATCTTTCTGCAAATCTCGTTAAAACGTTTCATTTGAAAAGTGGCGATAAAATTAGTTTCTCTTTTTACAGCAGAACTGAAAATATTTATCAGCAAGGCCACATGGAATTGCTTAATTATTTATCGGCCACTTTAGAAGAAAAGCTTACCCATATTATTGAAATGGAGCATGCCACCGCAACGGCCCACGAAACGACAGCAAACAATGGCTATTTGACTGATAAGAATGTCTTCGGTAATATTATTGGAAAGAGTACGGCCTTGTTAAGAGTGCTGGATAAAATAAAGATCGTGGCTCCTACCGATACATCCATTTTAATTACCGGAGCAAGCGGAACCGGAAAAGAAGAAATTGCGAAAAGCCTGCACCGCTTATCAAATAGAAACACCAAACCGCTCGTGGCGGTTAATTGTGCTGCCTTACCAGCCGATCTGATCGAATCAATTTTGTTTGGTCATGAAAAAGGTTCATTCACCGGCGCCATTAGCACCAGGATTGGAAAATTCGAGGAGGCCAATGGCGGTACGATCTTTCTTGATGAAATAGGAGAAATGCCCTTTGATCTGCAAGCAAAATTATTGCGTGTTTTACAAGAAAAAGAGATTGACCGCATTGGTGGGAGCCAGCCCATTACGGTAGATTTACGAATTATTGCAGCAACTAATCTTCTGTTAGAAAAAGAAATTGCAAAAGGCAGGTTCCGGCTTGATCTATATTACCGGCTCAATGTTTTTCCTTTACACGTTCCGTCGCTGTGTGAGCGCAAAGCTGATATCCCATTATTAACCGCTTATTTTGTTCAGAAGCATGCAGAAAACATTGGAAAACCTATTGATGAAATTCCTTTGGCGTTTACAGACCGGCTAATGCAATACGATTGGCCGGGAAATATCAGGGAACTGGAACATGTAATTTTAAGGAGCGTGTTGCTTTCCTCAAATGGCAAACTTGATCCAGATGAGCTTGATATCGGTACTAAAGGTGAAACTCCTCTTAATCAAGGCGCTATTAAAACCATTAACGAAAATGAAAGAGACCACATCCTCAGGGTATTAGCACTTTGTAAAGGTCGGGTTGCGGGGAGCGGCGGCGCTGCAGAATTATTGGGCATTCCGGCAACAACACTTAGTTCCAAAATTAAAAAATTGAATATTAGCAGGTCATGATATTTAGTAAATCAACGATATATCATGAATTTAATAAAATTGGTTATATATTATTTTACTGATAAACAACAACTTAACAAACGGTACTTAAATTGATTTCGTAATAGTGCATAATCTGCCCGACAGTTTCGTGAACTTAGTTAACGTTCTCAAAATGCTGCTTAGCTGGTTTTCATATCAAGTCTGGTTAATAAAATGAAACAGAAAATCTTAATTGTAGAAGATGAATTTATTGTAGCCAATGATCTTCGGATCATGCTTGAAAAAGCCGGCTACAAAGTTTGCGGAATAGCGCCATCGGTAGTAAAGGCTTTAGAGCTTATTGCCACTAAAGCGCCGGACTGGATTCTACTGGATATATTTTTGCAGGGCGATAAAACAGGCATAGACCTGGCCGGGCAACTCACCGAAATGGAAATTCCATTTATTTACATCTCAGCCAATACCAATCAGGGTATTTTGGAAGCAGCAAAAGCTACATTGCCTTACGGCTTTTTGGTAAAACCGTTTAGGGAAAAAGACCTGATGGTGATGCTGGATATCGCCAGGTACCGCCATGAGCAAAACCTGAAATATAACCAACAGCCTCAACCCTCTTTACACACACAAATTGAGCATATCGCAGAAAAGCAAGAGCCAGTTGCAGATCGGTTAAAACAAATTAGTGCCGCATTGCATCAGGTGGTGCCTTTTGATTTCCTATGGATTACCAAATCAAATCCAAGAACAAGCACCAAAGACATTAACATGGTCCGTTTGGCCGATGGAAAATTAAGTTTGATCGAAAATCAATCTTTACTAAAGGTTATGAACGTTTCCAGCCGTGACTTCAAAACCTGGAACAGTAGCGCCATAAACGCCAGTGGAAAATTAATTTTTAATGGCTACGATTTTAGGAAATTGAGAATGGAAAGTCCATGGACGCAAGCCCTCTCCGATCATTATCAATTAGAATCTGCACTGATTACCGAAGTGGAAAGAGCCGGTGAATTGTTTCAGTTCGTATTTTTCAATCAGCTTTCAGACCTTTATACCAAAGTCCATACCGGCATCATCAATCAGTTTAAGAAAACGCTGGAAATCGTTGTTGATAAGGTAGTTTATGGAAAAGATTCCATTTCCGAATTAACTTTACCAACATCGGGTATTATTGAAAAGCCAGTCATTACAAGAGTTGCTAATCCCGAAAGCGGGCAAAACTTTAATGGGATTACGGGCAACAGCAAGCTGCTGCATGCGGCTTTCAAAAAGCTAGAACTCGTTGCTCCTGATGATACATCAGTACTCATTTTAGGGGAAAGCGGTACAGGCAAGGAGAAAATTGCACAAACCATTCATAAGCTATCACCGCGAAAAAACAAGCCACTGGTTACGGTTAATTGTGCAGCCCTGCCTTTAACGCTGATCGAATCAGAGCTTTTCGGACATGAAAAGGGCTCATTTACCGGCGCGAATGATAAACGGATCGGGAAATTTGAACAGGCTGATGGTGGTTCTATTTTCTTAGATGAGATAGGCGAACTTCCGCTGGAGGCTCAGGTGAAACTATTGAGGGTGCTTCAGGAGAAAGAAATAGAACGCCTGGGTGGAAATTACACTAAAAAAATTAACGTCAGGATTATCACTGCAACCAATAGAAATTTAGAGAAGGAAGTTGCCGAAGGCCGGTTCAGGCTAGATTTATACTACCGGTTAAATGTATTTCCGATCGAACTGCCAGCCTTGAGAAATCGGAAGGAAGACATTCCTCCCCTTGTTGATCACTTCATTGCTAAATATGGCAAAAAAGGATCATCTGCGGTTACGCAAATTTCTGATGCCGCATTAAATGAATTGCAGGATTACGACTGGCCCGGAAATATCAGAGAGCTGGAACATTTAATTGAACGGACAATGCTGTTAACGGAAGGCGACACCATTACCCATATCGAATTGCCAGGTACTGCTGCTGCTAACAACTTCAGCAGCGAAGACCATTTTAAAGTTAAAACCATGGAAGAAATGGAAAGGGATCACATTTTAAATGTTTTAAAAATTTGCAAAGGCAAAGTCTTTGGAGCGGGCGGCGCAGCAGAAATTCTGAATATCCCTTCAACTACCTTAAACTCTAAAATAAAGAAACTGGGAATTAAATTCGAATTCGTTAAGTAACCGGAATCCTTTACCTCAAATAATGGCTTAAATTATTTCGGGGTCCGCGAACTTTTTATGCCGGGCTATTTCGTAAGCAAGCCATTAATATTAAAGATTCCACCGGTGATACAGCAACGTAAATTGACGAAATACAGCGATATATCTAATCAACAAATAAATATTAAATCACTATATTACAGTAGGTTAATTAAATGGCCTGCGATTTGAAATAACAAATCATATAAAAACGAACAGCATAAGGTTCATGGTAAATGATTACGGTCAGATTGTGACTTTAAGCTGCATTAAATAAAATATAATTCATCTAATAAAAAAAAGCTATGAGTACTATTAAAGTTAAAGACGGAACAGAAATTTATTACAAAGACTGGGGAACCGGACAACCAATTGTTTTTCATCATGGATGGCCGCTATCAAGCGATGACTGGGATACACAACTCATGTTTTTCCTACAACAAGGTTACCGGGTAATTGCGCATGATCGCCGTGGACATGGCCGCTCTGGTCAAAGTGCAAATGGAAACGATATGGACACTTATGTTGCAGACATTGCCGAGTTAACTGAAGCGCTTGATTTGAAAGACGCCATTCATATTGGTCACTCTACTGGTGGCGGTGAAGCTATCCGTTACGCTGCACAATATGGTAAAGACCGTGTTGCTAAAGTGGTTTTGATTAGTGCTGTTACCCCGATTATGATTCAGAACGACAGTAATCCTGAAGGGGTGCCATTATCCGTATTTGACGGAATTCGTGAGGGTACTGGTTTTACCAGAGCGCAGTATTTCTATGATTTTCCGGTAGCATTTTATGGCTGGAACCGCGAAGGAAAAGAAGTGCAGGAAGGCATTAAGCACAATTGGTGGCGTCAGGGCATGATGGGCTCAGTTTTAGCGCACTATGAAGGGATTAAAGCATTCTCAGAATCTGATTTTACCGAAGATTTGAAAAGCGTTAGCGTTCCTGTGCTTGTTTTACATGGCGAAGATGACCAGATTGTTCCTTATGGGCAGGCACCAAGAGCAGCTGAGCTATTGCCAAACGGCAAGTTAATTTCCTATCCTGGTTTTCCACATGGAATGCCAACCACAGAAGCGGAAACCATTAATAAAGATATTTTAGCATTTATTAAGTCTTAGTTTACAGCATATCTGATACTAAAAGCGGCGAATTTGCATTTGTCGCTTTTAATATTTTAAAGCAATATTTATTACACATTATAAACACTTTAAGGGGAAACGGCTAATTTATTAGTTTACCTCCCATCACCTTTCGTACTGCTACTTTCGATAGCTAGGTTCTTTATTCTCAAAACATCCTGGTGCTTAATACGGCTAATTCATTATTCTGAAAGGCCGGTAAATTGTGTAGAGACTTATCAAGTCTGCTTCAATAGCTGATAGTACTTCTTTCAACTGATTATTCAATTCTGCATCGACTGCTTGCCTCACCTATTGCGCTAACCATCAGCCAACAAACAAGCAAACACAAGCTTAAATTAATTCGAAATTTTCTGAAATATAATTAGCCCATCTTTTCTCCTTTTTTTCAGGCAAAAAACAAGCTTTAGATTTCACCTGTTATATACTCAATTCATTGTTTAACTTTATGAAATCCTAAAACCCAAAAATATCATCCTATGATAAAAAAAATAGTATTCAGCCTGTTGCTTTTTGCATCTCTCGGGAGCATTGCTCAGGAGAATTTAAATTTCAACACCAAAAAGGAAATCACTTCTCCAGAAATTAACAAAGATAAAAGCGTCACTTTCAGGTTAATGGCACCAAGCGCTACCAAAGTCGAAGTGCAAGGCGATATTATCGGCACAGCAGGTATGGCCGCAATGAAAAAGCAAGCCGATGGTGTTTGGACTTACACTACCGGACCGCTAAAATCAGAACTTTATAGTTATTCTTTTCTGGTAGATGGATTAAAAACGGTAGATGCCAATAATGTATATCAAATCAGAGACGTTGCATCAGTTGTCAATATTGTAATTGTTGGCGGTGGCAAGGCCGATAATTATATGGTAGCAGATGTACCGCATGGAACCATGGCAAAAAGATGGTATAATTCACCTGGAAACGCAAAAACCAGAAGAATTACCATTTATACGCCACCAGGATATGAGGAAAGTAAAGAAAAATATCCTGTTTTATATCTCCTGCACGGTATGGGTGGAGATGAAGATGCCTGGGGCGCACTCGGCCGGACGGCTCAGATTCTGGATAATTTAATTGCACAGGGTAAAGCTAAGAAAATGATTGTGGTGATGCCAAATGGAAACGTAGCACAACAGGCAGCACCCGGAGAAGACGCAAAAGGTTTGTATAAGCCAACCATTCAGTTGCCGAACACCATGGATGGCAAGATGGAAGAGACTTTCACCGATATCATTAAATTTGTTGAAAATAATTACCGCGTAAATGCCAATAAAAGTCAGCGGGCCATAGCGGGATTATCCATGGGCGGTTTCCATTCCTTGCATACTTCCAGATTTTATCCAAAAACCTTCGACTATGTTGGCTTGTTTTCGCCGGCCATCATGCCGTTTGCTAAAACCTCATCTCCTGTTTATGAGAACTTCGATACCACATTAAAAAAACAGTTTGATAATGGCCTAAAGCTGTATTGGATTGGGATTGGTAAAACTGATTTCCTGTATAAAGCGGTTGCCGATTACAGAAAAACATTAGACGGAATCGGCGCAAAATATACGTACGTTGAAAGTGAAGGCGGACATACCTGGTCGAATTGGCGGGATTACCTGGTGCTTTTTACTCCACAGCTTTTCCAGTAATTGCGGGACACAGCGCTTAAATTTAATTTGAATTTTACAGGATCTGGTCCGCTTACTAACGCTGAAGAGCATTGGCCTGGTTAAATGCTGAAAATAATGAAATGGCGTGGTTAAAAATCAATGTACAGTTTATTATTTTTAGCTAAACCATCCCTTTTTATGGCTGTTATATCCGTACATTAAAACCGGAAAATAACACTACCCTAATAAATATGAAAAAATATAAAGTAGGAATTATCGGCTATGGCGGATTTGGAAAGTTCCTTCACCATTGGCTGGCTAAACTAGAGAACGTAGAAGTTGCCGCAATATCTGATTCCAGCAATCATTTTAAAGGTGATGATCATTGTACGGCCTATCAGGATTGGGAAGAATTACTTAAAAATCCAGACATAGAAATCGTATGCATTGTGACGCCTCCGGGCCTGCATGCAAAAATGGCTTGTGCTGCAATGAAAGCCGGAAAACATGTATTGCTGGAAAAACCGGTTGCCATTACTGAAGAAAGTGCCCAACAGATTCTGGAGGTGCAAAAAGAAACCGGAAAGGTCATTACCGTCGACCACATGATCCGGTATAATCCCATCATCCAGAGTTTGATGGAAATTGGTAAAAGCGGTGCGTTAGGGAAGCTTAGACACGCAGTAGTAAACAATTATGCACAGGATGCCTCCCTGCAACCCAATCATTGGTTTTGGAACGAGGAAATGTCTGGCGGTATTTTTGTCGAACACGGAGTGCATTTTTTCGATATCATTAATGCCCTTGGCGGCCAGCAGTACAGCAAAGTGTACGGTTGCTCTCATCACCGGAATGAATCTCAACGCGATCGCGTGGCTGCTATGGTGCTGTACAATGATGGCCTGATTGCCAGTTACTACCATGCTTTTTCAGGCCCGGGTTTCTTCGAACAAACTACGATTAGTTTAGCTTATGATCTTGCTAGAATTGAGATTGAAGGATGGATGCCGATGAAAGGGAAAATTAAGGCAATGGTGAACGCACAAACCGGCGAACAATTAAAAAGCATCCCGGGCTGGAAAGTTACAGAAGCCGAAAAGCTCAACGAATCTAATGATGTTTCCCGGCCTGAAGGTTGGGGCGATTCAGAAACTGCCGATACCGATAATAGTCAATTAGTGTATTGTGGCGGGATTGGCTATGCAGTTGACGAACTGGTTTCCGGACATTTAGAGATCGCTCAGACTAAGGGAGAAGTATACGGCAAATGCGTCCAGTCCATTTTAGCTGATATGATTCAGAAAATAGAAAACAAAGACCATAAACTGAAGATCACCATAGAAGACGCCTTCGAAGGATTGAAGATCGCACTGCTCGCCTCAGCATAGGCTGATGAAGTTTTAATAACGAATGTTTATAGTGCAAATGCGATCCAACTTCATTACAAAACACGTTGGATCGCTTTTTTTGTTGTTCAGCGGTTTTTATTGAAACCCTAACAACTCTGTTCATTGATTTATTACTCAACCTTCAAACATTTTGAACATGGAGGGGTTTGGCTTTTATTACCTGTACAACAAGCCGCTCCTTAAATTATGAAAACTGTAGCTACCATTCTTTTTTTTATCCTCCTCCAGGCGTTTTTACCTGTACGCGCACAATTCAATTTTGAAAATTTAATCAGGTCTGGACCGGCTGATGCAGAAAAACTCGTAGAAGCATATGCAAATCCACTACTTTATGGGTTTGGTTTAGGCATGAATAGCGGCTGGACGAATACGGCACAAGCTCTCAAACCCTTCCATTTTGATTTACGCGTAATTGGAACAGGATCAGTCGTGCCATCATCAAAACAAACTTTCAATGTTACTGAAATTGGGCTTTCTCCTACCCTTCGCCCATCAGATCCTTCCAAGGTGCTATCTCCCACATTTACCGGAGACACTCAAAATAACGGTCCCTGGATGGATCTTTTTGATGCGAACAATAACAAGCTGATTAGCTTCGAATTGCCAGGTGCTGTGATCAAGAGAATAGTGCCAACGCCGCAACTTCAACTTAATATGGGGCTGTTCTCCAATACAGAAGTAATGGTTAGGGCAGCGCCAAAAATTCGGTTGGGCGAACGTTTTGGATCGGTTTCGTTATTTGGTTTTGGAATCAAACACAATTTTGCATGGGACTTTTTTCCAAAGGATCGTGAAAAAATACCATTCGACTTTTCTGTGCTTGCAGGTTTTAATACGGTAAAATATGGAAGAGATTTAAAGCTGCTTCCGCTGGATGGCATGATTCCCGAAAATGATGCTCAAATAGCAGACTTTTCTACCCAGCGGGTTTACGCCAAATTCGATAACTACCTTATTCAAGCTACACTCTCAAAGGAACTTTCTGTTTTTACACCTTTTGTTTCTTTAGGTTATAGTATCTCAAAGGCCCAAATAGGTTTGAAAGGCAATTATCCGATAGTAAACAGCATCAAAGATGACAAAATAGCCTATATCACTTATTCAGATCCATTTGCTTTGAAACGGACCTATCTAAGAACGTTGCGGGGTGATGTTGGTTTTCAGATCAAGCTTCCGGTACTCCGAATTTATGGCTCCTATGGCTTTTCAGGAGGTTTCGGCATGTTAAGTGGCGGAGTCGGAATAGGCTTCTAACCTATTTCCAATCCAAATTGTCCGGGTGAATAACCAGCATAAGTTCAACCTTCCATCTGGCTTATGGGGGCGAAAACAAAAGTGCTTCCCCCCCTTTACCATTTGCAAATACAAAAAATATAATGCTATAACTTCTTTAGCCTGCACATGTTCGCTCTTTAATTATTTTACAAAAAAGCCTTTATTAGCCCTTGCCCATTCTGTTAAAGAAGTCATTTTTACTGGTAATTTTTCCAGCACTTTATTCATATCAGGATTAAATTTTGAAGGATATGAGGTAGCCTTTTGCAGGCCATCATAGAATGATGCAACGGCCGCAGCTGCAGCGTCACCTACAGATAGAGCCAAAATGGCTTCGAGGTCTTTTGCAGGTTGTAGATAATAAACGATTTCTTCATCAACACCTTTAGAAAATTGCGTTGCCAATTCATTCCCTCTCAGGTTTTGTAAACCACTCACCTGAAAAGTATCGGCCTTTAAATCGGGATTGTAAATGGCCTCCACCACAAATGCGCTTACGTCTCTGGAAGCGATCCAGCCAATTGGCATTGCTTCCGGAGTTGGATAGGCCAGTTTCTTTTCATTCATAACAAATGGCGCGCAAAAATCACCCATCATATTTTCCATGTAGATGGTCGGTTCAATAATTACATATTCCAGTCCGCTATTGACCAGATAATCTCTGACATCTAATTTTATATCTTCGGTAGGGACACCAATTTTTTGATCAGGAAGCCAGCCACTCGTATTCCAAACCAGTTTTTTAACCCCATTTGCTTTAGCTGCGTCGATTACATTTTTTGCAAATACAAATCCATCTAAAGGGTTTGGGATAGAAACCGGAATCATAAAGGCAATCGCATCTATTCCTTTCGTAATGGCTAACATACCGGCCGCATCGCTCATATTACCCATAACCGGCGTTGCTCCCGCTTCTTTTAATTTATTAAAACTGTTTTCAGCACTTGTTGCAGCACTTACTTCTGCTCCTTTTTTATTCGCTTCTGTTATTACGTTATATTGTTGTGAGCCTGTGGCTCCAAATACTAAGATTCTCATATTTTACATTTTTTGATTTAAACTTGTACGAAGTTGAGCATTAACTTACCTTTACACAAGTACTTACCCTACAGTAGGGTACTTACCTTTTGGTTAGATTAGTTGATTATCAATGATAAAAAAAGTAAAAGAAATTATTCCTTGCAATGATAGTTGTCCGGTAAAAGCGACTTTAAAAATTCTTGGAGGGAAATGGACGCTATTAATCTTATTCCAGATTAATGATGATATGATGAGATACGGAGAACTGAAAAGAGCGATTCCAGACATTAGCGAGAAAATGCTGATTCAGGAGTTGAATATACTGGTTAAAAATAAACTGGTAAGTAAAAAGGCTTATCCGGAAATCCCGCCAAGAGTAGAATACAGGCTGACTGATCTGGGGCTTAAAACCTTGCCCATTATAGCAAAGCTGGTAGAATTTGGACAAGAAAACCTAGTCTAAGCCTGCTATTTTCACCTTCAAAATCACCCCGTCGCGCTGCTGGCACAAAGGGATGATTTAGTATTTACAAGATTAAACTGACTATCGATAAACTTAACCAGCTTGATTGGGTTTGCACCTCTTCTGTTGCCTCCTCTTCAACCATAACAGGGCACCGGTAACGGAGAGAAAACCCGGGGTGAGCCCGAAGATGACATAAATCCACTTCATAATATTACCAGCAAAAGCACCTGCATGAAGCTGATAAGCCATGTACTCAAATTTTTCTTCGAGTTCCTGTTCATCAATTATGGTATACCGTTTAATTACTCCGGTACCTGCATCAAAAGCAATACTACTGGCTTTTCCCTGAAGTAAGACATTAGTGGTTTGCGGCATTTTTCCCCTTACCAGTATATCCACATCCTTTATTGTAGGAATGTTCACCGCTACCGGTACAAAACCAGGAACACTTTTTCTGGCGCGGCTCACCAGGCTGTCTATGTTTGCAGGTACTTCATAGTTGGCCTGCTGTTTTGGAAGTACCCACATGGCCGGATTAAAATATTCCCTCAACATCCAAAAGCCTGTAAAAAACAGAATGGCGTTAAAAAGCAGTGCCCAAACACCAACAATACGATGGAGTGCAGAAATTCCGGTTTTCCAGCTTTTGAAATTCAGGCCCGCCCGAAAACGGAGGGCCTGCCAGAAATGTTTCCGATAGATCACAATCCCGGTAATTAAAGACAATAACATTACCAACCCTAAAACAGCCGTGATAAACATACCTGGTATTCCCAGTTGAAGACTGTAATGTAAGGTGTAAAGCCAACGGAGAAAAGATGGCGCCATTTCCTGGTAACCTCCCTCCCTTAAAATTTTGCCAGAATAGGGATCTACAAAAACAAAGTACAAATAATTATCGGCAAGGTGTTGCTGCCGTTTATACAGCATAAATTCATAACTATCATACTCATCTTTTGGAAAATCGTGCAAAACCAGTTTCTTTAGATTGGGATGTGTCCGAAGGATCATCCGATAGATCTTATCTGCGGATATTTTTTTCTTTGCAGGGATAAGGTTATGCAATTCCGGGTTAAAATAGCGGTCGAGATCATGCCGGAAAACGAGCAGCGAACCGCTCAGTCCATACAAGATAAAAAATAAGCCAGCTGTTAATCCCAGCCAACCGTGATATTTAAAAGATAATTTAGTTAAACGCTTTTTCCACTTCATAACCTTTTTCAAGTTTAAAATTTGTAGGCTACGTTTAACCTGAATTCACGTGGCGGGTAAGGAACATAGGCATAAGTACCAATGGTTGCTGCCGACGGCGTTATCCACGCACTGCCGTAATTAAACCTGTTTAAGATATTATTTACAATACCATTTACGGCGAATCTGGCATTAGACCAGCCAATTCCACCATCTATACGAAAAACAGGCGCAAGCGCCAGTTGTTGCAACTCATAGCGACCGTTTCTCCCCACCTGGAGCTGATAACCGGCTGATAGCGAAACGCCTTTTATTTGTGCAAACGGTAACACATAATTCAGCCAGGTATTTTGAATATGTTTAACACGGAAGGGCGTAGCCAATCCTACCCTTGCGGCATTTGCATCTTCGGAAATATGGCTATCTGTATACGCATAATTGATAACCGTATTCAGGCCTTTTACAATTTCCCCTTTTAAATCAAACTCAATCCCACTCGAAAGCGTTTGCCCCAACTGGGTCTGAATATTGGTAGAGGGGTCGCTTACCTTTACATGATCCCGAATAATCCTGTAAACTGAAATGGTGGTATTCCACTTTCCATCCATCCAGTCTTTCTTTAACCCAGCCTCCAGGTTTTCACCTCTTAGCGGTTTAAATGCTTCGCCGCTGGAGGTATTGATTCCGCTTTGCGGAGTAAAAGTCTGATCGAAAAGCGTATAAACAGAGAGGTCGGGAGCCAGTGAATAACTTATGCCCACTTTTGGCGTTAAAGCGGTGTTTTTAGTACTTCCTAAACTAGACTTGGTTGCGCTCTTTTGCACGCCGGTTTCACTAAAAGTTAACCTGGCGGCCAGTGTAACGCGTAATTTATTGCTGAACAGCGCAAATTCATCCTGCACATAAGCAGCCTGGTAACTGATAGATTGCTGATCAGTGGCTATTGCAGATAACGCTCCGTTACGCACGTTCGCGTCGAAATCAATACCATATACAGGATGATAAGCATCAAGCGGATAAAGGCTTTGGTTAGCTGTAGGGTCACTCGCACCCGAATAAGAAATAAATTTCTTACGGTTGATATCAATTCCACCTAAAAACTGGTGATGAATAGCTCCTGTATTAAACTCGCCGTTGATGTAGGGCTGAATAGCAAGAACATCTGTATTTAAACGTTCATATGTTGCCCTGCGCATGATCAGATTCGGCTGGACTGCATTGTATCTGGACACAAAGAAATAAGTCCCTTCCAAATGGTCGCGGGCGTAAGCCGTATTTACAGTTAGGCGCCAATGCGGATTAAAACTATTGTGATAACTTAAAAAACCATTGTGTTCAACTGATTTAAACGGAGATTTATTGGGATCATTTATAGTAAAATCTGCCGGCATACTCGCAAACCCATCTGGCGCAAATACCGTAGAAAAATACTGCTGAAAGCGTTGGGTCTGGTAAAGGTATTCCGCAGATAGAGAGGAATGATCATTGATATTGTATTTAATTACCGGATCCACCACAAACTTATCATTGAAGTTATACTTCTGAAAGGATTTGGCCTTTTGCCCCGCAGCATTGATCCGGTATTGCCATTTACCCCGCTGATCCAGGTTCCCATCTAAATCTGCAGTAACCCGGTATAAATCAAAGCTGCCTGTGGTTAAGCTGATTTGATTGGTATTGCTTCCCATTGGCTGTTTGGTGAGGATGTTATAAGAACCAGCCGGATCAAAAAGGCCGTTAATGTAACTCGAAGGGCCTTTAATAAATTCTACGCGGCTGATGATGGCGGCATCTTCCGGACTAGGCCCCGCATAAATCATAGAAAGATCCATTCCGTTTCTCATGGGCGTGATCTGTGCGCCACGCATAAATACCGAAGAGTTATACAAGTCAGCATTGTTATTCCTGATGGTTCCACTTACGTTACGGGTTACGCTTTCATTCACATTTATTGCCTGCTGATCTACAATAATGCTCTGGTCAATCTCCTGAATGTTTTGCGGCAACTGAAGCAGCGGCGTATTTAATTTTAAGCTAGTAGAAGATTTGTTCAGATTATATCTGCGGTAATAACGGGAATTAATTTTTACTTCATTCAGTATTTTGACCGAAGTATCTCCTGATGTTTTAACAGCATCCTGATCTTTCTTCACCCGCTCCTGTGCTGAAACTGCCACGCTGATGGTGAGTAAGAAAAGTACCGTTAATAGTATATTTTTCATTTAAATTCTTTTTATGCGATAGGGTTTAGACTTAAGAAGCAGCATCTTTCCATGCTGAGCAGATAACTGTCAACCCTATCCTGATTTTTATTGTTTTGTTTAAGGCAAAGAATTGCCGCCGTTAGTGTTTAATGTGATCGTGTTTAGTGGTGTCTGCTAACGCTTGTACATTAAACTTTTTAAAGAATACATTAGCTTCTTTCAAAGCTATCTGATATTGAGCATCCAGCTTTTTAATCTTAATCATCTCCTCTTCAAAATACTTAACAGCTTCCGAATTACTTTTGCCTTCGATGTCTGGCTGGAAACGTTGCATCCAATCCAGCATGTTTTGATCTGCTTTGGTGAGTTTGCCAATCAGTACGGAAATCTTATTGCGGCGACTTGCAGTATCTTCCAGCATATGCTGATCACTACTAATCGGTAGCTGAATCTTCGAAAGTTTTTCCAGCATTATGCGGTACTTTTCTGCCTGTTCGCCATCAGTCATTACCTTGTTATGCACATCGATAACCTGCTGACGCACATCTTTATAATTTCGTTCGCTTTTACAGCTTAAAAAAACTGACGCAAAAATTAGGATCATTAAAAAAGTCGTAAAATATTTTATGATGAAATTCATCTTATTTATAAAGCTTTAATTCAGTAAAAATTTTATAATAAATCTACATGGCCGCATGGATAGCTCATCACCAAGACCTTATCTACCATAAACACAGTAAACAACAGCCTAAGCATCAGTTATTGATGTGGCATTCTGTACAGGATTAAAATAACCTGGGAAAAGTATAGTTTATCAATCGGATTGGTAATTATCCATTACAATCAGCAAAAGACTAATCAATTGGCAACCAACCCTGTATTATTAAAGTTATAATTAACCATAGGTATACAGGATGAACACGATGTTAATCTAGGTTGCTCAATATTTAGCGCCGCTTAATATCTCTTATCAGATCAATAGCAGGCAAAACGGAAGGATAGAAAGTAAAGAATAGCAATAGCGCATTGGAAATATTCCCATACCTGTTACATACGCTTAATCAATCGCATATCAATGTAAGTTAAGCCTGTAGAAGGACTGGCTTAGGCGGTTGGAAAATGGTGAAGGCACGATGAACAGTGTGTAGTACGGGCCTTTGCGGATAGATGGTTTTAAGCACTGGCCTCCGAAAAGTGAAGGATGATGCGGCAGAAGGGATTGCTTCCATATGATGCATCCGCTGGTTTTCCCGCTCTTGTTTTTTCTCCTTCTCTTCTGCCTGTTTTAATTTCTTCATCAGGAAACATTTGCCATTGCAATGCATCCACGGACGACTCTTGTTTTCGCAAAGTTTTTCAGAAATGTACTTTTGGTTAAGTTCAAAACCAGCGTAAATGAAAAAATGCGAAAAATTAGAGCCGATTAGCGCAAACAATAAAGATATGGCAATTAACCTGTTCAACATTTCGCGTCAAAGCTAAGCATTACAAATTTTAAAAAAATGATATCTGCAATAAAATATTCCACCAGTCAATAACGGCGAAGGTTTTTAATCTTTAGTCTGAAAACTAGTTGCACCTGCAATTTTGTAGTTTCAGAAATAATCTATTATTTAGACGAATCATTCACGTCAGGATTTGATCCATTCCTGGCGTTGTCTATTTCCTTCAACTTTGATCACAATTTAAAACAGATGCTTAAATGGCACTGACTAATTAATATCCTTTATGACCGACCTAGATCCGACCGACATTGAGCTTTTAAAAATCTTGCAGAAAGATGCCAGTTTAACGCATAAGCAGATTTCTGATCAGATTTATAAATCGGTCGCTACTGTTCATGAAAGAATAAGGAAACTTAAAAAACTTGGGTATATTAAACGCACAGTGGCCATTCTGGACAGGAAAAAAATCGACCGGAACCTGATTGCTTTTAGTCAGGTATTGCTGAACGACCATACTGCAGAAACGTTAAAAACATTTGAAGATGAAGTAATTAGATTCCCTGAAGTAATGGAATGCTTTCAAATGACGGGTACCTTCGATTTTGTACTCCGCATTGCCACAAAAGACATCGATGCCTACCATGACTTTTACCGCAATAAACTGGCTACACTTCCGAATATTACTACGGTACAAAGTTTCTTCGTGCTTTCAGAAACTAAAAGTGATACCGCCTATCCATTATAAAATCTTTAATTGATCAGCAGCGTGCGGTCGATACCTGCTGTAAATTTCTAGAAATATCGCTCCCTGAATAATGACAACTAAAATCAGTCACTTTTTGGATGGCTATTGTTTCTTGGAACAGAAAAAACGCATATTTCCGAATAATTTATGGAATTCTGCCACACACTTGCATGCGTGCGCAATCGCGACAGATATTTGAAGAAATTACAAAAGCGTTTTTCTTAAAAATACATGCAAACCATCACCTATCTTGATAATGCAGCCACCACAGCTGTAGACCCTGCGGTTGTAGAAGCCATGATGCCCTACCTCACCGGATATTTTGGAAACCCATCGTCTACTTATTCTGTCGGGCGGTTAACAAAAACGGCCATAGAATCGTCGCGTAAAAATGTTGCCGGTTTATTGGGCGTTAAAGCAACCAGCATTTATTTTACCAGTGGTGGTACCGAGAGCAATAACACAGCCATTGCCACGGCAGTTACAGCAATGGGTTGTACCCATGTTATCACTTCTCCAATTGAACACCATGCGGTGTTAAATACAGTAGTATACTATAGCCGGCAAATGGGCATCACTTCCTCTTATGTTGCCTTGGGCAAATATGGCAAGGTTGATATGCAAAACCTGGAGCACCAACTTAAAGAAAAAGCAGCACAGGGCATTAAGTGCCTGGTAAGCCTGATGCATGCCAATAATGAAATAGGCACTTTGCTCGATTTAAAATGTGTTGGCGCGTTATGCAAAACCTACGATGCCATTTTTCATTCTGACGGGGTACAAACCATTGGCCATTACCCGGTTAACCTAAGCGATTATCACCTTCATTTCGCTTCGGCTTCTGGTCATAAATTCCACGGACCGAAAGGTACGGGCATTCTTTACGTTGCAGAAGGAACCAAGGCCACTCCTTTGATTCATGGTGGCGGACAAGAAAGAAGGCTACGCGCAGGCACGGAAAACGTTCATGGCATTGTTGGTTTTTCTAAAGCACTGGAACTGGCGATGGATGCTTTTGCAACAGACCAGCCTTATATTCAATCGATTAACAGGCGCTTACGTGATGGATTATTGAAGCACTCTTCTGCATTTACATTTAACAATGCTGAGAAAGGGCTATATACGGTGCTCAGCGTTAACTTCCCGGAGGGTATCAATTCAGATTTTCTGCTGGCCTATTTAGATCAGGCGGGTATTTGCGCTTCTGGTGGTAGTGCCTGCAGCAGTGGCGACGATATGGGGAGCCATGTCATTCAGGCCATTGGTAAGAAAGGATCTGGTGCTACCATCAGGTTTTCTTTTAGCAAGTTCACCACAGAAAAAGATATAGATTTCGCATTGGAAACCATTGGCCAGTTCCTTCAGGCGCATCATAAAAGCTGATGAGCCGTTATTGACACATTCGGTTCAACGAATCGCAAACCGGCGTTTAATAAAGGCCGTTAAAGTTTTAGTTTAGTTAATGAAGGCCTGGGCAAGCTGGATGGCTTGCCCAACTTTTCTGACAGCTTAAATCCATTAGAACTCGAATATTCCTTGAAGTTTAATCGTAGTTACGCCAGATGGCAATACTTTCGGCGCTTTAGCAAGTTTTTCAGCAAGCAATTGCGTAGGTAAAGGCTTAAATTTACTAAAAAGCCCTATGGCATTAAACCATCCAATTAGCCTTACTCCTATTTTTTCGGCTAACCGATCAGAACCGTCACGCAGCAAAAGTCCGGGCTTAAAAATCACATATTGCTTAAAGTGAAGTGCACTGATCAATTCTTCCAGTTGTCCTTTCATTCTGGAATAAAACAACTTACTCGTTGCAGCTGCATCAGCAGAAGAGACCAGCACAAAAGCATTTACCTGATTCGCTTTCGCTATCCTGGCGAATGCCGCGGGGATATCAAAATCTATTTTCCATTGGTTTTCCTTCGATCCGGCTGCTTTTAATGTGGTACCGAGACAGGAAAAGGCAACATCGCCCACAACCAGGTGTTTGTGCTGATCCAGATTGGAAAGATCGATCACATGCTCGGTGAGTTTCGCATCTTTCAGCCCGGTAGGCTTGCGGACAAAAGCCACCACTACCGTATATTCCGAATCTGTTAAGAGCTGCTCAACCAGGTGTTTTCCTGTTGAGCCGGTAGCTCCAATAATTAATGCTTTCATGATAATAAAGATAAAAGAATGTTGAACTAGAGTTGAACAAATGAATTCATTTTTTGATTAGCCTCAACGTCTTTTTCAGATGAATATTTAAAAATGCGTAATGCAAATAAACCGAAAATGAGCCTTGCATTCTTTTAATATTTGCGCTGTCCATACAAAGAAAATAAGATCAGAACTTCAACAGCATTAAATTCCCGCTAGTTAATATCGTTGATCCATAATGATTTCAGACAATTAAAAATGCACTGAAACCTCAATTGCCGGAAACATTCTAATTGATAAATGCGTTACTTCAGGAGGTCATCACCGAATATTCAATAGTAGATTAAATACGGTGAAGATTGGCGAATTTCAATTTTATAAACGTCTACATCAAAAACATGTACAAAATCAGCGATCAGCCTCATGGTATTACAGAAATCGGCAACGTCAACCTGGTATTAAATCTTAAAAAAAAGCAAATTATACAGATTGATGAACGCTTGCTGCGCTTCCTGGGAAATCCGCAAACTTTGGATTTTGCGACGTTTAAACCACTGATCCATGAACAGGATCTGGAAGTTGTTCAACTGGCCTATCAAAAGCTGCAAAGAGGAGAAATAGTCGGAATGGTTAAATTTCGAGTCTTAGTAGAGAAAGAAGAGGTCTGGATTGGATTAACGCCATTTTTGTACCATAAAGGGGAAGATTCGCTCTTGCTGGCGAACGTAATCATGATTACGGCTGAAGTTGAAAACCTGCAAACAGCCCTAAAATTTGCCAATAAAAAAAATTCCATCCTGCAAATGATTTCACATGATCTTCGCGGGCCTCTTGGCATTGCAAACTCTATCATTTCTGTACTCAATAAAGAAAACCTTAGCCCGGAAAGCCTTCAGAAAACGCAGGCCATTTCTGATATTATTTCACAAACGATCAAATTGATTGGAGATCTGACAGATAAAGAATTCCTGGAAACCGTAGATGCACCGCTGGTGATGCAAAGGTTGGATCTGGTGAAGAAACTTAGTGAATATATAGAACAATGTAAGCGCTTTGAAGAAGTAAACGAGCGAACTTTTACCCTTACTGCTTCAAGTGAACAGATAATGATTTCGCTGGATGAAGGCAAGTTTATGCAGGTAATGAATAACCTGATTACCAATGCACTCAAATTTACACGCACTGATGGAAATATATCCATCTCCCTCGAAGAAAGAGACCATGAAGTGATTATGGTTTTTAAAGATGATGGCATCGGCATCCCTGAGCAACTGCTGCCCTATATTTTCGACCGTTACACCATAGCCAAACGAACCGGTTTACACGGTGAATCTACCACTGGCCTGGGCTTGTTTATTGTAAAAGAAATAGTAAGCTGGCATAACGGTGAGATTGCCTGCGAAAGCCAGGAAGGCGTTGGAACTACTTTCACCATTAAACTGGCCAAATACGCAACAGACCATTAGCATTCTAAAGATTTAATAAGACCCGCCGCTTTGGCAAGACTATAATACCGCATTTACGAGCACCAATAAGTTCGGCTCCGCCATCAGCTTAATTTATTAAAAGGTGAAGTTAATTCTGCTGATCAATTGATAGCGATTTACGTGAGTTCTAGCCGCTATTAGTGCGTTTGGGATTGTCAAAGAAAGGCAAACCTTCTCAATCCCCAGTTCCATATCCTCCTGTTTTCCTGACCTAGGAAGTATTTATCCGGTTCGCCAAACGTTCCCGCT
>JAZBLX010000002.1:0-297562 GCA_037033465.1 Bacteroidota bacterium | reverse complement strand
AAAGATCTCTCCATTGCGCTTCGCTCCAGTCGAGAAGACGATGATACGATGGTCATTTCAACTGCAGGGGAGATACCTTTGAAGCATGAGCGTTAGTTAAGCAGTAAACGTTTTATCCTTCCATCATTTCCGAGGCCGGTAGCAGGATGGCCATAGCGAATTGTTATCGTTTTCAGTTTCCAATATCCAGTTTACAATTGGATTGGTAATTGGGCGTTTGAAATAATAATTATGTAGGCCAGTGGTTTTAACCACTGGTTTTTTTGTTTAATGAATTTTGTAAATAGAGGATATCTACGTAATAGAGATTGCTTCGTCGGCTAAAGGAGCCTTCTCGCAATGACGATAATCTAAACAAAACACGATAGACGACAAACGATCTACGATATAAATAGAACACAACATTCATCGCCCTGCTTTTAATAGTAGCGATCGGTGTAAGATTGCTTCGTCGGCTGAAAGCGCCTCCTCGCAATGACGATAATCGGATGTGGACGAAAAACGATAGACGATCAACGACGAACGACCAACGAAACACGAATTCCTCGTTTACTTCCTCGGATTCCCCTTACTCTGATTGATAATCGCTTCCTTGCTGATTGATTTATTCGTTTTAACAGGTGCTTCGCTTTGTTTCCGTTTTAAATTTCTACGGTAAGAACCAGAGATTTTCTGAATAAATTCTTTAAACGTATCGAACTGCTGCGTGTACACCAAACCAAAAGAAGTTACGTTTGCCGTCGGACTGATTCCGCTGTTCAGGAAGATGCTTTGCTGTGTAGGTGGTTTATTTGCTGCTTTAGCGGTTAAGCTTCCATCTTTTCTAATTAAAAATAAGGCTTCAACCTCTCTACCTACGTTATCGTTAGAAAAGTCGATCACGTTGAAATCATTAACACTGTTTCTGTCTACGATACCGGCATTGATAATTAGCCTGTTATTAAATAATTTAAAAGATGCATTGGCTTCGTTCAATGAGCGAACATTTAAATCTACAAAGTTTAAGTTTAGTGACGATAATACATTGTTGAACTGGTTAAAGACCAATTCGGTAGCGGTACTGGTTGCGGTAGAACTCAACTGGTTCCCAATAGATTCACCACCATTTCCGGAAGCAAAACTCCGTCTGATAATTAAACTAAAGGCTTGTAGATTCAGATTATTCTGATCACTAAGATAAGTTTGTAGCTGTTCTTTAATGGATGGCTGTGAAGGGAAGTTAATGTCGAGTTTAATTTCCGGCTGCAATAGGAGGCCTGTTAATCCCATCTCCACTTCGGTATCTACCCTTTGGTTGGCCAAACTACTCGCATCGCGGTTAGCAGCTTTAAAGAGTTCATTTAAGTTGGCCCTTAATGCATAAATCGCTTTCAAATTAATCTGCGCAGCAGTTGGATTACCTGTCCACCGGATGGTACCACCTTGCCTGATTTCAAATTTCTTATTGATTACCTCTTGCGCGGTAAAGTCAAAACTACCCGTTTCGATGATGTAATCTCCAGACATTTCAAAATCACCCAGACTATTAATATTCAGGTTTAACTCTGCATTACCTTTTCCACTCAAATTACCCAAAGTAGTGAAAATATTAGCCGTGGTATTGGGGTCTATGGTAAGTTTAAAAGTAAGTGTTAAGCCATCAAAACTGGTGGTTTTCTTCACTACTTTACTCGAATCGCGACTAATGAAATTGATAAAGTCTTTATCAGACACTGTTTCTGAACTGTTCAAAGGCAAATTGAAAACCGTTCCGTTCCCGGTTCTGGCTTTAATATCGATCTTCATTTTACTGGTGGGGCCATTGAATTTAAACACGCCCGTACCATATGCTTTTCCGAAGTAAACAGAATTATCTTTTGACGTGGTATTTAGCGCCATAAAATCAGTGGCGTCTACCTTTATATCTAAAGTTGGATCATCCAGATTATTTAAATCTACTGATCCGGTGGCATTCGCCAGGTGGCCTTCCAAATCGCGGAGTTTAAAGTTATCTAGCTTCACCACACTGTTTTCAACATTTACCTTATCGGTAATTACATAGGTTGTCTTCAGGTAATTCACCATCAACTGTCCTTCATCAAGCGCCAGCGATCCGTTAATAGTAGGTTTATCCAACGGACCTTTCACCGTTAAATCGGCAGAGATATTTCCTTTCAGATTAGAGACCAGCGTTTTCACAAATGGCTCCAGGATGGTCAGTTTACTGTCGTTCATCTTCACGTCCATGTCGATTTGTTTTTCGTTCAAATCAAGATTTCCGGTGAGTTTGAAAGTTTCCGTATCATCAGCCGTGATCCTTGTGAAGATATTAACCTTATTTGTTTCACTGTTAAAAGATGAGGTATCGCGTAGGGTACCGATATAAATATCATTGAAGTTTAAGGAGTCGATTTTGAGGTCGTCAGTGGCTCTTGGCGCTTTCAGAATGCCATAGAGTTTTGTATTTCCATTTGCATTCCCACCAAGCTTTACCCCGAAACCTTTTGTAAAAGGATTAAGTGTTTTTAAATTAAAGTCTTTAAATCCGACCTCAAGCAAATCTTTCGGATCACTTGATAATAATCCATCAACGGTTAACTGCTGGTTGCCATTGGTTAAATCGAAGTTACTGATGAGGGTTTTGCCCTGGTTCAGCACAATTCTAACCTTTTCCTGGATCCGCCATTCTTCACTGTTTATTTTAAGAATAGAAGGTAACAAACTCAAACGCGCGGTGGTATCCTGATTTTTAGTAAATTCAACCAGTCCGTTTAAATCCAGTTGGTTGGCTTCATCCGCATTAGACATCTTGATGTTAAAAGCCAGGCTATCATTGCGAAGGATGTTCGAAACGTTAACGTCTTTGATAAATAAACTATCATTCAACTGTACACGATCTGAAGTTATAATCAGCTGAAGTTGCTCTTGGGTGGTATTTTCATCGAGAATGATATTGTTAACCACAATGCCATTGTATTTCAGTTTTTTCACAAAGCCGGTAAGCGTGGCCGTATTGTTTCTCGAATCAAAATCGCCTAATAAGGTAGCGCCCTCCTCCATCTCCAATCCGGGCGCAATGAACTGCGCCAATGGCTCGAACTTTTTAACCCGCAGATCAAATTTGAAGATTTGATTGTTATATTTTATAATGTCTGTTTTCAGCGAAGGAATATATGTTTTCGCTATTGCTTTATAATAAGATACTATAGAGTTAAGGTCGTATTCGCCAGAAATACTGGCGTCTAATATGTCGGATTTAATATTCAGATTTCTGTTAATGCCGGTGCCTTTAGCCATCAGTTGTACCGAATCCACGTTATAGATTCCCTTTGGATTTTGAAGCCTGATTTTTTCAATCAACAAACTACCTTCAATATTATTCAGGTTGGTTCCGGAGAAATTTGTACTGAACTTTGCATCAACGATTAAAGAATCTTTCAGCAGTTTCAATGCTTTAAGCTTCGCTTTTGAAATCGTAGCATTGAAGTTAAATACCGGAAGTTTTGGGTTGAGATTAACGCCGCCATCAAAAACAAGTTTCAGATTTCGGTCATTGATGCTTAATTTTCCATCGAAATATTTCTTGTTAAAGGTTCCGTCAATCTTCACATTGCTGTATCGGTATCCGTTGAAGTCGATGTACTTTACATCTCCATTAATTTTTTCTGTAAGGTTTTTGAGTTCAGTTCCGCGGCCTTTAACATAAAGTGAAGAGGTAATTCTTCCCAGCGATTTTTCATCAATCAGATTGCCAATATTAAAATCGAAGGTTTTAACATTCCCGGTATAAGAGGGGATATTATTTTTATCGATCTTCATGTTTACATCAGAAACGATTCTCCCGAGCTTTGTTTTGAACTCGCCATAAGCAATAAAATCATTTTGAAAGCCGGTAAAACTTCCATTAAAGTTAATATTGCCAAACTTATTAACGATTACGGGAATGACCTTTTTCTTGCTATTGGTTACGCCTGCAAGAATCGCATCAAGATCGGCTTTGTTTGTGCCAGCCATTTCAATCTTCATATCCATAAAGGTTTCACGCCACTTCGGCAGACCTTTCAGAATAAAATCTCCTTTAATATAGGTGGCTTTGCCTGCTTTTATAGAAAGTTTCTTCGCCCGGAGATTGTTTACCAAACCTGTAATCTGCCCGTCTATATCCAGATCCAGTTTCATGTCTTTAAGTTCCGGCGTAAAAAAGGCAACGTCTTTGGAGGATAAGTGGCTATTTTTAAAAATCGCTTTCATCCTCACGTTATCTACATAATGATTAAAATCCTTCAGGGATTTATATTTCATTTGATAATAATTGGTCAGGTAGCTATTATCGGTAACCAATAGCAGGTTTTTTAATTCTATTGCATTGCTATCAAGGGTAGTTTCTGCATTAAGATTTTTAAGGTAAAAACCACTTTTTTCTTTTAGAGTGAGGTTTTTAACATTGGTTTTGAGGAGGTGGTTTTTCATATCCAGCCCTTCAAAAATACCGCTTAAGGATTTAACGTCAACATTATCGAAATTTACTGTTTTGCCTTGCGTGGTATCTTTAGCCGCGTAATTTGTATATCGAAACGCAAATTGATTTAAAATAAGACGGCCTAACTTCACATCAAATGGCTTACTTTTCTTTTTCTTTACCTTAGGTTTACCAGAATCGAAGTAGTCTATGAGGAAATCGAGATTAGATGACTTATCTTTGAAATCCTTTAGGAAAAATTGCCCGCTATTGATCTGAATGGTATTAACATCAATAATCTTTTTATCAATAGAAAGTTGATTGATATCAACCATGAACTGAGGAGTACGAAGTAAAGTGTCTTTTTGCAAATCAAGCACTACTAAATCTTCAAGCACAACAGATTTGAAAGGCTTAATATATAGGCTTTTAATGGTAATAGTAGTATTCAGCTCTTTAGACAAATACGCGGCTGCTTTTTGAGCAACGTAAGTTTGTACGGGCTTAAACTGTAATGAGAAAATAATAAGCGCAAGCAGCAAAATTATTGATGCAATTACCCAAAGGAGTATTTTAAATAGTTTTTTAATAATTTTGCAGCTTAAAATTTAAATAATTTGTCTGTTATACTTGCTATAGAGTCCTCTTGCGATGATACTTCAGTCGCTATATGTAACAACGGCAAAATTACGGCCAATGTTATTGCAAACCAAACTATTCATGAAAATTATGGTGGCGTCGTCCCCGAATTGGCATCCAGGGTACATCAACAAAATATTGTTCCAACTATTGAGCAAGCATTAAAGAATGCAAAGGTTACAAAACAGGACATAAATGCTGTTGCCTTTACGCGCGGGCCAGGTTTGCTGGGTTCTCTTTTAGTGGGAGTTTCCTTTGCAAAGTCTTTTGCGCTTGCGTTAAATATACCATTAATTTCTGTTAATCATATGCATGCCCATATCCTGGCGCACTTCATTGATGATCCCAAACCAAATTTTCCATTCTTATGCCTTACCGTTTCTGGCGGGCATACGCAGATTGTGCTGGTTAAGGATTATTTTGATATGGAGATTGTGGGCGAAACCCTCGATGATGCAGCAGGAGAGGCCTTTGATAAAACGGCAAAAATCTTGCAGCTTCCTTATCCTGGCGGACCATTAATTGATCGGCATGCAAAATTGGGTAACCCCAAGGCGTTCAAATTTGCTGAACCACAGATAGCAGACCTGAATTTTAGTTTCAGCGGATTCAAGACTTCCATTCTTTACTTTATCAGGAAACAGGAAAAAGAGAATCCAAACTTCATTGCCGAAAATTTAGATGATATTTGTGCATCAGTTCAACATAGCATTGTTCAGATTTTGTTGAATAAGCTAAAGAAGGCGGCTAAACAATATGGCATTAATGAAGTGGCCATTGCAGGTGGTGTTTCGGCAAACTCAGGTTTGAGGGATGGGTTGCAGGAAACTGCTGATGAACTTGGATGGAAGGTTTACATTCCTGCATTTCAATATTGTACGGATAATGCCGGAATGATTGCCATTGCCGGGTATCAAAAGTATCTTGTTAAAGATTTTGTCGGGCAAGAAGTATCGCCAATGGCAAGAATGGAGTTTTAGGATGAGGGTTAGAAGGTTAGCGGGTTAGAAGGGTTAGGTGTTTAACGTGTGGGAAGAGGATTGGCGAGGAGCACAATTGCAATTTGAAATTTCCAAGTAAAAATAATTAAATTGAATTCATATATATGACTGGAGCATCGTTGATATTTTGGATCGTTTGCGCGATACCACTTATTGGAATTTTATATTACCTGATTAGAAAAGACAAAAATAAGCTGAACGGGAGTTGGGGCGTAATTATTTTAGGTGCCTTGATTATTTCGGCATTATTGGTTATCGTTTATGTAACTAAAGATTTCAGCGCTATCTTTAGCCAGAACTAATTTTGATAACGAGCGTAGGCTAACGAGATTTTAACGAGGCTTAATATTTAATACAGGGTTGTCTTGCCTGAAAATGTTATACATGATTTATAATAAGAAAAGGCGCTGTGAAGTGATTCGCAGCGCCTTTTCTATGAAAATTATTGGAGATTACTTCTCTTCTAATTTATCACCTGTAACTTCTGCTTTAATCTTAATTTCAAGCTCATCTGCTAATTCAGGGTTATCACTTAACAGTTGTTTTACTGCATCTCTACCCTGTCCTAATTTAGTATCTCCGTAAGAGTACCATGAACCAGCTTTTTTGATAATTCCGAAGTCAACACCTAGATCTACGATCTCACCATTTTTCGAAATTCCTTCACCAAACATTACATCAAATTCTGCAATTCGGAAAGGTGGAGCCACTTTATTTTTAACGATCTTCACTTTAACACGGTTACCTGAAACTTCGTCTGAATCTTTAATTTGTGAAATCCTACGGATATCTAAACGTACCGAAGCATAAAATTTTAGGGCGTTACCACCGGTTGTTGTTTCCGGGTTACCAAACATCACCCCGATTTTATCACGTAACTGGTTGATGAAAATACAGCAACATCCGGTTTTTGAAATTGTTCCGGTAAGCTTACGTAAGGCCTGACTCATTAAACGTGCGTGTAAGCCCATTTTACTGTCGCCCATTTCGCCTTCAATTTCACTTTTAGGAACCAATGCTGCAACAGAGTCAATCACGATCACATCAATAGCGCCAGAGCGAATTAAGTTATCGGCAATTTCTAATGCCTGCTCGCCATTATCTGGTTGAGAAATTAATAGGTTGTCAGTATCAACACCTAATTTTTTTGCATAAAATTGATCGAAAGCATGTTCCGCATCAATAAATGCTGCTATACCACCTTTTTTCTGTGCTTCAGCAATAATATGTGTAGCTAAGGTTGTCTTACCAGAAGACTCTGGACCATAAATTTCAATAACCCTTCCTTTTGGAATACCACCAATGCCCAAAGCAATATCCAAACTGATAGAACCTGTAGAGATGAAATCAATAGGTTCAATAGCGGTATCGCCAAGTTTCATTATGGTACCTTTACCATAAGATTTTTCTAATTTATCTAGAGTTAATTGTAATGCTTTTAATTTATCAGGATTTGCGCTTGCCATTTTTTTTGATTTGATTACGTAAATATAATTGAATTGTCGGCTAAATATACTTGTGTTGGTAATTTATTTTACTAAAATATTTAGCTAAGTTAATTGTTTTTTGGCTAATGTCAATAGTAAAGTTAAATTATTTTTATTTTAAGGAAGTCGCGTTCTTTTTGAGCCGTTAGCCGTTCGAAATAGCGGCACATATAAGTAATCTCGCACACTTCGCATTTAGGGTTTCTGGCTACACAAACGTATCTTCCATGTAGAATAAGCCAATGGTGTGCAATATGAATATCTTGCTCCGGCAAATTTTTAACCAGGTCTTTTTCTACGGCTAAAGGCGTTTTGCCATTTGTTAATCCCAAACGGTTGGCCACACGAAATACATGTGTGTCCACAGCCATTGCCGGTGCATTATAAATTACTGAAGCAATTACATTAGCTGTTTTACGCCCTACGCCTGGCATTTTTTGCAGGTCATCTATCCCGGAAGGAACAACGTTGTTAAATTCATTAACTAAAATATTGGCCATGCCAACCAGGTGCTTCGCTTTATTATTGGGATAGCTGATGCTTTTGATATAATCAAACACGATATCTGGTGTAACTTCTGCCAGCGCTTTCGCATTAGGGAAACGCTGAAATAAGGCAGGCGTAACCATATTCACCCGCTTATCAGTACATTGCGCAGAAAGAATTACCGCAACCAATAACTGGTATGGATTGTTGTAATGTAATTCTGTTTCTGCGTCTGGCTGTTTGGCCGAGAAATGGTCTACAAAAAGTTTATAACGTTCTTTTTTAAGCATAGGCAAATATAACAAGCAAATTATTGAGTTGCCAGTTATCTTTGTTATGTATAATGATTCAAGGAAAGAAATTAATGCATCACAGCATAGTTTTGTGCTTTTGCTACGGATCCTTTACCAGATTTGCTTTTAATTAGCCAAAAGGCGAAGAAGGCACCAATTAACGCCATTGCTGCACCTACATAAGCTGGAGAAGTGTAGTCAAAACCGTAAACCAAAGGCAATCCGCCGAAAAAGGCACCTAGTGCATTTCCGATGTTAAAACTCGCCTGGCTGGCAGATGCCGCCAGCATTTCAGAGCCTTTGGCCGATTGGATCATGAGCATTTGGATGGGTGCTGCCAGTGAAAAAGCAACTGCGCCTGTGATAAAGGTCATGATCAAGGCAAATACCTGATTGCCGGAAACGAAATGCACAATAGTTAAGGCAACAACCATCGCCAGCAACAATACGCCGGAAGCTTTGGCTGGCGAATATTTATCTGCCAGTAAGCCACCGATGAAGTTACCAGCCATCATGCCCAAACCGGCAAGCATTAAAATATAGGTCACTGCTTCTGGTGAAAAGCCTGCAACATCTGTCATCAGTGGCGCAATGTAACTGTACCAGGTAAATAAACCACCTGTACCAATGGAGATCATCAAAATGATAATCCACGCTTCTCTCTTTTTAAAGAAACCAAGTTCAGCTTTAAGGTCACGGTTTTTAGCAGCCTCTAAAGCGGGTAGCCATAATTTTAAACTTAATAAGGTAATCAGGCCAACTACAACCACTACTGCGAATGAAATGCGCCAGGAGAAATTGTGTCCGATAAAAGTGCCCAACGGAACGCCTACAATATTGGCGATGGTTAAACCCATAAACATCAGCGAAACGGCTTGTGCTTCTTTTCCTTTTTGTGCAATGCGACTAGCCACTACAGAACCCACACCAAAAAAGGCACCATGCGGTAAGCCCGAGAGTAACCTGGCTATAAATAAAGTATTAAAGGTTGGTGCAAATGCAGAAAAAGCGTTAAAAGCAGTGAACATCACCATCAATGCGATGAGGATTTTTTTCGGCGGATATTTCCCTGCAATGATAATTAGTAAAGGTGCACCGATAACAACCCCAAGTGCATAGGCAGATATTAAATGTCCGGCTTTCGGTATGCTCACCGTTAAGTCTTTTGCAATGTCGGGCAGTAAACCCATCATTACAAACTCTGTGATGCCGATGCCTAAACCACCCAACGTTAGCGGAAGAAGATTTTTATTCATTTGTGCTTAGTGTTAAAATTACACTATGCAAAGGTAATGCTTTTTGTATTTTCAATTGTAAAAATGGAGACATCTTGTAAATGGATGCATTCGGAATTAAGCACTCATATATTCCGTCTAAATTCGGATTTGCCTGGAAACGAAAAAGGCTGCCCTACACTTGTAGAACAGCCTTTCTTAGCTCATGTAAATTTTACTTCTTTTTGCTGTAAGCCAAAATCTTCCTGATGGTTTCATCTTGAGGATTTTTTGCTAAACGATCCAGCTTACCTTTTATTTGATCATAAAATAAGCTGATTTCTGCGTCAGATTCGATGTCAGTTTTAGGCTGAAACATGTTTTGAATAGGTAAGTTTACACTTGTGTTTGATGTAGAGGTTTTTGTCATAAGCAACTAAATGTGATAAGTTTATAAACTTAACGATAGTTCAGATGCTTTATTTTATACCCTATTACAAAAAATGTAACATTTACGCTACCCTTTGTATGTCATTTCTTTCGTCTTCAGCATTTTTCTAAGGTTGCTCAAAGCATAACGCATGCGTCCTAAAGCGGTATTGATGCTTACATCGGTTAAATCTGCTATTTCCTTGAAACTCAAGTCGGCATAATGACGCATCAAAAGCACTTCTTTCTGTTCATCAGGTAATAAATGAATCATTTCCTTTAAATCTTTATGGGTTTGATCGCGAAGCATTTTATCCTCTGCGCTCTCATCATAAAACTGTAGCATATTGAAGACATCCATCCCATCAGAACTGGTGATGACTGGTGTTCTTTTCTCTTTTCTGAAATGATCAATAACCAGGTTATGCGCAATACGCATTACCCAAGGCAAAAACTTACCTTCTTCGTTATATCTTCCTGATCGCAGCGTATTAATTACTTTAATAAAGGCATCCTGAAAAATGTCTTCTGCCAGATATTGGTCTTTAACCAATAAATAGATAGAAGTATAAATCTTGCTTTTATGTCTTCTTAAAAGTTCCTGCAATCCATTCTCGTTTCCGGTAATATATACCTTTACGAGGTCCTGATCGTTATATGATTGTAAATTCATAGGTTTACCTACACTAAATCCCGTACTGTTTGCTAAAAATTAATTTGTAGATGTTTAATTTCTATAGCTGATCTCCTATGTTTTTTGATTGAGTTGGTTTGGTTCTGAGGTTGTTAATGCTCAAAGAAAGTTATTTTTTTATCAAAATGCAAAAAATAAAATGTTAAAAAATAAATTAACCGTCTCAGTACCCTATTTTTGTACCATCTTAAAACCCAAATTACTTTCTGGGGTTTTCATAATATATTCTTAACACTACATGAGCAAAAAAGAGGCCGAAAAAGATCCGCATAAAAATATAATCATTAAAGGTGCCCGCGTGCACAACCTTAAAAACATAGATGTTGCTATTCCTAAAAATAAATTAGTGGTGGTTACGGGGATGTCTGGTTCGGGAAAATCTTCGCTTGCATTTGATACTTTATATGCTGAAGGACAACGCCGTTACGTAGAAAGTTTATCGTCTTATGCCCGCCAGTTTATGGGGAGGATGAATAAACCTGATGTAGATTATATTAAAGGAATTGCACCGGCGATAGCGATAGAACAGAAAGTAATCACTTCTAATCCACGTTCAACAGTCGGCACATCTACAGAAATTTATGATTATCTGAAACTGCTCTTCTCCCGAATTGGGAAAACAATCTCTCCGGTTTCGGGTAAAGAGGTAAAAAAAGATTCAGTGAGTTCTGTAGTTGATTATGTTGGTGCCATGCCCGAGGATACCACAGTGACGATTTTTTGTCCGCTTTATCCACATAACAACAGAACCATTAAAGAAGAACTCGCCATCTTATTGCAAAAGGGATTTTTGCGGGTGCTGATTGATGAGAAAATATTAAAAATAGAATCAGTTCTGGATGATGAAGATTTTAAGGATGCTGAATTAACTGATGATAAAACCGTTCAGATTCTGATTGACCGGATTGTGGTTAACCAGGAAGAGGAAACGCTGAGCCGCTTAGCAGATTCTGCACAAACTGCGTTTTTTGAAGGAAAAGGGGATTGTTACGTGGAGGCCGAAGGGAAAACCAAACATTTCAGCGATCGGTTTGAGTTGGATGGGATGCGCTTCGAAGAGCCGACACCTAATTTTTTCTCTTTCAATAACCCGTATGGAGCCTGCAAACGCTGCGAAGGTTATGGAAATGTAATCGGTATCGACGAAGATTTGGTGATTCCGGATAAGAGTAAAAGTGTATACGATAATGCCATTGCACCCTGGAGAGGGGAGAAGATGAGTGTGTGGTTGCAGAACTTTGTTAAAGTTGCTCCGAAATTTGAGTTTCCTATCCACCGTTCATATAGTCAGTTAACAGCAAAAGAACAACGTTTACTGTGGACTGGCAATAAATATTTTGCGGGACTGGATGCCTTTTTTAAGGAATTGGAAGAGCAAACTTATAAAATACAATATAGGGTAATGTTATCGCGCTATCGCGGAAAAACAACCTGTCCGGATTGTCAGGGATCTCGTTTACGTAAAGATGCATCTTATGTAAAGATTGCTGAAAAATCGATTATCGATATTGTATTGATGCCATTGTCTAAAGCGCTGGTCTTCTTTAACGATTTAAAACTAAGCGTAAATGATGCTAAAATTGCCAAACGTTTATTGGCTGAAATTGATAATCGTTTCCTTTACCTGAATAACGTAGGTTTGGGTTATTTAACGCTGAATCGTTTATCTAATACTTTATCTGGTGGTGAATCGCAAAGAATCAATTTAGCAACTTCATTGGGCAGTAGCCTGGTCGGGTCCATCTATGTGTTGGACGAACCCAGTATCGGACTCCATCCACGGGATACCAATAAATTAATTGAAGTACTAATCTCTTTAAGGAACGTTGGCAATACCGTTATCGTGGTAGAACATGAGGAGGAAATGATGCGTGCTGCTGATTATATTATCGATATTGGCCCGGAAGCGGGTACACATGGTGGTAACCTGGTTTTCAGCGGCAATTATGAAGAGATCTTAAAAGATACCAATAGCTTAACCGGCCGTTATTTAGCAGGGATAGAAAAGATTGCCATCCCCGAAAAGCGTCGTAAATGGAAAGATCATATCCTGATTAAGGGGGCCAGAGAAAATAACCTTCAAAATATTGACGTGAAGTTTCCATTGGGTGTTTTTACTGCCGTAAGTGGCGTTTCAGGCTCGGGAAAAACGAGTTTGGTAAAGAAAATTCTTTATCCTGCTCTGCAGAAAGCCATAGGTAATTATGCCGGGGAGCAAACAGGTGCTTATGATGGCATTTTCGGAAATACAGATTTGGTGAGTGCCGTGGAAATGGTGGATCAGAATCCTATTGGGCGTTCCAGCCGTTCGAATCCGGTTACCTATGTTAAAGCCTGGGATGATATCCGTGCGCTGTTTTCGGGTTTGGCTGCTGCTAAAGCTGCCGGATTGAAGCCTGCTGCCTTCTCTTTCAACGTGGAAGGCGGGCGTTGTGATGTTTGCCAGGGTGAAGGTGAAGTGAAAATCGAGATGCAGTTCATGGCCGATATTTATTTGCCATGTGAGGCTTGTGGCGGAAAACGTTTTAAACAACAGGTTTTAGACGTTACTTACAAAGAGAAGAATGTGTCTGAAATTCTGGATATGACCATCGATGAAGCGGTTGATTTCTTTGCTGATGAGCAGAAGATTTTAAATAAGCTGAATCCATTGGTGGATGTAGGTTTGGGCTATGTGCATTTGGGCCAATCATCTAATACCTTATCAGGAGGGGAGGCACAGCGGATTAAACTGGCGTCTTTCTTAATTAAAGGCAATAATGCCAATAAGACGTTGTTTATTTTTGATGAGCCAACAACAGGATTGCATTTCCACGATATCAAGAAACTATTAAAGGCTTTAAATACTTTGATAGAACAAGGGAATACCATTTTGGTCATTGAGCACAATATGGATATGATTAAATGTGCAGATTGGGTAATTGATATTGGTCCGGAAGGTGGTGATGGTGGAGGTAAACTGGTTTTTGAAGGCTTACCTGAAGATTTAATTAAAGAGAAAACTTCTTATACAGGGAAATATTTAGCGTCGCATTTAAATTTAAATCCATAATTTCGGCAATGCTTTTCCTAACCTTTTTTATAGGCATCATCCTCAACGCCATGGGCTATATTCCCCCTGGCAACATCAATCTTACGGTTGCGCAACTTGCCATTAATAAAGGCATGCGTCAGGTATGGTATTTTATCCTCTCGTTTTCTTGTGTGGAGATATTCTTCACCTTCGGGATGATGCGTTTTGCCCGTTGGGCCATGAGTGATATCAACCCTAATGAGGCAGTAAGTGAAGTGAGGTTAGGCACTTTGGTCGATTGCTTTATGATTCTCATGTTCATTACCATGGGAACGATTACCTGGGTGAACCGCAAAAAGGTGCCGATTACCAGTAATAAAAAGGATGATAAGCGAAGCGGAAGTGTATTATACGGATTAATCCTCGGTGTTTTAAATCCTGTACAAATTCCTTTCTGGCTATTTTTTGGAAACTACGTAATTTTGCACAAGTGGATAGAAACAGATTATTTATCGTTAATTATCTTCGCGATAGGTTCGGGCTTTGGTTCTGCCGGAGCGCTATATGTTTATGCGCATTTTGCCACTTTTATTCAGGAAAAATTCGCTTTAAGTAGCCTCATTATTAATAAATCTATCGCCATATTTTTATACGTACTGGCAGCTTACCTGATCGTGAAACAGATTATCGTTATTTTGTAAGAGGATTTGAGATTGGAGTGTTTAGTCTTGAGTCTATAGTCAGGTTTGGAGTTTGGAGTTTGGAGTTGCAGAGTGGTAAAGCGATCTTTCATTGGTCTGCAGTTTTTAGTCGTGAATCTTTAGTCTGATGTAGGGGGAGTCCGAAGCAGCGATTTTTCGTTTCAGAAACAATCTTTTTAACTTAATTTACTTCTTACTTTAAGAATTCAACATTCCAGATTTTCTCTGCTTTTCTGCCGATGAGCCAGAATGAAGCTGCCAATACCGAAAAGAAGAGTGCCTTGTGCCAGCTGTCCCAAAAGTATTCGAAATAACGGGTGTAAAGATTGACGAATAGAAAGGTAATTCCGAATTCACGGGCAATATCATCGCGGTATTTTAATCCATATAAAGTGCTGGCAACACAAACGGCAGCCGAAATTAATGCCCAGTAAAATAAGTTTAATTGTCTGACTGAATACCACTCTTCCAGACTGGCAAAATTCCCGAAAACGGATAATGCCCAAAGTGAGATGAATAAATACACCATTCCAGCCAGGTAGGTTACCTGAAAAAATTGTTTCGTTTTTGGGATCAGCTTCATGATGAAAGATGATGCGGTTAATACCGCGCCAAATACCACAAACCGAAGCGGATAATTCATACCAAGAAAGTAATAGTTCCAACGGCTTAGGTAGCCAGTCTCAGTGCCGAACCATGCACCCAGGGATATTAAGGCGAAGATCCAGATCAGCTTGGAGTTGAAAAAATAACCCAGCCCTCCGTAAATAAATACGGAGATTAAGATGAGGATGGTAAAATTTCCAGAACCATTATCAAGCGACTTGCCAAAATAGGCAATGGCATTCGCTGTAAGTAATATCGCTGAAAATACGATGGCTTCATTGCTAAAACGCAGATTGGGGAGCTTCATCTTCCTTCGGAAGCCTAAAATATAAAGCCAGCCTGCCAATCCTGCAGAAACCAAGGCGATCACAATATTTGGGGTATCGTAAACGCGTTTGAGATAGGTAATGATTGTGTTATCAATTAAAAGGGAACCCAGCGCAATAAAACCACAAGCTAAAGCTACCCAAAAGGCATATTGAGCTAGTCTTAACCAATCAAAATTTTTGGCTTCATAACTCTGGCGAAGTTTGTTTCCGGTTTCCTCATTAATTAAGCCGTCATGTTGCCATTGCTCAATCATTTTATCAAGAAACTCACTTTTTTCTATATCAACTTTCATAGGTAGGGTTGTATACGAAGATATAAAAATAAGTCTGAAGTCGTAAGGCGATATCGACTCCGGACTAAAGACTCCCGACGCCGGTCTTTCTATATTACCTCTTTAATTTTCCTATTATTTCCAACAATCCAGACCACATCGCCGTTATCAAAAATGAAATCAGACGATGGGTTTAAAATTCTTTCTGTTCCGCGTTCAATTCCCACAATCAGCGCCTGTGCCTTTTCCCGAATGCCTGCATTTCTGATGCTTAAACCGTAAACAGGAGATTCGAGATTAACCACAACTTTCTGCAAGGTCATTTCCTTGTCGGGGAAGTTTTTCTCGCTTTCGGTCTCCGGAATATCGACCTCTAAAATTGTCTTTACTGCTGCAAGTTGATCATCTGCACCAATTAACAGTAATTTATCGTTCGGGTAAAGTCTTTCGTCTCTTCCCGGCGTTGGAATATTGGTTCTCCCGCGTTCTATCATGGCTATGTTTACACCATATTTCTCGCGAATCATCAGGCTGGCAAGTGTTTGGCCAACCACTTCCGATTCCGGCGAAACCACCAGTTCTGTTAAATGGGTATCCCAGGGTAAAATATCAGGTTTTAGATTTTCCCTGGCATTCAGGTTTAAGATGAAACGTTTCTCCAGCTTATTATAGAATGATTGGAGCTTTCTCGAAAAGATAAACATCATCAATACAATGAGTATCAGCGCTATTCCGGCAGCGATCCAGGTATCGAAAAATTCGTATACCAAAAAGCCCACAAAAAATACGCCCAATGCAATTCTGAAGGCTTCAATTGCAATGAGCGGACCACGTGTAAACTTTTTACTAAGCCACAAATGGGAGTAAGCTGTTTTTTGAATCCTCCTGATGGACAATGCCCATAGAAAAGGCGCCATGATCACGAAGGAAACCACCAGACTAATGATCGTAGATTTCATGCCATTTACCACGTTATTGGCGATGAAGGGCTGGATGTACCTCGATGCAAAGAAAATAATGGCTACGATTATCACCGAGTGAATAACGGTATTAAAAGCATATCCACGCAACAGGATTTTCCAGTCACTTAAGGTGGTCATACCTGTGGTACTGGAACTATATCTAGAAATGCCATCAAGCCATTTTTTAGGTAAAATTCTATTGAGGAAATTATAAAAAGGTTCTGATTGTTTGATGAGATATGGCGTGGTAAAAGTAGTAATGGCTGATGCGGCCACAGCAATTGGATACAGAAAGTCGCTGGTTACTTTCAGCGTTAAACCAAGTGTAGCAATGATAAAAGAAAACTCCCCAATCTGCGCTAAACTCATCCCGGCCTGAACCGAGGTTTTTAACGGCTGACCTGAAAGTAAGGCGCCAAGGCTTGAGCTTAAAAACTTACCCAAAATAGTGGCTAGTGTTACGATTACGATGGGCAGGCCATAGTCGATCAGAATTTTCGGATCGATCAGCATACCTACCGAAACAAAGAAGACAGCTGCAAACAAATCTTTTACCGATTTGGTAAGGTGTTCTATTCTTTCAGCTTGCGTGGTTTCTGCTAAGATAGACCCCATAATGAAAGCGCCCAATGCAGGAGAAAAGCCAACTTTCACAGCTAAAAGCACCATAATTAGACATAAAGCTAAAGAAACAACCAGCATGGTTTCATCGTTCATGAGCTTCCTTGTGGCTTTAAGGAAGGTTGGAATGAGAAATATTCCACCCAGAAACCAGAGCACTAGAAAGAAAGCAAGTTTGGCAATTGAGATTAACATTTCACTGCCGGCAAATTGCTGACTTACAGCAACTGTTGAGAGGAGAACGAGCAGTAAAATAGCCACTAAATCTTCTACAATGAGTACGCCGAATACCAAACCTGCGAATTTCTTGTGTTTAACCCCTAGTTCTTCAAAAGCCCTGATGATAATGGTAGTAGAAGACACCGAAAGAATACCACCTAAGAAGATACTATCCATGGTTTTCCAGCCCATGAGCTTACCTGCGGAGAAACCAATCAGCAACATAAAAACGACTTCGACAATGGCGGTAATTGATGCAGAGCCACCTACTTTGACTAATTTTTTGAAACTGAATTCTAAACCTAAACTGAAGAGGAGGAAAATTACGCCGATTTCGCCCCAGATGTTGATACTTTTGGTGTCAGTAACGGATGGAAAAAAATCTAAATGTGGCCCAACAAGTAAGCCTGCTAAAATATAACCTAAAACAAGGGGTTGTTTTATTCTTTTAAATATGAGTGTGGTAATCCCTGCTGCGGCAAGAATTAATCCTAAATCGGCAATTAAATCTGGTAAATGCATTATGGTAATCAGTATTATGGTAAAAGATTTCCGGTTTAGCCGGCTTTCGTATTCCACCTGATGGCGGTGCGCTTAAAGATTTACCAGAAAACGTGTTTCGGGTAAAGCATTTTAAGTAAGCACCAGTAATTATATTTAAGTCGCTTCAAAATCGAATCACTCATTTTCACGGGTGGCGAAAGAAGCATGGCAATAACCAGAACAGCAAACAGATCTAAAAGGATTTTAATGATGGTGTTATTGATTAAATCTTTTTGTAGATTTTCTTGATCAGGAGCGATCCCTGAAGTGGATTTTAGGCTATATTTTCCATTAAATGCAGTAATTTTTGTAGAATGACTTTTTAATGCACTATTTTTTTTGGGAGCAGCAAAGCTTGTCAGACTCGCCAGTATACTGAAAAAAAATATGATATAAAAAAGCCTCATTGCTGCTAATATAGCGAAAATGAGGCTTTTTTAAAAGTTAAATTTCAATTAAGCTTAGCTATTCGAGAGATGAAAAGTAGGCTAATGTATCTTCTTTGTCTTGGTGGAGTTGTATTTTCAATGCTTCAAGGCCCGTAAATTTCACATCGTGACGAAGGAATTTTAAAAAATTCATTTTGATATCCTGTCCGTAAATCTCCTGATTAAAATCGAAAATATTTACTTCAATGTTTCTGGTCATTCCGTTAATGGTTGGCCTTTGACCAATGTATGCCATACCCTTAAAAGGTTGAAGGTTTAGGGTTGAAGGTTGAAGGTTGATGACCTCCATTCCTGACTCTTGACTATTGACTCCAGATTCCTGACTTCCAACTCCTAACTCCGAACTCCTAACCTCCATCTCAACGGTTACGGCATAAATGCCATCGCCCGGAATAAGTTTGTAGGTTTCTTCTACAAAAATATTGGCCGTTGGGAAACCTATTGTTCTGCCTATTTTATCACCTTTTATTACACGCCCGAAAATGGGGAAAGCATAACCCAGATAATCTGATGCCAGGCCTACATCTCCCGCTAAAAGTGCCTGTCGAATTTTGGTAGAACTCACTGCTACATCATGGATATCTTGTTCCATAATCTCTTCTACCGTAAAACCAAAATGAATACCTGCAGCTTTCAATTCTGTCAGCGTACCGGTACGGTCTTTTCCAAAACGGTGATCATAACCGATGATAATGTGTTTGGTTCCAATATGATCTACCAGTATATTTTTGATATAGTCTGCTGGTAGCTGATTGGAAAAATCGCGGGTAAAAGGTGTGATGATTAAATGATCAACACCAAGGCTCTTTAATATTTCTGCCTTTTCATTAATGGTATTGATCATCTTCAGATCCTGATTTTCGGGATCGATGATGAGTCTCGGATGCGGGAAAAAGGTTAAGATTACACTTTCACCGTGATCTGCTTTTGCTTTGGCTACCAGTTGTTTGATGATTTTCTGGTGTCCGAAATGAACACCATCGAAAGTGCCGATGGTGACTACTGCATTATTAAGCTTGGTAAATTCTGATAGGTTATGGTATATTTTCAATGGGATAATCTTTTTAAACTATGGGTTTTGTGTGAGGGATGGAAGCGGTATCCTTTTTCGTTTTATAGGATAATATCAGTGAGTAAAAACGAAAAAGATATAGCGTACAGCCCGACCCCTTGCGTAGCTTGGGAGCACTCCCAAATTTCTATAATTATATTTATTAATGCAAAGCATGACGCTTGACTACGCCACCTTTTAAGTCTGCAATTTGTTGTTGTATCACAAAGGCATCGGCATCTATATTTCTGATGGCGGTTTGTAATTTGCTCATTTCCAATTTTGTTACAACAGTAAAAACAATGTCGATGTCTTTTCTTTCACCATAACCGCCTTCGCCTTTGTAGATGGTTACACCACGTTTCATTTCGGTAATGATATAACTTTTTATTTCATCCTGATGTTCTGAAATAATGGTTACGCCCGTATATTGCTCGATTCCGTTTACAATAAAATCGATAGTGTAAGAGGCGGATAGATAAGTTAGTATGGCGTAGAGTGCTGTTTCAATATTTAAAAAGTAAGCTGCGAAAGCAAAGATAATAATGTTTAAAACCAGGATAATATTGCCAACGGTTAAGATACTGTTCTTACTGATGTAAAGGGCAAGCACCTCTGTACCATCAATTACGCAGCCACCACGCATGGCCAGGCCAATTCCTCCGCCTAAAAATAACCCCCCAAAGAACGCGATAAGCAATTTATCATGCGTAATCGGTTGAAACGGCAAAATGATTAAAGCCACGGATAGGGCAGCAATGGCTATGGCAGTTTTGATGGCAAAACCTTTTCCAATCTGCCTGAAACCTAATATCACAAACGGAATATTGATAATGGCAATGAGGTACGAGAGGTTCCACCCGGTTAAGGTGCTTAATAGTAGCGAGATCCCGGTTACACCACCATCAATAAAATGGCTGGGCATAAGGAAGCTTTTTAAACCAAAACAAGCTGAAGTAACCCCCGCAGCAATCAAGAGTATTTCTTTTGCAAACCGGGCATTCTTGTTTTTTATTCGGTTCATCTTTATTCCTGAATTTTAATTTCTTCTTTCTTGCTACGAATATAATTAACAAGCTCTAAAACCTCAAACGAATTTGAAAGCAAAAAGTTTCCGCTTCTGGTACGGGTAAGCTGAGATAAATAGGCACCGCTGTTGAGGGCTTTTCCAAAATCGGAAACCAATGAGCGAATGTAGGTGCCTTTGCTGCACACAATTCGGAAATCGATTTCAGGGAGTGCTATTCTAGTAATTTCGAATGTTGGTACGCTTACAAAGCGTTTGCGCAGTTCTACTTCTTCGCCTAAACGTGCTTTTACATATAAACGCTCGCCGTTAATTTTTACGGCTGAATGCGCTGGCGGATATTGCTCAATAGCTCCGGTAAAGGGTGCTGTTGCAGCATAAATCTGCTCTTCGGTAATGGCGGAAATATCAAAAGTCTGATCAACCTCCGTTTCCATATCGAAGGACGGGGTTGTGGCGCCTAGAATCATGGTGCCGGTATATTCTTTTTCTTCGGCCTGAAAAGTATCTATCTGCTTGGTTAATTTCCCTGTGCAAATGATTAACAGGCCGGTGGCCAATGGATCTAGCGTACCTGCATGACCAACCTTTAGTTTTAGTGGTTTTAAAGAGTTGCGGATTTTGCCTACCACATCAAAGGATGTCCATTTGTATGGTTTGTTAATTAAAAGCAGTTCGCCCTCGGCAAAATTGAAATCTTTAAACTTTGAATTTTCTGTACTCACAAATCTTTTTTGCGCAAAGATACAGATTAAATAATTTGCATAGAGTGGCCGGTAAGCAACAAGATGATAATTACCAGTCCGGCAACGATTCTATAGTAGCCGAACATTTTAAAGCCATGTTTATTTAAGAAACCAATAAAGCTTTTGATGGCTAGTAGTGCTACAATAAAGGCTACTACGTTACCAATAATTAACAGGTTAACCTGCTCATGTGTAATGGTATTTCCTTCTTTATAAAAATCGAATAACTTTTTGCCTGTTGCGGCGAACATTGTTGGAACTGCTAAAAAAAACGAAAATTCTGCAGCTAATTTCCTGCTTAATTTTTGCGTCATACCGCCTATGATGGTTGCTCCGGAGCGGGAAACGCCGGGAATCATAGCAATGCATTGAAAGAAACCAATTTTTAAAGCAGTTAAGTAGTTTATCTCTTCTTCTTCATGAAGGGTTGGCTTATTGAACCATTTATCTACAAATAAAAGAATTACGCCGCCAACTAAGAGCGAAATTCCTACCGCCATCGGACTTTCTAAAAGTTCATCAATTTTTTTGCTCAACAGTAAACCAAAAACTGCTGCCGGAATAAAAGCAACCAGCAATTTAATGTAGAAGTTAATGGATTTAAAAAATCTTTTGAAATATAAAACCAATACGGATAGGATAGCACCTAATTGAATGGCAATTGTAAAAAGTTTCACGAATGGATCGCTCGCGATGCCCATAAACGATGATGCAATAATCATGTGCCCGGTGCTTGAAACAGGCAAAAACTCAGTCAGCCCTTCTATAATGGCAAGGACAATGGCTTCGAAATAATTCATAGTAGGTAAATGTGGGTTAGTCCCAAAGTAATTTTATGCTATAATTTTTGAGTTTTTTGTCCCTTGAGATGAGGGTTAAGTTTTAATTTTCCAATCTGCTTTTTAATGGCAATTTCCCAAAGTGATGCAATGCTGAGGAAACAGGATTCATTAATGTTTGATATTTTTTTTCTTATTAATTCAGGCAATTGATTATCGCCAGCAACAAACCACAGGAAAGTATGTGTATCTAACAAAAAAGCCATTAAATGTAATCTGAAAACATTTCTAATGGCTCATCAAAATCATCAGATAATTTGATTTTACCTTTTGCATAACCAAATTCTCGTGACTTTAATTTCGGTTTATTTACTTTTTTTGTTTTTAAGAATGCTACAAAATCTGCCACCTCCTGTCTTAGGTTCAAGGGCAAAGAATTTATTTCTATTTGCAAATTTGTAGTCGTCATATCTTAAAGTTAAAAAAAGACTTTATTTAAAGCAAAGTTATTTTTTAAGAATAGCGTAAATACCGAAAGCAAAACCAAAAAGTACAACCAGCGGTGCCAGCAGGGTTCTTCTGAAATCGTAAATATCGCCCGTTGTGCCCATCATTAAGATGAAGCCTAATGCTACAATCCCGATGCTGATCAACAATAACTGATAGTTCTTTTTGGTGAAAACCAACTCGCTTTTAACGTCCTTCGTAATCGGACTTGTCTTTTTTTCTAATGCCATTATCTATAAAGATTGTAAGATTTTAAACGTAAATACCTGCTTACTGCAAACCAGGTGCTGATGCCGGTAATAAATATTCCGATAATAATTAAGCCAACGAATACAAAGCCAAATTCTTTATAGTTGTTTAGGATAATAATTTCCGGAACTTCTTTACGTGCATAAATTAAAGTAGCTAACAAGATAATGATGGCGATAAAAGCCGCAATTAAACCATGTAAAGCTGCGTATAATAAAAAAGGACGTCGGATAAAGTTTTTCGTTGCACCAACCAGCTGCATACTTTTAATTAAAAATCTTTGCGAATAGATGGCTAAGCGTATAGTGTTGTTAATCAGTGCAATCGAAATGACTAGAAGCAGTACTGCAAATGCTAAAATAATTAAACCGATGGTATTGATATTTTTATTCACCATATCAATTAAAGAACTTTGGTAAACTACTTCTTTAACCACAGGGTTTTTAGAAATACTCGCTTTTAGGCCCTCAATACTTTTATTGTTGGCATACTCAGCCTTTAAATAAACATCGAAAGTAGAGGTGAGTGGATTATAACCTAAAAAATTAACAAAATCTTCCCCTAAATCCTGCGTTAGATTTCTCGCTGCCAACTCTTTATTTACATATTGAGTTTGCTTTACCGCACGATTTGCATTTAACTCTTTTTGAAAAGCCAGAACGTCAGTTTCTTTTGCACCTTCATCAACAATGATGTTAAGCACAATATTTTCTTTTACGTAATTAGACAGGTTTTTGGCATGTACAAGTACCAACCCAAGCAGGCCCAGCATTAATAAAACCAGCGCAATACTGATAATCGTAGAGATATATACGGTTTTGGTTTTCTTAGATGCATCACTTACTTCGAATTCTTCCATGTATTTCAATTTAGTTTTTGCGAAAATAGAAATTATACCTGATAAACACCAATATAAACCTATGCTAAATGAACTTTAACGCATTAGTAAACGATTTAGTTTAGTCGGTTGATTATAATTTTAACGGAACACTTTTTTTGAAATCAGTACGAAATTTTACTAAACGGCGTTAATTAATCATAACAAAACCTAAATCTATTCTAAATGAAAAAACAAATTACCATGATTGGATTGCTTTTTATAGTAACCACGGCATTATTCTCTTGTAAGAAGGATACTACTTCCTTAAAAGCCCGAATCGTTGGCAAATGGATGGTTAATAAAATCGAAGTGTCGGGAAATACGAACCAATCTCTTAATGGAACATTCAATTATACCCGGGATGATTATATGGATTTTAAATTAAATAGCGAGGATCAGGTAGAATTGAGTCTGACAAATCAGCGCACCATTGGTAATTATACCACATCTCTAGGAGATGAATTCGGAATGATTTTTCCCGAAGGAACTTCATACTGTACGGTTAAAAACCTCACTGCTACGCAGTTTCAGTTCACCGCTAAAATTGATAAAACCAATATTGTGAAAACTTATTACTTAACAAGATAAAAGTCTAATCCCCTAGTGTTTGCTTGCGCCATTGGTTTTTAATTGCCAATGGCGCTTTTTTTATTTAGACAATCCTTCAAAATTTTCCTCAGATTGAAGTGAAAAGATATGCAGTTTTAAAATGATGAGCATGTACGCAGTATTAGTGTAAAGCGTATCTGCGCTATTTACGAAGTATTGATTGCTTAAAGGATTCAATAGTCAAAGAAACAATTATTTAGTTGGGCAAGGCAATGATTTTTGCAATCCATTCATTGCCGACGGCGAATTTCAGATAACACATTCAATTGGTTTAGATTTACAATCCAATTCATTGCCGTCCGGCTTCAGCCGACGGAATAATATTCTAGTTTAGCATATTTTGGTTTTAGTAAGCCCCTTAATTTGCGTATTTTCGCTCCTTTAAAAAATTAAAACTTGCAATGGATTACCAATTCAAAGAAATAGAACAAAAGTGGCAGAAATTTTGGGCAGATCATCAAACATTTAAAGCCGAAAGCAATTCTGAAAAACCAAAATATTATGTGTTAGATATGTTCCCTTATCCATCTGGAGCAGGTCTGCACGTTGGTCACCCGCTGGGTTACATTGCATCAGATATTTTTTCGAGATATAAACGCCTTAAGGGTTTTAATGTGCTGCATCCAATGGGCTATGATTCTTTTGGTTTACCAGCAGAACAATACGCTATCCAAACTGGCCAGCATCCGGCCATTACTACAGAAGCAAATATTGCTACATATCGCCGCCAGTTAGATCAAATCGGTTTTTCTTTCGACTGGAGACGTGAAGTGCGCACCAGTGAACCCTCTTATTATAAGTGGACACAGTGGATTTTTATGCAGTTGTTCAATTCGTGGTATAACCTGGAAAATGATCGTGCAGAAGATATCACTACTTTAATTGAAAAATTCAACACTTCCGGCTCTGCGGATGTGAAAGCTGCTTGTGATGAAGATGTGAAATCCTTCCTACCAAGTGATTGGGCAGCATTTACGGATGAGGAAAAGCAGATTGAATTACTGAAATACCGTTTAACTTATCTTAGAGAAAGCACCGTAAACTGGTGCGCTGCTTTAGGAACTGTTTTGGCCAATGATGAGGTAAAAGATGGTTTTTCTGAACGCGGTGGTTTTCCGGTAGAACAGAAAAAAATGATGCAATGGAGCATGAGAATCACTGCTTACTCCGACAGATTATTGCAAGGCTTAGATACCATCGATTGGCCCGAACCCATTAAGGAAATGCAACGCAACTGGATTGGTAAAAGTGTGGGGGCATCAGTTAAATTTAAGATCGAAGATTCACGATCAACGAATGAGACTCCTGACTCCGGACCTCGGAATTCAGAATATATTGAGGTTTTCACTACCCGTGTAGATACGATTTTCGGTGTTTCTTATTTGGTTTTGGCACCTGAGCATGAGTGGGTTGCTGAACTAACGACATCAGAACAAAAACAAGATGTTGAGCATTATATTTCGCAGACGAAAAAGAAATCAGAATTAGACCGCATGGCGGATACTAAAACTGTTTCTGGTGCTTTCACTGGTACTTATGTAATTAACCCGGTAAGTGGCGAACGCATTCCATTATGGATTGCGGATTATGTACTTGCAGGATACGGAACCGGTGCGGTGATGGGTGTGCCAAGTGGCGATCAGCGCGACTGGTTATTTGCAACCCATTTCAATCTGCCGATTATTCAGATTCTGGATGGTCAGAAAGATATTGATGTGCAAGCCGACCCTACCAAAGAAGGAACTTATATTAATTCAGGTTTCATCAACGGCTTAACTTATAAGGAAGCGGTGCCATTTTTAAATAGCTGGTTAGAAGAGAAAGGCGTAGGGAAAGCAAAAGTTAACTTCCGTCAGCGCGATGCGATTTTTGGTCGTCAACGTTATTGGGGAGAACCAATTCCGGTTTACTTTAAAAATGGTTTACCTTATTTAATCAAAGAAGAGGAATTGCCTTTAGTCTTGCCAGAAATAGATAAGTATTTGCCAACTGAAACGGGTGAGCCACCTTTGGCAAGGGCAGACAACTGGACGCCTCCTGCTGGTGAACATTATGAACTCAGCACCATGCCAGGTTGGGCTGGAAGTAGCTGGTATTGGTACCGTTATATGGATGCCAATAATGATGCTGACTTTGCTTCAAAAGAGGCTGTTGAATATTGGAAAGCTGTTGATTTATATATCGGCGGTTCTGAACATGCCACAGGACACTTATTATATAGCCGTTTCTGGAACAAATTTTTGAAAGATTTAGGATATACTAAAGAGGAAGAGCCTTTCAAAAAACTGATTAACCAGGGCATGATTCAGGGGAGAAGTAGTTTTGTTTATCGCATTAATGACGAGAATGGAAAGCCAACTAATACTTATGTCTCTGCCGGATTAAGAAAGGAATACAAAACCTCTGCTTTGCATGTTGATGTTAACATTGTGGAGAACGATACCCTAGATCTGAATAAATTTAAAGCCTGGAGAGAAGAGTATGCTAACGCAGAATTTATTCTTGAAGGTGGAAAATATGTCTGCGGTATAGAGGTTGAAAAAATGTCTAAATCAAAATTCAACGTCGTTAATCCGGATGATTTGATTGAGCGTTATGGAGCTGATACTTTGCGGATGTATGAAATGTTCTTAGGTCCACTGGAGCAAAGTAAACCCTGGAATACGAATGGTATTGAAGGTGTATTTAAGTTCTTGCGCAAATTCTGGAGGTTATTCCACAACGAGGCCTGGGAGTTCACAGTTTCAGATTCGGAACCAACAAAAGCAGAGCTGAAAGCACTACATAAGATTATCAAAAAAGTTCAGGATGATATTGAACGTTTCTCTTTCAATACCTCTGTTTCCAGTTTCATGATTGCGGTTAATGAATTAACGGATATTAAGTCGAACAAACGCAGCATTTTGCAGGATATGGTGATTATTCTTTCTCCATATGCGCCACACATTTGTGAAGAACTTTGGGTGCAATTGGGTAATGAGGCTGGAACATTGTCGTATACGGCTTTCCCGGTTTTCAATCCGGAACACCTGGTTGAAGACGAATTTGCTTATCCGGTTTCTGTGAATGGTAAGATGAAGATGAATTTAAATTTGAGCTTAACTTTGGCTCAGCCAGAAGTAGAAGCCATTTTATTAGCTAATGAGCAGTTTCAAAAGTTCCTGGACGGCAAGGCACCGAAGAAAATCATTTTTGTTAAAGGAAAGATTATTAATGTAGTGGTTTAGGCTTAAAGCTAAAAGACGAAAGCGAAAAGCTTCCTGCAAAGTTTTATAAAGCCCCGATTTACATTCTTGTACATCGGGGCTTCTTGTTTGTTTTATGGATATAGGATAATAGACCTTTTTATTCATCGCTGTTGGCTTTAGCCAATATTCTGAGAGACTTTTTATATTGCTCATTGGTACTATAAGATGGCTTATGCATCACCCCTGGCTTTAGCCAGCCTTCAAAAGAAAAGTCTGATTTTTGTTTCTTTCGTACGCAACCATTCATGCATCTTACTTAATACTACTGCCTGTTCATGGTTGTTGGCTTAAGCCGACAAATAAAATAGCAAAAATAAACCCAGGCTGTTTTTCAACCTGGGTTTATTTTTATGCTTTAGTCTTTGAGCTTTCAGCTTTAGTCTCTCTGCTTTCCGCTTTTTCGCTACTTTTCAAGCGCTAGTCTCTCTTCCCTCTATTTCCACTATACTTCCTTTGACTGCTTGCATTACGAGGTTTGCCGCTCATGTTGCCATCGCCACTTTTTCTGGCACCGCCGCCGCCACCTTTTGATTGTGCCTGTGGTTTGCGTTTGACCTGGTTTTTAGCCAACATACTTTCCCAGCTTAATGGATAAGGATGGTCGTCAACCACTGGTAAGGTAATTTTAATCAGTTTCTGAATATCCAATAAGTATTCGTTTTCTTCCGCATCGCAAAAAGAGATTGCAATTCCGTTTGCACCAGCACGACCAGTTCGGCCAATCCGGTGAACGTAAGATTCAGGAATATTCGGTAACTCATAGTTCACTACGTGTGATAATTGATCGATATCGATACCACGGGCAGCAATATCAGTAGCCACTAAAACGCGAATTTTTCTGTCTTTAAAATCTGTTAATGCACGCTGACGGGCATTTTGTGATTTATTTCCGTGGATAGCTGCAGATTTAATTCCGGCAAAGCCTAAATCTTTCACAATCCTGTCTGCACCATGTTTGGTTCTGGTGAAAACCAGGGCAGTTTGGATGTTCTTATCTTCCAGCAAGTGGATTAATAATTTCTTTTTATCGGGCTTATCTACAAAATAAACCGATTGAACGATGGTTTCGGCAGTAGAAGAAATTGGCGTGACTTCTACCTTGGTTGGGTCAGATAAGATCGTATTCGCTAACTTTTGAATTTCATCCGGCATAGTTGCAGAGAAGAACAAAGTCTGACGTTTTGAAGGTAATTTTGCAACTACTTTCTTAACATCGTGAATAAAGCCCATATCCAGCATACGATCGGCTTCATCTAAAACAAAAAGTTCGATGGTGCTTAAGCTGATGAAACCCTGGTTCATTAAATCCAGTAAACGGCCTGGAGTTGCCACTAAAATATCGATACCTTTTTTAAGTGCTTCTACCTGCGAGTGTTGATTAACACCTCCAAATATTACCAGGTGACGCAAATTTAAATTGTTTCCGTAAGCTTTAAAACTTTCTTCAATCTGTATCGCCAGTTCACGGGTTGGTGTTAATACTAAAGCTTTAATGTTTTTGTTTGCCTTGGTATTGATATGTTTTTCGTGCAATAACTGCAACATTGGAATCGCAAAAGCAGCCGTTTTACCCGTACCTGTTTGTGCACAACCTAGTAAATCTTTACCTTTTAATATGGTGGGAATGGATTGCTCCTGTATTGGGGTAGGTTGTGTATAACCTTGTTTCTCAAGCGCCTGTAAAATTGGCTCTATGAGGTTTAATTCTTTGAATAACATGTATGTTTCTATGTAATATTTATCGAAGAAGCTAGAACAATCATTTATTGAAGGACTAACTTGCGGAGAGAATATGCCATTTAGAATGGCAAGCCCATATTCCTGCTTCAGCGGCAAATATACAGAAATAATCTGGAAGCGATAAGAAAATTATTTTAGGTAGAATTGGAGGCTACGAGTTATAATTATTGTTTAAAGTGCTTGCAAAAAAGATAAATTTTTAAAAAGAAATAGCCTAAAAAGAATTATTGTTTTGGTTGCCTATTAAATTTTTATTAAATTGTAATTTGTTTATAATCAGTGTTATATAGTTTTCATGTATAATGTCTGATTAAACTTACGGATTTCTAACCAACTAAATCATTATCTATGGCACTACATGTACCTTACTTTTCAAGCGGTTTCCTAAGCTATTATTCCATCGCGTTTTCACGTTTTCGATCAAATCGAAATTACGTTATTTTTCACAGGCTTTGCTGATAGGCGCCTGATTGAAATTAAGCCAATTCTTTGAGTGGGTTAATTCGAACCAGAAACTAATACTAACCAATATATAAACTATGACACAAAATCTATCCATTTTCAGGAGGGGCTTTCTTCTTCTGTGCTTGGGTTTGTTGTATGCCATCGGCGCAACTGCCCAAACTAAAATTACTGGTAAAGTTGTTGCCAGCGATGACAAACTTCCCATTGTAGGCGCAACCATTAAAATTAAAAATGCAACTGGCGGTACCACAACTGATGCCAACGGTGCATTTTCACTCAGTGTCAACCCCACTGATGTTCTGGTAATTTCCTTTATCGGATTTACAAACAAAGAAGTAACTGTAGGCAGTCAGACCAATATTGCTGTGGTGCTGCAGGCAGAGAATAATAACTTAACCGAGGTGGTGGTAACCGGTTACTCCTCACAACGTAAAAAAGATTTAACAGGTGCAGTGGCAGTAGTAGATATGGGCGTATTAAAAGCCCAGCCAGCTGCAAGTGCGGTAGAAGCTTTGCAAGGAAAAGCCACCGGTGTACAGATTATTAATGATGGTGCGCCGGGTTCTACGCCTCAAATTCGAATCAGGGGAACAAGTACCATTAATAATAATGAACCATTATATGTTATTGATGGTGTACCCTTTGAAGGCAAACTATCCTGGCTAAACCAGAATGACATCGAAAGCATGCAGGTGCTTAAAGATGCTTCGTCAGCATCCATTTATGGCTCCAGAGCAAATAATGGGGTGGTAATTATCACTACCAGAAAAGGAATATCCGGCGCGCCAAAAATTACCGTTGATTCTTATTACGGAACGCAGGTGCCAAGGAAAAATAGTTTTCCGGAAATGATGAATCCGCAACAATATGCACAATATGTATTTGATAGCTATACCAATGCCGGAAAAGCAATTGCAGCGGGTAGAAATTATGGTTCAGGAACAACCCCCGTATTACCTGAATATTTAGTAGCAGGGTCTGCCTTAGGTCAGGATGTTACCGCAGCAGATGCTGATCCATCGAGATATAATTACAGTCGAGACCCATCGCTTTTTTATCAGATCACAAGGGCCAACAAAGCAGGAACAAACTGGTTTGATGAGATTACCCGTTCAGCCCCGGTACAAAATTACCAGTTGGGTGCTACGGGCGGTTCAGAAAATGCAACCTATGCTTTATCCGCAGGTTATCTTAACCAGAAGGGGACAATAGATTACACGGGCTTTAAACGTTATAATCTCCGCTCAAACACTACCGTAAGTGCATTCAATAAACATGTTCGTTTTGGTGAAAATGCACAATACAGTTATTCTGAAGGATATGGTTTTGGTGTAAATCCAAATACACCAGGCGGTTATCAGGATCAGGGAAGTGCATTGGGATGGGCCTATCGGATTCCCACAATTATTCCGGTTTATGACATTAACGGAAATTTTGCTGGTAGCCGTGGAAGTCAGCTTGGAAATGCAGAAAATCCCGTTGCTTTTCTTTACAGAGCAAAAGATAATGTAAACAAAAGCAATTTCTTCTTTGGTAATATGTTTGCTGAAGGAGATATTCTTAAAGGTTTGGTGTTAAGAACCAATTTCGGGATACGTTACGAGAACTATAACGGCCTGTCTATGCGTTATCCAAATCTCGAATTCTCAGAAGGGAATAACTCCAATAATTTAAGTGAATATCAGGGTTATAATACAGAATGGACCTGGTCTAACACTCTAAATTATAGCGCTACCTTTAATGAAAAGCATAAGTTAAATGTGTTAGTAGGTACTGAAGCCATACGTTCAAGGTCAAGGCAGTTAAATGGATCAAGAAATGATTTCTTTTTATTAGGAGATCAGGATTACTATTACCTTAATACCGGGTCGTCCAATATCAGTAATTCGAGTACGGGCTCAATCGGTTCTCTTTTCTCTATATTTGGAAAGGTTGATTATTCATTCAATGACCGTTATCTGGCCAGCGTAACCGTTCGGAGGGATGGATCATCTAATTTCGGTCCGGCAAATAAATATGGTGTTTATCCTGCGGGAAGTGTTGCATGGAGATTATCAGAAGAAGAATTTTTAAAAAATATCAAATGGGTATCTGATTTAAAACTTCGTGTGGGTTACGGTCAAACAGGTAACCAGCGGATTCCGCCATATCAGTATATCAACCGGTATCAAAGTTCGATCACTAATGCAGCCTATGCTGTTGGCGGTGGAAATACACTTACCACCGGGGTATGGCAAAACGCTTATTTAAATTCTGATGTTAAATGGGAATCCTTAAAGGCCCTGAACGTAGGTTTGGATTTTACCTTATTTGAAGGTGCTTTTGATGGATCGGTAGATTGGTACAATAAAAAAACCACCGATATGCTTTATAACCTGCCTTTGCCATCAAGTGTAGTTGGTTTAGGAAGCTCGCCATTTGTAAATATTGGTGATATGAGCAATAAAGGGATCGAGTTTAATGTGGCCTACCACTATGGCAGAAAAGCTGATAGTCCTTTTAAGTTTGATTTCGGCGTTAACTTTTCGAGAAACGTAAATAAAATTGACCAGCTTGCTCCTGGAATTTTTAACCAGGTATATGGTAATTACAGAAGCTTGCAAACCAGCGTTTTACAACAAGGTTCCCCATTCGGATCTTTTTATGGATATAAAACCAATGGAATTTATCAAAGTGCAGCAGATATCCAGAATAATCCATCTTATACCGGTGCTCGTGTAGGTGGCTTACGTTATCAGGATATTAACGGAGATGGTGTTATTGACCCAAAAGATCGTACAATTATTGGAAATCCAAATCCTGATTTTACTTACGGCGTAAATCTGAATGCTTCTTATCATAATTTTGATATTACAGCCTTTTTATATGGTGTACAGGGCAACGATATTTTTGAAGCCACCCGTTACTTTACTGATTTCCCATCTTTTGACGGCGCAAAAAGCACCCGGTTATTAAATGCCTGGAGTCCAGGCAATCCTACCAGCACTATTCCATCTGCTTATGCTGGTGCGTCTGATGTAGAGTTTGCTTCTTCCAGTTATTATATTCAAAATGGTAGTTTTTTAAGGCTTAAAAACCTTCAGCTTGGATATTCAATCCCTACAAATAAGGTTTTTGGTGCCAAAGCAGGGATCAGCAAATTTAGGGTATATGTGGCAGCAAGTAATTTGTTTACCATTACTAAATACACGGGTGTAGATCCGGAGGTTAGTCAGATTACAGATGGCTTCACCGCTCCAGGTGTTGATCAAGGGGTATATCCATCACCACGACAGTTTTTATTAGGTATAAATGTTGGATTTTAATTAAAAGATTTTACGATGAAACATATAAAATATATTTTCTTTTCCATATTGATTCTAAGTAGCGTATCCTGCAAAAAGGAATTTCTTTCGCTAAACCCACAGGCTGAGCTTACAGCAGAGCAATTAACCACCCAGGATGGGGTAGAAGGTTTATTACTTGGTGCATACGGTCTCCTTAATGGAAATAATAATGGCACATGGGGTAATTATGGTGCAGCTCCAAGCCAGTGGCTATTTGGTGAAGTTGCATCTGATAACGCGCATAAGGGGAGTAGTAATGGTGATCAACCTCCCATGAATGCCATAGAACAACATTCACCTACCAGTACAAATGATAACCTTTCTAACTTATATGACAGGTGCTTTGAAGGTGTTCAGCGTTGTAACAATACTTTAAAAGTGCTCGCAACATTACAAGCTGGAAGCGGAGCTACAAAGTTTTCAGATAGCAGGGCGAAAGAAATTCAAGGTGAAGCCAGACTACTCCGGGCACATTATTATTTCTTTCTGGTTAGGGTTTTTAAATTTGTACCTTATGTAACCGAAGCTTCAAACGGAGCCATCGTTCCTAATGATAAGGATATTTACCCGAATATCATTGAAGATCTTCAGGCTGCAGTGGCAAATCTGAATACTACCAAACCAAAAAATCAAAAAGGGCGTATGGATAAATATGCTGCTCAGGCTTATCTTGGGAAAGTTTTATTGTACCAAAAACGCTATGCTGAAGCGTATGCTCAACTTAACGCAGTAATTTCTGCAAAGGGAAGTTTGGTAAATATGCCTTACACTGATAATTTTGATATTACAAAAGAGGGCGGACCGGAAGCTATTGTTGCGGTAGAGCATTCGGTTGGTACAGATGGTACGGGTGGTGATAACGGTAATATTGGTGATATGCTCAACTTTCCTTATGGAGGCGTAACACCAATCAATTGCTGCGGATTTTTCCAGCCAACTATTGATTTGGCAAATGCTTTTAAAGTAGATGCCTCAGGATTACCACTATTAGATGGTGGTTACAGAACCAATCCTTATACCTCAGATTTAAATTTATCAGCAGCTGCAAAAGCGAGTTATCAGGTAGATCGTACAATAGCATTCGATCCAAGAATAGAGTCTACAATTGGCCGTCGTGGTGTACCATATCGCGATTGGGGAATTATGGCAGGTGATAGCTGGATTCGTGATTCGAGTAATGGTGGTCCTTTTGTTGCTGTGAAAAATTCAATTGAAGCTTCGCAGATTGCATCAGGCACTGGTCCGGGTATGACTAATGTAACTGGTTTGAATGTAAACCTAATTCGTTTGAGTGATGTTTATTTAATGGCCGCAGAATGTGCCGTGGAAACAAATGATTTGTCTACAGCATTAACATTGGTGAATGCCGTACGACTTCGTGCAGCGAAAATAACCCCGGCCACTATTAATGGAGCGCCAGCCGCGGCTTATCAGGTTAATCCTTACCCATCCTTTCCAAATGCTACTTACGCAAGGAATGCTGTTCGTTTTGAACGCAGACTTGAACTGGCTATGGAAGGACACCGCTTTTTCGATTTGGTGCGATGGGGAATCGCAAAACAGACACTCGAAAGCTATTTTGCTTTTGAAGGCAGGTACTTTAATTATTTAAATGGCATAACAATTGAATCAAGAGACGAGTATTTCCCGCTTCCGCAAGATCAGATTGACAGAAGCAATGGAACGTTAAAACAAAGTCCCGGATACTAAAATCGAAACTATTATTAGAAAACGCATGGAGCAATTTGTTCCATGCGTTTTTGCTTTTAGCAGAAATTTGCTTATCTATTTGTCTTCTTTAAACCGGCTGAACACAATTAAAGCAACCAGGCAAAGCGCAAAGCCAACCACCCCGTTTAGCCTTAGGCCAAAGTCATTTCCCGGATCTTTTCCATAAATAGTCAGCATGGCAAAAACCGCGATGCCCAAAGTCTGGCCTAATTTTACAAACAGATATTTTACTGCGAAAAACATACCCTCATGATTCTCACCAGTTGCAATAGTATCTTTTTGGGCGATATCTGCGAGGATTGCTGTAGGTAAAATGCCTAAGGCCGCAAGGGGAAAAGATGCCGAAAGGACCAGAAGATAAATTTGAGTATAAGGACCGAAAGGCAGTTTTCCTAAAAAGAAAATGGTTACGAAAATGATGCAAAGAACGCCAAAGCCGAATAAGACAAATGGTTTCTTGCCAATTTTCGCTGATCCTAACGTAACCACGGGATAAAATAAAAGCGAAGCAAAAACCATTGCAGCCATGAATTTGCCACCTTCAGATTCTGGTAAACCAAGTAAAACGGTGCAAAAGAATAATAAGCCACTGGAAATGATACTTAGCGCAGTATAGAACGCAAAATCTGAAATTAAATAATACTTGAAATTACTGTTTTTGAAGGTGTTTTTTATGACAGGCCAGAGTGGAACATGGGTCGGCTTTGCTACTGAAAACTCTTTCTCATTGATGAAAAATATTGGCATTAACATTACCAGACCAGATAAAACGCACAAACCCCAGATGGCAATTTGCACGGCTTCGCTGCGGTTTACAACTATAAAATGATTCTGCACCAAATCAGCAAAGTTGTTGGTACAGGCTGAGAAGATAATGCCGATTACAAAACCCACTTGTTGATAGCTGGAGAGTTTCACTTTTTGACGAGGCGTATTGGTTACTTCTGCAAGTAAGGCATTATATGGAATGATGTAAGTGGTTACCGATACAAAAAATAAGCAAAGTGTAAGGGTAAGCCACCAGGCATTATGTAAGCTTTCGCCCTTCTCAACAGGATAAAATACCAGGCCACAAAATATCATTGCAGGTAAAATTGCCCATTTCATGAAAGGCATTCGTCGACCATTAGGATTTTCACTGGCATCGCTTTTACCTGCAATAAACGGATCGAATATGGCATCAACCAATCTGCCGGAGGCCGCAATAATTGATAAAATGTTGAATGCGCCCAGAAAAACAAGTTGTGGAACCAAGGGAGGTAATCCTGAATTACTTGGTGGCAGGTAGAAAAATGGAAGCATTACAATGATGATGTTCGTCATTGTACTCCAACCGATCATACCTGCAGCGTAAGCAATTTCTTGTTTTAGAGAGAGTGTTTTATTCATTAATCTGGTTAAATTATTCTATGAAGCAAGGTCTTATTTTTAATTGGTAAAACCAGCCTTGCTTCTCATTTTATTCTGTTGGATTTGTAATGATTTATTTCTCCTGAAATTGGTGCCCGGAAAGTTTAAGTCTTAAAACTTGTCTCGTCATTTCGCTAACCGCCAAGTGGATTCAGGCAAAATTATTTTGATTTAGGGAAGACAAGAAGGAAGCGATTTGGTGCTGATTTGTTAATCGGGGTGTTTATAAGACTGATTGATCACTTATTTTTTGAAGTACCTGGAAATGAAATAAATAATTAAAAACCCTATAAAAATATATAGTCCGTTCAATGCTGCGTTGGGATCATCTGTGTAAATGCTAAATGCCACAAAAGTATAGGCCGCTATAAATATGATTGGTAATATGGGATATAAAGGAACAGTGTAGATTGTTTTTTGATCGAGATGTGCAGTTCTTTTTCTTAAAATGAAAATAGTAGCTGCGGAACTGGCCATGCTGATACTTTCCAGAAAGATAGTGTAGTTCAAAATTTTATCAAAAGTTTTTGCATAAAAAATAATCACTACGGCAATTAAGGTGAAGACGGTTAAGCTCAGGGTGATCACGCCGGTTTTTGTATTTGTTTTGGTGAAAATCTTCGGCAGTGCCCCTTCTTCTCCCATGGCAAACATCGCCCTTGGGTTGCTTAATAAATTCACATTGACATAACCCATCACAGAGACAAAAATAATCACTGAAAGCATTTTAAAGCCCGCCGGACCAAATATTTTTGAAGCCAGAATTGCCGCAATACTTTCAGCCGTTTTCAATTCTTCGAAGCCGATTACCTTTACATACACATAATTAATGATTAGATAAAGGGATACGATTATCGATAAGCCAATAATGATTGAACGTGGAATCACTTTCTTCGCTTCTTTAACTTCTCCTCCAAAATTGATCGTTTGTGCATAGCCTGCATAAGAGAATGAAACGGCTATTAAACATAAGCCTAATGCTTTTCCATAATCTGACCAGGTAGGTAAAGAACCGCTTTGAGTTTTGAAAACGGGTGTCATGGCCTGAGTTTGTGAACCAAAAAAGACAGCACAAATGAGCAATAAGATTAAGGCGATTTTAACAATTGTTAATACATTCTGTGTTTTAGCACTTGCTTTTAGCCCAAGCAAATTGATGAGATAGAAAATCAATATCGTGGTGATTGCAATGGTTACCCTGTAAAAATCCGTTTGCATATCTACCGGTAAAATAATTTTGCCTAAATATTCAGCACCAATAATAGAAATTGCGGCTACAGAGGCTGCACTCGAAATGATAACAATGCAATTGATGGCAAAAGCAATAGAAGGATGGTACGCGGCAGAAAAGATTTTATAATAACCTCCAGTTACCGGATATCTTGAGCCGATTTCAGCATAGGTAAGTGCGCCACAAAATGCTACAAAACCACCAATAAACCAGGCCAGATAAAATAATTCGGGAATCTGGGCTTTCGCAGCCACATTAACAGGGGTACGAAATATGCCCATACCGATCACCAAACTGACCACAATCATGGATAAATCAAAGAGCGAAAGTTGCTTTTTTTGCTGCATTAAAAGATTTAATAAATTATGGGATGAAGATAGGGGAAAAATAGGGAATGGGGAATAGGAAATAGAGAATACGAAACGAACAACGAAAAACGGAAAACGAGCAACGAACAACGGGGAACAGGAAGCGGAGAATAGGAAACGAAAAACGAACAACGAAAAACGAATGTGTAATCGATTACGATAACGAACAACGCCCATCCCTTCATTTTTAATGTTGAAATTTTCATTTGCTAGCTTCGAAGATTAAAAGTATTATTGTAAATAATTATTGCTATTCGATTTTGAGAATCATTGTTTTAATATTTCTCATTTACTCGATGTCAAATCATCCCAAAAACTATTGTCAGGTTGAATGTTAAAGCTTGCTCCGAACATCTCTCGGTATAGCTCCTTTGTGTAATTACGAAGTTCTATCAACTTGATGACAAATAAAAAATTTATGGCAGAAGTAGTTTATAACGACGACAGTATTCGCTCATTAGATTGGAAAGAACACATCAGATTACGGCCCGGTATGTATATCGGTAAATTGGGTGATGGCTCTGCGCAAGACGATGGAATTTATGTTTTATTGAAGGAAATCGTTGATAACTCTATCGATGAATTTGTGATGGGCACAGGAAAAACCATCGAAATTACGGTTTCTGAACAAAAAATAAATGTTCGTGATTACGGTCGTGGAATCCCTTTAGGAAAAGTTATAGATTGTGTAAGTAAGATCAATACCGGGGGTAAGTATGATAGTAATGCCTTTCAAAAATCTGTCGGATTAAATGGGGTAGGTACAAAAGCCGTAAATGCGTTGTCTACAAGTTTCACGGTTCAATCTTACCGGGATGGTAAAAGTAAAAAGGTTGAGTTTTCGAAAGGGGAGATCGTTAATGAGCAGCCCATTATCGATACTACCCAACGAAATGGTACTGCCATAACCTTTTATCCTGATGAAACGATTTTTAGAAACTACCATTACATTCCTGATTTTGTAGAAAGTATGGTATGGAATTATGTGTTCCTGAATACTGGCTTAACTGTTAATTTTAACAACCAGAAATACTTTTCGGAAAGAGGATTGTATGATCTCCTTTCTAAATTCAATAAGCCGGAAGAAATTCGTTATCCAATTATCCATATGATTGGTAACGACATTGAGATTGCCATGACTCATGGTCAGCAATACGGCGAAGATTACCATTCATTTGTGAACGGGCAGCATACCACGCAAGGTGGAACACACCAGGCAGCCTTCCGCGCTGCGGTAGTTAAAACGGTAAGGGAATTTTTTAAGAAAGAATTTGATGCTGCCGATGTGCGTTCATCCATCATTGCGGCCATTTCTGTCCGTGTACAGGAACCCGTTTTTGAATCGCAGACGAAAACTAAATTGGGTTCTCAAAACATGGGTCCGGAAGGGCCATCCGTGGCTACGTTTATTAACGATTTTGTGAAGAAGGAATTGGATGATTATCTTCACAAGAATCCGGATGTAGCCGATGCGCTTTTAAAACGAATCAACCAGTCGGAACGGGAGCGTAAAGATATTGCAGGCATTAAAAAGCTGGCAAATGATCGTGCAAAGAAAGCTTCGTTACATAATAAGAAGCTTCGCGATTGCAAAGTGCACTTCAACAGTACACATGAAAAACGTTACGAAACAACATTGTTTATCACCGAAGGAGACTCTGCATCGGGTTCAATTACAAAATCACGAGATGTAGATTGCCAGGCAGTTTTTAGTTTGAAAGGTAAGCCGCTTAACTGTTACGAGTTAACGAAAAAAGTAGTTTATGAAAATGAAGAATTTAATTTATTGCAACATGCACTTAATATTGAAGATGGTTTAGAAGGCCTGCATTATAATAACATCGTTATTGCAACTGATGCTGACGTAGACGGAATGCATATTCGTTTACTGATGATGACTTTCTTCCTCCAGTTCTTCCCTGATTTAGTAAAAGCAGGTCATGTTTACATTTTACAAACCCCTTTATTCCGGGTTCGAAATAAAAAAGAAACTATTTATTGTTATAGTGATGAAGAGCGTCGAAATGCTATTACAAAATTAGGTAACAAACCTGAGATTACCCGTTTTAAGGGGTTGGGGGAGATTTCTCCAGATGAATTTGGTTTGTTTATTGGTAAAGATATCAGGCTCGACCCTGTTATTTTGAAAGATCAGACCATTAAAAGTTTGCTGGAATACTACATGGGGAAAAATACTCCCGACAGGCAACAGCACATCATCAGAAATCTGCGAGTAGAAAAAGACGAGGTAGAAGAAGAACCTAAAATTATTGATGAAGTAGCATAAAATTCGGCGTTGATGTAATCACAAATTAAATCAACGCATTTGAGACCCGTAAAAAGTTCAGCCAGAAAGTATTCAGTCGTATCTTCAATTTTAGCGATTTTCGGTATAACGTTAGTTTTATTCGTAAATTCTTCTAACCTGCCACTGCTAAAGTTGTTGAAGAAAAGTCCCCGGGTGCAATACGATTGTGTTAAATTTCATAGCTGTATCTTTAAGCTTTATCATGCAGAAAACAGCTGCAGCATATATTTGGTTAGCGAGGATCGAAGTTCTTACCATTTATTTGTTAAGGAACTTTCCGGAATTTCTTTAGCTACGGAAACGTTTAATCATCAGGAGAACCTCTCCACTTCTAAAGGTTTTACTCGCTTAATTGCGCTAAAAAATCTACTCAACCGACAATTTATTTTTTCGAAGAGGCTTTTAAATGGTCTAATTAATTTTTCTTTTCCGCTAACTTATATCGCTAAGTCGACCGTAATTAAAACAACTATTAATGATTATTACCACCAATTTTATTTAACAAATAATAAGGTTAAAAAGATAGAAAAGCAATTGTGTAATATAAATCATCTGTTGATTTTAACAATTGTAGAGAGACTGGAAAAATATAAATCAATTGAGCGTAATTATCATTCCACTGCTCATCAAATCGATGATATGACAGTGCTGAGTGAAATAAAAAACCTGGATAAGTTTACCAGGGTTTTGCTCGCACTCACGATTAGTCTGTTCGCATCAGTTTTTTATGTGATTTATCATTTCTATCAGAATGAAAAAGCATTGATCGCACACAGCGATAAGGCCGCTTATTATGCCATTTCGAAAAGCCGCTTTCTGGCTAATATGAGTCATGAAATCAGAACGCCATTAAACTCCATCATTGGATTTTCGGAACAGTTAGCCCAGATCAACCTTGGTGAAAAACAAAGAGAACAGGTTAGCGCGATCAAAAGTTCATCCATTATGCTACTTGAGGTAGTGAATGATATCCTCGATTTCTCTAAATATGAAACCGGGAAAGTTATTTTAAAACAAATACCTTTTTCTCCATATGCTGCAATAAAAGATGTTTTTGATAGCATGCGTGTACAGGCCACCAAAAAGAAAATCGGCTTCAAAATGGACCTGACTATTAATGATGACGTATATATTTTAGGTGATCCTTTGCGCTTAAAACAAGTAGTCATGAATTTATTAAGCAATGCCATCAAATTTACCTCAAATGGAACGGTAACATTGCATGCAGATTTAACTATGGTGCAGGAAGGGCAAGCGAAACTCAACGTGAATATCACTGATACCGGCATGGGTATAAATCCAGTCGATCAACAAATTATTTTTGATGAATTTGCTCAGGTTTATTATCCTTCTACTACAGAAAGGCAACAGGGTACCGGATTAGGTTTAGCCATATGTAAGAAGATTGTAGAGTTTCAAGGTGGAACAATACATGTGGAAAGTACGGTAGGAAAGGGGTCTGTCTTTTCTTTTGAACTATCTTATCAAACCACGGCGAAGCCGGTTCTAATAGAATCTCCAACGTTAAAGTTATATCAAAATGCTGTTTCCCTGACTGGAAAAAGAATTTTACTGGTGGATGATAACATGTTAAATATTTTACTGATAAGTGCCGTCCTCAAAAAATATAAAATCTCTTTTGATGAGGTATCTAATGGAAAAGAAGCTTACAAATATTTTAAGGAAAATGAATATGATCTTATTCTTACGGATATACAAATGCCAGAAATGGGTGGTATAGAACTTGCACAAGAAGTCAGAAAAGATCGTGATATAAAAAAGAAAAATACGCCTATATTAGGAGTAACAGCAAATGTTCTTCAGGAAGATAGATTGAAGTATTTAGCATCAGGAATGGATGAGCTTGTGCTTAAGCCGTTTTTGGAACATGAATTATTAGAAAAAATATTGACGTTCATTCGTTAAAAGAATTAAAGGCAGTCTTTATTTGTCTGGTGCATGTATCGTATCTTCCGGATGCTGCGGGGGAAGAACATCAACATTTTTCTCTACAATCGTAATTTTGGTAAATACGGCATATTTGCTTGGTGATATGCCACCATCGAATTTTTCCGCATAAGCCTGGGTAAACTCAGCACCAAAATAAAGTATTATTGAGGTATAATAAATCCAAAGTAAGATAACGATGATTGAGCTTGCCGCACCAAATGCAGAACCGGGATTACCTTTCTCAATATAAATTCCAATTAAATATTTACCTAAACTGAAAAGCACTGCGGTAAATAACGCACCTATAATGGCTGACTTCCATTTAATTATCACATCAGGAAGTACCTTAAAGATTACCGTAAACACTGCCGTAACTGCAGCCAGCGTAATTACATTATTTAAAATATAGATGATCAACGCCATTGTATCATCAGCGACAGGAATAACCTCATCGATCTGGCTTTTGGAAAGCAGAGCAATCAGCTTATCTCCAAGACCAACTACCACACTATTAATTACAAGTGATACGAGCAGTAAAAAGCCCATTGAAACAATAAGCGAAAAAGAAAGTAATCGGTTAGTTAACATTTTAAGCCAACCTTTTTTAGGAATCGCTTTCACTTTCCAGATCATGTTGATACTATCCTGAATTTCAATAAATATCGCCGTTGATCCAATAATCAATGTGCCGATTCCGATAATTAGTCCGATGGTGGATTGGCCGGTTTTGGTTGAATGTTCTACAAAACCCTGAATCTGAGTGGCAGCATCCTGCCCAACCATATTAGTGATTTGTGCGAAGAATTGATCACGGGTATCCGTATTGCTTTTACTACCTAAAAAGATCGTGGCAGCAGATAAAATAATAATAATAAGTGGCGTGAGCGAAAATATGGTATAGTAGGCCAGTGCCGCACTAAGTTTCGTCACTCTATCTTCTACAAACCCTTTTCCGGCGGCAACGAATAAATGATATAAAGCGATGAAAAATTGTCTGACCTTCTTAACTAACTTCATTTAAAAAATTAAAACGGATATCCTATTCCAATGTTAAAGATTAAATTCTCTCTTCTCCAGGCTTTATCACCAAAGGAGATATTATCAAATACCCAACGCTGCCCTTCTGGCAAATAAGGTTTACGTACCGGGAATGCTACGTCTAAGCGAACTACAAAAATCGTAGCATCAACTCTTAAACCAGCTCCGGTACCTACAGCCAATTCATTTAAAGTATTCTTTAGTTTAAATTCAGATCCTGGTCGACCGGTATCATTGGTTCCTGGTACACCTTTATCTTCTTTTCTCAACCACACATTACCTGCATCAACAAAAAGTGCACCATATAAAATGCTTACTAATTTAAACCTTAACTCCGAATTTAGCATTAATTTAATATCACCACCCTGATCGGCAAAAATTGCATCTTCAGAAACTTTATATGTTCCAGGGCCTAATGTTCTGGCCGGAAATGCCCTGATATCGTTACTTCCGCCTGCGAAAAACTGTCTTACAAAGGGCAGTGAAGTACTATTTCCATAAGCATAACCATAACCAAGATTTAACCGGTTGGCCCAGGTTACGTTTCTGGTAACTTTATAATAATCTCTTAAATCTGCTTCTAATCTAATAAATTGAGATAAGGGAACATTAAAGATAGCGCGCTTACCATCCTCATCTTTTGGAACAAAGGCACCCCATAAGTTTCCACCCGTTTCTATCCCTCCAAAGAAATAAGTGTTATTTCTCCGGTTCGTTTCCATCTGGTTGGTATAGGTGAAATTGTAATTACTTCCAATGATGAACTGGTTCTCCAAAGTGGATTTTAAGAGTGGATTTACTTCATATAAACTATCCCTTACGAAGTTAGGATCTTTCCCGTCTCTGTTAGGAAAACCAGTAGAAATATAACTTACTGATATTGGATTAAGGTTATGTTCCTTGTATTGGTTTTCTTTAAAGTTATAGCCAAATTCCCCTTTAAAAGCATTCAGCGTATAATCGCCACCTCTGTTTAGCATTTGATATGAAAGTGAGGCAATCGTTTTAGGAATAAAGGCTGTAGTACTGTTTGGCTTGTAAAATGGAACAATAAACCTTGGGAAAGTTAATTTCGCTTCAGTCGTAAGCGAAATGGAATTTTTACCCAATGAAGTTCCCCTGGTTTGTGTTTCAAAACCGCCGGATACATTGATATCCAATTGTTCTGCCCCTCTGAAAAGGTTCCGGGTTGTTTGTGTTACCCTAACTTCAGAACCCACGAAGTTATTGGATTTACTTGTCCCGGTTACACCAAAAGTTAAGGAGTTTTTCTTAAGTGGTGTTAGATAAATATTCAGATCAAGCTGATTATTCTTAAAACTATCAAGCGGAAGAAATTCTGCCCTTACATCCTGGAAAGCACCTACATTCACCATTCTATTTAACGACTGATTATGATCTCTTCGGTTATACCGCTCTCCCTTTTGGAAGAATACCAGGCGATCAAACAATCTTGGTTTAAAAGTATTTCGGTCATCGTAAATATTAAAATCTTTATATTCCAAAGGTTTTAATCGTCTTAAAACAGTATCACGTCTTAATGAATAGCTTGGGTAGATATTAATATTTTTGATAGTATAAGCTTTCAACCCCGCATCCGGAGCGATGTCTTTAACTTTAACGGATACATTTACCAGGTTTTTGCCAATGGTGCTATCCACCTGCATAATTAAATAATCCGGGCTGAAATAAAAGAAACCATTTTCCTTTAAATCGTTATCAATTCTGATCCGTTCATTTGTATAGGTGTCTAAGTCGTAATAGTCACCAACTTTTAACAAAGTTTTACCTTTATTATCATTGATAATTTTAGTTAATAAACCCGTATCTGGTGGGAACGTTATGCTATTGATTTTGTATCGCTGGCCTGTATTTGCCGTGTAAATGGCCTTTCCTTTTTTCTCTTTAACCACGGTATCTCCGGTAACTGCAGCTTGAAGATAACCTTCACTCAGCAGGTAGCTGGTTAATACATCATTATTATATTTAAGTTTCACCTCGCTTAACAGCACTGGTGCTTCACCTTTTTTTCTAATCCAGTTTCTTAAACCGCCTTTTGCTTTTTTAGGCTCGCCGGCAAGGTTATAAATGGCTAGTTTAAACTTGTTATTTGGCTTTGGCCTTGTTTTACTTTTTAAATCTGCCTTTACCTGTTTTTCATCATCAATTTTGCCAGAAGAATCCGGATTGATGTTTATCTCAGCTCCGGTATATAAAATCTGACCTGGCTTTAAGGATTTGGTACTGCTACAGCCCGCGTAAACTAAACAGGCCAATAAAAATAGGATAGGTCTAGTTAGTTTTCTCATTTTGTGCTTTCTGTTCAATGTTTCTTGATCTTCTATTTCTTTTCTTCTGGAATATTTCTCTGAATTTATTGTAATCTACAACAAGGGTAAATCCTAAACCTGTTTCTATAATCTGTCCCTGCACAATCACATCGTTTTGATTTCTTCTGTAGGCACGCAATCTATATCTTCCATCTGCTGATAATGCATATTCCACATTTACATTACCTGCAATATCTGTAGATTTTTCTCCTGGCGCCTGTGGGCCCTCTAATGCAAATGAACTTCCTACCGTTACTGTTAATCTATCATTCAATAGTTTCTTAGACAGGCCAATTTCAAGATCGGTTTTTTGTTGCATTGATCCGGTAGAATAATCTTCTGATGAATTTACGCCAAAATTAAGATCTACTCCCTGAATTAAGTCAGAGGTTAAGTTATTTAATTGCTCAGTTAAGAGTTTACTCACGCTAGAACGGGCGAGTGTAGAAACGCCACCGCCGCCACCGGCTAAGCTTTCGAAAGGATTGTTCGCAATAAATCTATTCAGTGCAAGCAAAGCAAATACTTGTTTATTTAACTCACTTTCATTTCTGTTCACATTGATCAATCTCGTATAAACCTGTCCGCCTAATGCGTTGCGCTCATTTTCCGGTAGGTCTAACCTAAATGAAATAATGGGTTTTAATAACTCTCCTTTCATCATTAAATAAACCTGAAAAGGTAATTTCGTTCGGGCTTCGTATAAATCGGGCTGATTTAGCAAGTCGATTGGAGCTGCATTAACCTCATAAAGTGCAGTTAAGTTCACGTTTGCTGCCGTTGGTTCTCCTGTCCAAACGATGGTACTTCCTTTCACTAATCTAAACTCTTTTTTACCTAATGGGCCAATGGATAAGTTGTACGAGCCATCAATTACTTCGAAACGGCCTGTTAAACTTATTTTACCACTCGGATCCATGGTTGCATTTAAATCAGCATCACCTTTTATATTTAATGCATCACCATTAGACGGATCAACCACTACGTTAAGTTCAGCTTCCGGATCGATGCTAATTGCTGCAACAAGATTTATTCCTTTAACCGGAGATTTACTGATGCTATCTACCTTTAACGCTTTTTGACCATTAAACGGTGGCGCATCCGCATCGATAAATTGCACAATTCCTTCCTGACTTATTACTGAAGGGTCATTAGCAGGTAGGGCGAAGAAGAATCTGGTATCTTTATTTACCTTGATGTTCATGTTTACATCTGGCTGATTTAAATCTCCCCTCACTTTGATGTCAGTAGTCAGGAATACTTTACCGTAAATCATCTCATTATCGGCGGCGGTAGAATTAATCGCCCGGAAGTTATTCATTTTGATATCTAAACCAAAGCGATAATTTCTATAATCGGTTGTTAATACCTTTCCGTTAATGGTGGCTTTCTGATCCAGTGAATCTATCAGCGTGAAATTATTAAAAGCAATTCCTTCATTAGTGAATGAAATCTTTTCATTCGGGAGTCTGAAATATGAGTTAACATAAGCCACATTAATTCCGGCATTATTGAAAGTTAAATCACCTAAAATTTTTGGAGCGGTTAACGCACCCTTAACAGTAAGTGCACCTGTAAGTGTTCCGGTTCCGTTTTTTAACTGACCTGCAGATAAGCTTTCGATGTTTTTCATCTCGATCTTATCAATATTAACCGTTAAATCCAATGCACTTTGTGGTGCGGTATAATAAAAGCCATTTACACGTAAATCATGAACACCACTTAGCGCAACATTTACCTCAAAGGCGTTTTGTGTATCGTTATTCACCGCTAAACGCAACGTTCCCAACTGATCTTTTTGATAACGAAGTTGATCGATAGTCAAATTCGCTTCGAATTTTGCACTAGTTGCCAGATCTTTCACATTTGCTGTTCCGTTCAAACGTCCGCCGACCAAAGTGGTATCAGTTTCTGCAAATTTGGTTAACGTTTCCAATTGGAAATCTTTGAACTCTACCGCTAGTGGTGCATTTGGTTGTGTTGGATTACTATTGATAGAAAGCGACTGCCCATTATTGCTAATCTGGAACTGGTTAACCAGAAGTCCAGATGCTCCGAACTGAATGTAGTTATCTTGTGAAACTACCCATTTTTGGTAGTCGAGTAATAGTTTCTGAGGATCTAACGTAAATTTGAAATCTTTATTAATCGACTGGAAGTTTCCGCCAATTACATATTTATCTTTACGCTGTCTATCGCGAAGGAAAATGTTTAAACCTAATAGGTTATTTGCCGCATTGCCGCTAATTTCGGTATTGAATAGGGAGACAGACGGACTTTGAAGTGCCTTAACAGTTAAGGCGTAATCCAGCTTATTATTATCATTATTGATGTTTAAAACAGTAGTGTCTACCTTAAAATCACCATAAACAATCTGCGGGAAGTTACCCTTAATCTGCAAACTATCTTTTTGCGTATCAATCAACCCGTAAAACTGTGATTGTTTAAATACCGTTAATTCCGGCACAAATTGTTTTAATAATTTAGAGTCATAAACCTCAACGGCAAAACGCATCCGCTGATTCGGAATTTTTGTAACCTCTCCAAACGCATAATATTTGTTAATTTCATTGATAATAGCATTACCAACCTTTGTTAACTGATATTTCCCATCTAGTTTAGCAGATAGAATTTCAGACTTTAAAGTTAACAGGTTTTCTTTTTCATTCGTTTTGGCAAAAACAGAGATGGTATCTACATTAATTCGTTGTTGATCTTTTACCAGTTGTAAACCTGTAATATCAACGTTCCCATTCAGATAATCAGCATCTGCTGTAGCAAGATCAACTTTTACGACACCTGCAGCACTTAATACCGTCGGACTAAAATTCAGCGCCTGAAGGTTAACTTGTTTTAAGTCCAGATCAGCTCTGACTGCAGGGTACTTTCCTGCGAGATTTACATTAGCATCCAATATGAAATTGGCATTGCTATCCGGCATACTGCTTTTAATGGCCACCTTCTGGTAGGCATAAGTACCCGCCAGCTTTAGGTTGCGGTAAGTGTATTTGTTGTAGAAAGCACTCAACACACGTGCATTAAACTTTGCGTTTATCTTTTTAGGATCGAGGCCTGTACCGGCAACATTTGCCTTCACAGAAACACGGCCTAATTTCGGCTGCATCTTTAACAATCTGCCAACATTGAAATTGTTCAGACTAATATCTGCTTTGTAGCGCTCACTGCCTTTCGGTCCTTTCATACCAGCTACTAAAACTGCTCCACCCATATCCGTTTGGATATTCATGTTGGTGTTGAAATCAGTCATGGAACCGGTAAACTTACCTCTTGCATTTATTACATTTGGCAACTCGATAGAAGGGGGAAGGGATTTTTTCGGAACAACAACTAAAATATCGCCCTTTGTTAAATAGAGTTTTTTAATATTCAGATCAAGGAATGTCTTATTTACATCTGGTAAACCCTTAGCAGTTCCGCTGATGTCTATTTGGGTATTCTTTAATCCTGAAATCTGTAAGCGTGGAATGTTAAGATTGTTCAAATAACCGTTTAATTCCGCGTTAATTTTTATTTTCTCATTTCTATAATTAGCAGGAACCGCATCGCTGAAATAGCCGGCATCTCTAAGTCCGATGGTGGTATTTTTTAAACTCAAAGCCATTTTAACACGCTCCGGATGTTTAGTTAAATCCTCCATGGAGGTAAAGTTTAATTCCGTAGCATTTTCGATTGAAGTGTTCGGCGTTTTTAAAACGAAGTTGCTCAGCTTAATTTGCTTATCGTTATAAATGGCGTTACCCTTTAATTCGGTAAGTGCGAAACCACTTTTTTCTTTCAATGAGCCGTTTTTAACATTGGCTTTAATTCCATCGGCACTGTAGCTGATATCGCCTGCGCCAAAAGTAAGGTCGCTAATTTTAAGGTGATTGAAATCCATTCCTTTCGGAGCAGCTTTGGCACCAAGATTATCGAACTGTACATGGTTATCAGCCAGGCTAATGTTTTTGATGGTTAGACCTAAAGCAGATTTTTCAGGAACAACCGTATCTTTAACGGTCTTCAGGTTATTGCTTGGCGCTGGTTTAAAGGCGAAAAGGATATTTGACTTATTTAATTTGGCATCTTCAACGGCATATTTACTATTGGTTAGATCAACCTTTAAATTTACTAAACCCAGTTCATTAATATCAGCAACGGCTTTGGTTGTGGAGATTTGATCATTGTAATTTACCTTTACATTATTAAAGGCAAAGTTTTCTACCTCTATGAGTGGAAGTTTTCCCGTTTCTTTCTCGCTACTATCTACACTGTTCGTAATGTGCTGCACCAAATGCGTCAGCGGTTTCTGTTGTAGATAACTTAATGACGTATTATTTAAATTCAGGTTACTGATTACATAATGTTGATTCGCTAAATCAAATGTTTTTAATTTGGTTTTGAGTGCGCCAAGATAAAGCTTTACATTATTGCCGGCCACGTCATCCCGGTAGGTGATGCCAATATCTTCGAAAGAAACTTTATCTACAGAGAACTTAAGTGTGGAGGTAGTATCCTGATCTACTTTTTCTTCGGGCTTTTTCTGATCACTCATAAAAGCATCAACCAGGAAAGAAAAATTGAAGGTAGTATCTGGATTAATCCGCTTCACATTAGCGCGGATGTTTTTCAATTCGACATTATTAATCTCTACGGTGTTCTTTAGCAGCTTAAAAAGGCTGATGTCTACCGCTAGTTTCTCGGCGTAAAGTAAAGTATCTCCCTGCCTGTCTTCGATATAGAATTTGTTTAATACCACATCTTTAGGCAGCGCAATTTTAATGCTTTCTAAACTTACCTCAGTTTTGGTTTTTGTTTTGAGATAATTAATTGCCTTTCCTTTTACAAAGTTTTGAACTGCAGGAATATTGAGTGAGAGGGCAATACCTACAACGAGGATAATGATTGAAGCAATTACCCAAAGTAAAACTTTTAAACTTTTGCGTACGTATTTATTCAAAGCGGATGGTGTTTGGTGATTTTAAAATACTATAAAACCGGCTAACAAAATTAATTTTATTAGCTCGTTTACAATTAATACAAAAAATAACCTAAATTGTTCGCCCGCTACAAAAATTTAACATAGGCGGTTTCGTAATATATTATAAATGAAATTATTAAATCTGAATATAAGTTTTGAGCAATATGCCGGCATTAATGAATTGGCTGAAAACGACAAAGAACTTTGCGAAAATGCGGAGCGGGCTTTAGCAACTTCTTACTCTCCGTATTCTAAATTCAGGGTAGGTACCGCTATTCGCCTGTCATCCGGAAAAATCGTTTTAGGAAGTAATCAGGAAAACCTTGCGTATCCCTCTGGATTATGTGCGGAACGCGTTGCACTGTTTGCAATTGGTTCTGATCAGCCTGATGCAGTGATCGAAAGTATGGCTATTACCGCCCAAACTGATAACTTCGAAATAACCAAACCTGTTACCTCTTGTGGAGGTTGTTTACAGGTGATGGCTGAATTTGAACGTAAGCAGTCAACCCCAATAGCAGTGATTTTTTATTGCCTGAATGGCGAGGTCTTAAAAGTGCCAAGTGTAAAGAGTTTGTTGCCATTTTCTTTTGTAGAAGATCGGTTAGAAAGATAAGATTTCGCTTGCCTATATTTGGTCTTTTTCCATTTATGAAATGATTTTATATCCTCCCTTTTCTTCTTATTTCCGTGGTCGCGCAAGCTCAAAAGGCTTTAAAACCTAAGTCAATATATCAGATAACTTATAGCCGCTCTGCGGATGGAAAACCTAAAGAAGATCGAAATCCGGGCATAGTTATCGTTACCGAACAGCAGAATCTACTCACTACGCAAAATAACCAGGGTGAAGGGCTGAGTTATCCTTATGAACAAAGTATTGTTGCTAAACCACAAAACACCTTATTTCAGATAGCGAATTTAGCAAAGCAAAGCCAGATTGCAACTGCCGATAGTTCGGCTATTGAAAAGCAGGTCTTTGAATTTAGTAACGAAACAAAAGTAATTCTGGGTTATACCTGCAAAAAAGCTAAAACAGTAGTGAACTCCAATACCATCGAATTATGGTACACTACCGCTGCAGGAATCAAGGCCGCACCAACTGTTTTAGGGCAGAATCTTGGACTGGTTTTAGAGCAGGTTCGCAATGGAAACAGCTACATTACGGCTACTAAAATCGAGGAGATTAAAACTCATAAATATATCGATGTAGCACATTTAAAACTAACTGATGGTTTATCTTATAAAGACCTTTTATGGAAAAGCAGGTTTACCACTTTAAACGTTTTTAATAATGAAACGATCAATTTTATTGAAAAACCGCAATCAAACGATTCCATTTTCAGGTTCGCGGGTGGAACGGTAATTGCCAGGAAGGTCAAATTTCCGCTATTGCAATCCAGTCCGAATGTTTTTGTAGATCTAACAGAACAATCCAATGGCGATGCTTATGATCGAACAGGTTCTGTATTTATCATCCCGACAGATAAATCAATCAGTTTGATGGATGCCCTTAAAAGTTCGGTAAAGGCATTACCCGTTTATAATAACGGGAATGGAAAAACCTACCAAGGCGTTATCGCCACAGATCATTATAGCCCTGTAATTGAGCTGATGCGGTTTTTCACCCCTTTTGGCGTTGGAAAATACAATTACCTTAAATTAAAAGATAAAAACTGGGCAGATCAGGTTTACTACAGACAGGACATTTCAGAACTTTATCCATTAATGAGTGGGAAAGAAGTTTGGATGGCTGTATTTATCGGTAATTACGACAAAGGCGGCCATGGCGTATCGATGAACATTACTGTGCATCAGGATCATGATCAGGCAGAAAACAAAACAGTTTTATTGCCTTTGTTTAACTCTACCAATGTGATGGAAATGGCTGGGCAGGAGTATGCCACTATGTTTAGCAGCGAAAAAGGCCTGGAAGTTTCCTTCCATGTTGAAAAAGACCTTAAAGAGGCGAAACTGCGTTATATCACTACGGGCCACGGTGGCTGGGGCGGTGGTGATGAGTTTGTGCCGAAAAAAAATACGATCTTTTTAGATGGAAAAGAAGTACTGGCATTTATTCCCTGGCGGATGGATTGCGGTTCCTATCGGTTGTCTAACCCGGCATCAGGGAATTTCGAAAGTGGATTATCCTCATCAGATCTGAGCCGTTCTAACTGGTGCCCCGGAACAGTCACAAATCCGAATATTATTCCTTTGGGCGATTTGAAAGCAGGTAGTCATACTATAAAAGTAACAATCCCAATGGGGCGTCCGGAAGGTTCATATTCCAGTGCCTGGAATGTTTCTGGTTTATTGATGGGAACGGAATAGTTTTACTTCAGTAAAAATGTTCAGCGCTTGTTTGAAAGGGTTGGTACAAATACATTTAGTTTGCTTTCTTGCTGCTTTTTAGACCTTTTTCGAATTGGCCGTTAGTTATTGGCTATAGAAAGGCTCTTTCTTGCCATCTGCACCAACCTGCCATTTAAACCTGATTGCAGCGATATCCTTTTTTGTAAAGCATATACTTTATTCCCTAAAACAGGTGCAAAAAAGATTTAGCGTAAAGCAGGAGTAAAGCTTCAAAAAAGCTACAGGCATTGCTTTTCAGATTAGAATCGGCAGGTTTTCTAACACCGGAATGTGCATAACCTGTATTCACTCGGTCGCATCATTTTTCCTATATTTACGGCTGCCAATTTTTGTAAATAAATGAGTGAAGAATTAAACCAAAACGTAAACGAAGAACACAAACATACGATAACCCCAATTAACGGTTTATACGAAAACTGGTTCCTGGATTATGCGTCTTACGTAATTCTGGATCGTGCGGTTCCGCATATCCATGATGGTTTAAAGCCTGTTCAACGCCGAATTATGCATTCATTAAAGGAAATGGATGATGGGCGTTTTAACAAAGCCGCTAACGTAATTGGAAATACGATGAAGTATCACCCGCATGGTGACGCCTCTATTGGCGACGCGATGGTGCAAATCGGGCAGAAAGATTTACTAATTGACATGCAGGGGAACTGGGGCGATCCCATTACCGGCGACAGTGCTGCGGCTCCCCGTTACATTGAGGCCCGTTTATCGAAGTTTGCTAACGAAGTAGTTTTTAATCCGGATACGACCGAGTGGCAGTTGAGTTACGATGGACGGAACAACGAACCGATTACTTTACCGGTTAAATTTCCTTTGTTATTGGCACAAGGGGCAGAAGGTATTGCGGTAGGTTTGGCCACGAAAGTGATGCCTCATAATTTCAATGAACTGCTTGATGCGTCTATTGAGGTGCTAAAAGACATTCGGCCGAATATCGTTCCTGATTTCTTTACCGGCGGCATGGCCGATTTTTCTAATTATAATGAAGGTCAGCGTGGTGGCAAAATCAGGGTCAGGGCAAAAATCACTGAAAAAGATAAGAAGACCCTGGTAATTACTGAAGTGCCTTATAGCACCACTACCAGCTCGGTAATTGACAGCATTCTGGCGGCTAACGATAAGGGTAAAATTAAAATTAAAAAGATTGAGGATAGCACCGCCGCACATGTAGAAATTATTGTGCACCTGGCACCGGGCATTTCTCCGGATGTGACCATTGATGCGCTTTATGCTTTTACGGCCTGTGAAGTTTCCATTTCGCCAAATACGTGTATCATTCAGGGGGATAAACCACACTTTTTAAGTGTAAACGATATCCTGATTGAGAATACCAAGCACACCAAAAGATTGTTAAAAAAGGAACTGGAAATTCGCCTGCACGAGTTGCAGGAGAAAATTTTCTTCAGCTCACTACTTAAAATATTTATTCAGGAGGGGATGTATAAAAATCCTGAATATGAAAACTCCAGTAATTTCGATACCGTGGTTGAGGTGCTACACTTGTTGTTCGACCCTTTTAAACCATCGCTTTACCGGGAAATTTTACCTGAAGATTTTAAAAAGCTGATTGATAAACCAATGAGTAGCATCACCCGTTTTGATGTGAAAAAGGCAGATGAGCAAATGAAAAATCTGGAGGATGAAATTAAAGTGGTAAAGAATCACCTGAGACACCTCACCGATTATACCATTGCCTGGTTCCAGCGGTTAAAGGATAAATACGGAAAAGGAAGAGAACGCAGAACTGAAATCCGCCTGTTTGATCGGGTAGAGGCATCAAAAGTGGCGTTGGCAAATGTAAAATTGTACGTCAACCGTGAGGATGGTTTTATTGGTACGGGTTTGCGTAAGGATGAATTTATTGCTGATTGCTCTGATATTGATGAAGTAATTGTTTTCCGTGAGGATGGAAAGTGTATCATTACCAAAGTGGCCGATAAAACCTTTGTAGGTAAGGGGATTATTCACGCCCAGGTGTTTAAGAAGAATGATGAGCGTACCATCTACAATATGATCTATAAAGATGGTGGTACGGGCGTTTCTTATATTAAACGTTTTGCTGTTGTTGGGGTAACGAGAGATAAGGAATACGATTTAACCAAAGGAACTAAGGGCTCTAAAGTGATGTACTTCACGGCTAATCCTAATGGTGAGGCAGAGATAATAAACGTTGCGTTAAAGCCGCATTCGAAATTACGAAAATTGCAGTTTGATCAGGATTTTGCAGAAGTGGCAATTAAAGGCCGTGGTTCTCAAGGAAATATCATCTCGAAATTCCCGGTTAAGAAGATTACACTAAAAAGTAAAGGTGTTTCTACCTTATCAGGATTAAAAATCTGGTACGATGATTTACTCAAACGACTAAACGTTGATGGCAGAGGTAAATATCTTGGTGAATTTGATGGCGACGACCGGATCTTACAGGTTCATAAAGATGGCTACTATGAGTTAAGTTCCTTTGAATTAAGCAATCACTTTGACGACGGTTTAATTTTAATTGAAAAGTTTGATCCGGAGAAAGTTTTTGCAGCTGTTCATTTTGAAGGCAAAGCCCAGAATTTTTTCATTAAACGTTTCGTTTTTGAACTGCAATCTGTCGGCAGAAAGACTATCTTCATCAGCGAAGAGCAAAAATCTAAATTATTGTTTTTAACTGCTCACCCGGCAGCAAAGGTTGTTGTGGATGTGTTGAAAGGTAAAACACAAATTCCGGAAACATTGGATTTAATGCTTTCTGAATTAATTGACGTGAAAGGGTTAAAAGCGAACGGTAATCGCTTATCACCTCATGAGGTTAAAAAAGTTGTGCTGGAAGAACCTGAACCAGAGATTGAAGAACTGGACGAAAACGAAGAAGGTGGGGATGATGGCGCTTTAAACGAGGTTGTGGAAGGAGAAACAGCAGAAACGGAAATCGTTGAAGAGCCTGTCGGGCCTGATGCAAACGAAGAAATTTCTAAACCAGAAGCTAGTGAGGAGATTGTTGAGTTACCGGTAGCGGAACAGCCAAAACCGAAGTTTGAGCGTAAGATTACACCAGTTTCGGAAGAGAAAACAATTCCTGCAGAAATACCGGTTACTGAAAAGCCAGCTTCGGAGCCAGTTAAAAAAATTGAGAAAGAAGTCGTAGAAGCACCTGTTGTAGAAGCTGTCGTGGAGAAACCTACAGCTGTACCTGCGAAGAAAGAAGAGCCGAAAGTGAAGGAGAAGCCGAAAGTAGCTGAGAAGCCAGCGAAAAAGGTAGACTTTGAAATTACTAATCCTAATGACATTGAGATTGATGACAAAGGGCAATTGGGGTTATTCTAAGTGATGAATATCCTTTAGCGAAATAACACAAACGGTCGTATTTACGTAGCACTACGAAGTAATCTGTTTTTAATGAAGATTGCTTTGTCGGCTAGAAGCCTCCTCGCAATGATACATTTCTTATGTGGAGCGAACAAACGGTCGTGTTTAAGAGGCAAGTCGAAGCATCTCTCTGGTATGAAAGACGGCTTAGCCTGCTAAAAAAACTGTCTGACAGCACCCTTAATTCAAATTCCAGATAAAACGAAATTCTTTCAATTTAAAATCTATATTTGCCTTACTCAAAGGGGTGCTTTTGAATGATGCAACATCCGTTGTACTCAAAGGCTGAGATTACACCCAAAAGAGGCAGCAGGCAGATGGCCACAAGGTAGACGATTAAACCCTCCCCTTTAAACCTCCTTCCCTCTGCCTTAAACGACCTGATTCGGATAATGCCGGCGTAGGGAAGAGGTTAAATTCAACGTGCTGTTTCGCCCTGAAAGCAGTTTCAATTATTTTTTATTAGTCGCAAGGCAAAATTATTTGAAATGAATTTTCAAGAGTGGTTCAGGCTTTTTCAGGAACAAATTTTACATACTTCGATCATAGAATGGCTCGCGGTTGGCTTTGGTATTTCTGAAGTGTTATTGGCCAAAAAAAACAATATCTGGCTTTACCCAACAGGAATCATTTCGATTTTGTTATCCATGTTCCTCTTACTTAATGTAAAACTCTATGCGGAAATGCTATTGAGTATTTATTATTTAGTAATGAGTGTTTATGGTTGGATCATCTGGAAAAAGCGAAAGATTGATGGCGAAAATCAGGTTTCATGGAGTACAAATAACGAGTTATTAATTGCCGTGATCATTTCTGTGGTCGGTTTCTTCATTTTATTTTTCGTGTTAAAAAATCATACCGACTCCGATGTGCCATTGCTGGATGCCTTTGTTTCCTCAACGGCCTGGGCCGGAATGTGGCTCTTAGCTAAACGTAAAATCGAAAACTGGATCTTCTTGAACATTTCGAACATAGTTGCCATTCCACTGTTATTCCATAAAAAACTACCGCTCATGGCCTGCTTAACAACTTTCCTTTTTGTAGTAGCCATCTTCGGCTTTCTAGACTGGAAGAAGATTATCGGCAAAAGAAAATTAAGAACAGCTTAAAAAAATGCGCTGCGGAATAGATGTACTAAAATTCCGATCCTGCCTTGGCGATATTTAAATAAGAAAAATACATGCAGAACACAATCACATCAACCTGGCAAGATAAGGTAAGGGCATTTGCAGCACAATCTGAAGCATTGGGAGAGTTGCATCCTGAGATTTTAGAACTTGCCTACAAGGAAAACTGGTTTAAACTTTTTGTGCCTCAAATTTATGGCGGTGCAGGCAAAAAACTCCCGGAAATTTTGAGGCTCGAGGAAGAATTGGCAGAGGCTGATGGCAGCCTGGGCTGGACGGTTACCCTTTGTGCCGGTGCAGCCTGGTTTGCAGGATTTTTAAATCCTGAACTGGCAAGCGAAATATTTGCAGATAAAAAAGTTTGTTTCGCAGGAAGCGGTGCAGTAAGTGGCATTGCAACGGAGACTGAAAACGGCTATCTCATTAATGGTCATTGGAAATATGCCAGTGGCGCTTTGCATGCCACTATCTTCACGGCCAACTGCACCTTAAAAAATCCCGACGGGACAGATGTTCAGGATAAAGATGGAAACCCTGAAATCATGTCTTTTATTTTGAAAAGAGATGAAGTAATGATCCTGTCTGGCTGGTCTTATTTCGGTCTTATGGCAACAGGCAGCCATGCTTTTGAAGTTAAAGATTTGTATGTTCCACAAAACAGAACTTTTAAAATTAATAACAATATCGCTGTTGCAGATGAAGGCTTTGATTATCCTTTCCTACAACTGGCAGAAACTACTTTGGCTGTAAATAGTCTCGGAATGGGGCAACACTTTATCAGGTTAGTAGAAGATTCTTTTTTCGCCCGTACAGGATTACGCAGATACAACGATGATCAAATTACCTTCTTTAATTCCGAATTGAATAAATGTAAGACCGAAGTCGAGATGTTAAAGACTCAATTTTATCAGGCCTTTGATGAATCATGGAACCAGCTAATTCTTGTTGGGAAGATCACCGGTGAGCAACTCGAAACGGTAAGTTTCACCAGTAGAAAACTCGCCCATGCTTGCAGAAGAGCTGCAGATACACTTTTCCCTTATTGCGGATTGGAAGCTGCAAAAAAGGAGTCGGAAATTAATCGGGTTTGGCGAGATATCCATACGGCTAGTCAGCATGCGTTGCTTACTTTCGAAAGGTAAAAAAACAATCACCAAACTTCAGTCCGCGATTTAAGTTTTCGAAAGGATCATAATCAAGAACATCTTAATAAAACCGGGAGAATATCTCCCGGCAGATTGTTTAAACAGCAGCGCAGGTTATGAAATATAAGTTAGAGCGATTTGGATTTTATTTTTTTTAACTCCGATTGGAAGGAAACAACTGATCTTTTCTCTGCCCTTGCTTTTTCGATAGCGATCTCCTGCGTCTTAGCAGCTTCATCATAATAACCCATACGATAGAGGATATGAGCTAAAGTATCATAATATCCTGAGAATGGGTTGAGCTCTATCGATCGGCGACTCCAGATCATGGCTTTGGTTAAGTGATTAATGTTTTTTGTTCCAATTTCATAGAACTTCCAGGCAGCATTGTTTAACTCCATTGCATAACTGCTGGATGAAGAGGTAACAGCAACAATAGTCTGTGTTGTTGTTTTTTGTATTGCAGAAGATTTCATCAGGCTATCCATTTTCTCTTTTGATACCATTTTTACAGCAGGCTTATCGGGAAACAGACTTGGTATATTAGCTTTATGATTCCGGGCTTCGATTTTTTTAATGCTATCTGCACTAATATTCATATAGTAACTATCATAGAAATAGGTGGCTGTTCTGATGTAATTAGCTGTGTCTTTTACGGTGCTATAGTACCAGAGGATTTGATTATTGAACGCTTTTTCGCCCGCCCTATAGTCTCTTGTCCATGTAGAACGGGCAAAGTTTGCACCCGCCATAGCCCTGCTTAGCTTTTTCTCTTTTGCGGCAGCGATCATGGTATTGGTAATTATGCTGTTATTCACTGCTACCCTTCGCTGCAGTGGCTCCGTTTTGTAAAAACTATCAATCAGTTTTCTATCATTCTGGATCATTTTGTAAGCGATACCATCTGCATAAGGTCCTGATTCTAAAATATATAGTACATTCTCGTAATTGTTGAAATCAGCGATTTTCAAGTTACTTGCATATTTTTCAATCAGATCTGCATTATTGGTGATCCCGATTTTCTTTCTTGATTCAATTAGTTTCTTGATTAAGCTGATATTTTGATCATTAGCCTCAACATCTTTTTCCAGTTCTGAAATTGACTTTTCCTTATAAGCTGCCATGGCATTATCAACCATTAATAGGTATTTCTTCTTATCAGTTGAATTTCCAAAGTCAGTAAAGAAAATTTCCTTGTTTTGCCTAATAAAAATATAGGCCGGAAAACGTTTAATGTTACCTAAGCGGATAATAGACCTTACGCTCGTATCTATCATAGTCGTTTCATAGACCGTAAAGTTTTGATCAATTTTTGCAATAACGTCTTTCTCATTCAAGGCAGACTTAAAATTGGCTCTAACATCCTGAGGTACATCCTTATTAGGTTTCACCTTAGGAGGGTTGACGATTAACAATACAGGTTTTTCAGCTTTAGCTGATAGAGAAAGTGCAATGGCTAAAGATTTGGAAGACTTTAGTTCCTGAGAATATCCTGAAAAGGAAATGAGCAGGGCGAAGATTGAGATAATTATTTTCATGGTTGAGAAGTGTTAAATTATAAGTGCAAAACAAAGCCCGCAATTAATATTGCAGGCTTTTATTTTTTATTGATATTGAATATATATCGGCTTCGGCGTAAGTTTCAGCAACTCTTCAGGAGTTAACAAGCGCTTCGGCTCTTTTTTCAGATCATTTTTGTAAAAAAGCTTAAAACCAGTAAACTGAACAGGTTCGCCGTATACAAAGTGACGGTAAGTGCCTTTTTTTAATTCAGGTTCACCCCATCCATCCATGTGTACTACTACTTGTACTTCCGGACGTAATTTGATCTTATCCGCATTCGTTACCATTTTTTTTGTGAAACGATGAAGTACAAAAACTTTTGGAGGAAGATTATATTTTTTAACCATGTCTGCCAGATATCCGGTTACATAATTAATATCGACAGCATCATATGTGCCGATTCTTTTACCAGGAAGGGAACCATCTTTCATAGAAAATTCCGGATCTATTCCTAGGTGCACATTTGGCATCTGCAGATACTTTTCAATATGAGGAAGTTCAGCTTTAATGGTACTCAAAGCAACCTGCAAATCAAGAAACACAATCGTGTTTGGTTGCATTTTAGCGATTTTCAAAACAGAATCAATCTGTTTATTGCCCATTCTGTTGATATATTTGTTGTCTTTTCCAGGCGTTCCACTCGCTACTGCTGCGATGTAGTGCAAACCAGGTTGTACGGGTGTAGATGGATCAGCTTTTTCCCAACGTTTAACTTCTGCATTCAGGCGTTGCCACATTTCTTTCGGCGCATATTCGCCTAAAGCACCCATTTTTTTAGAGTGAAGGTTCCCGTAATACACCACGATACGTTTAAATGGAAGGATTGCACCGGCTAATGGAGTTGGCTGGTTTTTTACCGGCCATTTACCTGTGGTATCGCCGTTAGCTAATTTTTTTACAAGAGAATCATATAATTTTGGATCAACAGGCTTCATTACATTTGCTGCTGAATCTGCTTTCTTTTTAGTAGTGTCTGATGATGACTGGCTAACTCCGTTACTGCTTTTGCCATCAGAATTACAGTTAGCAAATAAGCTGATTGCGGCAAAACCAAGTATTACTGTGCCAGCTAAATGGGGAAATTTCATAGATATTATTAATAGTTAAAGTATACGCGTTTTTTAGGTATCCTATTTTATGTGGAAAAGGTATATAAATTTGGTGAATGAAACCAAATAAAATTACACATTGCAGAATTTTCCGAAAACGCCTAATGGAAGTTTAATGCCTGCAGTTGCTTGTAAATATAATTCCCCTACTTCTAAATTTTTTACGTTTGGATAAGAGGTGCGGATTAAATTTTCGACAATTACAGAAGAAAAACCCAGGGAATAAGTGTTCAGAATCAGAAAATGTTCCTGCTCATCCAAGAGCTGCACCACATCTTGCATCATCTCCTGAATGTGATCTTCCAGTTTCCATTTTTCGCCATTTGGCCCATGACCATATGCAGGTGGATCTAAGATAATGCCATTGTATTTTTTGCCTCTTTTAAGTTCTTTTTTAACAAACTTTAAAGCATCTTCAACCATCCAGCGGGTATTTTTTAATCCCGATAATTCCTGGTTTTCATTCGCCCAGGTAACCACTTGTTTAATTGAATCCACGTGCGTGGTTTCCGCACCAGCGGCGTTTGCAATTAATGATGCTGCACCAGTATAGGCAAAAAGGTTCAATACCTTTGGTTGTGGCGTTTTAAATTTTTTAATTGATGAGGAGATAAAATCCCAATTCACTGCCTGCTCAGGGAAAACACCAACATGTTTAAAAGAAGTTAAACCCAAACGAAGTTTAATGGCCACTTCATCGTTTTTATATTCTACATGCCAGCGATCAGGAATTGATTGATTTTTCTTTACCCACTCACCCGACGTTGCAGAACGGCCTTTGAAAGTGATGTTGGCTGTTTTTTTCCATTCCTGTTCTGATAATGTTTTCTTCCAAACCGCCTGCGGTTCTGGTCTGATTAAGATCACATTTCCAAAACGTTCTAGCTTTTCAAAATCCCCGCAGTCAATGAGTTCATAATCTTTCCAGTGCGTTGGGGCCAATAATTGTATCATGTATTAAGTAACTTTAAATTTGGATAATTTTTGATGTATTGATCATCGGTTATTAGCGTCAGCTCATCTGCTAATGCCTGTGCAATAATCAACCTGTCAAAAGGGTCTCGATGAATTAACGGAAGATTGAGATAGGTATCAAGGTGATGCTTTTGTATATTGAGAACAGATATGTTAAAATCATCTATCAAAGCATACATTTCCTCAAGATCTCGGGTAACGGTCAATTTACCTATATTAGTTTTTACTACGATTTCCCATAAACTCGCGATACTCAAAAACTTAACGTTTTCAGGATTTTCGATATTGGCTATTATTGATTTTTCGAGCCCTCGATCTTCATTAATTAAAGAGATAAAAATGTGCGTATCAATTAAAATCCGCATTACATATACTCTTTTAAATCCTCCATTGGATCATTAAAATCTTTAGGAATAATAAATAAGCCCTTTGCCGCGCCATATAAACTTTTTGGCTCTTCAATAGCATGGTTTAAATTACTAGGAGGTGTCTGGTAAGCATTTTTAGAATGTTTAGCTTTCAAAAAATCAATAAAATCTTCTACCTCATTTACCATGCTTTCAGGTAAGGTTTCTAATTTTTGAATGATATTCTTTGTTGCCGTAGTCATTAAACAAATATAAGAATTTTCCTTAAAACTTATCTTTTGCTGCTTTCATGAAGCGGCTGGCAAATACAAAGTCGTTCAACTCTTTAATTTCGGTATGGGCAATTTCTTTATTGCTGCCTTCCCAGAATTTCTTGCCTTCGTGTAAGAATAAAATATAATCTCCAATTCCCATTACAGAGTTCATGTCATGGGTAACTACAATAGTTGTGGTTTTAAACTCTTCCGTTAATTCTTGAATTAACTCATCAATTACGATAGAGGTTTTTGGATCTAATCCGGAGTTTGGCTCATCACAGAACAGGTATTTAGGGTTCATGGAAATGGCGCGGGCAATTCCCACACGTTTCTTCATCCCGCCCGAAAGTTCTGCTGGGAATAATTTATTTTTACCGGCAAGATTTACGCGCTCCAGGCAAAAATTAACACGTTCTAACTTTTCTTTTCTGGTTTGATCAGTAAACATATTCAATGGAAACATAATGTTATCCTCTACCGTCATACTATCAAATAAGGCAGACCCCTGAAAAAGCATTCCAATTTCCTTACGCACTTCAATCCGCTGCTCATAAGTCATCGGTGTAAAATCACGTCCATCGTACAAAACAGAACCCGAATCCGGCTGATGTAAACCCACCATACATTTAAGCAATGTAGTTTTACCTGAACCCGATCCTCCGATAATTAAATTAGTAACACCTTCTTCAAACTTACCGGAGATGCCTTTTAAAACTTCGTTTCCGGAGAATGATTTATATATATCTTTAACTTCGATCATTACAATAACAATTGAGTAACTAAATAATCGCAAACCAGAATAGAAATACAGCTAATTACAACTGCTCTTGTACTTGCCTGGGAAACCTCTAAAGCACCACCACGAACATAAAAACCTTCATATGCCGGCACGGATGTAATGATAAAGCCAAATACAAATGCTTTTACCAGCGCCACCACAATAGTATATGGGTTAAAGTCTGTTGTAATTCCCTGAAGATACTCTGAAGGGGTAACGGCACCAGATACCGAACCACCAATGTAACCGCCGGAAATACTTAAAAACATAGAAATAATTACCAACATTGGTACCATTGTAATGCCAGAAATAATTTTAGGAAGAATGAGATAACCAGGTGCGTTAATCCCCATAATCTCCAGGGCATCGATTTGTTCGGTTACGCGCATCGAACCAATTTCTGAAGAGATCGCTGAACCAATTTTACCAGCCAAAACAATTGCGCTGATGGTTGGACTTAACTCCAGAATACTTGAATCCCGGTTTACAGAACCGATAATGGTTTTAGGAATAAAATCACTCACCAGCTGGAAAGCAATCTGTAAAGTCATTACCGCGCCAATAAACGTAGAAATGATGGCAATAAGGCCCAAAGAGCCCACGCCCACATAATCCATTTGTTTGGCAATTTCCTTTAAGTATATTTTTAGTTTTTCCGGCCTTCTGAATACAGATTTGAGCAGCAGGATGTATCTCCCGAAATTGGTAAAATTCATTCCGTATATGGTGCTTAATTTAAATGATTATTTATATTACTACAAAGAAACGATAAAAAAGTTGGAGCGCTTTGATAATTGCAAAAATATTCGTGGTTTCAAATATAAATATGGTTTTTTGTTAACAAAAATTAAACCATAAAAAATGAAAGCTTTAATCACTGGCGCAACAAAAGGCATCGGCCGGGCAATAGCCGTTAAACTTTGGAATGAAGGATATGATTTAGCGCTGGTAGCCAGAAGTTCAGAAGATTTAGAACAATTGCAGCAAGAGCTTGATGTTCAGGATAGAACAATTCTCACTTACCCCGCAGACTGTGAAATTAAAGAAGAGGTTTATCAATTTCTCCACCAGGTAAAAAACGAATTTGGTTTTATAGATGTGCTGGTTAATAATGTAGGCATATTTATACCGGGAAGTTTATTAGATGAAGAAGATGAAATATTTGAAAAGCAACAGGACCTGAATGTAAATGCAGCCTACTATATCAGTAAGTTTTTCGGGAAAGAAATGCGTTTACAGCAACAAGGACATATTTTTAATATCTGTTCTGTGGCAAGTAAAAGTCCTGTTGAAAATGGTGGAAGTTATAGTGTAACAAAATCAGCGATGTTAAGTCTTAATCATGTATTGCGGCAAGAGTTAGCACCACACAACGTTAAAGTAACTGCTTTTTTGCCGGGTTCAACAAAAACAGCATCATGGGAGGGGACAACAATTCCAGATGAGAAGTTTGTACAACCCGCCGATATTGCAGACACACTTTATGCCATTTTAAACTTAAGTAAAGGGGTAAATGTTGATGAGGTTTTAATCACTCCGCTCAATTTTTAAAACACAAAATGAACCGCGTTATGGAAAAGAAGCTTTTTAGAAACGAACACGATAAGATGATTGCCGGGGTAGCTTCAGGACTTGCAGATTACATGCAGGTAGAGGTTACCATAATCAGATTATTATTTGTATTATCAACTATTTTTATGGCCGGGGCTGGTCTGATCGCTTATATTATTATGTGGGTAATTGTTCCGGTTAACAATGATCCATCCCTTAGATTCTCAAAATTTAACGATTATTTCAATAAAAACAATCCAAACAATGCACCATTTGGCAACCCACCGCCATTTACAGGGCCTGCAGGTTCTGGAAACGTAAACTGGACGCAACCTGTAAATGAAAACGCGCAAAAAACGCCTTTCGAAACGCAACCAGATTTTACTAAGTTTAATAAGCCCAACGATACCGGGCGAACGGTTACCGGTTTGGTTCTACTGGTTATTGGCTGTTTCTTTTTGATGCGGGAGATGGATTTTATCCCAGATTGGTTCACCATCAGGAACTTTTTCAAGTTTATGTGGCCACTGATATTTATCGCATTGGGTATCAGCATCATCGCAAAATCGAAAAGAAAGAATGACTGGCAGGCTTTTCAACAACAGCAAGCTGCTGAGCAAGAAAAGAAAGCAGATTTTTCTGAAGTCGTAGTAGAGAGCGAACCCACTACTCATCCAGATAATTCAAATAACACCACAACTAACCATCCTCAATAATAAATATTATGAAATTAGATAGATTAATTTGGGGTATTTTACTGCTTTTCATTGGCGGTGTACTTCTACTCGAAAACTTTGGCGTAATAGATTTTTACTGGCGTAACGTATGGGGCTTCTGGCCAATATTTTTAATCATTGGTGGTCTGAATATTTTATTCAACAAAAACAGCTCGCAAACGGGCAGTATCATTTCCATCGCCGTGTTAGTGGTTGCACTGTCATTCTTATTTGTAAAAGGACAACAAGTTCCGGAACACGGTTCGTGGTGGGGTAGAAATTTTAAAAAGGATATAGATATTAATATCGACGGCGATAATGATGATGACGATGACAATGATGGCGATAGCGTTGCAGTCAGAGAATTTAAATTATCGGAGCCTTTTGTTGCAACAGATAATTCAAAGAAAACGATTTTAAACATTTCCGGAGGAGGCATTTCATTTAATCTTAACGGCGAAACATCAGAATTGATAGACGCCAGTATTAAAGGCAAAAATGGTAACTTTTCATTGAAAAAAGCAGTTACTGATACTGCGACTGTACTTACTTTCCAGCTGGATGATAAGCGAAAAAAATGGAACTTCAACAACGGATCGAACGATGTTGATTTTAACCTGAACAAAGCAGCCAACTGGGATATCCTGATGAAACTTGGAGCAGGGGCTGCAAATATGGATTTTCAGGAATATAAAGTGAGAACCTTCCGTTTCGATGGTGGTGCTGCAGCATTAGATATTAAATTTGGCGATCTTTTGCCTATAACAGATGTGGTTGTCAAATCTGGTGTGGCAGACGTTAAAATCAAAGTTCCTGTAAATTCTGGCTGTAGAATAAAAACACAAACCGGCTTATCTGCAAAAGATTTCGAAGGCTTTGAAAAAGTTAACGACGGACTCTATGAAACTTCAAATTATAAAACCTCTACGAATAAAATTTTCATCAATTTAGACGGCGGATTAAGTAACTTTGAAGTAAGCAGATATTAAAAATTAGGTAGAGGGCTAAAGGTTCGGGGCTCTACAGAGCTTAACCTTTTTTATCTTTAATCCTAACGCCCAATTCTAATGAATCCTGAATATACAGTTGTGATGAATGGTAAGCCTCAGGGACCATACAGTTTATCTCAATTAGCTGACCTTAACATTACGCCAAATACATTCATCCGCAAACCCGGAATGGATGATTATAAAGAAGCTCATGCAATTCCTGAATTGCGCGAGCTTCTTGGGTTTAAATATCAAAAGACTGCGCCACAATATTTTGCCGCGTTCGATCAAAGGCTGTTGGCCTCGGTGATCGATCACTTCATCATCTTCGGCTTCTATACCATTATCATCTTAACCAGTTACATTTTTATCCAGGGAAAAGATGAAAGGATTAGCGCTTTCTTAATTCCCTTTCCGGTTATCTTTATTGTAAAACTGATTTACGGCATCTTTGCAGAGGCAGCTGCCGCTCAAGCTACCATTGGCAAGCGAATGCTGAACATAAAGGTTACAGATTTGGAAGGTACGCGGATATCTTTCGGACGTTCATTGAGCCGAAATCTATCTAAAATAATGTCTGTTATTCCTGTGTTCTTCGGCTACCTTTATAGCTTCCTGAATAAGAAAAACCAATGCTGGCATGATATTACTGCAGATACTTTAGTGATAAAAGACAGATTGATTTAGGAGCAGCTGGCTTTCATTTCTCATAAATATTTGATAATCTAGTAAAGTAAACTGAACATCCATAGCGGGATTTTATTGCCTATTCCAGCCTCCATCTTATCAACAGCAAGGTGGTGTTCAACACCAATTAGTAGTTTGGCTGATTTTCCTTTGCCTACAAAAAGCAAAATATAACAGAATTGCTATAAAAATATAGCAAAATCCCGTTTCAGGATTTCAAATATTTTAACAATCCATCAATTTAACAATTAAACATTTAGCTTATCTTTGTAGCCGCATGGAAAATTTATTGGTAAAGCATGAGTTAGGTGGGGGATATTGCAATAGTTTAACGCAGTATTCCAGGTTTTTAACCCGCGAAGTTAAGATTGGAGATATCGCTTTGGGTGGTCATAATCCAATTCGGATTCAATCGATGACAACCACTGATACCATGGATACCCTTGGGACCGTTGAACAAACGATTAGGATGGTTGAATCCGGATGTGAATATGTCCGAATTACAGCACCGAGTATCAAAGAAGCGGAGAACTTAGCGAATATCAAAAAAGAACTGCGTTTCCGCGGATATGATGTGCCACTGATTGCAGATATTCATTTCACCCCTAACGCTGCTGAAATGGCAGCAAGGATCGTAGAAAAGGTTCGCGTAAATCCTGGTAACTATGCCGATAAAAAGAAATTCGAAAACCTTGAATATACGCAGGATGCCTATACAGCTGAACTGGAAAGAATCAATAAAAAATTTATACCACTCATAAAAATCTGTAAAGAATACGGTACTGCAATGCGCATCGGAACCAATCATGGTTCTCTTTCTGATCGGATTATGAGCCATTATGGAGATACACCGCGGGGTATGGTAGAATCGGCGATGGAATTTATCCGCATGTGCGAGGCAGAGCACTATTACAATCTGGTGATTTCAATGAAAGCGAGTAATACCCAGGTGATGGTTCAGGCTTATCGTTTGCTGGTAGAAACCATGGTGAAAGAAGGAATGAACTATCCTTTGCACCTTGGTGTAACTGAGGCTGGCGATGGCGAAGACGGCCGGATTAAATCTGCTGTCGGAATTGGAACTTTGCTGGAAGACGGCCTGGGCGATACCATTCGTGTATCCTTAACAGAAGATCCGGAGTTCGAAGCACCAGTTGCAAAAGCTTTGGCAGATCGTTACGTGAAAAGAAGTTCGGAGCATGAAGTTTTGGGTTTTGAGTCTCCTGCTGCACGCCTAACTTCCAACTCCCAACGCCTAACTTATTCACCCTACTCGTATTCAAGAAGAATTACTCAATCTGTTCAGCATATTGGTGATCACCATCACCCGGTGGTAATGATCGATGTTTCGAAAGAAAATCTTAAAGATCCTTATTTTCTAAGTTCAGTTGGATATAATTACAGCGCTGGATTAGATAAATATAATTTGGCGGATCAAGCCTGCGATTTAGCTTTTCTTGGTGATAACCTGCCGTCTTTTTCTTTTCCCGGAAACCTGAAACAAGTTTATAACTATCAAACCTGGTTAAAATTCAGAGATAGAAACAATTGTCATCCGTTGTTTTCTTTAGATGGATTTACCAACGCTGAAGTTAAAGACGGATTTTTAAACTTTGTGGAAATTGACGCAAAGATTAATATTGAAGCCATTCAGCAACTAGACAAATCTGTTGTTTTAATTTTAACTACATCAGCTAACCATGGCATGGCCGGGCAAAGGGCCTTTTTTAGCGCCCTGCAGGAAAAGAATCTCCAGATTCCGGTGATTATCAAAAGAAGTTATCAGAATCTTGATGCCGACACTTTAATGCTATATGCAGCTACAGATTTAGGTGCATTATTTACCGATGGTTTTGGGGATGGAATCTGGATTGATGCGCAAGGACAAAACTTAGCTTTACTCAATGCCACTAGCTTCGGAATTTTACAGGCTACCCGCACACGCATTAGTAAAACAGAATATATCTCTTGCCCAAGTTGTGGCAGAACCCTTTTCGACTTGCAGGAAACCACACAGCTCATCCGCTCCCGTACCGATCATTTGAAAGGCCTCAAAATAGGGATTATGGGGTGTATTGTTAACGGCCCCGGAGAAATGGCTGATGCTGATTATGGCTATGTAGGCACAGGTCCTGATAAAATTACGCTCTATCGCGGCCAGGAAGTAGTGAAGAAAAACGTAACTACTGCTTTTGCCTTAGATGAACTTATAGAAATCATCAAAAATGACGGCAATTGGGTTGAGAAGGTTTAATCACGTCTTCGAGTCATTAACTTTTCCTGAATAAAACCTAAATTGTGCTCATGAACCTACTGGAGTTTGAATCCATTTTTAATGAATTAAGAAAACTCTTAATCGAGCAGGGATTAACCGGCGGAGCATTAATTTACAGCTATTTCCTCATCGGATTAATAAGTGTCACGCTGTTTTTATTCATTACGATTTTCGTAACCAGGCAAGTATTTATTGGTGTAGTAAAAAGTGCGAAAACTAAATCTGACTGGCAGCAAGCATTGTATGAATTCAGGGTTTTCAGGGCCTTTGCCTTGATATTTGGTGCCTATATCATTTATAATGCTGTTCCTCACTTGTTCATAGATTTCAAAAACTGGTTTTTCTACGCGTTAATTTTTTCAAAAATCTATGTCGTACTTGCCACGCTATTTGCCATTAATGCATTTTTAAACGCATTGGTATCCATTATGGAATCATCGCGAAAATATGCAGATAAACCCATCAGAAGTTACAAGCAGGTAGCTAAGATTGTTATTTACATTTTCGGGTTTGTACTAATTTTATCCATCATTCTTAACCAATCGTTGCTCTATATATTTGGAGGTTTTGGTGCCGTAACTGCTGTTTTTATTTTGGTATTTCGAGATCCTATTTTAGGTTTTGTGGCTTCTGTACAGATGAGTGCTATAGATTTAGTGCGTGTTGGCGATTGGATTACGGTAGAAAAGTACGGTGCCGATGGAGAGGTAACAGAGATTAATTTAACCACCATCAAGGTTAGAAACTGGGATAAAACAGTAACCATTGTGCCAAGTTATGCTATTGTAAGTGAGTCATTTAAAAACTGGCGGGCCATGGAAGAAAGTGAAGGACGGAGAATTAAACGCCACATCAATATTAAAATATCGAGCATTAAATTTTGTGATGAAGAGTTGATTGGCCGCTTGCAAAGTATTGATTTTTTAAAAGATTATTTGAAAGAAACACAATTGCAAATCGAGCAGTTTAATGCAGAGAACACGGTGAACCCTAATAACCTGGTAAATGGCCGCCACATGACCAACATCGGTACTTTCAGGGTTTATGCAGAAAAGTATCTGGAAAGTAATCCATCCATCAATACCAACCTAACTTTTATGGTTAGGCAATTACAAGCTACAGAAAATGGTTTGCCGATCGAGATCTATGTGTTTTCTAAAGAAAAAGGATTGAAAAAATTTGAGGAAGTAGCCGCAGACATTTTTGATCATTTGCTTGCTGCCGTACCGTATTTCGACCTGGAAATTTTCCAAAGCCCGAGCGGAAGCGATATGCGCGGTTTTGTGAGGAGAGGAGATGATTAATCCCCTCTCTGTGATATTATTCGCCTAAAAAAGTTAAACACTTTTCGCATACTTTAAATAAAAGAGGAGGTAGTGTTTCGTTTTCAAAAGGATGGCTCGCTCCATAAACATGGTTTGCACCTTCAATTTTAATAATTCTACTGTTCGCGTTGGCATCAGCTAAAAGCTGAGCGTGTTCAAAAGGTACATTTACGTCATCATCACCATGAACAATAAGCCAGGGAATATTAATCCGTTTTGCAGCATTAACGATATTTAACGTCTCTGCGTTTTCTTCCAGGTCTTCTAACAGCGTTACATTTAACGGCATCTGCTCCTTCGTTCTGGCATTGGTTACATGGATTTTTCCGGTTTTTTTCCATTCTGCTTCTTGCTCCTTTTTCCAAAGACTGTCAAAGCTTGAAATTGCGCTCCAGGTAATGAGTTTTTTGATTCTTAAATCATTCGCAGCTTCGATAATGGCTAAACCGCCACCGCGACTATGACCAATCAGATTTATCTCTGTTTCTTTTCTGTAAGCTTTTTCTATAAAGTCTAGCACCGCATTGATATCAAAAAGTTCTTTGGAAACGGTATTGCTTGCAAACGCTTCAAGATCGGTTACGTCCACTGGATGATCCGTAGGTACACCACTATGCGAGAGATTGAACTTAATGTAACGGTAACCATTCGCCGCAAAATATCGGGCAACCAGATTATGCGCTCCCCAATCTTTAAAACCTTTAAAACCATGAACAAAAAGTAAAATTGGCGCATTTGGATTTTTGTCTTCAAAAGTGATGTCGCCAATAACTAATTTTCCGTCAGCGCCGGTAAGGCTAAATTCATTTTGTATAATCATCTTTTAAGGTATTGGTGTAAATAATAAACCAGCTTAACTAGATTTTGTTGTGATTTTAAGAAAAGCGTTTGCCGTCGCGTCACCTTATACCAGTTTTATGGTTGTCATTTTTTCTAGTATAAATCCAGGCCCACCAGATAAAAAGTGCCTGAAAGGGAATTCTAATCCAGGCAATTAATGGCGTAACTTCGATTTTTCCAAGCATGAACGGTGCTTTTTGGATCATGTAAATATGCGCAGGCAAAAAAGCGATAAGCATCAGAATGATAAGCCATCCAGCTGATTTCCGGGTTTGCCTAAATAGTAACATTACGCCGAAAATTATTTCTAAAACGCCAGATAAATAAATTAAAAACTGATGAGCAGGTATCCAATTTGGCATGATGGCGTAATAACCTGCTGTTGATCTAAAATGATTAATCCCCGCCAGGATGTACAATAGCGCATAAATCCACAAAAAAAGTTTGAAAGCCCGGGAAGAATTGTCAGTATTTTGCATTTATTTAAAACCGTTCTAAATTGCTGTAAATTACAGATGAATGACGATGACATGAGGCAACCGTGCTACTTTTGTATCCCGATAGTAGTTAACAACGGAATAACTTGGAATATTTAAAAGTAATAGCATTCACGCATCATCACATCGATCTGAAATCTTTAGGGAAATTAGTTATTTGTGATCAGAGTTTAGATGGTAGATTGAAGAATATTCAAAATGAACTTCCTGTTAGCGAAATTTTCTATATTGGTACCTGTAACCGGGTAGAGTTTGTTTTCCTTACCAAAGAGAAAACCGATAAAGAATTTGTAACCAGATTTCTTACCGTTCTGGATATGGGTTTGCCTCCTGAATTTATGGAGCGTTTCCTTGATAATGTTACCGTTTACGAAAACGAAGAAGCCTTCAATCATTTGTTAAGAACCTCCTGCTCTTTAGAAAGTTTAGTAGTTGGTGAAAAAGAAATTCTTCCTCAAATTCGTAAGGCCTATGAAAATTGTCGTGATGCAGGTTTCACAGGAGATTACATGAGAATGATTATGGATCGCGTGGTTAAAACTGCGAAAGAGGTTTATACGCACACCAACATTTCTAAAAATCCTGTTTCTGTGGTTTCGCTGGCTTATCGCAAGCTTAAAGAACTGAATGTTGCTCCTAATCCACGTGTACTAATTATTGGTGCCGGAGAAACCAATTTGAATATCGCTAAATATCTTAATAAACATAAGTTTTCTAATTTTTCTGTATTTAACCGTACGCTATCTAAAGCAGAATCTCTTGCAGAAGAACTTAATGGAAAAGCTTATCCTTTGTCGGCTCTCGAGAATTTTACCGAAGGTTTCGATGTCATTATTACCTGTACGGGTTCTACTGATCCGATTATTACTGAAGCACTTTACGCCAAGTTACTTAATGGTGATAAGGCAAAAAAGGTAATTGTAGATCTTGCAATTCCAAATGATGTTGCTCCAGCTGTAATTCATAATAATCCTGTTTACTATATCGAGGTAGAATCTTTAAAAGAAGTTGCCCGTAAAAATATTCAGGAACGTTATAATGAATTGGTTCATGCCGAAGATATTATCAGTGCCAACATTACCGAGTTTTTAATGGTATTGAAGCAACGCCGGATTGAATTGGCCATGCAGGATGTACCACGTAAAATTAAGGAAATTAAAAATACAGCCTTAAATGGTGTATTTGCTGATGAAATTAGCCAGATGGATGAAGCATCTCGTGAAGTATTAGAACGGGTAATGAACTATATGGAGAAGAAATGCATCAGCGTTCCAATGGTAATGGCAAAAGAAATTCTCGTTAAACAATCATAGTTTTTCAAATTTAATCTAAGGGTTTAACCGCAGATAACGCAAAGGTTAGGCGCAAAGTTCGCTGAGTTAGGTCGTTTTCAAGTTAGGGTTTAAACGCAAAAATTAGGTGCGAAGATGGTAATGCCAGATATTCCTTTCTATTTCAGATTTTGTTGCTAAAGATTGTCTGGTTATTTCCCAAACATGACGAGTACTTAAATGTATTACTTTCATATCAATCTCCCTTCTCTGTAACCTCACTGTCTCATTTTTAAACAAATCATGGTATAAAGCAAATTTACCTTAAATTTGTAATTGATTAAATGTTTATAGTGAAGAAATTAACCATCGGAACACGCGGTAGCGAACTCGCATTGTGGCAGGCTAACCATATTCAAAATGAATTAGCTGCTATCGGAATTGAGGCGGAAATTAAAATCATCAAAACGCAGGGTGATAAAATCCTGAATTTGAGATTGGATAAACTTGAAGGAAAAGGTTTCTTTACCAAAGAATTGGAAGAAGAACTTTTGGCTGGGACAATCGATCTGGCAGTACATTGCTTAAAAGATTTACCTACCAATCATCCTGCGGGATTAACCATTGCCGCTATTCCTCCCCGTGAAGAAGCCACAGAATATTTACTGATTTTGAAGGATTGTGTAGATGTATCGCAGAAGCTGTCTTTGAAAAAAGGAGCAATGGTAGGTACTTCGTCTAACCGCAGAAAAGCCCAACTATTGGGGTTACGTGCTGATTTGGAAATTGAAGATCTACGTGGAAATGTACCCACCCGTATTCAAAAACTTAGGGATGAGAGTTATGATGCCATCATGTTGGCCAAAGCTGGAATCAAACGTTTGGGGTTAGATGTCAGTGAATTCCATGTTGAAGAATTAGCCCCGACTGAATTTGTTCCTGCACCAGCGCAAGGGGCTTTAGCCATTCAGATCAGAGAAAACGATAGCGAACTTTTTGAGGCACTTCAAAAGCTTCACGATCCGGAAACTGCAGAACAGGTTGGTGTAGAACGTAAGGTTTTAAATCTTTTTGAAGGCGGTTGTCACATGCCTTTGGGTTGTTATTGTAAAAAAGAAGACGGTGTTTTCGAAGTGTGGACATCAAAAGCAGAAACAGCTGATGATTTTCCGGAACGCCTTTTTTTACGTTCGGAAACAGCAGATGGGTTAGCAGAAAAAATCGTAGCTAAATTTAGCAAGGAAAGGAAAAAGCCAGCGAAGGTTTTCATCTCTCGCGAAATTGGTGAACATAGTTACTTCCGGAAAGCTTTAGAAAGTAAAGGGATTGAAATTGAAGGACGTTCATTAATCCGTACTTTTCCAATTGTAAATGTTTTAGACCAGTTTATCCTTAAAAATATTGATTGGGTTTTCTTCAGCAGCCGTAACAGCGTTGAATATTTCTTTAATCTTAAACCATTACTGCCGAAGAAAACACAGTTTGGTGTGGTAGGTAGAGGCTCGGAAGATGCACTACGTAAATTTGGCCATTTTGCTGATTTTGTTGGCGAAAGCGGAGATATCACAGAAGTTGCAGAAGATTTTGCAAAATTGGTTTCGGGGAAGAATATCTTATTTCCAAGGGCACAGGATTCTTTGCAGTCTATTCAAAAATCACTACCGGCAGATGCTAAAATTATCGACTTGCCAATTTATGAAACAGTAATTGAGGAAGATATAGATCAAAGTTACGCTGATGTATTAATCTTTACCAGTCCTTCAAACGTTGATGCCTATTTCGTAGATAACTTGCTTGAGCCCGGTCAACAGGTGATTGCTATTGGCAATTCTACAGGTAAAAAGTTTGATGAGATGGGGGTAAAGTATGCTTTGCCGTATTCACCTGATGAAATCGGCTTAACTGAAGCTGTTTTTGGAATAGAGATAAGGTAAGGGTTCGTAAGTCCGAAGACGGAGGTCAAAAGTTTGGAAGCCGAAAGACTAAAGCGAAAAGCAAATACCCAGGTGAAATCATTATAAAGGGAAATGACAGTCAAGTCTTGATGCTAAATACTTGATTTTAAAGTCATCCAAATAAAAAAACGACATTCAAGTCTTGATACTTGATACTAAATACTTGATACTAATAATATGTTACATCGTCCGAGAAGATTGAGGAAGAACCCGTTGGTTAGAGAGATGGTAGCCGAAACCCGACTATCGAAAGATATGTTTGTGTACCCTTATTTCGTGGTGCCAGGAACGAACGTTACGCATGCTATTGATGCCATGCCAGGTGTAAACCACTATTCGGTTGATACTTTGGTAAAGGATGTAGAAGCCGGACTGGCAAAAGGATTGAATAAAATAATGCTGTTTGGTGTTGGCGATGAAAAATCTGCCGATGCAAAATCTGCCTATCATGATCATTCGTTAGTACCTACTGCGGTGCGCGAACTGAAGAAACAGTTTGGTGAAGATTTATATGTAATCACCGACGTTTGTGTGTGTTCTTACACTACTCACGGGCATTGTGGAATTATGGAGAACGACTATGTTCAAAATGATAAGACGGCTGAAATAATTGCTAAAATGGCACTAACCCACGCCCAGGCTGGTGCAGATATGTTTGCCCCTTCTGATATGATGGATGGCAGAATTGAGACGATGCGCAATTTACTGGATCAGAATGGTTTTGAAAATGCAGCTATTATGAGCCATGCAACAAAATTCGCTTCGGCTTATTATGGTCCATTTAGAGAAGCTGCTGATTGTGCACCAAGTAAAGGCGATAGAAAGGCTTACCAAATGGATTTTAGAAACCCTCTGGAAGCCTTGCGTGAAGCAAAGTCAGATGAGCAGGAAGGTGCAGATGTTTTGATGGTAAAACCAGGCTTAGCTTATTTAGATATCATTCAACGGTTGAAACAGGAGACCAATGTGCCAATCGCAGTTTATAATGTTTCAGGTGAATATTCTATGGTGAAAGCCGCTGCAGAACGTGGGTGGATTGATGAACAAAAAGTGGTAATGGAAACAATGCATGCCTTCGCAAGAGCAGGAGCAAGTATCATCACTACTTACCATATTAAAGATATTTTAAACAACAATTGGATGTAATTGAGCTTGAAGGCTAAAAGCTGAAAGAAAAAAGCCAGGTATAGCGCTTTATTTTTCGCTTTAAGCTTTTAGTCTTTCAGCTTTTAGCTTAATAAAAATGTTAGATTCATTAAAGAAAATGTTTTCAGGCAACGAAGCCGATATTCCTGTAAATACCGGGAGCAAACCTGATATTTCAAGAGTTAAATCTGCGGAGTTATACGAGAAATCAAAAACATATTTTCCTGGCGGTGTAAACTCTCCGGTAAGGGCCTTTAAATCAGTTTATGGTACGCCGCTTTTTATTGAAAAAGGTGACGGTTGCTATATCTGGGATGCTGACGGAAATCAGTTTATTGATTTCTGTGGAAGCTGGGGGCCGTTAATTTTAGGGCATAATAATCCTAAAATCAGAGAAAAGGTAACCGAAGTGATGCGAAACGGAATGAGTTTTGGCGCACCAACAGCTTTGGAAAATGAATTGGCAGAACTGATTATCAAAAACAATCGCTTTGTAGAAAAAATTCGTTTCACCAGTTCCGGTACCGAAGCGGTGATGTCTGCTATTCGTTTAGCCAGAGGTTTTACAGGAAGAGATAAAATTATCAAATTTGAAGGTTGTTACCATGGTCACAGCGATTCACTTTTAGTGAAAGCAGGTTCTGGCTTGGTTACCTTCGGGGAAACCTCTTCTGCGGGGGTTCCAAAATCCTTTGCTGAAGAAACCATTGTAATTCCATTAAACGATATCAACGCCATTGAACAGGCTTTTGCACAATTCAAAGATCAGGTTGCTGCTGTAATTATTGAAGGTATTCCGGCCAATAATGGACTGATTATTCAGGATGAAGAATATGTTAAGTTTTTGCGTAAAATCTGTACGGATAATAATTCATTGCTAATTTTTGATGAGGTAATAACTGGTTTCCGTGTAGGTTTTGAAGGTGCGGCTGCTCATTATGGCATCACACCTGACATCTTAACTTATGGAAAAATCATAGGTGGAGGCTTACCCGTTGGTATGTACGGCGCTTCAGCAGCTATAATGGCACATATTTCTCCCGATGGCGGCGTTTATCAGGCGGGTACGCTATCTGGTAACCCGGTTGCTATGGCCGCGGGAATTGCCACACTTACAGAATTAAACAAATCCAGTTTTTATAAAGACTTAAATGCTAAAGCACAGGGCTTTGTTGAAAGTATTCAACGATTTGCTACGGCTAGAAATTATAGATTCAAAGTCTTTACAGTAGGTTCCATTTTTTGGTTCGCCTTTACCGATAAAGACAAAATCCAGTCGGCTGATGATATCGATGCGAGCAGCATGGAAAAGTTTAAAATTATGCACCGTGAGTTATTAAATCGGGGCATTTATTTAGGTCCATCGGGGTATGAAGTAGGTTTCGTCTCTGCAGCCCACACTAAAGTGGAGTTAGAGAAAGCAAAACGTGCTATATTTGAAGCGTTGGACCTGGTTTTTAAGAAGTAAAAGTTTTACCACAGACGGCACGAAGATTAAAAGAATTAAATAAATCAATGTAATCAACCCAAAGGAATCAATGAAGAAATCCATAATCATCTTTTACGCATTACTGCTTTATGCCTTAATTCAACTTATTTCTTGGGGTACTTTGGTGGTGCGTTTACAGCCAAGTCGAATGACAATGATTATGGGCGAAGGTTCTGTATTCCTGTTTTTGCTTTGTATTGGCGGATATTTTCTTCACCAATCGCTAAAGCGGGAAGACAAATTAAGAGAGCAACAGCAAAACTTTTTAATGTCGATTACGCACGAATTAAAATCTCCGTTAGCAGCTATAAAACTCTCCATTCAAACGATTGTTAAAAGAGATTTAGATAAAGCTCGTCAGGTTTCTCTACTTAATAACTCATTAAAGGATATAGAAAGGCTGGATGATTTAGTAGAAAATATGTTGTTGGCTACAAAGATTGAAAATCGTTCTTATACCTTTCCAAAGGAGGAGTTTAACTTCTCAGAGTTGGTTTATAAAATTACGGATCGATTGCAGCTTCATTCCTGTGGTAACGAACAATTGATAAACGCTCAAATTCAGCCAAATTTGCAGATTATGGGTGACAAGTTTGCCTTATCGTCAGTAGTAACAAATTTGATTGAAAATGCGGTGAAGTATTCAAGCCCTTGTGATGAGATAAATGTGGTTCTGGATAAGGTTGAAGGCCATTTAAGATTAAGTGTAATTGATAAAGGCCCTGGTATTTCAGATGCTGAAAAAATGTTAATATTTGACAAGTTCTATCGCGTTGGTAATGAAAATGTCAGAAAAGCGAAGGGAACGGGTTTAGGCTTGTTTATTGTGAAAGAGGTTTTACAATACCATGATGCAGATATTACAGTAAAGGACAATTTGCCTCAGGGAAGTATTTTTGAAGTAACATTTAGTTAATCTCAATTATGTCACAAAAATTAAGAATTCTATTGGTAGAAGACGAGGATCACTTGTTAGATGCTATCAAATTAAACCTCGAACTTGAGGGTTATAAAGTTCACGCCGTTAAGGATGGCAAAACCGCTCTTAAAATTTTTAAAGAAGAACGCTTCAACCTGATTATTCTAGATGTTATGCTTCCGGAAATGGATGGTTTCCAGGTTTGTGAAACAATCCGTTTGGAAAATGCAGAAGTTCCAATCATGTTTTTAACCGCTAAAAACACTTCTGAAGACCGCGTTTTAGGCTTGAAAAAAGGAGCTGATGATTATTTAGTTAAGCCATTCAATTTAGAAGAGTTAATTCTTCGTGTGGGTATCCTGGTAAAACGGAGCTTGAAATCGGATGATTTAAAAGAATTAAATTCTTACAAAATCGGCGATAAAACAATCTATTTCAACTCTTTCGAATTGAAACATGATGACGGTACCATTACACCACTTACGAAGAAAGAAACCATGTTATTGAAGCTTTTAATTGAGCGTAAAAATGATGCGGTATCCCGTGAGCAGATTTTAGAAACGGTTTGGAATTATGATGTTTATCCATCAACTAGAACGATTGATAATTTCATTTTAACGTTCCGTAAGTATTTTGAGCCAGATCAGAAAAACCCGGTTTATTTCCACTCTATCCGTGGTGTAGGCTATAAATTTACTGATATTCATTAATGTATAACAGTCTTGGTCGGTACGTGCTGATGGCCGTTTTCTTGCTGGCAGCATTGGTTTGTATCTATTTCATCCAATACGAACTGGCAGCGGTTGCTGGATTTCTTGTTCTATTTGTGATTTGGAGCCACTTTAGGCACAGTTCTGTTTTAATGGCTTCCAAATATTTTCAGAACAATGATTCTACTAAAGCGAGATTAATGCTGGCTGAAGTTCCAAATCCCGAAAGGCTTTCAAAAAACCGTAGGGGGTATTACGAATTTATGCAGGGCAATATGGCTTTGAAAGAGGAAGATTTTGATAAAGCTGAATACCACTTTCAGCTGGCAAGTCGTTTTCCGGTAGGAGGTAAAACCCAGAAAGGTTACGTATTAATTCATTTAGCGAATTTGGCACTAAGGAAAAAAGATAAAGAAAAGGCAGAGGCTTATACTAAGCTGGCAAAAGAACTTGCAGAATCGGCCCGCTCAAAGGAGATTATAACCAAGATTGAGAAGGAAATAGGTAAATTATAATATTACTATTGTCATTTTGAATAACGAAGACCGGTTTAGGAATAAAAAGGTGCTTCGTTTTTTTATTTATTTATAGCTTTGCATCATTAAAATTTAGGCATTTGTCATGCTGTCATTAGCGAAGTTCTGAAATGAATTCAGACTGGTAATACTGCGACATCAAATATAAATCATGAAGAATAACTTATTTTTAGACGCTGCATTTTCAAAACAAACAGAACGTCCGCCAGTATGGATGATGCGTCAGGCTGGTCGTTTTATGCCACAATATTGGGAGATTAAAAATAAATACTCTTTTTTAGAGATGTGTAAAACTCCTGAAATTGCAGCTGATGTAACCATGTTGCCTGTAGATTTATTGAATATTGATGCCGCGATTTTATTCTGCGATATTCTAGTAACCGGTGAGGCCATGGGTGGAGATTTAAGCTTTACGCAGGGTGTGGGTCCAAAATTTGCAAATCCTGTGCGTAATGCTCAGGATATTGAAAACTTAAACGTTGATTGTCTTGATGAATTACAGTATGTTGCTGATGCAATTAAGGTGATCCAACAGCGTTTAAATGGAAGTATTCCATTAATTGGTTTCGCTGGGGCGCCTTTTACCGTAATGAGTTATTTAATTGAAGGGGGTTCTTCCAAAGATTTTAAATTAACCAAGCTTTTTATCCACAACCAACCTGAACTGGCACATAAACTCTTAGCTAAAATTGCGAAAGTAACGGCAGATTATTTGAATCTCCAGATTGCTGCAGGTGTAAATGCCGTTCAGATTTTTGATAGCTGGGCATTGGCTCTATCATGGAATGATTATCAGGAGTTTTCTCACCGTTATATTCAGGAAATTATTTCCAACTTAAACAGGAAAGACATTCCGGTTATTTCCTTTTGTAAAGGAAGTTCTGTTTTTGCGCCGATTATGGCTGAAGCAAAACCGGATGTGATTTCTGTTGATTGGAATGCAGATCTACTTAACATTAAAAACGCTTTGCCGGCAGGTATAGCTGTTCAGGGGAATTTAGATCCACATATTTTATATGCAGATAAACCTGTAATTAAGGCGCAAATTCATAAATTGTTTGAACGTATGCGGGGAACAGAAGGTTTTATTTTTAATTTAGGTCATGGTATTATGCCTGATATTCCTTTTGATCATGTGAAATATGCTATTGAAGTGGTGAAGGAGTTTAGGTATTAAAACCCTAAACCCTTTTGAATGAGCGTTTGAATGCGATTGTAAATTATTATATTTGAGTATGGAGACATTAATTATCGATATTCCTGAAAACAAAAGTTCATTAGTGAAAAGCTTATTGAAGGAGCTAGGTGTCACTATTCATAAAAAGAGCGCTAAAAAAGTTGGAATTCCAAATGAAATTACTCGCAAAACTATTGAAGATGCCCATAAAGGAATTGGTGTTGGAGAGCCTATAAAAGATATAAAATCATTCTTAGGTTCTTTATAATGTTTATTTTAAAACCTACTAATCAATTCAAAAAGGATGCAAAAAAAGTAATTAAAAGGGCGTCTAAAAATTTAGGTTTGATTGAGGATTTTTTGGAAAAACTACAAGATAAGGGTGCAAGCGGAATCGAAAAAAAATATCGTCCTCACAAGCTTACCGGTAATTACAAAGGTAATTGGGAGGCTCATATTAATCCGGATTTGCTGATTATTTGGTTCGAAATAACAGAAGAAAACGAAATTGTTTTATTAAGATTAGGTACTCATTCTGATTTATTTTAAATTAAAAATTATTTCTTTAACACCTAATGATCGAAACCCTTCAGCCATATTATCCATACTTCCTTGCCGTACATATTGTATTTGTAATCAGTTGGATGGCAGGTTTGTTTTATATCTTAAGCTTGTTTATCTATCATACGGAAGCTAATGATAAGGCTGAGCCGGAGAAAAGTATCCTTCTGAATCAATTTGTGAAGATGGAAACAACATTGTGGAAAATTATCTGTGCCCCGGCAATGGTGATTTCTGTGCTTGCGGGCGCATCCATGCTAACGTTGCACCCTTTCTTATTTCAAATGGATTGGATGTTGGTTAAGCTAGGTTTTGTGGCTGGATTACTGATTTATCATTTTATTTGTCAGAATATCGCGAAGCAACTAAAGAATGGTCAATTTAAGTTAAGCAGTTTTCAACTGAGGCTGTGGCGGGAGCTGGCAACTATTTTTATGATCGCCATTGTGTTCGTTGTCATCCTTAAAAATGCAGTGAACTGGATTTATGGCTTAATTGGAATTATGGGCGTAGCGATGGCGATTATGATTGCTGTTAAACTTTATAAAAAATATCGCCTGAAAAATAAAGTATAGGTTTAAATATAAAGAGGTGCTTTGTGTTTTCTTTGCGTAAACTTCGCGTTCTTTGCGGTTAAATAACCAAAAAACTATTCTAAATTTGGGCGAATAAACCCAAACTCATGTTTACAATTTCAGGTTCGAAAAAAACCTTACTCCTTATTGTCTTTTTATTTACCTCATATTTTGCCTCGGCGCAGTTTAATCAATCGGCTTTTGAAAATAGAATCCGCCCAGACAGTAGTTTAACCAACGAAGTTCATTTCAATTTTTACAATTTGAATTACGTTCGTAACTATGAGTATACAAATGACTTTCATGATGGTTATACGCTTTATGGAACACAGTTGCAGCCACAGATTGTTTATTACGCTCATCCAAATTTAGCCATTACAGCAGGTGCATTTATTCGCAAAGATTTCGGTCGAAATGGGATAACAGATGCAAAGCCGTTATTCAGTTTGAAATACCATAAAAGAAATCTGACGCTGATTTTCGGAACTTTAGAGGGTGGTATTCAACACAAATATATCGAACCGCTTTACAACTTTGAACGCACAATTACCACACCAATAGAATATGGAACTCAATTATTAATTGATCGAAAAAAGTTTAGTCTTGATGCATGGATAGCCTGGCAAAAAATGATTTACGCTGGTGAGGCTGCTAAAGAAGAAATTATTGGTGGATTGTCAACTGAGACAACAATAGCAGAAAATAATGGTTGGAAATTTAGTCTTCCGGCGCAATTTTTAGCCTTCCATCAGGGCGGGCAAATTGATGTTTTAAAAGAAATTCCAATTAGCACGGTTTTTAACGGTGCTACAGGATTAAAGTTACATAAAGAAATTAATACCAATATTAAACAGGTTTACACCGATAACTACATTGCCGTTTATAAAGATTTTTCTCCTACCAAAAGGAGAGCATATGAAGGTGGATTCGGATTATGGTTAAATGCCGGCGTAGAAAGTAAATGGGGAAGTTTAGTTGCATCGTATTGGAAAGGGAATAATTTCATTTCTATTAAAGGTATGCCATTGTATGAATCTGTTTCCAGTAACTTATATACCAACGGTTTGAAGCAAAGCGGAAGGAACATTGTTTCCTTGCGTTACGCCTACCAAAAAGAATTGATTCCTCACTTATATCTTGATGTACGTTTTGAGCCGCATATCGACTTAGATCACACCGATAAACAGCTGCAATTCAACCACTCATTCTTTTTAACTTATAAACAGGATTTCAGATTGTTTAAGGTGAAAAAGGATGGAAGGTAGAAGGTAGAAAGGTTGAGGGTGATTAAGTCATACAATTTCAAACCCTGTAGGTTTTAAAACCTACAGGGTTTTGTGTTTTATAAACTTTCAAAGTTTCCAGCGCTATGCTCTTTTTAAACTTCGGAAGTCCCTGCCAATTAAACCCGATAGCAGTGGAAATCCTTTTTTCTGCCGTAGCCTTGAATATGCTGTCATGCTGAGGTACGAAGCATCTGCAACCAATGAAACAGATGCATCGTGCCTCAGCATGACAGAAGTATAAAAAAGATTGTAACGAATGAGCGGGACTAACGTCTCAAAAATGCTCCTGCCTTTGCTTTCCAAATAAAAAACAATATCTTTCCTGAAAAATATCTTAACTGTATCTTATTGATAATCAATTGGTATTAATCTGTTTTAACTTTATTTAACTTTTTTTCTCCCCTCATGCAACCATTGTTTGTAATCTGCCATCTCCTATATACAAACACACAATGAAATTGACGCGAAGCTATACAATAAACGATTTGATGGAGGGCTGCAAAGCTGGCGACCGGAAGATGCAGGAACTGCTATACAGGCAGACTTCATCTAAAATGTTAGCCGTTTGTATGCGCTACGCCAAAGATAGAATGGAAGCTGAAGATGTATTGCAAATGGGATACATTAAAATCTTTCAGAAAATACAAGAATACAGAGGCGATGGTTCTTTCGAAGGTTGGATTAGAAGAGTTATGGTGAATACTGCAATTGAAAGTTACCGTAAAAGTTTACGCAGCCTGAAAGTAGTAGAGATAGATGAAGCTTATGAACAACCATCAACGGGGTTTGATTTTGGAACACTAGTCATGCAGGATTTGATGAAAGTAATCCAAAAACTGGCCGATGGATATAGAATGGTTTTCAATATGTATGTGATTGAAGGCTACTCGCACAAGGAGATTGCTGAAACATTGGGTATTTCTGAAGGTGCAAGTAAATCTCAGCTTTCAAGAGCCAGGGCAATATTAAAAGAGGAAATTACAAAAATGGAGGGATTTGGTTATGCAACCTATACAGGATAAAGATTTTGATCAGTTATTTAAAGACCGTTTTGAAGATGCGGAAATTACGCCATCGAGAGATCTTTGGAGTAGCATCGAAAGCGAAATAGAACCAAAGAAAAAAAGGATCATCCCTGTCTACTGGTTATCTGCTGCCGCAGTTTTAATAATTGCCACAGTTGGCATTTCGATTTATCAGCAACAGAAATCTGGGCCTAAGCAATACGCCAATAATGTTTTACCTAAAGGGCAAAATCCTGTCATTGTTGAACCGCAAACAAAAGATACACTGGTTTCAGGCATTGCACCAATTAAGGATGTAGTTAAAACGCTGCCAGTTGATGCTAAACCGATAACAACGCTGGCTAAAACAAAAGTGAAAGATAATGTTAAGCCGATTGAAAACCAAAAAGTGATCTCTGCACCAGATATACAAAAGCAGGAGACGATGATCGCAAAAGCAGAAGCGCCTAAAAAGGATATCAAAACTAAAATTGAAGAGGCCGTTTTTCAAACGAAAGAGGAAAGTGTTTTGGCCGCTAATAACGGAAATGAGCCATTAGCAGATGAGGTTATTGACAATAGCTATCCCATAGAGAGAAAGGGAATCCGTAATGTTGGTGATGTTGTAAATCTGATTGTTAACACAATGGATAAAAGAAAAGATAAGTTAATTCAGTTTAGAACTGATGATGATGATTCTTCTATTTCAGTAGTAAACATTGGCCCTTTTAGAATAGGAAAGAAAAATAGAAAATAAAACAAGTTAGCGGATTTTTAAGACTGATAGATTCAACCACCTTTAACTCACTCACTCATTCAACATTCATTAAAAAACAACACACAACATATGAAACATCTAATTTTTACAACACTTTTGGTAAGCGGACTTGCCGGTGTTATGGCTCCAAGTGCTTTTGCACAACAAGATACAGTAGTTAGCGATACAGTAGTGATCAAAAAGAAGGCTAAATATACGGTGAGGATTGGTGGGGGGACTTTAATTACCAAAAATTCTGACTCTTTGGATAAGGTTAAAAAAGGCCGTTTTGTTGGTGGAATTACCTTTACCAGGGTTGATTTAGGTTTCTCCAGATTAGTTGATAATGGAAGTTTCAACTTATCTCCCGCTAATGATTTTTTGGATTACAAAGGAGGCAAAACGAGTACATTCTCATTTGATGTTTTGCAGTTCGGCTACCGTTTCAACTCTAATTTTAAAGTTTACGTAGCAGGTGGTTTCGACTGGACTTTAATTAGGTTGAGAGATAATATCACTATTCAAAAAAATCAACCTACGCTAACCTATATAGATGAACCCATAATTTTTTCTAAAAATCGTTTCTCCAGTAGTTATGTACATATTCCGTTAAACTTTGAATTCCGCACGAATGAAAGTAAAAAGGGAAAAAGATTCTACTTCATTTTAGGACCAGAGGTAAGCTTTCTGCTTAATGGTAAAGTTAAACAGATTAGCGATGAGCGTGGCAAAGAAAAGCAATACGATAACTATCACTTTCAATCAGTACGTTACGGAGGTAGTTTCAGACTTGGTTACGGTGGCTTTGGATTATTTACCAAATACTATTTCAACGATATGTTTAACACACCTGCACAGGCTGGTTTAAAGAATATGAGCTTTGGGGTAACCTTTGGCCTTAATTAAATACAGCAACACACCAATAATTTAAATCCTGTTTCGGTTAGGCGGAACAGGATTTCTTTTTTATAGCGCTTCAAGGAACATCGTTGGAGTGAACACACTGAGCTTACTTTTCTTATAATCTTTAATGTTTCGGGTGATAATGGCATTTATTGATGCATTACTTTCTGCCGAGAAATTTTGCAATGCATCCTCAAAATCTGAAAACTCAGAATCAATAGCTTTTAAAATAGTATTTTTTTCGATCGTTAATACATCTAAAAAAACTAGTAGTTGCCTGAAATCATTCATAATCATTTTGTGCTGAAAATGTTTTTTTAGCAAATAATAAGCATTAGATATAATCAAACCTGTAATAAATCCTTTCACCTTTCCTTTTTCGCAAAGGGTTAAAACTTTTAAGGAATGATCAAAGAACGGTTGCCTTTGAAGAAGAAAGTCCAACAAGATATCAGAATCAATAATTATATTATTCATTATCCCAGTATTTTTTATATTTCTCATCTCTCATCTTTGCTAATTCCTTTTTGTAATCATAATCTTGAGGCAAATTAATTTTTGGACGATTAGCCATCAAAGATTTTAATATAGGCGGAAGTTCCTCAATGGTCGGTTCGTTTTCTTCTCGTTTTGTAACAGCCTTAAGATAGTTTTCAACAACAGCAGATAAACTTCTTCCTTGCTTTTCTGCATAAGCTTTTGCCTGCTTAATAACAGAATCATCTATGGTTAATGTTAACTTAGTATTCATAATCTTCTAATTATTGACATCATGACGTATTGATGTAAAGATACATGATATGTTTACACGTGCAAAATTTTATCAAAAAACACGTGTGATATTCTTGTGCTTAAATCTTTAAGCTTTAGTCTTTAAGCTTTATCTTTACGCTTGTGAGCAATACGATAATCAGCGTTAAGAATTTAACCAAACAATACCACGCAGAACAGGCTGGCGGAATAACAAATATCAGTTTCGATATTACCAGAGGTGATGTTGTCGCTATTATTGGCGAAAGTGGAAGTGGTAAATCTACTTTATTAAAAGCTATTTATGGTTTATTAAAAACTGATGAAGGTGAAATTCTTTTTGAAAATAAAAAAGTAAAGGGACCAGATGAGCAATTAATTCCTGGTCATAAGCAGATGAAAATGGTTACTCAGGATTTTTCTCTGAATATTTATGCCAAGGTTTACGACAATATTGCTTCACAACTTTCCAATACCGATCTAAAAACGAAATCTGAGAAAACCCTCGCCATTATGGAGCATCTCCGGATTCTTCCATTACAAAATAAAAAAATTATTGAGTTAAGTGGTGGCGAACAGCAACGTGTAGCCATCGCTAAGGCAATGGTAGCCGATACGAAAGTGCTATTATTGGATGAACCCTTCAGTCAGGTTGATGCGTTGTTGAAAAACCAGCTAAGAGCAGATATCAAAAGGGTGGCTGCCGAAACAGGTGTAACGGTGATTCTTGTTTCTCATGATCCTGCTGATGGCTTATTTCTCGCTGACCAGCTATTAATTGTTCGAAATGGCGAACTTTTACAAACCGGTAAGCCATCAGAAATCTATCAGCATCCTAAGCACATTTATACGGCGCAAATTTTAGGTAATGCAGTTGTTTTATCAAGAGGTGATGCAGAAAAAATTGGCTTAAAAACCTTTGCCGCTTCTGTTGCATTTTACCCGGAATGGGCGGAGATTAATAACAATTGGAGTAGTAGACGTTTTAACGTAACAGATGTTTATTACAAGGGCTTTTACGATGAATTACTTCTGGAAAGAAATGGTGTAACGGTAAGGGCACTACAACTAAATAGGGGGGAGCATAAAAAAAACGACCATGTTCAGTTGAACATTAGTCGTTTTTTAGAATTTTAGCTATAAATTAAGTATAATGTTATTACATTTCCTGTTTATATATCAAACACGAGAAATATATAAAACGAAAAACTATAATAGGTGGCATTTTAGTTTGAGGCTATTGGTATGATTCGATCAACACAATTTTAACTCTGGTTACTGTACTTGGACGATCTGGAATTGCTTCCTGGAAATCTGAACTTTGTAAATCAATATCTATTCTTCCTTCACTTGCAGCATAGCTATAGGCCTGAGTATCGTAAGTAAATGGAAGTTGCTCATAAACACCATTGTCTCCTCTAGAGACATAGACAAGAATCCCATCGTCTTCTAGTGTTCGTAGATCGATCCGACTATCTATCAACGATGCAGATAGTGTAAACCTATTTGCACTGGACTGCCAATCATTAGGATTTATATATTTAACTATGGTTAAATTATTTGGAGTAACTAACGCCTCCTTCTTGCACGATGCCAAACCCAGTGTGACAATGCAAAGCATTAAAATGGTAAATTTTTTCATGTTGATTAGTTTTATTTGTGTGTGTACTTTGCCTATTACAAAACAACTGCCAAAAATTCCTAAAAACACAATGTGGATTAATAATTGTTTATCCGATATCACACCACAATGAAAATTGAATAAATTTCTGCACAATGAGAATATTTTTTAGAGTCCTCCCATGGTTAATCTTACTGGTTGCTGGCTACTTTTTTATTTCTAAAAAGTTTAGCATCAATACCTCTGTTGAAAGTAAACATCAGCTTCTGGTAGAGAAAATAGAGGCTATTGGCAAACTAGAGCTGGTCCGCTATCAAATTAGCGATGTACTGGAGCATAAAAATAAAACGGATTTTTTACCGGTAGCCAGTGTATTATTGATTGTGAAAGCCGAAGCTGTTGGCTGTATAGACCTCACTAAAATTACACGGGAAGATATTGAGGTTGCCGCCGACACCGCTGTAGTAAATTTACCACAACCCGAAATTTGTTATGTAAAAATTGACCACAAAAGCTCCAGGGTTTACGATACCAAAATGGCTTTCTTCCGTGAAGCAGGATTGGTAGATGAAGCGTATAAAGCAGCGGAGAAGCAGGTTACAGCAGAAGTGAAAAAATCGAACATCTTAGCCCAAACCAAAACCAATGCAACTAATGTGTTAAAACCACTCATCGAAGGCCTGGGCTATAAGAATGTACGGTTTACTTTTGATTAGCTTTAGTAGGAAGTATCAAGAGCAAGTGTTAGGTCTCGAATATTGAGTACTAAGCATTAAGTATCAGATGTTAAGTAATCAAGTATCAAGATGAAAGAGTAAGCTTTAAAGATGCTGATATTGAAGCAAGGATTTAGATAAAATCTTCGCGATGCGGATTAAAAATGTCGACAAGCAAACCTGCTTCTAAGCAAACTACGCCGTGAAAGACCATTGTAGGAGCGAAGAAAACATCACCTTCATTGAGGATCTTCTTATCATCGCCCATGGTCACTTCGAAACTACCTTTAGCCACATAGCTTAACTGGAGATGTGGATGATTATGGATCGTTCCTACCGCACCTTTCTCAAAATCTACCTTAACCAGCATCAATTGGTTGTCATAAGCCATGATTTTTCGCTTCACACCATTACCGAGTTCTTCCCAATCAATGTCATGATCAGCAATTAATGTTTTGTTTGTTAAATCTTTGAAATTCATATCATATTTTCTTATCACCTCAGACATATATAACCATTAAAGTCAATGATCTTATATAGCTAAGGTGATTAATTTTTAAATCCAAAACACTTAGCGTCCTTTGCGAGAAACTTTGTGTTCTTTACGGTTTAATCGTTAAACTAAATACTCAAATAAAGTCTGGTCTTGGTTCAGTTCGATAATCTCAAATTTGAAGTCCTTCATGCGTTGTACTAAACTTGCGTAATCATCTTTATCGGTTAACTCGATACCAACTAAAGCCGGCCCGTTTTCTTTATTGGTTTTTTTGATAAACTCGAATCTGGTAATGTCATCCTGCGGACCTAAAACCTCATTGACAAATAACTTCAAAGCACCCGGTCTTTGTGGAAAGCGTACAATGAAGTAATGTTTCAAACCTTCGAAAAGTAGCGATTTCTCTTTAATTTCCTGCATCCGCTCAATGTCGTTATTGCCACCACTAATCACACAAACAACATTTTTGCCTATAATTTGGTCTTTTACCTGCTCCAAAGCAGCAACAGATAACGCACCAGCAGGCTCTACCACAATAGCATCTTCATTATAAAGTTTTAAAATGGTAGTACAAATTTGTCCTTCTGGAATTAAATAGGTTGAACTGAGCAGTTCTTTACAGTATTTGTAAGTAATCCAGCCCATTCTTTTTACTGCCGCACCGTCTACAAAGCGTTCTATGTTTTCCACCGTTATTGGTCCACCATTTTTCAGGGCTTCACTTAACGATGGCGCTCCCATTGGCTCCACACCAAAAATTTTCACATCTGGTTTTACTGTTTGCAAATATGAGCTTACACCAGATGCTAAACCACCGCCACCCACAGGCACAATTATGGCATCTAACTCCGGTAGATCCTGAAAAATTTCCATGGCCACAGTAGCCTGTCCTTCAATTACCTTATCATCGTCAAAAGGTGGAATAAAGGTTGACAATTTTTCTTCACAATAAATTAAAGCTTCCTTTAAACAATCGTCAAAAGTATCGCCAACCAAAACAATTTCGATATTATCCCCACCAAACATATTTACTTGTTTGATCTTCTGCTTAGGTGTTATTTCAGGCATAAATATTACACCTTTAATATCTAACTTTTTGCAGGAGTATGCAACGCCCTGAGCATGGTTACCCGCGCTAGCACATACAATGCCATTTTTTAAGGCATCAGCATTTAATGCACTTATTTTATTATAAGCACCACGTAATTTGTAGGAACGTACAATTTGTAAATCTTCCCTTTTGAGATAGATATTAGCACTGTATTTTAACGATAATCCAGCATTAAATTCTAGCGGTGTGCGTTTGACAACACCTTCCAAAGTTTTAAATGCGCCTTCAAAATCGAAAGTATTCTTTATTGTATCATTCATTTTTTTTGTGTCAAGTGGTGATTTAGTATCAAGAGTATCAAGTATCAAGATATCCAATCGCTCCATGTTTTTTGAAAAGCAGGTTCCTTTACTTTTCGGTTATTGTAGTCCCGCTTCTCATTTTATTACACTGCGCTTCATGCCCATTTCATCCGATAGCTATCGGATCGGGTTTAAAAAACTTAAGCCATTATAAGAAAGTTGAAAAACACCTAAACCCTCCTTGAAAATAGTGAGAGGAGTTGCCCTTCAAAATTTTTAAGCAAATTGCGTTAGCTTTGGTCTTTCAACTTTAGTCTTTTGGCCTCCCTATAAAAACTTATTAATCGCATCTAAATAAGCATTTGCTGATGCTTTTACGATATCAGTGCTAAAGCCAAAGCCCACGAAAGATTTCCCTTCATAATCCACTTTCATGTTCACTTTACTTACGTCATCGCTTCCGCCATGCATCGCTTGAATGGTAAATTCTTTAAGTGTAATATTTTTATCAATAATGCTTACAATTGCATTAATTGTAGCATCTACAGGACCGTTACCTTCAGCTTTAGCTTCTTTTTCAATACCATTGTACTGCAATTTGATGTTAGCAGTTGGTTTTTCCTGGTCGCCACAAACAACCTGAAGTAAATTTAATTTATAGCCATTTTTATAGGATTCCGTTTCTCCATCACTCATCAGGAACAATAAATCATCATCACTGATGTCTTTTTTCTGATCTGCTAAAACCAGGAAGCGCTCGTAAACGTCATCAATATTAATTTTTTCAATATCGTAATCCAAACGCTCTAAATGGTGTTTTAAAGCATGGCGACCACTGCGGGCTGTTAAAATAATATCCGCACTGTTTAGACCGACGTCTTCAGGATTTATAATTTCATAATTCTCGCGATGTTTTAAGAAACCATCCTGATGAATACCAGAACTGTGTGCAAAAGCATTTTTACCCACAATAGCTTTGTTCGGCTGAACAGGCATGTGCATCATTCTGCTTACCATTCCACTGATTTCAGTGAAATGTTTACTGTTAATTCCGGTATGCAGGCCTAAACTATGCGTTTTTAAAATCATTGAAACTTCTTCCAAAGCCGTATTTCCGGCCCTTTCGCCAATTCCATTAATGGTACACTCAATCTGACGGGCACCGTTTACTACACCGGCAATACTGTTTGCAGTAGCTAAACCCAGGTCGTTATGGCAATGCACAGAGATAATAGCCTGGTCGATATTTTTAACGTGCTCTTTTAAATAAAGAATTTTAGAACCATACTGGTCGGGCATGCAATAGCCATTGGTATCTGGAATATTTACCACAGTTGCACCTGCAGCAATAACGGCTTCAATCATTTGAGCTAAAAATTCATTATCTGCCCTTCCTGCGTCTTCAGCGTAAAACTCCACATCTTCAACGAATTTTTTGGCGTACTTTACCGCTTCTACTGCTCTTTCTAAAATCTTCTCTCTGGTGCTGTTAAATTTGTATTTAATGTGCATGTCAGAAGAACCAATTCCTGTATGGATTCGTGGATGTTTAGCATATTTTAATGATTCGGCAGCAACATCAATATCACCTTTTATGGCCCTTGTTAAAGCACAAATGGTTGGATTTTTAATTGCTTTTGATAATTCTACAACACTTTGAAAATCGCCAGGGCTCGAGATAGGAAAACCAGCTTCAATCACATCTACACCAAGTAATTCCAGTGCTTTTGCAATTACAATTTTTTGGTCAGTATCCAATTGGCAGCCGGGGACCTGCTCTCCATCACGTAAGGTGGTATCAAAAATATATACTTTATTCGGGTCGTGTATCATTATACTTTTTTTAGGAATTGATAGAATTTTGTGATAAAAACTTTAAGACTAATTTGCCCATTTCGGCGGTGCCTAAAACTTTAAATCGGTTAGTGGTTTGGTCGGCAATATCATGCGTCCTGAAACCTTCTTTCAAAACGGCATCAACGGTATCAACCAGTAATTTAGCTTCGTCTTTCAGTCCGAAACCAATTTCCAGCATTAAAGCTGCAGATAGGATAGACGCAAGTGGATTAGCCAGGTCTTTACCTGTAATGTCATGCGCAGAGCCGTGAATAGGTTCAAAAAAACCGGTACTTTCACCTACTGAGGCCGATGCCAGCATACCCATAGAACCTGCAATCTGAGATGCCTCATCGGTTAAGATATCGCCAAATAAGTTAGCGGTTAACACCACATCAAATTTCCTAGGATTTTTGATCAGCTGCATGGCTGCATTATCAATAAACATATGTTCTGTTTCTACATCAGGATATTGCTTAGCTATTTCCTGAACGGTTTCGCGCCACAGGCGTGAGCTTTCTAACACATTTGCCTTATCTACTGAACACAGCCTTTTGTTGCGTTGTTGTGCTGCCTGATAAGCTTTATGTGCAATTCTTTCTACCTCGTAACGGTGATAGATCATTAGATCAGATGCTGTATTCCGATCTTCAGAACGTGTTTTTTCGCCGAAGTAAACATCACCGGTCAGTTCACGGAAAAATAATATATCTGTTCCTCTTAAAATTTCTGGTTTGATACTAGATGCATGAAGAAGTTCATCAAAAAGTAATATCGGACGGAGATTTGCAAATAAACCAAGTTCCTTGCGGATTTTTAATAAACCCTGCTCTGGTCTAACCTTTAAACTCGGGTCGTTGTCGTATTTGGCATGGCCAATAGCACCGAATAGAATAGCATCACTATTTCTTGCTTTTTCTAAAGTTTCGTCTGGCAGTGGTTCACCCGTAACTTCAATAGCCGCATGACCCATTAAAGCTTCATCAAACGTAAACTCATGACCGAAAATTTCAGCAATTTTTTCTAATGCTGCTTTTCCCCATGTGGTAACTTCTGGTCCAATACCATCTCCAGGTATTACTAGTATGTTTTTTTTCATTGTATTATATGTTGTCGTCATTGGGAGGTACGAAGCAATCTTTTACGCCCTACTTCTAGATGAAATTGCTTTGTATCTCGTAATGACGAGTTTGGGTATTTAAATTTTCGACGACTTTCACTTCGCCTTTTTCTAATAATATTCTTTTCTCCAGGCATTTTGGCAGCTGCGATTCAAAATGACCAACGTAAATTAAAGTCATTCCATTGCTACAGAGCTCATCAACCAGGTGATTGAAATGCTGCGTTTGCTGTTGATCCAATCCCTGACAAGGTTCATCCAGGATTAAGAGTTCTGGGTTTTTGATAATGGTTCTGGCTAATAAAACCAGGCGTTGTTTTCCTAAAGGAAGTGTACTTAATAGTTCGTTTTTGTCTGTTGTAAGTCCAAAATAGGCTAACAGTTCATCTACCTGAGCACTTTTGGTATAGGGCAATTGTTGAAATAAGCCTACGGTATCGTAAAATCCTGATGCAATACTTTGCCAAACCGTAGAATTGGCGTCAAAATACCAGTGGAATTCGGGAGAGATTAAACCTATGTGTTGTTTAATCTCCCAAATGCTTTCACCGCTTCCGCGTCTGTTGCCGAACAAATAAAGTTCATTGGCATAAGATTGTGGATGATCACCATTTACCAAACTTAGTAAAGTTGATTTGCCTGAACCATTATGACCCTGCAACAGCCATTTTTCGCCTGCTTTTACTTCCCAGCTGATGTTTTTTAAAATTTGTTTTTCACCATAGCTGATATTGACATCAACCATTTTAACGATGTTATCTGATGAGAAAGCGGGTGGCTCCTTTAAGAAATCAGGAATCTCTTTTGTGTTTTCTTCATTTGAAACTGATGGCGCTTCTTTTGAATTGGAAATTGCAATTTGCCCGTCGACTATTTTCGCAAAACAATTAATCGATGAGGGGAGTTCCTGGTCATTGCAAATTAAAAGGAACTGAACACCATTTGCTGAAAGCAGATCTAGCTGAACATTTAAGTTTTTACGAGATGCACGATCCAAACCGGTATAAGGCTGATCGATGATGAGCAATTGTGGTTTTAACCAAAGGGCCTTAACCAATTGTAATTTTTTATGTTCTCCGCTGGATAATTCGATTAATTGCGAACTGGCGAAAGATGAAAAGTTAAGCGCTTCCAGGATCGGTTCTACCTGATCAAAATGAAGACCTTTTTCTTTTCCAAAATGTACTAGTTCTGCATGAACAGTAAGGGTATCTTTTGCCTGCTGACTGGTATACCGCTGCTGGTAATAGAAATTAGCAACACCTTCCAAATTCTTGAACTGATACCAGCTTTCTACAAATAAGACTTCTGCAGGAAGAGTGCTCTCGGAATCGAAGCAAATTTCCACATTGCCAATGGCATTTTGTAAACCCGCTATGATTTTAGCAAGCGCTGTTTTACCACTACCGCTTTCACCATATAAAACGTAATTTTCACCATAATTTATAGTCCAATCCAAATCCTTTAAAACCTGCTTTTGCTGGTATTTGAGATTTACATTTGAAATGGTGACTATACTTTCTTTCATACTATTCTTTCGGATTGATATCTTTTAGCTTTAATCTTTTCGCTTTGTTCTTTCAGCTTTATTATTTTCGCTCTATCTTTCCTCAAACGCTTCTACCAAATGCTTTTGAGCAAGGATGAAGTCGATATCATCGTAACCATTAATCAGGCACGACTTTTTATAAGGATTGATTTCAAAAGATTCCTCTGCGCCGGTTTCAATAATGGTTACGGTCTGATTCTCCAGGTCCACTTCTAATGGGGAAATTGGGTTAGTGTCAACGGCTTTGAAAATAGCGGCTAAGAAATCTTCGCTCACCTGAATAGGGAGTAATCCATTGTTTAATGCATTTCCTTTGAAAATATCAGCAAAGAAACTGCTGATTACAACATCGAAACCAGCATCCTGAATGGCCCAAGCTGCATGTTCACGACTACTGCCGCAACCAAAATTTTTACCTGCAACCAAAATTTTTCCACGGTATGTAGGATTGTTTAATACGAAATCAGGTTTTGGCTGGTTATCATTTTCGTAGCGCCAATCGCGGAAAAGGTTTTCGCCGAAGCCCTCGCGTGTAGTTGCTTTTAAAAACCGCGCAGGAATAATCTGATCAGTATCAATGTTTTCTATGTTTAAAGGCACGATGGCCGATGTTAATTTTGTGAACTTCTTCATTTTTAATAATGATTACACAGATTAAAATGATTTCACTGATTAGAGTGATTTCACTGATTAATTCTTATTATTTATTAGCTGCAAATACGACGAAATTGTAATACTGATAATAGCAATTCGCATTTTTCAATCCCGCTTCTTCCAACCACTTTAACTGGTCGTTTAATGGTGCCATAATATCAACTTTGATTCTGTCGAAAGCACTTAGCTTCTCCTCTTCCGTTAAGTATGGGCTTTGCTGAACATGGTCTTTCCAGTTTTCTGTATAAACCTTTTCGGCTAATGCCGTTGCACCTAACACCTGGTCGGCGTTGATAAACCAACCGCCTGTCTTTAGCGTTTTTGCGATCTTGCCAAAAAGATGCTGTTTTAATTCATTCGGTAAATGGTGAATAGCCAATCCCGAAACCACTAGATCATAATGATTTTTAGGGAAGTCAACTGCTGCGAAATCCGCATTTAAAAAGCTAATGTTTTCATTTCCTTCGAAACGTTCTTCTGCTTTTTTAAGCATGTCCTCAGAAATATCAACCAATGTGATCTTAGCTTCGGGGTATTTCTCCTGGAAAAAAGCACTCATTAAACCGGTTCCGGCTCCAACATCTAAAATGTTTTGCACAGTGGCTACTTCGTTAGATAAGGTTAAAGCAGTAAGATAAAAGTCTTCGAAACACGGAATCAGAAAGCGCCTTTGCTGATCATATTTTGCTGATATGGCATTGAACTGATGCTGTATTTCCTGTAGTGTTTCCATTTTGATTTATTATTATACTGTTATATAATGCTCAACTGTTGGGAATGGATCATAAAAATGATGCAATAATTTTTTCCAGTCCTGATATGCTGCTGAGCCTCTGAAACCTTCTGTATGTGCTTCCAATGTTTCCCATTCTACCAGCAAAATGTACTTATCCGGTTCTTCCATACACTTTTTGAGTTGATGCGAAATGTAACCCTTCATAGCGGTGATGATTTTCTGAGCCTCACTAAAAGCTTTTTCAAAATCAGCTGATAAACCAGCTTTTACATGTAATATCGCAACCTCCAAAATCATATATTTATTCTAGTTATTGATTTGTAATTCGCAATGACGATTAGGACAGACGTTTTGAAGCGTTCTACCTTCCGCCTTTTAACCCTCAACCTTTTCCAGCATTTCCCGCACATCGGTAATTACTCCTGTTACAGCAGCAGCAGCAGCGGTAAGAGGGCTTGCTAATAAAGTGCGTGCGTTTTGCCCCTGTCTACCTTCAAAATTTCTATTTGATGTAGATACACAATATTTGCCAGCAGGTATTTTATCTTCATTCATTCCCAAACAGGCACTGCATCCAGGTTCACGTAACTGAAATCCGGCGGCTTCAAAAATTTTGTCTAAACCTTCATTTATTGCTTGTTGCTCCACTTGTTTAGAACCTGGAACAATCCAAACGGTAACATTATCTGCTTTGCGTTTGTCTTTAACGAAATCTGCAACTTCACGCAGATCTTCAATGCGCGAGTTGGTACAACTCCCAATGAAAACGTAATCTACCGGTTTACCAATCAAAGTTGCGTCATCGTCAAAGCCCATATAATCTAAAGCTTTCTGATAAGAAAGTTTTTCTTTCTCTGGTTGAGCGTTGGTGGCCGGAATATTCTCCTGGATACCCATTCCCATTCCGGGGTTGGTTCCGTAAGTAATCATTGGTGCAATATCTGCCGCATTAAAAGTCAATACGCTATCGAATTTTGCATCGGCATCGCTGTATAGTGTTTTCCAGTAGGCAAGTGCTTTATCCCATTCTTCGCCGGCAGGAGCAAATTCTCTCCCTTTAATATAGTCGAAAGTGGTCTGATCTGGTGCAATTAATCCGCCTCTGGCACCCATTTCTATACTCATGTTGCAGATTGTCATCCGGGCTTCCATACTTAAAGCCTGAATTGCTGAACCTGCATATTCGATGAAGTAGCCTGTTCCGCCAGCTGCAGAAATCTGAGCGATGATGTATAAAATAATATCCTTGGCGCCAACGCCTTTTTCAAGCGTGCCGTTTACTTCAATTTTCATGGTTTTAGGCTTCGACTGCAATAAACATTGCGTGGCGAAAACCTGCTCTACCTGCGAGGTGCCAATACCAAAAGCGATTGCGCCAAAGGCACCATGCGTAGAAGTATGGCTATCACCACAAACCATTGTTTTACCTGGTAAAGTAATGCCCAATTCAGGACCGATTACGTGGACGATTCCTTGAAATGGGTGACCTAAACCGTACAGTTCAATGCCAAATTCCGCACAGTTTTTGGTCAGCATATCCACCTGGTAGCGGGACAGCTCTTCTTTAATGGGCATCAACTGGTTTAAGGTTGGTACGTTATGATCTGCAGTAGCTACCGTTTGTTTAGGGCGCAAAACAGGTAAACCCCTTTTGCGCAAGCCATCAAAGGCTTGTGGAGAAGTTACCTCATGAATTAAGTGTGTATCAATGTATAAGATATCAGGAAATCCTTCTTCACTTTTTACAACGTGTGCATCCCAAATTTTCTCTACTAATGTTTTTGACATTTTACCCCCTATCCCCCTAAAGGGGAAATTTAAAGTTTATAATTATTTTTTTAACCATCCATAAGCCCCATAAGGGGTTGGGGTTATGCTGTTTTAATCGCCTTCATAGCGGTCATTGCCTTACGCAAAGTGGCACCAATTTTTTCTACTTCATGAGAACGAATGGCTTCGTTAACATCAATTAATGTTCTGTTATCTACACCACCATCTTTACCTTCGTTGAAGTTTTTACCTACTAAATCTGTATCCACTTTCTTCATAAAATCAGCTAACAATGGTTTACAAGCCTGGTCGAACAGGTAACAACCGTACTCAGCAGTATCAGAAATTACGCGATTCATCTCGAACAATTTTTTACGTGCAATGGTATTTGCAATCAGTGGAGTTTCGTGTAACGATTCGTAATAAGCAGATTCTGGTTTAATTCCTGCCTGAACCATTGTTTCAAATGCCAATTCAACACCTGCACGAACAAACGCAACCATTAAAGTATAGTTGTCGAAATACTCTTGCTCATTGATTTTTACATCACCAGCAGGTGTTTTTTCAAAAGCTGTTTCGCCTGTTTCAGCTCTCCATGCCAATAAATTTTTATCGCCAGCGGCCCAGTCTTCCATCATGATGCGGCTAAATTCACCACTCATAATATCATCCTGGTGCTTCTGGAATAAGGGACGCATAATGTCTTTCAATTCTTCTGAAATTTCAAAAGCTTTAATTTTGGCCACATTGCTTAAGCGGTCCATCATCGCTGTGATGCCACCTTGCTTTAAGGCTTCAGTGATCACTTCCACACCGTATTGGACCAATTTAGAGGCATAACCTGCATCAATTCCTTTTTCTACCATTTTATCAAACGATAAGATAGAACCTGTTTGCAATAAACCGCAAAGAATAGTTTGTTCGCCCATTAAATCAGATTTAACCTCCGCAACGAATGATGATTTTAACACACCAGCACGGTGACCACCTGTACCTACAGCATAAGCTTTAGCTTGTGCCAAGCCTTTTCCCTGAGGATCATTTTCAGGGTGAACGGCGATCAGGGTTGGTACACCAAAACCACGAACATATTCTGCTCTAACCTCACTGCCCGGACATTTAGGTGCCACCATAATTACAGTTAAATCTTTACGAATCTGCATCCCTTCTTCTACGATATTGAAGCCGTGAGAATAAGATAATGTAGCTCCTTCTTTCATTAAAGGCATAATTGCATTCACAACTGCTGTGTGCTGTTTATCTGGTGTAAGGTTAATTACGACATCAGCATTTGGAATTAATTCTTCGTAAGTGCCAACGTTGAAGTTGTTTTCAGTTGCATTTTTCCATGAATCTCTTTTGCCTTCAATAGCGGCTGTGCGCAACGTGTAGCTTACATCTAAACCACTATCTCTCAAATTTAAACCTTGGTTCAGGCCTTGCGCGCCACAACCAACAATCACTAATTTTTTGCCTTTTAGTGCGCTTACGCCATCCAGAAATTCAGAACTGTCCATGAAATCGCAAACACCTAATTGGTTTAATTTTTCTCTAAGAGGTAATGTGTTAAAATAATTTGACATCGTTTTTATTGTTAATTTCTATTTAATTATCGGGTTATATATTTTCTTTTCCTTCGGATTGATTCAAAGATCTTTTGTTCTATCTGACATCTTCCGTTTTTTCCTTCGGATTGATTTCAAAGACGGATGGATTTCACAGATTTTATTGGTGATCTTCCTCCTTTAAATTCCTTTCTTCAGTGCCCAGCTATAGCCAAAATGCAGGTTATCATGACCAACTGTCGTAATCAGGATTTCTTCAATGCTATTCATTTGAGTACTATAGGTTGAAGTTGCAAAAGGAGTAATGTTTGCGAAAACACCATTCGTATAATCTTCTTTTATTTTCTTAATGCTATCAATTGCTATTGTTTTTAATTCTGCTACTTCTTTTTCTGTAACCGTATAAGTTGGCTTGGTATCTTTTCTGTAGAACTCATTGAATTTTACCGTCGAAGCATCTGGTAAAATCCCCGTGCGAACATAACAAAGTGTTTGTGTACTCACCACGATATGTCCGAAATTCCAAATGATGTTATTGTTGTAACCATTTGGAATTTTATTCAACTGCTCGATTGTTAATCCATCGATTAGCTGAATAAATGATTTTCTTGAGTTGATAATAAATTCAAATACTTCGTTCATTATAGTTATTTATTAATTCCTTTTTTCAAATCGTAATTCTTCAATCTAAAATCTTCAATCACTTTACATGGTAAAAATTTTCTCTCCCTTGTCTAAAAACTCATTTTCTACCAGTTCTTCTCCAGGTTCGAAAGCTTCAAATTCTTTCAGTTTCTCATGGAAGCCTGCACTGTCTTTGATAATAGCTACTCTCGCCGAGCGAACAAACTCAATCAGTTCGTAGGGTTCTAAAGCTTTCACCAGGGCATCCGTTTCTTCGCGGTGACCGGTTACTGCAAAGACGGTATAATCTTTACGAATTACCACTGCACTTGCTCCATATTGTCTCAGCAACCTTTCTACGGTAACTTTTTCTGCAATTTCGTCTGTAGAAACTTTATATAAAGCAAGTTCCTGCCAGATAATTTCTTCATTGGTATTGAAATATACTTTCAAAACCTCAATTTGCTTTTCAATTTGGCGGGCGAGTTTTCTAACTACTTCATAACTCTCGGTAATAACAATGTTAAAACGATGAATCCCATCTATTTCTGATGGCGAAGTGTTTAAACTTTCGATATTTATTTTTCTTTTAGAGAAAATAATCGCAATTCTATTCAGTAAACCGATCCGATTTTCGGCATAAACCGTAATGGTGTATTCCTGCTTACCTTCCAAATCAGCTTTGTCTATTGTATGTTGTAATGTGTTTTCAGTGCTCATATTTCTTGGATTAAGGATAAAGGAACAAGGATCAAAGACATCATGTCTATACTTAAATCTTTATTTCTTGCTCTTCGTTCTTTTTCTTAACTATTTCAATCTGATTTCGCTTACGCTCATTCCTTGTGGAACCATTGGGAAAACGTTATTTTCTCTTCCAACCATTACCTCTAATAAGTAAGCACCTTCGTGGTTAATCATCGTCTCTAAGGCTTTTCTTAAGTTCGCACGCTCATCAACTTTATCAGCCTCAATGTAATAGGCCTTTGCTAAAGCCACAAAATCAGGACTGGTGATGTTCACAAACGAATAGCGTTTATCGTGAAACAGCTGTTGCCACTGGCGAACCATTCCGAGGAAGCGGTTATTCAAAATCAAAATTTTAACTGCGGCACCGAATTGCATAATAGTACCCAATTCCTGTGGTGTCATCTGGAAGCCGCCATCACCGATAATGGCGATTACTGTTTTATCAGGAGCACCATATTTAGCGCCAATTGCTGCAGGCAAGCCAAACCCCATGGTACCTAAACCACCCGAAGTAATATTGCTGCGGGAATTGTTGAATTTTGCATATCTGCAAGCCACCATCTGGTGCTGACCAACATCGGTCACAATCACGGCATCGCCACCACAAATTTCATTGATGTTGCGTAATACTTCGCCCATTGTCAATTCATCGCTGGTTGGATACAGTTCTGGAGTAATAACCTGGTCTATTTCCTGTTGATTGTAATCTCTGAATTTTGCAAGCCATTCCTCATGTTTTTTGGCGTCAACCAAATTAGTTAACAGGGGTAGGGTTTCTTTGCAATCGCCCCATACACCAACATCAGCTTTAACGTTTTTATCAATTTCCGCCGGATCAATATCGAGGTGAATGATTTTAGCTTGTTTAGCATATTTATCTAAACGTCCTGTAACACGGTCATCGAAGCGCATCCCGATTGCGATTAAAACATCACATTCGTTCGTTAGCACATTGGGTCCGTAGTTGCCGTGCATGCCCAGCATACCAACATTTAGCGGGTGCGCAGTTGGGATGGCACTTTCGCCTAAAATAGTCCATGCCGCGGGGATTCCACTTTTTTCAATAAAAGCCTTAAATTCTTCCTCAGCAGTACCTAATACAACCCCTTGTCCGAATAATACAAATGGTTTTTTAGCGGAATTAATTAATGCTGCTGCCTGCTCAATATATTCAACACGAACCTTTGGTTTCGGGCGATAAGAGCGGATATGGTGACATTTTACATAGTCGGGAAACTCCTCAACCTGTAATTGTGCATTCTTAGTGATATCAATTAAAACCGGTCCTGGTCTTCCGCTTTTAGCAATATAAAAAGCTTTAGCTAAAACTTCAGGGATTTCCTTAGCATCGGTAACCTGATAATTCCATTTGGTTACTGGCGTAGTGATGTTAATTACATCTGTTTCCTGGAAAGCATCAGTTCCTAAAAGGTGGGCAAAAACTTGTCCTGTGATACAAACTAACGGTGTACTGTCAATTTGTGCATCAGCTAATCCAGTAACCAGGTTAGTTGCACCCGGGCCGCTGGTTGCGAAAACGACACCAACCTCGCCGCTTGCTCTCGCAAAACCTTGGGCAGCATGAATTCCACCTTGTTCATGACGAACTAAGATGTGCTGTAATTTATCAGCATAATCATAAAGTGCATCATAAATCGGCATGATTGCTCCGCCTGGATAACCGAAAATAGTAGTTACGCCTTCTTCAATTAATCCATTCAACAAAACCTGAGAGCCTGTTCCTTTAAATAAGGTTTTCGAGGTTTCTGCTTTGGCCTCAGTTTGTTGTATTGTATCTTGTGCAGTTTCCATAATATGTTTTTACGGTTCTATTATTCTTTAATCTTAAACCCAATCTTTTCTCTGTCTTTCCACTTTAATTGAGCAATTTTTTCATCAACTAAATTCTCCATTGCATTATAAAGTTCATTTAACTGAACATCATGTTCACCTATCCGTTCTTTAATCTCAGTTAGTTGCTCATTAATGCTGCTCTGTTTCAGCAAAATCTTCCGAACATCAACAAACACTCTCATGATGGCAATATTCATATTAATTGCCTTTTCACTTTTCAAAACACCACTTAGCATGGCTACGCCTTGTTCTGTAAAGGCGTAAGGCATCTTTCTGGTGCCACCCCAACTTGAAGTCACAATTTGTGACTTCAAGTTGGGGTTATTGGTCATCACAATTTGTGGCCGGATATTCTCCCATTCTTTTAATGTAAGTTGAAACATAAAATCTTCAGGAAAACGCATGATATTTCGTTTTACGGCCTGATTTAAAACTTTAGTTTCAACTTCATAAAGTGATGCTAAATCGAAATCCAACATTACCCGTTCATCCCGAATTACATAAATTCTACTTTCAATGCTTTTAATAATTTGCATATCGTTTTCATTTAATATTAATTTATAGTCGGGATGACTTCAAAATTTAATATTCATCAGTTACACAACCACTGGCTGCGTCTGAAACTGTTTTAGCATATTTAAATAAAACGCCTTTTGTTACTTTCAATTCCGGTTGAACATATTTCGCTCTTCGCACTGCGATAATTTCTTCACTCACCTGAAGGCTAATGATATTGTTTACTGCATCAATGAGAATCGGATCGTTATCTTCAACCAAGCCGATCAAACCGCCTTTGTAAGACTCTGGAGTAATGTGACCTACTACAAAACCATGCGTTCCACCAGAAAAACGACCATCGGTGATTAAGGCAACAGATTTGCCCAAACCAGCGCCAATAATAGCTGAAGTTGGTTTTAGCATTTCGGGCATTCCCGGAGCACCTACCGGACCAGAATTCTTAATCACAATGACATCACCGGGTTGGACGCGACCGCTTGAAATGCCAGCAATTAAGTCATGCTCACCATCAAATACACGTGCCGGCCCTTCGAATTTTTCACCCTCTTTACCAGAGATTTTTGCCACGGATCCTTTTTCGGCTAAATTTCCGTAAAGGATTTGTAAATGACCGGTGGCTTTAATCGGGTTATTTAATTTTTGGATAATCTTTTGATCGTAATCCATTATCGATTTCACGTCAGCTAAATTTTCGGCCATTGTTTTACCGGTAACAGTAAGGCAATCGCCGTGTAATAAACCTTCATCTAACATGTATTTCAATACAGCGGGGATGCCACCATACTGATGTAAATCCTGCATTAAATATTTACCGCTTGGTTTGAAATCTGCCAATACAGGAGTTATATCGCTCATTTTCTGGAAATCATCCTGTGTAATTTCTACGCCGATGGCTTTGCCCATTGCGATAAAGTGCAACACTGCGTTGGTACTTCCACCTAATATAATAATCGAGCGAATGGCATTTTCAAATGCTTTTCTCGTCATGATATCAGATGGTTTGATATCTTTCTCTAACAATACCTTGATGTATTTTCCAGCATCTAAACATTCTTGTTTCTTCTCCGGGCTTATAGCTGGATTGGAAGAAGAGTAAGGCAAACTCATCCCCAAAGCTTCTATTGCAGATGCCATTGTATTTGCGGTATACATGCCGCCACAGGCACCAGCACCTGGGCACGTATGTTTGATAATACCCTGATAATCTTCTTCCGACAGGTTCCCGCAAATCTTCTGACCTAGGGCCTCAAATGCAGAAACAATGTTTAATTCTTCACCTTTATAATGTCCGGGGGCAATTGTTCCACCGTAAACCATAATTGATGGACGATCTAAGCGTGCCATGGCCATAATGGCACCCGGCATATTTTTATCGCAACCAGGAATTGAAATAATCCCATCATAATATTGACCACCACAGATGGTTTCGATACTATCTGCAATGACATCACGGCTAACCAAAGAGTAACGCATGCCGTCGGTTCCATTGCTCATCCCGTCGCTTACGCCAATGGTATTAAATACCAAGCCCACTAAATCATTTTTCCAGACCCCTGCTTTTACATCTTTTGCTAAATCGTTAAGGTGCATGTTGCAGGTGTTACCATCGTAACCCATACTTGCAATTCCAACCTGGGCTTTCGCCATATCAGCATCAGTTAAGCCGATTCCATAAAGCATAGCCTGTGCAGCTGGTTGTGTGGGGTCTTGTGTAAAAGTTTTACTGTACTTGTTTAATTCGCTCATTGTTTAAAATGTATATTCTGGTTCTGTTAGTTATAATATTTGAGGGGCAAAAAAAAACCGCCTCGTTTCGGAGGCGGTTTCAATTTTGTATATTTTTATATTATACGCAACGATACTCACCTCTCTTTTGAGAAATGACAATAATCAGGTTGCTAATCATGTTTGTGTTTAAATTCATGTATTCGTTTGAACACAAACATACTAACTTATTGAACTATGCAAAGAACTATTTAAAGTATTTCTATTTTTTTACTGCGATTACAATCCCGGTTGCCCAAACCTGTGTGGTTACGTGCAAATCTGTTCTGGATTCTAAATCATTGATCAACTTAACTGCCTTCTCCTGATGTCCTTCAGGCCAATTCGGTTGAGGTAACATATCATCGATAATATACAGGCCGCCTTTTTTCAGCATAGACAATGCCTCGTCCAGAAGCAAATATTTTCCATGCCAGGTGTCTGCAAATATATAATCGTATTTATTTTCTTTATTCTCTACTATCCACTCACCACCATCTGCTAAGATAAGATTAAGGCGATTGTCATCAGTTAAAAACGCTTTAGCTATATTGGAAAACTGCTTGTCGTTATCTATCGAAGTTAGGGTAGACGCCAGATCCATTCCGTCCAATATCCAGGCAGTAGATAACCCCGTACCTGTTCCCAGTTCTAAAAAATGGCCTGCTGGTTTGGTACTAGCCAGTGTTCTAAGCAGAGAACAGGTCAGCACATCAGAAGCCATGTCGAATCCGGAAGCTGCAGTGGCTTCTTTAATTTTTTGATATGCTCTAGGTGCTTGCTGGTTCATTTTATTAGATGATTACTTCGTAGTTTACTTTCTCCAATACCAGATTTTTATAGGCACGTTGGATGGTGTAGCCTATAGATTCTCTCCACAAGCTACGGAAAACAATATCATCTATTGAAGCAATGCCTGCAACTTCTGTGGCTGTACCGCACAAGAATGCGCTATCTGCATTTCTTAAATCTTCTACAGTTAACTTTTTCTCAATACATTCAATATCTAAAACGGTGCAAAGCTCTTTAACTGTTGCCCTGGTTATCCCTGGTAAAATATTTCCTACTGACGGCGTATAAATTTTACCATCCTTTTCGATGAAAATATTCGCACCAGATGCTTCAGCTACAAAACCGTGCATGTCTAAAAGCAAAGCTTCATCGTAACCTTTAATGTTCGCTGCAGTGGTGGCTAAGATGGAATTAACGTAATTTCCACTTAATTTCGCTTCCATTGGCGTTGATTTGGGATTTGGCCTTTCGTAATCTGAAATAGTCAGTTTCAACAATTTATTTCCTGAATAAGCATCCCAATCCCATGCACAGATAAAAATTGATACACCAGTTGGTTCATTCAATTTCATGTTAGGGTGGCAGAAAACCAAAGGACGGATATAGGCATCTTTAAGCTTGTTTAGCGTAAGAAGTTTATACGTTTCTTTGATTAGTTCTTGTTTATCCCATGGGAATGGAATGTTAGCTAGTTTACAAGAACGTTCTAAACGATCAAAGTGAGCAGCGGCTTTGAAAATGCGATTACCATTATGGGTTTTGTATGCTCTGATGCCCTCAAAAGCTGCGTAACCATAATGTAACGACTGCCCGTATAAGTCAGTGCTACTATCGGCAGCTTTTTCAAACTTCCCGTCAAGGTAAATAATCGTATTAGAATTGTAGTATTTCATCTGTTTATTTCATTGTTTCTTACCAGTCAGATGGAGCCTGCCATGATTAAAAAGCGTTCCACTTGTTATCTCTTAATCATGAACGGTTCATAATACCTGTTTTGTTATTTAAAAAAAGCGTCCCGTTTGTATCGGGACGCTTTAAGTATATTTTAGTTTTTTAATTCTATTTATAAGCTACCCGATTTCTTTCCCCTTAAAATATTTAGGAGTAGTAGGTTAAGTAAAATGACAGGTAACAACACCACACGTACTGCAGAGATCGCAGTGTCGTTAGTTGTAAATGTGTTATTTGATGATGTCATTATTCCTTATTGTTTATAAAACCAATTTAGTTTTTGGTTCATTAATATGCAAGGGAAAATAAAAAAAAATGAAATTGGAATTTAATTCTAATATTTATGATTTTGTCGAAATGTTATTTTGTTAAACTACAAAATAAGTGATTTAATGCCGATGGGTGTAGACTAAATATCAAAACGGTATATGGTATGTTTGTTATGCTTGCATTGCAAATCTTATGGTTTTCTGCTTAAAATTGCATTTAGTATGATAGATTTTGTTTTTTTTGCCAATTATCAGGCACACAATAACGGGTTCAGAAGGTGTTAATTAAACTTTGCCTTCTTAGGTTATTATTATTCTATGTATTAATTAATACTTTTTTTCGAACGATTTAAAGGTTTGTATTTTAGGTAGAGGCCTGATTAGCGATTTGCTCTTTTTTTCAGGTAATTTTTTTTTGAATCTAAACCCTGGGTTATTCTGTTCTCAATGCCGATATCAAGTTAAATTCGGTTAGCGTTGTGGTATTTTTGCCATCCCATGTTGATTTAGAGAAATAACTTGAAAGATTAAAAGTACGAATGTATAAAACAGGCTTTTCATGTATTCGTAGTTAAGTTTTAACTAAAACGGGCGTATTAGTATAAAGCTACAATTTAATCGTTTCTAACAATAGGTGGAGGTCATTTTAAATTAAAATGAGGGAAAACAGGGTTTAATAGGTTTGTAGTGCCCTAATCTTCTGCCCGATCAGTTATCCAGGGGAAATAACGGTGAGCCAGCAATGCTTATAACAAAAAAGCCCTTAAGATTTCTCTCAAGGGCTCTTTATTGTTATTTGTATGATTAAGCAATACCTTCTGCCAAAACCACAATCTTATTGTGAATGGCTTCAACAACACCACCTTTGATAAAAAAGCGTTGTTCATCAACTTTGTTGGCTTTGATAATCACTTCTCCATCTTCTAAAGTTGAAATGATTGCTGCGTGGTCTTTCAAAATCTGAAAAGAACCTAAAGTACCAGGAACCGTAACTGCTGTTACTTCACCTTCAAAAACTTTTTTATCTGGAGTTAATATTTCTAAGTTCATTTTTATAGATTTGAGATTTGACATATGAGATTTGAGACCAAGTCCCTCTCATATCTCTTATCTAGTGTCTCACGTCTTTCTTAGTTAGCTTCTGCTAATAATTTTTTACCTTTTTCGATAGCATCTTCAATACTACCAACTAAGTTAAATGCAGCTTCAGGATATTCATCAACTTCACCATCCATAATCATATTAAAACCTTTGATGGTATCTTTAATGTCTACCAATACACCTTTTAAGCCTGTAAATTGCTCAGCTACGTGGAAAGGTTGAGATAAGAAACGTTGAACACGGCGCGCTCTTGATACGATTAATTTATCTTCTTCTGATAATTCGTCCATACCTAAGATTGCGATGATATCTTGCAATTCTTTATAACGTTGTAATGTTTCTTTAACACGTTGTGCAGTGTTGTAGTGTTCATCACCTAAAACAGCAGGAGATAGGATTCTTGATGTAGAATCCAACGGATCTACCGCAGGATAAATCCCAAGCTCAGCAATTTTACGGGAAAGTACTGTAGTTGCATCTAAGTGGGCAAATGTTGTTGCCGGTGCAGGGTCAGTTAAATCATCAGCAGGTACATATACAGCCTGTACAGATGTAATTGAACCGCGTTTAGTTGATGTAATACGCTCCTGCATTAAACCCATTTCAGTTGCCAATGTTGGTTGATAACCTACTGCAGATGGCATACGGCCTAATAAAGCGGATACCTCAGAACCAGCCTGAGTAAAACGGAAGATATTATCAACGAAGAAAAGGATGTCTTTTCCAGCGCCTTCGCCATCACCATCACGGAAATATTCTGCAACTGTTAATCCTGATAACGCTACACGTGCACGTGCACCAGGGGGCTCGTTCATTTGACCGAATACCAATGTTGCTTTAGATTCTTTTAATTTTTCAGTATCAACAGCTTTCAAATCCCATCCACCTTTTTCCATTGAATGTAAGAATTCGTCACCGTAGTTAATAACGCCCGATTCGATAAATTCACGCAATAAATCGTTACCCTCACGAGTACGCTCACCAACACCTGCAAATACGGATAAACCAGCATAAGCCTTGGCGATGTTGTTCACCAACTCCATGATCAATACCGTTTTACCTACACCAGCACCGCCAAATAAACCGATTTTACCACCTTTTGCATAAGGCTCTAATAAATCGATCACTTTAATACCTGTGAAAAGCACTTCAGTTTCAGTAGATAAATCTTCAAACCTAGGAGGAGTAGCATGAATTGGGCGGCCACCTGTTTTATCAACAGCAGTAATACCATCGATGGCTTCTCCAACCACATTAAATAAACGACCTTTAATTTGGTCGCCAACTGGCATTTTAATCGCTGAACCAGTATCAAGTACATCCATTCCACGAACTAAACCGTCTGTCGAGTCCATTGAGATTGCACGAACACGATCTTCACCTAAGTGTTGTTGAACTTCTAAAACAATTTTTTGTCCATTTTCTTTCGTTATCTCTAACGCATCAAAAATTTTAGGTAGATGGGCATCATCAGCAAAGCTAACGTCAACCACTGGGCCGATAATTTGTGCTATTTTTCCTAAGTTAGGCATATCTGTTGTGAGTAAATTTATTACAGTCAATGAATTAAAGCGGTTTGTAAGGGCTCCAATTCGGTTGGCAAAGTTAAGTTATTATTAGTAAATTTTAAATATATATTGGAAATTTTTCCAACAGCATTTTAATGAGTAATTTGGGGCCTTAAAATCTTCTAATGAAAACCATTTTAGTTACGGGTAGTAATGGCTTGCTAGGTCAGAAAATTACCCAAAAAATCTTAACTGAAGGGCGGTTGAACTTAATTGCAACAGCTAAAGGTGCGAACCGATTTCCTATACTGAATGGCTATAAATATGCTGAAATGAATATTCTGGATGCTGTACAAGTTCAGGAAGTGATCGCTAAATATAAACCTGATGCGATTATTCACACCGCAGCGATGACCAATGTTGATACCAGCGAGGCCAATAAAGAAGCATGTTATCAATTGAACGTGACGGCGACTCGAAATCTGGTATCGCTTTGCGAAGAATGCAATATTCATTTTGTACACCTCAGTACTGATTTTATATTTGATGGTGCTGATGGACCATATTTAGAAACGGATAAACCGAATCCGCTAAGTTATTATGGGCAAACAAAACTTCTTGCAGAACTCGCCGTTCAAAATTCGAAAGCAAACTGGGCGATTTTAAGAACGGTTTTGGTTTATGGAATAACAAACGATATGAGCCGGAGCAATATCGTGTTGTGGGCAAAGGGTGCGCTGGAGAAAGGCGAGCCAATAAATGTGGTGAATGATCAATGGAGAACACCAACGCTTGCCGAAGATTTAGCCGAAGCCTGCCTGTTGGCTGTTGAAAATAATGCGAAAGGTATCTATCACATCTCTGGCAAAGATTACATGAGTATTGCAGATTTAGTAAGAAAAGTTGCCGATTATTGGTTGCTGGATCAATCTTTAATTTTGGAGATTAGTTCGGATAGTTTAAACCAAATTGCCAAACGCCCTGTAAAAACAGGTTTCGTATTGGATAAAGCAATTAAGGATTTAAATTACAAACCACATAGTTTTGAAGAAGGCTTGAGAATTGTGAATGAGCAGCTGAGAAATAGTGTAAGATAGTAGAAAGTAATTAGTATCAAGTCTCAAGACTGGATGATGAGGTATTTACGATTTTGGAAACGCTGATAGTAAACGAGGAAATTGTATCAAATAGTTAGTCAAGTCTCTAGTTAGTCAAGTCTCAAGAATAGGTGATGAGGTATTTACGGTTTAAACATTAACTAACAACGCATAACGAACAACAATAAACGAAAACGAACAAAAACAATAAAAATATGTCACTACAAATTGGCGATCAAGCCCCGGATTTTAAATTATACAGCTCTGATTTGGCAGAGGTATCCTTATCTGCTTTTAAAGGCAAAAAAGTAATTATTCACTTTTTTCCGATGGCCTTCACTGGCACATGTACGGAGCAGTTGTGTACCATGAGGGATAATTTCAGTTTTTATGAAGGAATAAATGCTCAGGTTTTGGGTATTTCTGTCGATTCTCCATTCTCATTAGCAAAGTTTAAAGAGGTTCAGAGTTATCAATTCCCGTTGCTGTCTGATTTTAATAAGGAGGTATCAGAAGCCTATGGTGCTTTTTATCCTGAATTTGCATTTGGATTGAAAGGGGTTTCTAAAAGGGCAGCCTTTGTAATCGATGAGGAAGGTAAAATTGCATATGCTGAAGTTTTAGAGAATGCTGGAGAATTGCCTGATTTTAAAGCAATTGATGATACCTTAAAAGCTTAGTAATAAAATTGCTGAATATAATTTGAGATTTTTTTTAAAAATTAATTGGAAATTAAAATCTCAAATTATACCTTTGCAGTCCGTTAACGATACGGAAAACGCATTTGTAGCTCAATTGGATAGAGCATCTCACTACGGATGAGAAGGTTTGGGGTTCGAATCCCTACAAGTGCACAGAAAGAGGACTTCAAATTTGAAGCCCTCTTTTTTTGTTTAAAGGTTGAGCTGGTTGGTCATGTGGGACCAGTAGATGCCAGAATCTATTTGGCTTCTCAAAATCCGAATAAGAAAATTTTCAAGTATAATAATGCTTATTTTTCCGAAAAAATGCGAAATAGATAGTTTGTAAGCTGCTTGTTTTTCTAAAATTTGAGGTAATAAGCCTTTTTATGAAATATCGACTGTTATTTCTTCAGTTGTATTATATATCACGATGAGTTCTGAAATGTAATTTTCCTGCATAATCTAAAGTTGAGGTTTTAAGTTATTCAATTACGGATTGATTAACCACGATATTTATCACTTAAGCCAATCAAACGCTCAGTTTTTAAGATTCATTTTGTCAATTCATATCAAATCCCGCTAATATTTAGCTTGAAGTAAATAATCTCTTAGATTCTTCTAAAAAAATAGTTTAGACGCGATTTAAACTATTGGATTTTTAAATAAAATCTCAATATTAAATACCATCTAAATTAATAATTATATATTTGCAGCCTTGAAAGGCAACACTTTGTGTTTCACTTTCTTTGTATAGCCATAGGAATAAGGCTTTTATTTTTTTTTAAAGACAACCTAAACCACGTTAATGCTTAATTTAGTTCTCTTTGGCCCTCCGGGGGCGGGTAAAGGCACCCAATCTGAAAAACTGATTGCGAAATATCAGTTAGTACATGTTTCAACAGGCGATCTTTTTAGAGCACACGTTAAAGGCGAAACAGAATTAGGAAAAAAAGTTAGTCAATTGTTAGCTGATGGAGAATTAGTTCCTGATGCGATTACAATAGCAATGCTTGAAGAAGAAGTAGATAAAAATCCTGATGCCAAAGGTTTTGTTTTCGATGGATTTCCACGCACGGTTCCACAAGCTAAAGAACTTGATTTATTTCTGGAGCGCAAAGGCAGTAGCATTGCGGGCGTTATTGCTTTAGATGTTGATCAGGTAGAGTTAACAAAACGCATCGCTGAGCGCCATAAAGTGAGTGGCAGGCCAGATGATGATGCGGAAAAATTGAAAAAACGTATTTCAGAATACTTTGAAAAAACTATTCATGTATTGCCTTATTATGAGGAGCAGGGAAAGTTAGAAAAAGTGAATGGAATTGGTGAAATAGAAACAGTTTATAGTAACCTTTGTTCGGTTATCGATAAGTTTTAATACAATATTTTTAAATCTGAACATCCGCAAAAAAAGCATTAGTTGTTTTTTGCGGATGTTTGTTTTTTAGCGATTTTTGCAATTAAAATCGTAAATCTAAAATTATAAATAATATGTCGCAGGGTTCGAATTTCGTAGATTATGTAAAAATTTGTTGCCGCTCTGGTAAAGGCGGGGCAGGTTCTGCACATTTACATCGTGATATTTTGACATCAATGGGCGGTCCTGATGGTGGTGATGGTGGTCGTGGAGGCCACATTATTGTGGTAGGAAGCAGTAACATCTGGACATTATTACACCTGAAATACCGCAAGCATATTATCGCTGAAGATGGATTAGCGGGCGGAAGTTCCCATAAATTCGGAAGGCAGGGTAAAGACGAAATTTTAGAGGTTCCACTTGGAACAATTGCTAAGGATGCAGAAACAGGGGAAGTACTCTTCGAAATTACCAAACATGGTGAAACAAAGATTTTAACTCCCGGTGGTCGTGGCGGATTAGGCAATGCGCATTTTAAAAACTCTGTACAGCAAACGCCTAGGTTTGCACAGCCAGGAGAACAAGGTCAAGAAGTATGGAACATCCTGGAACTTAAAGTTCTGGCTGATGTTGGTTTGGTTGGCTTCCCGAATGCAGGCAAATCCACTTTGCTTTCTGTGGTTTCTGCTGCAAAACCAGAAATTGCTGATTATCCGTTCACCACTATTGTACCGAATCTCGGTATTGTGAGTTACCGCGGCGGAAAATCTTTTGTAATGGCTGATATTCCTGGAATTATCGAAGGTGCATCTAAAGGAAAAGGCCTGGGCTATCGGTTCCTCCGTCATATAGAGCGTAATTCAGTGCTATTATTTATGGTTCCGGCAGATACCAGCAGATCTATTAAAGAGGAATATGAAATTTTAAAGCGTGAGTTAGAATCTTACAATCCTGAATTAATGCAAAAACCCCACGTTTTGGCTATTACTAAATCTGATATGCTGGATGATGAGCTGATGAACGAAATGAAACAGGATTTGCCTAATATCCCATCAATATTTATTTCATCTGTGGCAGAAAAAAATATCCTGGAGTTAAAGGATCTGCTTTGGAAAGCAATTGAGGGGTAGAGATATATCGCAGGGACATTTAAGGCGGGTTGAATTTTAAGTTAAGGACTGTTAACTTCGTATTCTATCTACGATGAGTCCGCACCATTCCTTTAGGATATATTCCCAATAGGTTAATGTACCAGCATCTGGAAGGTAATAATCGGAAATATTATAGCTTTCCTTTCCAATAAAATCTGTAGGATAATAATCAAGTTCACGTTTAAAGACTTTGTTAAAAATCATTTTTGAACGAGGGATGTGCCAGGCACTTGTAATAACCAGCACAGTTGAATTTTGCTTGTTATTGTTAACCAGAACAAGGCTATACTTTGCATTTTCAATTGTATTTTTGCTTTTATTTTCTATGATCAATGCAGTATCAGGAATTCCAATTTGCTTCAAATAATCTGAAGTAAGATCTGCTTCAATAGATTCTGAACCAATCAGCTTGCCTGAACCTCCGCTTATTAAAATTTTGTTAATGATACCGGTTTTGTATAAATTAATAGTCTGAATAAGTCTGTCACCTCTTTCATTTACTGCAAATTCATCGCCTTGCGTAGATTTTGAGAACCCACCTAATAATATGCCGACATCATATTTCTTCCCTTTAGGATACTCAGCTTCATAAAAATTATAAACTTTACCTGCCAAAAAGCGGTTGGAGAAAACGAAGAGTAAAATAACAGCTAAAATCAAAAGATTTTTTTTGCGAATTTTACTCTTCGAAAAAAGACTAAATAATAATGTTACAAACACCCAAACAATGGGTTGTAAAATAAAAATTAAGATTTTTGAAAGGATAAATATCATTTGGCGGTTTCAAAACCAAATGTAATTAAATTAGCGTATCTATCTTTAGTAAATAGTTATCCTTGTCCTTCATCTGTTTGCACATTTTCATGAGCATGCTCAATAATATCTTTAATATCTGATTTTGGCTTCTTTGCAACCTTGTGCTTAAAATGTGGCACTTCATTTTCCACAATATCTTCTTCAATGGCTTCAACGCCGAAGACTTTTTCCTTCAATAAATTATATTTATCCTTAAAACCGTATCGTAAGTTTTTAGCACCACCAGCAATCTTTCCTCTTGTTCCTGCACCGCTATCTGGTGCGAATAAAACACTCACAATGGCTCCGGCAGCTAAACCTGCTACTAATGCCAAGGCAATTTGAGCATTGTTGTTCGATTTATGTTCTAAATATTTTCCGATTAACTTTCTGTATTTCATAACTATGCGTTTTTAAAAGGAACAATTGCTGCTTGAGAATGTTTGGAGAAATCTGAATCAGATCGGATAGCGCTTTATATTGATTAAGTTTATTATTCAAAACAGCATTAGAAAAATGGTAAAAGCAACTATAAATAAAGCGCATTATGCTTGTTCAGTAACCAATGGCACCCATGATATTGTGGTAGATGAGCCGTTTGATTTAGGTGGAACAAATGAAGGTTTCGCGCCAAAAGGATTGCTGATGGCATCCTTGGCATCTTGTGTAGCCATCACCTTGAGGATGTATGCCGACCGCAAAGAATGGCCTATAGAAAAGATCGAGGTTGAAGTTAATATTAATACGGAGAATGGTGAAACCGTATTTTTTGAGGAAATTACCTGTACTGGCGAGTTAACAGCAGACCAGAAAAGCAAATTGGAAGAAATTGCCTCTAAATGTCCGATAAGTAAAATGCTGACCATTGGGCATGAGGTGAGATCCAAAGTGATTTAAAAGGTGCAAAACTCGTTTACATAAACCTGAAAAGCTTTAATATCTTTGTATAACTTCAGTTTTTTCTGAAGTGAAATTATTTATGGCTACCGAAATAAAATGTCCTAGTTGTGCCCATGTTTTTCCAATGGAAGAAGCCATGGCTGAAGATTATAAGAAAGAGTTGCGTGAAAAAATGGTCACTTTTACTAAACAAAAGGACGAAGAATTTCAGCGTAAGCTTGCTGCGATGGAGAATGAAAAGCAACTTCAGCAGAAAGCTTTTGATCTAAAACTTGCAGAGGAGAGAACTAAGTTGAAAGGTGATCTGGAAGAAAACCTGCGCAAAAGTATAGCTGCTGATTTTGAAACTAAATTGCAAATGCTGGAAGGCAATGCAAAAGATAATGAAGAAAAATTAAAGCTCGCAAGGGAAAAAGAGTTAGAATTTTTACGGCGCGAGCAAAGCCTGAAGCTAAAAGAAGAGGAGATGGAACTTGCTTTTCAACGTAAAATTCAGGAACAGCGTAATGAACTGGTGGAACAAATTCGCAAGCAGGAAGCGGAAAAAAATAGCATTAAGGATACTGAACATCAGTTGCGTTTGAGGGAACTGGAAAAACAGCTTGATGATCAAAAAAAACTTGCTGAAGAAATGAAGCGCAAGGCAGAGCAAGGCAGTATGCAATTGCAGGGCGAAGTACAGGAGCTGATTCTGGAAGAATTATTGCGGAGCAATTTCCCTTTCGATTTAATTGAAGAGGTGGGTAAAGGGGTTCGCGGAGCAGATTGTGTGCAGGTGGTTCGCAACCAGTTTGGACAGGAATGTGGTAAAATTATTTATGAAAGTAAGCGTACTAAGGATTTTGGCGGAGACTGGATCGAGAAACTCAAAAAAGACATGCGCAGCATGGGCGTTGATGTTGCGGTAATCGTAAGTCAGTGTTACCCAAAAGGAATGGATTGTTTTGGACAACGTGATGGTGTTTGGATTTGTTCTTTTGAAGAAGTTAACGCCGTTGCTTATGTGCTTCGCGATGGTATTCTGCGTTTATCAACTGCAATGAAATCACAGGAAAACCGTGGCGATAAAATGCATATGCTTTATGATTATTTAACAGGCGCAGAGTTTTCCGAGCAATGGAAAGCGATTCGTGAAGGTTTTATGAGTATGAAGTTATCTATCCAGCGGGAACGCGATGCCATGGAACGCTTATGGAAAGCCCGTGAAAAGCAGCTTGAAAAAGTACTGCTGAATGCAACACATATTAGGGGCTCTATTGAGGGAATCGCCGGAAACGACAGCATCCAGCTGAGTTTAACTGATGATGAAGACGAGGCCTTATTATTAGATTAATAGTTATAGCAGATCATTAACCATAGATGAGCAGGATTAACCTAGGTAAAAGGTTAATTGCTAACACTAAGCGTCTTTTAGTTTAGCATTTAGTTGAAGAACCATATAATACATCATTATTAGGTGTCGACTGATTTTAAATAGAAACAAGGAATTACAAAACAAAATATAAAGTGAATAACAATCAACATTACAAAAGCATTAATATCTTTCAACTTTTGTGCATCGCATTATTTTGCCTCTTGACGGGAACAGTTTCCGGGCAGGAATTAAAATCGCCGGATGCAAATCTAACGGCCAAATTTTCTCTTGCAGCAGGCGGTGTGCCGACCTATAGTTTGAAATACAAGGGTAAAGACGTAATTAAAACCAGTAAACTTGGCTTGGAGTTAAAAGAAGGGAAATCTCTGGTAAATGGCTTTTCAATAACAGATAGTAAAACCTCAGCCTTTAACGAAAAATGGAAGCCTGTTTGGGGTGAAGTAAAAGAGATTACGAACCATTACAATGAACTGATGGTAACGTTAACACAGAAAGAAACTAACCGTTATATCATCGTTCGTTTGAGGTTATTTAATGATGGCTTAGGTTTCAGGTATGAGTTTCCTGAGCAGAAAAACCTGGATTACTTCGTTATCAAAGAAGAAAAAACACAGTTTGCCTTAGCAGGTGATCATAAGGCTTTTTGGTTACCTGGCGATTACGACACCCAGGAATATAGTACCGTAACCTCAAACCTATCTGAAGTTCGCGGGAAAATGAAAGAGGCCGTTACGCCAAATGCCTCGCAAACTACGTTCTCTCCAACGGGCTTGCAAACACCTTTAATGATGAAGAGTAAAGATGGTTTGTATATCAATATTCATGAAGCGGCTTTAATTAATTATTCTTTAATGTCACTAAACCTGGATGATAAAAATATGGTGCTTGAATCTTGGCTGACACCTGATGCAATAGGAGACAAGGGTTACATGCAGGCGCCCTGTTTATCGCCATGGAGAACCATCATTGTAAGCGATAAGGCTGGCGATATTTTAACTTCGAAATTAACCTATAACCTCAATGAACCGACAAAGTTTAAAGATGTATCCTGGATTAAGCCAACAAAATATGTTGGCGTTTGGTGGGAAATGATCACAGGGAAAAGTACCTGGGCATACAACAATTTAACCAGTGTACAATTGGGTGTAACAGATTACTCGAAAACAAAACCAAACGGCAAACATGCTGCTAATACCGCTCATGTAAAAGAATATATAGATTTTGCAGCGAAGAATGGGTTGGATGCGGTTTTAGTGGAAGGTTGGAATGAGGGTTGGGAAGATTGGTTTGGCAAAACAAAAGATTATGTTTTTGATTTCGTAACGCCGTACCCGGATTTTGATGTCCAGGAGTTACATCGCTACGCGGCAAGCAAGGGGATTAAAATGATTATGCACCATGAAACTTCTTCATCTGTTCGAAATTACGAGCGCCACATCGATACCGCTTATAAATTTATGAAAGCAAACGGTTATGATGCGGTTAAAAGTGGCTACGTGGGTAATATGATTCCGCGTGGAGAACATCATTATGGTCAGTGGTTAAACAATCATTACTTATTTGCCATTCAAAAAGCGGCGGAATACAAAATTATGGTTAATGCACATGAAGCCGTTCGGCCGACAGGTTTAGCGCGTACTTATCCAAATCTGATTGGAAACGAGTCTGCACGAGGAACAGAATACGAGGCTTTTGGCGGTAACAATGCTGATCATACCACAATTTTGCCTTTTACACGCTTAATCGGCGGACCTATGGATTATACACCAGGGATTTTCGAAACCAAGGTAAGTGCTTATAATCCAGAAAATAATTCTTTCGTTCATACTACACTCGCCCGTCAGCTAGCACTTTACGTAACAATGTATAGTCCGTTGCAAATGGCTGCGGATTTGCCTGAAACGTATAATAAATATATGGATGCATTTCAATTTATTAAGGATGTAGCTGTTGATTGGGATGATACTAAAGTTTTGGAGGCCGAGCCCGGAGATTATATTACTTTCGCCCGTAAAGCAAAAGGAAAAGATAACTGGTTTGTTGGACGTACAAATGATGAGGAAGCCCGTACATCCAACATTGATTTTAGCTTTTTGGATGCCGGTAAAAAATATACCGCAACCATTTATGCTGATGCTAAAGATGCGCATTATGAAGAAAATCCAAAGGCCTATACTATCCGCAAAATGGAGGTGACCAATAAAACGAAGTTATCTCAGTATTGCGCTCCAGGTGGTGGATATGCAATTAGCATTATGGCTAAATAGACTTGTAAGTTTAACCGCAAAGGGCACTAAGTTTTTCGCAAAGCGTTGAAGAAAAAGTCAAGGTTAAATAGGTTGAAATGATCCAATCCCTCAATTGTAAATTTAACCTGGAAGAGTATTAAATTTCTCGCAAAGAATTAACAAAAAGGCTGTGGAAAAATAGAAACTATCGTTGTTTTGATGATCAAAATATACTTAGTTTTCTTTTTAATTTTCATTGTGTACTTTGCGTTTGATATCGATACCAAACAAATCATGGCAAAAACTAAAAATCACATTGAACTACAATTTCTCAGTGAACCATCAGACGTAAACTATGGCGGCAAAGTACATGGTGGAATGATGATGAAATGGATTGATCAGGCGGCATTCGCTTGTGCGTTGCAATGGAGTGATTCTTATTGTGTAACGGTTTATGTTGGTGGTATTCGGTTTTTCAGGCCAGTTCATATTGGTCACCTGGTAAAGATGGAAGCCCGGATTATTTATACAGGCAAAACCAGTATGCACATTGCGGTAGATGCCTATTCTAAACCGGTAGGGAAATCGGATTTTGTGAAAAATACCCATTGTATTATCGTTTTCGTTGCCGTTGATGAGGAAGGACAACCTAAAGTAATCCCTTCATTTAAGCCGAAAACAGAAAAGGAAAATGCCATGTACGGCTATGCCATTAAACTCATGGAATTAAGAAAAAGTATCGATAAAGAAATGGAACCTTATATTGCTTAATAAAATATTCATATTATGCCTTGGGTTTCAACCCGGCTGATGATATTGTGTTAAATGATATTTATATTATGCCTTTGGGTTGAAACCCAAGGCAATTTAATACAGCGAATCAGCCGACTATAGGGAGCGAAAAGCAAAATTTGCTTCCCTCGCCAATTGCACTAATTACCCATATTTTTCCAGATTCTGCTTCGATAAAATCTTTTGAAATCGCAAGTCCAAGGCCTGATCCGGATTTGTTTTGCCCATCGGTGGGAACCTGAAAATAGCGCTCAAACAATCGTTTTTGGTATTTTTCATCGATTCCTTTTCCGTAATCCTGCACAGAGAATTGGATAAATTTATCTTGTTGGAATACATCTATGACTACCTTCGATTTTTCGGAACTATAACGTAAGGCATTTGATAAAAAGTTAACCAACACCCAGGCTGTTTTCTGAATATCTGCGTTAACCTGAGGGAGGTTTTTATCACAATTAATTTCAAGCTTAATTGACTTTTGTTCTGCCTGAAATTTTACAGCGTCTATTGCGTATTGAACGATGTCTTGAGGTTTAGTAATGGCGAAAGTGAGTTTCAGATTTCCTGTTTCTACCTGCGATAAGTCTAATAACTCACTGGTTATTTTCAGTAACCGATCACTATCTTCCTTAATATGTGTGAGCAATTGAACTTGTTCTTCATTCATTGAGCCCACCCGTTCATCATTCAACAGTTTCAAACTCATTTTAATCGAAGATAACGGGGTTTTGAGTTCGTGCGAAACCGTTGCGATGAAATTTGTTTTTGCTTCATCGAGTTCCTTAAACTGTGTAATGTTTTTCAGAACGAAAACGCTCCCTGCAGATCTCACTGATGATTTTAAGGTTTTTTCCTCCTGATCTTCATAGTTAGGGATGATGATTTCGCGATGCTCCAGCAAAAAATACGATTCCTTCTCATCAGCATAAATTTTCAAAGTTTTATCTGCTGTTTCTGGCTTGATAATCCGTTTAAGAAGTTCGTTTTTCTTCATCAGTTCGGCAACATTCTGGCCGATAATTTTTTCGGCCTCCAAATTCATCAGTTGTGCTGCCAGGTGATTTAGAAAAAGGATCTCACCTTTTTCGTTTAGACCGATAATGGCATCCTGCATCTGTGCAATAATGGCTTCAATACGCGATTTTTCTGATTTAATTTTGGATAGGTTACTGTTTTCCCATTCATTCAATTTCACAACCATGCCATTAAAAGCATCGGCTAGCTCCGTAAACTCATCATGATTTTTGAAATGCAACCTTTGCTTATAATTCTTTCTGCTGATTTGTTTGATGGCAGAACTAAATTCAGCGAGCGGGTTGGCAACGAAACCGGGGAAGTTAACGATGAAGGTAAAAAGGATCAAAAAGCTGAGAACTGCAGCGATTGAAATATACAGATTTGCCCTGGCAGATGCTGCATTTGCCATTTCGTTTTTATAGTAAATGGCTTTCATGTTCACTGTTTCTATTTTTTGAAGTGCCGAGCGAAGCGCCTTGATGCTATTTTCCTGCACCCCTCTGGCTACTGATGTTTTATAGGTGCTTTCCAGCTTTTGAAAGGCTAGCTTTTCACCATTTTCTGTGAGGTTGGTACCTTCAGCTTTGAGGTTTTGCTCAAAAACCTGTGCTTTTTCCGGAGTTAAAGGGAAAGCATTTTCATCAATTACCTTTCGCATGGCGCTTACATATTTCAGCGACTTATAATTGTCTTTGAGAATGATTTTCGATTTATCTGACAGTTCATTCAGGAAAAATAAAGCGATCAATCCAAAGGACAGAACGATTATAAAGAGAAACCCGAATCCGAGGCGGAGCTTGGTTTTTATTTTCATGGTGGTTTTATTTTTAACCGGAATGTTTTATGTTAAATCTGTTGGGTTAACCGCAAAGTGCGCAAAGTTTTTCGCAAAGAATGCAAAGCCAAATTGGGTAAGTTTTGTTTATGTAATTTAACTGCAAAGTTTGCAAGGTTTTTCGGAAAGAAAGGGAAAGCTATTTGCATATTCTTACTGTTAATTTTTCGTGATTGTTGTTCTTTCCATAACGGACTCCTTTTCCGTAATACTTTTTTTCATACTTTATTCTTAGCGCCCTTTGCGCATTTTCTCCTCATTCTTTGCGGTTAAACCCTCATATTGTAAGGTCAACTTAGTATCACTAAATCAATCTCCCTTGCCGCTAAATTACGTAACAGCTGATTAAATATCGCGGTTCGCATGATCACCTGAAAAATATTTAAATGTGGCTTGCCAATGCAAATGGTGGTGATTTCTTTTTCTGCTGCCATGTCAATAATTGTTTGTGTGATTTGATTGCTTTTTATTTTAATCAGTTCTGCACCTAACTCTGTGGCGAGTTTGAAATGGTTAATCAGATATCGTTGCTTATCAAGTTTAATTTTATCAAAACTTTCAGCATCGCTCTGCACATATAATACAATCCATGGCGAACGGTAGTAAGAAGCCAATCTCGCAGTTTTTCGAATCACTATACCTGCAGTTTCGGCATTGGAAGAAATGCAGGCTAAGAATTTTTCGGTTCTCAATTTAATCGATTTTGGAATTTCGACCTGAATTTTTCGCTCTACCTGGTGTACTACTTCCTTCAATGCCAGTTCCCTGAGCTGTAAAATTTTATCGGCTTGGAAAAAGTTTTTTAAGGCATTTTGAATCTTCGATTGGTCATAAATTTTGCCTTCTTTCAAACGTGTCACCAATTCATCAGCCGTTAAATCGATGTTCACAATTTCATCCGCAAGTTCTAAAATCTTATCCGGAATTCTTTCGCTTACATTTACGCCTGTGATGTGTGTTATTTCTTCATTAATGCTTTCCAGATGCTGGATATTAACCGCTGAAATCACACTGATTCCCGCTTCCAGCAAATCAAAAACATCCTGCCAGCGTTTGGCATTCTTACTGCCTTCAGCGTTAGTATGCGCCAACTCATCAACCACAACAATTTCCGGATGACGATTTAAAATGCCCTGCAAATCCATTTCATCAATTTCCTTCCCCCTGTAGAAAATGTTTTTTCTCGGAATTATAGGCAATCCCGCAACCAAAGCGTCGGTTTCTGCTCTTTTATGGGTTTCCACATAACCAATGCAAATATCGATTCCATTACGCAACAAGGCGTGGGCTTCTTGCAACATCCGATAAGTTTTGCCCACACCAGCGCTCATCCCAATATAAATCTTGAGTTTGCCCCGCCTCGATTTTTGAATAAGTCCAAGGAAGTGTTCAACCGAATCTTCTTTTTCTTGCATTGATATTTGCTGGTTTTATTAGAAAGCGACCGCTATGCTGGCTGTTAAAGTGGTATTTGCATTAACCTGACCGCCCTCACGGACGAAGATCTTATCTTTACTATCATAGGTTTTTCCTTCTATACGGATCACTGCATTTTGAATCGGTGAATAATCAACGTTTAAAGAATAACCTTTAGTTCTGAACCCGTTAGGCGTTCCGCTGGAAATAAAAATACCGTTTTTATCTTCATAATATTCAAATCTACCGGCAACCGCCCATTTTGGTGCAAATTTGTATTGTGCAATTGCTACAGGCGAAATGACTTCATTTTTATCGTTACTTCCTTTTTCTTTCTGCTGCGTGCCATAGTCAAATCCCATTGTTAAACCAAAATGATCAGTAAGTTGAAAAATGCCATAAACATTATGGTGTAAACGGTTTACACGAACAGAATCGGCACCTTCAGTACCCAGGTAGTTGCTGTAATTTACTGTAATTTTACCTGTTGGCTTCCAGGTCAGCTGTAGTCCTCCAGCGGGTTTATTATTGCCATTTACCCGGGTTATTCTTTGCCAGCCGTTAAGGTAAAGTAGTGAAGCGGTAAGTTTACCATCTTTGGTGCCATAGGTTATTTTAGCTCCTGATTCATAATAAGGCGTATTCTCGGAAGCAATATTTCGGGTTAGAACCCAGCAATCTTTGGAAATCGCGCCTTCGAAACCAATATGAGAAGTGAAAATTCCGGCATCAATCCATAAGTTTTCTGTTTTAGATAATTTTACTCCGGCATTTGCTTCAAAAACATTTTTCAATACACCCGGCTCTGCAGATAAGTTGGCGTTCGCATAGGTTCCGGCCATTACCGCCAGGTTCGCGCGGATTGAGCCACTGTCGTATGCAGCTTTGATGAAGCCTAAATTCAGATTTACTTCATTTGTGCGGTTATGGGAATAAATGAAGCCAGGGCGGTTATGATCTGACGGTTTATTAAAATCATAACTATAATAGGTTTCTAAGTAGCCAGAGAACTTTACTTTGGGTTCTTCCTGGGCAAAAGCAGTTAAACCTGCAGTTAATGTGGTGATAAGCGTGATTATTTTTTTCATTTTGATAAAGTGATTTTCTTTCCGGGTGATTACACGGATGTTAAGTGATTTTAAGGTTTTTAAGGCGATCGTCATTGCTGAGGAACGAAGCAATCCTATAGCTAGGGGTTACAGCAATTGCGTTAAGATTGAGAGGTCCTACAAATTATCTAATGCTAAATTCAATTTCAATACATTTACTGATGAAGGGCCGAACAAGCCTAATAATGGTTTTATCGTATTCATGGCAATCAATTCTTTTACTTTTTGCTCGCTTATTTTACGGGCTTTGGCTACTCTTGCAACCTGAATGGCGGCACCTTGCTCAGAGATGTTAGGGTCTAAACCACTGCCAGATGCAGTGACCATGTCTGCAGGGATATCTGATTTTTTCAAATCAGCGTTATATTTCAATAGGGTATCAATTCTGGACTGAACATCTTTTAAGTAGTCCGGATTTGATGGGCCTTTATTTGAACCTGCGGAACCTGCAGCGTTGTAACCTACAGCTGATGGTCTGCCAGAGAAATATTCTGGTTTGGTAAACGATTGACCGAGCAAAGCATAACCTATCGTTTTGCCATTTTTAGTGATTTTTTCTCCACCGCCATTTCCTTTAGAAAATTTGCCTGCAAGCGCAATGCTGATGGGGTAGATAATGCATAATAGTACGATTAGAACCAAGGTTAAGCGTAATGATGGTATGATGTATTTTTTCATGATATTTTTAATTTTTAAAGATTTCTTTGAGAATATATTTTAGGAAATAGGTGTTAGGAAATAGGTATAGGTATTAGGAAATGGGTTTAAGGGAATAGGAAATAGATATTAGGAATCAGATGTTAGGAAATGGATTTAATGGGAGGTATTTATATTGTTTTCATCCTTTTGTCCTTCTATCTTGATCTGTTCGTTACCTATTTCTTATTTTTCCATTTGTCTATTTCCTATTCCCCCACTTACTATTTTTCATTTCCTTCTATCTATTTCCCATTTCCCCTCTTGTCTGTTTCCTGTTTTAAACAAATAATCCAATGACGAGGTCAATTAGTTTGATGCCTATAAATGGCGCCACAACACCGCCGATTCCATAGATAAATAAGTTTCTTCGAAGTAAAGCAGTAGCACCGATAGGTTTATAAGCCACACCTTTCAAAGCCAATGGAATTAAGATCGGAATGATGATTGCATTGAAAATAACCGCCGACATAATTGCGCTTTCAGGTGAATGTAAACCCATGATGTTCAAACGTTGCAATGCTGGAATGGAGGCAATAAATAGTGCCGGAACAATGGCAAAGTATTTAGCTACATCATTGGCAATGGAGAAAGTAGTGAGCGTTCCCCTGGTAATTAACAGCTGTTTACCAATTTCTACAATTTCGATTAACTTGGTGGGGTCGTTATCTAAATCGACCATGTTTCCTGCTTCTTTTGCCGCCTGCGTTCCACTGTTCATGGCCACGCCAACATCAGCTTGTGCAAGTGCCGGTGCATCATTTGTACCATCGCCCATCATGGCGACCAATTTTCCTAAAGCCTGTTCATCTTTAATGTAGTTCATTTTATCTTCAGGCTTTGCCTCTGCAATAAAATCATCTACACCAGCTTTTTCGGCAATGTATTTTGCTGTTAACGGATTATCGCCAGTAACCATTACGGTTTTTACGCCCATTTTTCTTAAGCGTTCGAACCGTTCGCTGATGCCTGGTTTGATAATATCCTGCAGCTCGATTACGCCTAAGGCTTTTTCATTTTCTGAAACCACTAGTGGCGTTCCGCCGTTGGTAGCAATAGCCTTAACATGGTCCTCAATATCTGATGGGAAAATATTTCCTGCTTTCTCAACGATGTTTCTGATCGAATCAAAAGCACCTTTTCTAATTCGCCTGCCATCAAGGGTATCTAATCCGCTGGAGCGGGTTTCTGCGGTAAATTTGATAAATGTAGAGCCATTGGGAGTTCCGGCACTTTTAAAACCCTGCTCGGCAGCTAATTCAATGATTGATTTTCCCTCTGGGGTTTCATCAGCCAAAGAACTTAATACACAGGCATCGGTAAAGTTTTTGATCATCACACCTGCTGTTGGGTAGAAGTTGGTTGCTTTCCGGTTTCCGATGGTGATGGTTCCGGTTTTATCCAAAAGCAACACGTCAATATCGCCAGCTGTTTCTACCGCTTTACCTGATTTGGTAATTACATTCGCTCTTAAAGCCCTGTCCATTCCGGCAATCCCGATGGCAGATAATAAGCCACCAATTGTGGTTGGAATTAAGCATACGAATAATGAAATTAACGCAGCAATGGTAATGGGGGTATTGGCGTAATCGGCGAATGGTTTCAGCGTTACGCAAACGATAATAAATACCAGAGTAAAACTTGCCAGCAGGATGGTTAAGGCAATTTCATTTGGCGTTTTCTGACGTGACGCACCTTCCACCAAAGCAATCATTTTATCGAGAAAGCTTTCACCCGGAGCCGTGCTTACCTGCACTTTGATTTCATCAGACAATACCTTTGTACCGCCGGTAACCGATGATTTATCGCCACCAGACTCACGAATTACCGGCGCAGATTCACCGGTGATGGCAGATTCATCGATCGTTGCAATTCCTTCGATAATTTCTCCATCTGTTGGGATGGTATCGCCGGTTTCGCAAATAAAGATATCGCCCTTTTTTAACGAGTTTGATGAACGGATTTCAAATGAGCCATTCTCCAAAAGTACTTTGGCAGGTGTTTCCTCTCTTGTTTTGCGTAAGCTATCAGCTTGCGCCTTACCTCTTGCTTCGGCAATAGCCTCTGCAAAATTCGCAAAAAGAACAGTGAGCAACAGAATTAAAAAGATAAAGAAGTTATAAAGCGGTGAACCTTGTCCGCTATGGCTGAAAGAGTAAACAGTAACATAAGCCATTACGAGGGTTCCGATTTCGACGGTAAACATTACCGGGTTGCGAACCATTACCCGAGGGTCTAATTTGATGAAAGATTGTTTCAATGCAGTTTGCACTAAAGCAGGTTCGAACAATTTATTATTGGGTTTCATTTTATTTAATTAGGTGATCTCACAGATTTAAAATGATTTCACAGATTAATTTTTCAAATCGGTCAGGCTAAACTTTCTTAATAGAATCTCGGATTAAGAAAGCTTAACTCGGCTTCAGAATTTATTTAAGCATAGTAAAATATTCTGCAATCGGGCCTAAGGCGAGCGCAGGGAAATAAGACAATGCGGTTAATACCAGGATCACGGCGAATGTCATCAGTGCAAAAGTTTTCGTGTCGGTTTTTAAAGTACCAGCCGATTCAGGAATGAATTTTTTGCTTCCTAACAAACCTGCAATTGCCACCGGACCGATAATAGGCAGGAAGCGTCCGAGGAAGATAATTACACCTGTCAACACGTTCCAAAATACGTTATTGTCGCCGAGCCCTTCAAAACCAGAGCCGTTGTTTGCATTTGAAGAAGTAACCTCGTAAAGCATTTCGGAGAAGCCATGAAAGGCTCGATTGTTTAACCAGGCTTTCGGTTGAACCGCCCAGGCTGCATCGCCATGATTAGTAAAAACATAAGTGGCGATTGCTGTTCCCGCTAAGATTAAAAATGGACTTAACAAAGTGATGATGGCGGCAATTTTGATTTCTCTTGCTTCTACTTTATGCCCTAAAAATTCTGGGGTTCTACCCACCATTAATCCTGAAATGAATACGGCAATAATCAGGTAGACAAAATAATTTAGCAAACCAACACCGCAGCCACCGTAAATGGCATTAATCATCATGGCGAGCAGTTGCCATAAGCCCGTTAATGGCATAGTACTGTCGTGCATCCCATTCACCGAACCTGTAGAAATTACGGTCGTTAATGTGCTCCAGTAAGCCGTTGCCGCAGGACCGAATCGTACTTCTTTCCCCTCCATCGCGCCTGTTGCTTGTGAGATTCCCATTTTTGCCAAGGCTGGATTTCCAGCTAACTCGGAAGTGATGGCTGGAATCATCAGCATAAATAAGCCAATCGTCATCACCCCAAAGATGGTCCATGCTAATTTTTTTCTGCGGATGAAGTAGCCAAAAGCGATGATCATGGCAATCGGAATGATGGTCTGTGCAATCATTTCCACCATATTGGTTAAGTAGCTTGGGTTTTCGAATGGGTGGGCAGAATTGGCACCAAAATACCCACCACCATTCGTTCCCAAATGTTTTATGGCAATTAGCTGTGCCGCCGGACCGCGGGAAACATTTACGGTATCGCCCTGCATAGAAATGAACTGGTCTTTGCCTTCATAACTTGCTGGTGTACCATTAAATGTTAATATTAAGGCAATCACTATTGATAGAGGCAATAATAAGCGGGTAATTGCTTTAACAAAAAACTCCCAGAAGTTACCAAGCTGTGTAGCTGTTTTATCTCTAAAAGCTTTAAATAAAACCACTGCTGCCGCAATCCCGGTAGCAGCACTTACAAATTGTAGAAACATCAGTACGAATTGCTGGGTAAGGTAGCTTACGCCACTTTCGCCAGAATAGTGTTGAAGGTTACAATTGGCTACAAAACTAACGATCGTATTGAAAGCCAGATCGGGCGTCATGCCTGGATTTCCATCGGGATTAAAAGGCAGTTTATCTTGAAAAATTAAAACAAAAAAACCATAAATCAGCCACAATAGGTTAAGGGTGAGCAATGCTTTTAATTGTTGTTTCCAGTTCATCTGTTCCTTCACATTGATGCCTGAAAGCTTATAGATAATGTTTTCTAATGGTTTTAAAAAGTCTGTCCAGACTTTTTCTCCTGCAAAAACCTTTGCCAAATATTTCCCCAAAGGGATGGCTATAACTAAGGTGAGCAGAAAGGTGGCAATAATGCCGGTTAATTCAGTGTTCATTGTTTTTGTTTTTTAAAGAGAAGCAGATTTTTGATGTAGGAAATAAATTTCAGGGAAGAGGAAGTAGATTTTAGAAAATGGAATATAGGTGTTGAGCCATTTCTTAGTTTTCTTATTGGCTATTATCCGTTTCCTATTTTCAATTTCCGGCTTTCAATTTCTCTTTCCATTTTTGTGTTAAAATTTTTCTGGTTTAATCAACACGTAAATCATATAGATAAATACGGCGATTGCGATGATAGATAGTGCTAACATTTTCTTAGATTTTTTCGAACCAATCGATAGAGAGGTAAGTTGCCCAGCAGAGCAGGATTAAAAGGAGAAACAGGATAATTGTCATAACTTATTGATTTATGAAATGCCTGTTGCCAACTCTTGTGCCGCTGATACCTGCTTTTTTGTAACTGGTTGATTAGGTGCAGTTTGTTCTTGTTTCTGGTAGCAATCGAAATTTTAGGCATAAAAAAACCCTTCCGTTTTGGAAGGGTTTTTATCGTTTCGGAGGATAGGTTAAAATATTATGATAAACTAAAACTTCCCTTTCTGATTTAACAAAGCGAAATACTTATCTAATTTAGTACCGAGAGATTTCTCCATGGATGCTTTAAAATCGGCAGGGGTAGGGTGTTTATTTTTCCACTCTTTAAAATAATCCTGAAATGCTTTGTCGAACTTTTCCTGTCCGATTTGTGACTGCAAAAGGTATAGCCATAATGCCGTTTTAGCATAAGAAATCAGGCCATACTCTTCCGAGGTTTTGAAATCCGCCGCAGGGGTTTCAATTGCAGATTCCATTGGCACATTTGCTAATGCACCGTAAATGCTGGATAGAAACTGATCGGTAGGTAAAGCTTTAATTTTCTCGGGGATGGCATCGCCGAAAATAGAATTTGATTTGTACTTCTCTGCTTCGTATCTAAACTGATAAAAAGTATTGAAGCCTTCATCCTGCCAGGTATGGATTCTTTCATTACTGCCAAGCATACTCATGAACCAGTTGTGGCCAACCTCATGTGTGATCACGCCATCTAAGGTTTCCTTTTTTGCATCCGGACTGGTAATCAGGGTAATTGTAGGATATTCCATCCCTCCACTGGCATTATTTTTCGGCCCTTCTATGGCTTGTACCACCGGATATTCGTATTCACCAATCCACTGACTATATTTTTTGGTGGCATCTTTAATGTAATCAATACTGTTTACCCAAAGCGTATTCTTCTTGTTGTGGTAATAGCTGAAAGCATCAACAACTTTGCCCGATGCCAATTGAACAGTATCGTATTGAATAACAAGATCTTTATCCGCAAACCATGCGAAATCCGGTACATTACGAATGGAATAAGTAAGCGTTTTATTCTCTGATTTTTGAATAGGACTGTAAATTGTTGGCTGATTGCTGCGATTAGCCGTGTTTTTTAGGCCTATAGATTTATATGCTTTTAGCTCATCAGCATTTTGTAATGTGCCCGTTGCGCCCACTACGTAGGCAGAAGGAAGGGTAATGTTTACCTTGTAATCTGCATATTCGCTGTAAAATTCGCCCATATCCAGGTATGGAAATTCATGCCAGCCATTTCTATCGAACACTGCTGGTTTTGGATACCATTGCGTGATCATAAATTCTGTATCTGCATAACCTGAACGCGAAAAATAACTTGGAAGTTGAACATTGAAATCTGTTGAGATGGAAATAGAATCTCCGGATTTTAACGGATTTGGCAATAAAACTTTAATGATATCAATATATTCAGGATTTGGATGTGCTTCCGTTCTGGCTGATTTGCCATTCACTTTAAAGTTCAACCTGTCTATGCTGCCATAAGTTACATTTTTCAGTTTTTCCTTGCGGGAGGTATCGTTTCTAATCTGCTTAAAAAGCGCAGTCGATTCATTTTTATAGGCATTTGGCCAGATGTGAAACCAGATAAAATCGAGTGTTGATGGGGAATTATTCTTATAAATAATGGTTTCCGAACCTTTTAACGATTTATTCTTATCATTTAAAGTGACATCAATATTGTACGTTAATTTTTGCTGGAAGTAGTTTTCCTGGGCAAAAATGGAAAAAGATAGTGTTGATAATAATAAAGTTAGAATGTATTTATGCATAAGTTTTAAAAAATAATTGTTAGGATATGTTAAAATATATAACGAAATTTTTAATATTAAATTTCCAAAATCCCGTATTCTTCTATTTTACGATAAAGTGTCGTCAGTCCAATTCCCAATAATCTGGAAGTTTCCGTTTTATTGCCTTTCGTATGGACCAGTACTTTTTGAATGTGTTGTTTTTCTACCTGTTGAAGGTTAAAATTATTTGGAACAGGCGCGAATTCAAAAAACTCCGGCGGCAATACTGATAGGTTCAGCTCATCTCCATCAGATAAGATGACCAAACGTTCCATCACGTTTTTGAGTTCCCTGATGTTGCCACGCCACTGATATTTTTCAAAAATATCCAGAATTTTATCATCGAGGTGAAGTGAAGTCCGGTTGGATTTAGTAGCATATTCTTTAAGATAGTACTTCGCCAACATTGAAATATCGGCTTTACGTTCCCGCAGCGGCGGAAGCATAATCGTAAAAACTGAAAGGCGGTAATACAAATCAGAACGGAACTTTCCAGATGCTGCGTCTGCTTTTAAATCTTTATTGGTGGCTGCGAGAATACGGACATTTACCTGCTGCGTGTGTGTATCCCCAACCTTGATAAAACTTTGGTTTTCCAGTACCCGCAAGAGTTTGGCTTGTAAATCGAGGTTCATTTCACCAATTTCATCCAGAAAAAGTGTTCCGCCGTTGGCCTCTTCCAATAAGCCTTTTTTATCTTTATTGGCGCCGGTAAAAGCACCAGCCTTGTAACCAAATAATTCACTTTCCAGTAAATCAGGACTAAAGCCACTACAGTTCAAGGCTACAAAAGGCTTGGCTGCCCGCGGGCTTTCATAATGAATGGATTGTGCAAAAACTTCTTTTCCTGTTCCGGTTTCACCTAAAAGCAAAACGGTGGTATCAGTTTGACTTACCCTCTTAGCTAAATCAATGGCTTCGTTTAGTTTCTTCGATTGCCCAATGATGGTATTGAATTGGTGTTTGCCCGCAATCTTCTGTGATAATTCTGCCACTCTTTGTTGCAGATTGGCTTTTTCAATGGCTTTGTAGAGTAAGGGAATAATTTTATCGTTATCATCACCTTTCACCAGGTAATCAAAGGCGCCGTTTTTGATGGCTAGAACACCATCAGAAATTGTTCCGTAAGCGGTAAGATTAATCACTTCTACATAGGGTTTCAGTAATTTTATGTCTTTTACCATTGCCACGCCATTCACATCGGGCAGTTTTACATCACTGATAACAATGCTTACATCGTTATTTTTAAGGAGTTTCAAACCCTCTTTACCTGTAGCCGCCTGCAATGTTTTAAAACCCTCTAACTCAATTATTCTGGAGAGTAAACTGCTGATTTTTTTTTCATCATCAATGATGAGGATGATCCCGTTCATAGGTTGGAAATAAGTTGCAATATTAAGGATAAAAAAAACGAATCAACAGCAATAACGATATAATCTATTGTGCATTTTTATCGTTCGAGCCGATTCTTTGCGGGTAATCTGTGCAACACCCAATCATAATGAGAAAAAGCTTTTCATTTTGGTGTGTTTTATAATCCAGCTAATCATTTAAATTGTTGTTTAGTATATTTAATTGTTAGATAATCAGTTTATTACGTGTTTACTTGTTGCGAGGCATTTGCTTTGTATAGGTGGGTTATGAAATTTAAATAAAAATGAATAATCCAATAATATTTGTTCGCATTGCAACAAAGGAAGATGCGATTTACACTGCTGAAATTGTGAATGAAACCCTGAACTCCGCAATCATCAGGGGATCTGGGATCTCTAAAAGAACGCCCGAATCGATTATCGAAAAGATGGAAGCAGGCAAAGGCGTAATTGCCTTAACCAGTGATGGCGAGTGGGTAGGTTTCTCCTATTTTGAAACCTGGGAAAATGGGAACTTTATCTCTAATTCCGGATTAATTGTAAAGCCAAAGTTCAGGAATTCCGGTGTAGCCAAATCCATTAAAAACCGAATTTTTAACCTGTCCCGCCGTCAATTCCCTCATGCAAAAATATTTAGCATCACCTCTGGTGCAGCAATCATGAAAATGAATAGTCAACTAGGTTTTGAGCCCGTAACTTTTGATCAGATTACTACAGACGAAGCCTTTTGGGCAGGTTGTGCAAGCTGTACCAACTTTGATATCCTGGAAAGAAAAAAGCGTTGCAACTGCCTGTGTACGGCGATGTTATTTGATCCACAACACATTGATCAGCTCATTGCGCAAACTGCTTCAAGAGAGAAAAAACAACATTCATTAGCAATCCATTAAACTAATTTACCATGAATATTTCAGATCAACAGGTCGCGACAGCGCCCGATTTAAATCTGCTTTACAATGAGGCAATCAACCTTCTGACTACTTTAATCAGTATTCCTTCTTTCAGCGGTGCTGAAGACAAAACTGCCGATGAGATCGAATCGCATTTAAGGAAACATCAGATTAACATCATTCGGAAACAAAATAATGTGTGGTGTTACAATAAGTTTTTTGATCAGCATAAGCCAACCATTTTACTCAATTCGCATCACGATACCGTAAAACCAAACGAGCAATATACGCGTGACCCGTTTGCGGCAGTGGTATACGATGATAAGTTTTATGGCCTCGGGAGCAATGATGCCGGTGCCGCTTTAGTGTCGTTAATCTCTACATTTGTCTACTTTTATGCTGTAGAAGATTTGCCTTTTAATCTTTGTTTGGCCGCAACAGCGGAAGAGGAAACTTCAGGTGGAAACGGAATTAAATTTATTCTTGAGGAGTTGAAACCAATTTCTTTTGCCATTGTTGGTGAACCTACAAACATGCAAATGGCAATTGCTGAAAAAGGTTCTATGGTGATAGATTGTACTGCGAAAGGTCGTTCAGGCCATGCTGCCAGAGAAGAAGGAGACAATGCAATTTATAAAGCGATGAGAGATATCGCCTGGTTTTCGAGCTATCGGTTTCCAATTGAAGATGGCGCGCCGCAACCTGTAAAAATGAGCGTAACGCAAATAGATGCAGGCATGCAACATAACATTGTTCCCGGCTGTTGCCATTTTACAGTAGATATCCGGTTCGATCATAATTATACTTCCAGAGAGATCCTCAATACCATTATTAACCACACGATTTCGGGTTTCAATGTGCGTCCGAATATTTTGCAGCCATCCCATATCGATTTATTGCATCCTATTGTGGTAGCAGGCATAAGTTTAGGCAGAAAAACCTATTTATCGCCCACCAGTTCAGATCAGGGTTGGTTGGATATGCCATCAGTAAAGATGGGGCCCGGAGAATCAGCAAGATCCCATACAGCGGATGAATTTGTTTACATCGAAGAAATTGAAGAGGGAATAACCCTCTATATCCGTCTGCTGGAATCGCTTTTTAAGCAGGGCGCGTAAGCTTTATGTACTTTTTCGCTTACGGCCGCTTTAAATAAATCCTTTTTAAGCATATTTGGCTTCATAAACCAAATGCTATGTTCAAAAGACTAACTCTTATATTCATCCTCGGTATTTTTGTGAGTTTTTGCTCGGCCCAACAAGTACGGCCATCAAAATCCTCAGAAATTTATCGTGAACTGAAAACGCTAAAGCACCTTCCGAAGGTGCTTTATTTAGCAGCTCACCCGGATGATGAAAATACAGGCTTGCTTTCGTGGTTAATTAATGAGCAAAACGTAGAAACAGGGTATCTATCGCTTACCAGGGGTGATGGCGGACAAAACCTCTTAGGCACTGAACAAGGTGCTGCCTTGGGTTTGATCAGAACGCATGAACTTTTAGAAGCCCGTAAACTGGATGGTGCACAGCAGTTTTTTACGCGTGCTATTGATTTTGGCTTTTCCAAAAATACGGATGATACCTTTAAACAATGGGATGCAGATAGCATAACGGCTGATGTGGTTTGGGTAATTAGAAAATTCAGACCAGACGTGATTATCTGCAGGTTCCCGCCAACAGCTGCGGCAGGGCACGGACAACATGCTGCTTCTGCAGTGGTGGCAGAAAAGGCTTTTAAACTAGCCGGAGATAGAAATGCTTTTCCAGGCCAGCTCAAATATGTTAATATTTGGCAGCCGAAAAGATTGGTTTGGAATACCTTCCGTTTTGGCTCGGTAAATACCACCGCAGAAAGCCAGTTGAAGGCAAACGTTGGTCAGTATGATGCCCAACTGGGAATGGGTTACGGTGAACTGGCAGGTTTAAGCAGAAGTTTACATAAAAGTCAGGGTGCAGGTACACAATCGTTAGCTGGGGTAAGAACAGAATATTTTATACCTGTTTTAGGCGATCCGGCTAAGGTTTCACTGTTCGATAGAATTCCCATGAATTGGTCTGAAAAAGGCGTTAATGATCTGGATGAATTAATCGATATTGTGCTTTTGTCTTTCGATTACAACCATCCTGATCAGAGTTTACATGGATTACTCATGTTGCGTAAAAAAATTGCGGAGCTGCAAGACCTAAACCTAAGAAAAGATAAATTAGCTGCAATTGACCATATCATTTTAAGCTGCACCGGCTTTATGGGGGAGGTGGTAACTAACCAGGCAGAAGCCATTGCCGGTAAAAGTTATAGTTTCCGCTTAAATGTGATTGCAAGATCAGCTACCCCAGTGATTTTGGAGCAGGTAAACTGGATTAATCAGACTGATTATTTAAATAGAAGAGTTTCCGGAGATTCTTTGTTAACCATCGAACGTAAAATTCAGATCCCGTCAGGTACAGCTTTAACGGAACCCTATTGGTTGGAAAAACCTGCGAAGAATCCCGCAACTTTTAGTGTAGTGAATGATACCTTGATTGGTTTGGCTGAAAATGAATCTGGATTAAATGTGACGCTGGCACTTAAAATCGGTACGGAGAAATTTAGCGTAAAACTGCCGCTATCTTTTAAAAAGTTAGATCCGGTTAAAGGTGATGTGGTAGAGCAGCTCAGAATTGTTCCTGCGCTCGACTTAGCGTTTGCCGAACCTGTTTATTTTGCGAAGGAGAAGGAAGGCTTGACCGTTACATTGCGGTTAAAAGCCAATCAATTCATCAACTATGGAAGCGTAACTTTCAAAATTGGAAACACCCCGGTTAAAACCTTCACCGGAATTAACTTGCCAGATAATACAGTTACGATTAAAGATTTTTTAATTCCTGCGGAAGATTTATCGAAAATTAAAACGAGTCAGAATAAGCTGGAGGCAGTTTTCTCGGCTGAGAATAGTAATTTTAGTAAAGGACAGGTATTAATCCAATATCCGCATTTACCATCTTTACAATATTTTGTTCCCGCGGCTACCTGGTTGTTAAAAGGTGATATTAAGGTACTGGCAAAGAAAGTGGGGTACATTCAGGGCGCAGGAGACCTGATTCCAGAGTTTCTGCGTCAGGCTGGTTTGCAGGTTGATGTCTTAACAGAAGCTGATATACTTAACCCAACAAAACTGGCCACGTATGATGCTGTGGTAACTGGTGTCCGTGTAATCAACACTGAGAAACGAATTAAAAACTGGCAACCTGCATTAAAAAACTACGTGGAAAACGGTGGTACAATTGTGATGCAGTATAATACCACTCAGGATATGGCCCTGCAGGATTTTGGTATTTATCCTTTGAGCATTAGCGGAAAAAGAGTTACCGAAGAAAATGCTGCGCTGAAGTTTCTGATTCCAAATCATAAACTTTTAAACTATCCTAATAAGATTACGGCCACAGATTTTAATGGCTGGGTGCAGGAGCGTGGGGCTTATTTCCCGGATAAATGGGATGATAAATATGAAGCACTTTTTGAAATGAACGATACCGGAGAGGAGCCCTTAAAGGGATCAACCTTATATGCGAAATATGGAAAAGGGAACTTTATCTATTCGCCACTGGCATTTTTCAGGCAGTTGCCCGCTGGTAATGTGGGTGCAGCAAGGTTATTCTTTAATTTTATATCGGCAGGGAAGTAGCTATTCTTTACCGGTTGGTGTTCTGTTTTTTTTACAGGTCTTGTGTCTCATCCACCGGGAATTAGCTAGTGGTTTAACTTTGAAAGGAAATGGATGAATTATCGAGTCAACTAGATGATCTATGTCAATTTTGTTTTGACTTTCCAGTCTGCAATTGTAAATAGAATATTTGCATTCTTTTGTTTAAATTTGAGATATGAATACGATGCGAATTGATATATTAAACCCAAAAGCAACTCAACTTTTGAGAGAATTAGAAGCACTTAATTTAATTGCAATTCAAGATACTTCTCAAGATAGTTTCGCAGGTGTACTTGAAAAACTTAGAACTAAATTTAAGTCAGTTCCTTCTATGGAAGAAATTACAACTGAAGTTGAAATTGTACGATCTAAGCGATATGCAAACTCAGAAGAGTAAAATTATCATCGATACTAATCTTTGGATTAGCTTTCTAATTACCAAAGATTTTTCTAAGCTTGATGATATTATTTTTTCTAAAAAGGCTGTATTAATATTCAGTAGTGAACTGCTTAATGAATTTTTGGAAGTAACAAATCGTCCAAAACTTAGAAAATATTTTGTTAAGGAAAATTTAGAGGCACTTCTAGAGACTATTGAAGAATATGCAGAATTTGTAGAAGTGAAAAGTAGCACAAGCTATTGTCGTGATGAAAAAGATAATTTTCTAATTTCTCTTTCTGTTGATAGCGATGCAGATTTTTTGTTAACCGGAGATCAGGATTTACTAATTCTTAATCCTCATGGAAAAACAAAAATCATGACTATATCTTCTTTTATGAACGAAGAATTTCAAATTATTTTGAATAAATAATTAGGTTTCTCGCTTCTAAAGGTTGTTCCAAAACTCAAGATTTCACCAGTCTGTTGTCTCACTAACGTGAACATTCCAAGTAAACATTACCAATACATACGCTTATCAACTTATATTAGTAATTTTAAATTTTGTTGTGAGAAACCAAATGACAGCATTAATCTCATCATCATTATTAATCAAATGAACAATCAGCTTAAAAACTGGAACACCTGGTACATCCTACTCGCATTAGCTTTGGTGTTTCAGGTTGTATTTTATTATTTCTTCACGAAATTCTGGGCATGAGTAATATCGATTGGTGCGTACTCATTTTTACTTTACTCGCCGTTGTAGTTTACGGCATTTTCATCGGCCGCGGACAAAAAAGTAACGAATCTTATTTAAAAGCGGATAGTAAAATGCCCTGGTACATTGTGCTGCTGGGCATTATGGCCACACAAGCCAGTGCCATTACCTTTTTATCCGCGCCTGGTCAAGCCTATACCGATGGGATGCGTTTCGTGCAATACTACTTTGGTTTGCCATTGGCGATGATTGTAATTTGCATCACCTTCATTCCGATATTTCAAAGGCTGAATGTTTATACTGCGTACGAGTATTTGGAAAACCGATTCGATAAAAAAACCAGGGTTTTAACTTCTTTACTTTTCTTATTTTCCAGGGGCTTATCTACAGGAATCAGCATTTATGCACCGAGTATTATTTTATCGAGCGTATTAAACTGGAACATTTACTTAACGAATGTTTTAACTGGCGGAATCCTTTTAATTTACACTTATATCGGTGGTGCCAAGGCCATTGCACACACGCAGAAATTGCAGTTCCTGATCATTCTGGGTACCATGGCTTTTGCTGGTTATTTATTGGTGCAGAATATGCCAAACGGAGTTGGTTTTGGTGATGCGCTTTACCTCGCCGGTAAATCCGGAAAACTAAATGTGATCACTACAGACTTCGACTGGAAAGATAAATACAATATCTGGAGTGGTTTAATTGGAGGTTTCTTCCTGGCGCTTTCCTACTTTGGTACCGATCAGAGTCAGGTAGGGCGATACATCACTGCGAAAGACAATACCAATGCAAAAATGGGTTTGTTGTTAAACGGCTTGGTTAAAATACCGATGCAATTTGCCATTCTTTTAATTGGTGCATTACTTTTTGCCTTCTTTTCTTTAAAACCGGCACCCATTTACTTCAACGAGCGATCTTATCAATATCTGAAGGAAACCAAACCGGAGCAGGCAGCAGTTTTTGAAAAGGAACATCAGGCGTTGGCCGAAAAATTTAATACTCAATCTCAGGCAATCCTGGCACATAAAGAAAGTCGTTCACCGGAATTAAATACCGCTATCGCAAATTTCAAGGCAACTCAAAAAGATGTTAAAGAACTTCATGGAAGGGTAGAAGAAGCCATTAATCAATCTAATTTTAATGCAGAGAAAACGGATACCAATTATATCTTCCTTTATTTTGTAAAAAACACGCTACCTGTCGGGATGATAGGATTATTATTCGCAGTGATATTTTTGGCCAGCTGGGGTTCTATATCTGCAGCATTAAACTCATTGGCATCTTCCTCATTAAAGGATGTACATTTAATTTTTAGTAAAAAGGCAATTGATGATGCAATAGAATTAAAATATAGCAGATTGCACACACTGGCATGGGGCATATTCTCTATTGCGGTAGCAATGTTCGCCACACAGATGGGTTCACTGATAGAAGCCGTAAATGTACTGGGTTCTCTTTTCTACGGACCAATTCTGGGTATATTTCTGGTGGCATTTTATTTTAAGAAGATAGATGGCGCTTTGGTATTTATTTCTGCTATTTTATCAGAAATTGCCGTGATTGCCGTTTATGAATTCGATATCGTATCGTTTCTTTGGCTAAATGTGATCGGAGCAGCTGCGGTGATCATTTTTTCGACTTTGGGATTATTATTTTATCGCCCCAAAGCATTAAATTCGTAAAGTCAAAAACAACAAAAACAAATAATTATACTAGTATGAAAACGATGATTAAATCTATTACATTGCTTTTAACGGCAATAACGATCTCAACCAGTGCAATGGCACAGGAAGCGCAACCGAAACCAAGTCCGGCAGCTACTGCAACCGGAAAAGTAAAAGGTGCAACCATCACCATCAATTACAGCAGCCCAGCGGTAAAAGGACGTAAAATTTTCGGTGGCTTAGAAGCTTATGATAAAGTTTGGCGTGCAGGTGCAAATGAAGCAACGGTTTTTGAAACTGATAAAGATATTATGGTAGAAGGAAAACCATTGGCCGCTGGTAAATATAGTTTCTTCTTAGTACCTAAAGAAAGCGGAACATGGACAGCCGTTTTTAACAAAGAGCCAAAACAATGGGGTGCTTATAAATACGAAGAAGCTAAAGATGCTTTACGTGTTGATGTTAAAGTAAAGCCATTAAAAGCTACTCAAGAGCGTTTAGTATACAAAATAACTAAAACTGGTTTCTCTTTAGATTGGGATAAAGTTTCTGTTCTTGTATCAATCAAGTAAGGAAATTAAAATTATATTTAAGCCATTTCGGAATCCGGAATGGCTTTTTTGTTGTCAGATCAATTTGTAAAGAAACGATAACATAACCCTAACTTCATGGTAAAATCTTATTTTAGTCCGATTTTAACACCACACAATGAAAATTTTTATCCGATTAACTTCACTTCTATTACTTTTTCAGTTAAACGTTTTAGCACAGCAAAATAATTTCTCTGTGGAGGGGAAGCAGCCTGTAGAATTGGTAAATGTGTTTCTGGGTTCTTCTGGAGATCATGGACAAATGTCGCCTGCAGCCTCCTATCCATTTAGCATGTTGAGTATTGGTCCGCAAACTTACCCAAAAACGCATACCGGATATGAATACCTGGCAAAGAAATTTGAGGGCTTTACACATAATCGTTTCGAAGGGGTAGGCTGTCAGGGTTCTGGAGGAAATATATTTATTAAACCTTTTTTGGGTGAAGATCCCGCTAAAACGGAATTGTTAAAAGTGACAGAAAAGGCTAGTCCGGGGTATTATGCAGTGGGTTTTGAGAATAAAATAAGTGTAGAATTAAGCGTTTTAGGTAATGCTGGGAAACATGTTTATCAGTTTCCGAAAGGTAAAAAAGGTTTTTATCTCGATCTTAGTTATGCCTTTAATAATGCGTTCGTGGATGAAGAGCATGAGGTAAACGGGAATACTGTTTCAGGCTGGATTACTTCGAAAACCACCTGTAGCGTTGGGAAATATAAAATTTATTATTCGCTCTCTGTGCCAATCGGAAGTTCCTGGAAAGATAATGGAAGCCATCAATTGGTTTTGATGCTTCCGGAAGGTGCAGTTGTAAGTGAAATTAATGTGGCATTATCTTCAGTTAGTGCAGAAGCTGCGGCGTTAGCGATTAATATGCAATCATTTGATCAGTTTAAATTGCAAAGTGCGATGGATTGGAACCGAAATCTGAAAAAGATTGAAGTGAATGGTGAGGGAACAGATGCGAAATTATTTTACTCGCTTTTGTACCGTACCATGCAATCGCCATACGTAATTTCGGAGAAGAACGGGCAGTATAGAAATACGAAGGGAGAACTTGAAAAAGATAAACAAGTGCATTATAATGGCTGGGCCATCTGGGATAATTACCGAACACAATTGCCTTTGCTCTCCATTACCAACCAAAATGAATATGCAGGAATGGTTACTTCGATTGCCGAATTATATCAGTCGGGTAAAAAAGATTATGCTGGTCAGCATGAGCCGTCAAACACTGTCCGTTCTGAGCATGCTATTGTGGTGCTTCTAGATGCTTACCGAAAAGGTTATCCGGTTGATTTTAAAAAAATAGCAGATTCACTGGTTAAGGAAGTAAATAGTTTGGATTACAAATCACCCGATAAGGCGCTGGAAACCAGTTACGATCATTGGGCCTTATCAGAGATTTTTGCCATCCTGAAAAATAAAAAACAGGCTGATTTTTATAAAAATAAGGCTTTGGAATATAAGAAATATTGGAATAAAGACTTTAAGGATCTAAGCAAAAATGATGTAGACAGGATGCAGGCCAGAGGTTTATATCAGGGAACCATTTGGCAATATCGCTGGTTTGTACCTTATGATTTTAAAGGATTAATTGAATTGGATGGCGGGGAAGAAGCCTATCTTGCTCATCTGGACGAATTCTTTGCTAAAGATTTATACAACCATGCCAATGAGCCGGATTTACAGGTGCCTTTAATGTATAATGTTACGCGGTCTGGCTATAAATCTCAGTACTGGATGCGCCAGTTAGCCGCCGATACGGTAATTCAAAATTACTTTAACGACAACAGTCGGGGAATTGGTTCCTACATCGGAAAAATCTATAATAATGAGCCACAAGCCTATTTAAGAACAATGGATGATGATGCCGGCGCCATGAGTGCCTGGTACGTTTTTACTGCAAGTGGCTTTTCGCCCGCTTGTGTAGGTTGGCCAATGTATTATTTGAACGTTCCGCTGTTTCCTTCCGTAATTTATCATTTGCCAAAAGGAAAGACTTTCAAAATTGAAACAGCGCATTTTAATCTTAAAAATAAATACATCCGGGCGGTATTCTTAAATGGCAAGCCATTTAAAAGAAATTACATCACGCAGGAAGAAATCAATAATGGTGGAGTATTAAAAATTATTTCTGCTGCAGATCCGGTGAAAATTTCTGATACAGAGAACTGGATCTCATCAATTGAAAATTAATTATAAAAATTATGTTGAAATGGCAAACATATTTTTGATAGACATGTTATTCTGATATAAAATTTATTAACATGGCCCCATTAAAAATAAGCGAAGAACAGCATGCTACGTTGAGCAATAAAAACACCTCAGAATTATTAAACGATCAATCATTGGAATTACATCCGGAGGCCTATAAAGTTAAAGGTCCTTCACCAGAAAAAATGCAGAGTGTATCATCATCTTTAAGATCATATGCACACGGTTTATACGGGTTGTTGTAGATTTCTCATAAACAAAATAGAAATGTCTGCTGATCACCAAGCAGGCATTTTTTTTTGGCCTGGATTTTTAAATGATCTAAAAGCTTATATCAAATGATCGGATATAAAAAAAGCCGTTTTGAACTCAATCAAAACGGCTTTTAAATCTTAAGATTTTCTTAGAAAGAATAACCTACTGAGAAACCTAAAACACGATTAGTCAATTTGTTATCGTTATTTGTTCTTGAATCTTTAGGTACAAGGTTTGATAATCCTAATCCATAGTTTGCACCAACTAAGAATCCAGAATTGGTACGGTAAGCTAAACCAAAGTTTGCACCGAAGTCTGTACTAGCGAAATCTTTGTTTGTAGCACTACCGAAAGATAAGTCGTCATCATTTGCAATAGTTGAAGATGTACTCGTGTTAGTAGTGTTATTTACAGTAGTTGTAGTGATATCTCCTTTATTTTTACCGGAGATATTAAAGCCTACATACGGACCAGCACTGATTTGTATTGCACCAGCTGTACCAGTAGGAATTCTAAACACTGCATTGATTGGAACTTCAATCGCCATCAAATTATTTTTACCGGTTGTTGTTGTTGTAATCGTATTGTTGTTTGAAGTTGCTGTACTTACTGATTCAAACTTGTCACCTTTGTTTTGTAACGAAACTCCTGGTTGAATGAAGAAGTTGTTTCCCACACCAAAATCTGCAAATGCGGTAACATTGAAACCAACATTACTTTTTACGTTGTCGTTATAAGCATTTGATAAAGCATTATCTCCGCCCATGTGAAACTTAGATAAGTTTACTCCTGCTTTAATTCCAAATCTGGCATCCGAACCTGTCATGGTTGTTGTTTGTGCAAAAGCACCTGTTGCCATTAATAATACTGATGCACTTAATAATAATTTTTTCATGATATTTTTCTTTAAGTAAAGAATCTTGTTTAAAATTTAAGGCCAAAACCCGTTGTTAATTACAAGCCTCATTTCCAAAAGCTGTGCCAAAGTATAGCACATAATAAAAAAATGCATCCTAAGACTCTGTCTTTCAGGATGTTTTTTTAGTAGAATAAAGTTAAAATAGGGAAAAAAGCGCGTTTCTACACACTGTTGTATATTGTATACAAATCAGGAATGTGCATCAAATGAAGCATCTTTTCACTTGTTTAAGGAGTCTTTGGTGTAAGATTTCAAGTTTTAGATGCTTTCAATTCTGATAAGGTTCATACAAAAAGAGATATTTGCGAGGATAATTTTATGCCTTATTATGACAATTGTTTGGTTTTTAAAAGCAGTGTGCAAGCTAAGTTTTTTGAGGTTTTTTCTTCGCTGCGGGAAAAAGTACATTATTTAGGATCAACCGATAACCGGCAGAATTGGGATGGAGGTTTAAGTCTGTCGGGGGATCTCCAACCGCGTGCTGATAATCTTCCGGGTCATGGCCACCGTAAAAAGTAAACTGACCTTTTCCTATTTCACCATGCAGGTATCTTACTTCTGCGGCACCTTTATTTTCTCCCAGCACCGTTACACTTGGCTTAACCAGGCTTTTTTTAAATGCTGTGGTTTGCCCCATGAAGCCTTTAATTACCTTGTCATGGTTTTGGGTAAGCATACTTGGTACCAAGTCCCATTTTGCAGAAAAATCGAATAAGGTGAAATAATCGTTCGTTTGGTTAAGCGTTCTAAACTGGGTAACATCAATATCCGAAAATTCGTAATTCATTGGATTGTTATCGAGCTTAAAGTTTTGAAAAGCCAATGTTTTATTGAAGTCTAATTTCGACTGTGCATTCGGGTCAGCGGCATCGCCATCGAACATCTGCGCACAGATATCAATACCATCGGCAGCCAAAGCAATATCGAAACTATCTGTTCCTGAGCACATGGCAAACATAAAACCTCCGCCGGCACAGTATTCCTTAATGTGTTTCGCTACGGCAAGCTTCATTTCAGAAACTTTTTTGAAACCCAGACGTTTGGCTAATTTCTCTTGATTTTTCACATCTTCCTGGTACCAGGTTGCATACCTGAAGTTAGACCAGAAGCGACCATATTGCCCGGTAAAATCTTCATGGTGAAGGTGTAGCCAGTCATATTTGCTCAGTTTATCGTTGATTATATCGTCATCGTAAATCACCTCATAAGGAATCTCAGCATAAGTGAGTACAAGGGTTACGGCATCATCCCAGGGCAATTTACTTTTAGGAGAGTACACTGCGATTTTAGGTGTTTTCTCCAGTTTAACCATTTCCATGTTTACTGACGGGTCACTGATCTCGTTTAAAAGATTCACTACTTTTCCATCAGCCAGTACTTCATAAGAAACCCCTCTGATTTTTAATTCATCCTCAACACTTTTATTGTACTTAATCAGGAAGCTTCCACCTCGATAGTTTAAAAGCCAATCTACTTCAACCTGTTTACTGATCGTCCAGTAGGCAATTCCATATGCTTTAAGGTGGTTTTTTTGATCTTCATCCATATAAATTAACAGGGAGGAAGCCCGAACACCGAGTGTACAAAACAGACAAAACAACAGGATATAATATTTCTTTCTCAAAATGACCTTGCTTAAAATACTAAAATACCTCATTTAAACTGTTTAGAAAAATTTAATAATATCAGATGTAATACTATTTTGTTATTTTTGCCTTTTACTTTAAAAAAACGAATTGTTCTTTAAGGCGTTAAAATTTAAATTTAGTACCCAAAATTGATATGAGTAAAGCAATAATAAAAACCGAAAAAGGTGATATGACTGTTGAGTTCTTTGAAAAAGACGCTCCAAAAGCAGTTGCAAACTTCAAAAAATTAGCAAGCGAAGGCTTTTACAATGGTGTAACTTTTCACCGTGTAATTCCAAACTTCATGGTTCAAACGGGTTGTCCTAATTCAAAAGATCCAGCTACAGCACATTTAGCAGGTACCGGTGGCCCGGGATACAAAATCGATTGTGAATTGGATGGCGAAAACCAGTATCACGATCGTGGTGTATTGTCAATGGCTCATGCTGGTCGCAATACTGGTGGTTCTCAGTTTTTCATCTGCCATAGCAGAGCAAACACTGCGCACTTAGATCGCAACCATACTGTTTTTGGTAAAGCTATCGAAAATGTTGATCTTGTAGACGATATCCGTCAGGGAGATAAAATTGTAGGAATCGAAATAATCGAAGATTAGTAAAAAGATGGAGATGTGAGACATTAGATTTGAGATATTATTCTCCGATTTGAATCTCTTTCTCATTTAATTAATTAGATAATAGATTTGGGTATTAATTGTAAGTGATTAACACTTCTTTTTCTAAAATCTCACATCTCAAAAAAAATATTATGAACTTAAGAGGAATTGTTGCCGTATCTGGCAGACCAGGATTATTTAAACTGGTTGGACAAAATAAAGTTGGTTACATTTTAGAGGGTTTAGATGCTCAAAAAACTAAAGTTGTAGCCAATATCACCAATACGAAATTAGCTTCATTAGAAGATATTACCGTATATGGAGAAGATGAAGAAATTAAATTATCTGATATCTTCACTAAAATTTCTGAGAAAGGAAGTACACCAGATTTAAAAGGTGATTTACGTTCATACTTCCTGGAAGTTGCACCTGGCCACGATCAGGAGAAAGTATATGCTTCTGATATGAAGAAGATCATTACCTGGTATAACTTATTGAAAGATTTGCCTTTATTTACTGAAGAAACGCCTGAAACTCCAGGTTCTCCTGCAGAAGTAAGCTTAGCTGAAGAAAAAGTTGCTGCCGATAAAAAGCAGAAAGCTTCAAGTGCTAAAGGTTCTGCAAGTGCTAAAGCCACTACAAAAACTTCAGCACCTGCTAAGAAAGCAAGTATGACAAGTAAAAAAGGCGTTTAAGCTTTTTTAATAAATTTTAAAAACACCAAGCAATTTGTTTGGTGTTTTTTTGTTTAAAAGAAATAGTAAAGAATCACCACAATCACCAGTGAAATGATGATGCTAATCCATAACATTTTGTTGTTGCCACTTTGATTACTTCTATATCGGTATTGGCGTTTATATTTATCTAACATATCTTTTTATTTAATGATGATGAATGAATAGTAAATCCATATCAATTGTCAAAATTCCATTTCCTATTTCCCATCTTCCATTCCCCTTCATCCATCTTACGCATGATGATAAGGTTCGCCCTTTAAAATACTGAATCCTCGATACAGTTGCTCAACAAAAAATAACCTGATCATTTGATGGGAGAAAGTCATGTCAGACAATGAGATTAAACCATTCGCCCTTTTATAAATGCTATCATCGAAACCGTAAGGCCCTCCGATAATAAAAATGAGGTGCTGCACACTTCCGATCATTTGCTTATTTAAGTAGTTTGAAAAATCTACCGAACTGTACTTTTTGCCCTTTTCATCCAATAAAATTACAACATCACCATTATTAATTTGTTTGTGCAAAAGCTCTGCCTCTTTATTTTTTTGCTGTGCTTCACTCAGGTTTTTTACATTTTTGACATCAGGAATTGGCAGAAAACTGAAATTGATATAATGTTTCAGGCGGTTAATGTACTTATCAATCCCCTCAATCAAATACTTATCCTCGGTTTTGCCAATGGCTATTAAAGTGATCTTCATTTAATATTTTGTTATCTTTAGAATTTTCCGCGATTCAAAGATAATGTTAAATACGCAAGCACAAATAATATCTGGCTACAGCCAAAAAGTTAATGAGGTAAATAGTCGGATCGATCAAACTAAAAAACTGATCGATCAGCTTTCTTTTGCACGCATAGGACTATTCCTTGCCGAGATTTTGTTTTTTATTCTGCTGCTGAACTCCGCAGATGATGAATGGAGAACACTCGTGCAGATTTTATTAATTCTGCCAGTTTTTGCTTTTGCGATCATCGTAAAAAAGCAAAGTAAACTTGATCGGGAAATTGATTACCAGAAACAATTACTCTGGGTTTATCAGAATGAATGGAATGTGCTTAATGGCATTGCAAATGGTTATAACCATGGCAAAGCTTTCCAGTCGGAAACACATCCTTATACATCAGATCTTGATATTTTTGGTCATGCCTCTTTATATGGTTTGCTGAATCGGTGTTATACCAAAAATGGAAAAGAATTATTGGCAAAAAATCTGGCAGAGAAATTAGCAAAGCATCAAATCCTGGGACGTCAGGAAGCGGTAAGGGAAATGCATACCAAAATTGAGGATACATTCGATTTTAGGGCAAATCTTTACGGTCATGATGTTGATAAAATTGAACAGATTAAACTTCAGTTGAAGTCTCAACTAGGCGAACAGCTTAAATTTGTTCGAAATAAGTTGCTGAAATTTTATGTTGCAGTTGTACCATATATCTCTGCCGCAATTATTCTGGCTGCAATTTTCGTAAACAGTGCGTTTTGGAACATCCTGACGCTTTATTTAATTATTAATATAGGCTTCATTGTACTGCAAAATTCGAAGATAAATAAGGTATTCTATAGTTTTGGCGGTGGATCAAACTTGCTTAATGGTTATGCAGATGCCATTTTATGGACGGAAAAACAGCAATGGACCAGCCCTTACATTTTAGCTTTATTTCAATCTAAAATGCCGGTAAGTGTTGAAATCAAAAATCTTTCGAAGATTATTCAAAGTTTCGATGCCCGGTTGAATATTGTGGTTGGCACGGCACTGAACGCATTACTGTTATGGGACCTGAAATGCTGTATTAGTCTTGATCGCTGGTATCAGTCCTCATCAAAAGATGTGATTTCTGCATTGAACCACCTGGGCGATTTTGAGGAATTAATCTCCCTTGCAACTTTGGTGCATAACGAACCGGCTTGGGTTTTTCCCGAAATTACTAACGAATTTAAGCTGACTACAAAGGAGATTGGCCATCCATTAATTGCTCCGGATATTCGGGTAAACAATACCTTCAGCCTGGAGAACCAACCAACAGTAGATATTGTTACAGGATCAAACATGGCGGGCAAAAGCACCTTTCTACGTACGTTAGGCATAAATATGGTTTTGGCTTACATAGGTGCCCCGGTATGTGCCGAAGCCATGAGTCTTTCGGTTTTCTCAATTAATACCTACATGCGGATTAAAGATTCGCTGAATGAGAGTACATCTACATTTAAGGCAGAGTTGAATCGTCTAAAAATGATTCTGGATCATGTGGTAAATGATAAAGATACGTTTGTATTAATTGATGAGATGTTGCGGGGAACGAATAGCCGCGACAAATATTTAGGATCTAAAGTTTTTGTAGAAAAACTGATTGCGGAAAGGACTCCTGGCTTGTTTGCTACCCACGATTTGCAGTTGGCAGACCTTAAAAATGATCATGAAAAAACGCTTCGAAATTTTCACTTTGATATTCAAATTACAGCAGGAGAGATGAAGTTTGATTACAAGCTGAAGCAAGGTCCTTGTTCTACGTTTAATGCCGCTATTTTGCTAAAAGAGATTGGATTATCATTGTCATAAGTTTTAAAGCGATCAAGCATTGAAAAACTTTCCATCCAATTTCAATTGTTAATGATTTCTTAATAGTAAACTTGCAACTTACGGTCAATCAATTGACAAGATGATCAAAGCAAGTGATTTTGGAAAAGATTTTTTGTGGGGCGTAGCGACTGCTGCACCGCAGATTGAAGGTGCTTCGCAGCTATATGGCAAAGGTGCATCCATTTGGGATACCTTTTCTGCAAGAAGTGGCAAAATTAAAAAGGGACATAAACTGGATATCGCCTGCGATTTTTACCATCAATATCACGAAGATATTGCACTTGTTAAGCTGCTAGGTTTTGAAGTGTTTAGGTTTTCTATTGCATGGGCAAGAATCTTACCTACAGGCAGGGGGGAGGTTAACCAGGAAGGAATCAGGTTTTATCATAACGTGATTGATGAATGCCTCACACAAGGGATTGTTCCTTATGTTACGTTATACCATTGGGATTTGCCGCAGGCGCTTGAGGATGAAGGCGGCTGGACCAGTTTCAGCATCAACGCTGCATTCAATTCTTTTGTGAGTATTTGTGCTAAAGAATATGGTGATAAGGTTAAAAACTGGCTGGTACTTAATGAGCCATTTGGCTTTACATCGCTTGGCTATATGCTGGGGATTCATGCTCCTGGAAAAAGCGGATTAAGCAACTTTTTTCCTGCAGTTCTTCATACCGCAATTGCGCAGGCCGAAGGTGGGAAGATCTTAAGAGCCGAAGTGAGTGAAGCCAATATCGGTACTACATACTCTTGCTCAGAGATTATTCCTTATACCCAAAGCGACAATGATATCCAGGCGGCAAACCGGATAGATTGCCTGATGAACAGGTTATTTGTAGAGCCAGCACAGGGCTTGGGTTTTCCTACCTCCAACTGGGATGTGCTGGAAAAATTTCAGATAGAATACGGCACCTGGCGTTTAAATGATCGGATGAAATTTGAATTTGATTTTATCGGCCTTCAAAACTACTTCCCTTTAACTGTAAAATACAATGCTTTTATACCAGTCATTCAAGCCTGGGAAATTAAGGCCAAAAGTAGGAAAAAACCACATACCGCCATGGGATGGGAGATTAATGCGGAAAGCTTCTATCGGATCATTAAACAATTTGCTGCCTACCCTAACATTAAAAACCTGATGATTACCGAGAACGGTGCAGCATATCATGATAAACTTACCAATGGCAAGGTTATCGATGCCGAACGTATTGAATATTTCGATCTATATTTAACGGCCATGCTTAAAGCAAAGAAGGAAGGAATCAATATCACTGGTTACATGGCCTGGACTTTGATGGATAACTTTGAATGGGCAGAGGGATTTAACGCACGGTTTGGCTTGGTTCATACCGATTTTAAAACTTTAGCCAGAACAATTAAATATTCGGGATATTGGTGGCAGGAATTTCTGAGGAACTAGATATGTTTTCCTGTTGATGTTCTTTACTGTTTGGAATTTATAATCCAATCAAGAATTCAATGTTGTACAGCTTTAATCTTTAATAGTATGGCGGCAGGTAACAGTTGGTAACTTGATTTATAATTTATAATTATAGTCTGAGGTTTCTGGTTTATTAAAATACTTGTAATATTGGGCTTGGAAAATTTACAAGCAGGGATCGCCTTTATATATACGGAGCGATTGATCTTAATTCCTTTCAGTGCAGAAATTTTAGATTCGATAGAGCATGAAGGTGGTGCATTATTGAAAGCCAACAGATTTATTTATGGCAATGGATGGCCTGATAAAGATGCTTTAGAAACATTTCCAAAGATTAAGAAAAATCTAGCGCTTGCCACTCGTCCAACTGGATTTGAATCCTGGTTAATTGTAAAAAAGGATGGTTTTGTTATTATCGGTGATGTTGGTTTTAAAGGTCAGCCCAGTGCAGCAGGAACTATAGATATTGGCTATGCTATAATTGCGACTGAGCGCATGCAAGGATTTGCAGCAGAAACCGTTCAGGCCCTCATTCAGTGGGCATTTAATCAACCTAATGTTAATTCCATTACTGCCAGTTGTTTAATCTCGAATTCTGGGTCGCAAAAGATCTTGCAGAAATTTGAATTCAGTGAATTAAACAGGAACGAAGAAATGATTTTTTGGGAAAGAGAAAAATAATGCTGATTATTTTCCGCAGACGAAGAATGCAACTTTATAAGGATTAAATAAGTGGAGTTATCTTTCTTCAGTTAAAGTTGCTACCTTTTAATAGTCTGGTGATAGGTTAAAGTTAGTAACGTTAGGAATGGACTTAAGTTGGATTATATTGATATCGCCACCTTCTTTAACAAAAAATCCCGTTTCGATTTTACTCAAAACGGGATTTTCTTGATGTGATAAGGAACTATGAATAGTCAACTTACAGTCTTTATTCCTTGCTCCTTTATCTTTATTCTATAAAACCGCCGCTTTTGCAGCAGCTTCAGCTCTGATAATGTTTAACGCACCACCGGCTTTGAACCAGTCGATTTGTTGTGCATTATAACTGTGGTTAACAGGGAATTGCTCTTCAGAGCCATCTGCATGGTGTAATACCAAAGTAAGTGGTTTGTCTGGCGCAAATTCTGTCAGGCCTAAAATATCAACAATATCTCCTTCTAAGATTTTATCATAATCATCTTTATCAGCGAAGGTTAAACCAAGCATCCCTTGTTTTTTCAGGTTGGTTTCATGAATACGGGCAAAAGACTTTACCAATACCGCACGAACGCCTAGGTGACGAGGTTCCATAGCAGCATGCTCACGAGATGAACCTTCACCATAGTTTTCATCGCCAATTACGATAGAACCAAAACCAGCTGCTTTGTAATCACGCTGAGTAGCAGGAACCGGTCCGTATTCGCCGGTTAATTCATTTTTAACGTTATCGGTTTTGTCGTTGAAGTAATTCACGGCACCTATTAACATGTTGTTAGAAATGTTATCCAGGTGACCACGGAATTTTAACCAAGGACCAGCCATAGAAATATGATCCGTTGTACACTTACCTTTAGCTTTAATTAAAAGTTTTAAACCTGTTAAGTCTGTGCCTTCCCAAGGTTTAAATGGATCTAACAATTGTAAACGGTGAGAAGTTGGAGAAACTAAAACCTCAACTGATGAGCCATCAGCTGCCGGTGCCTGAAAACCTGCATCTTCTACAGCGAAACCTTTTGTAGGTAACTCATCTCCCGTAGGTGGATCCAGTTTAATTTGCTCGCCTTTATCGTTTGTTAACGTATCTGTTAGTGGGTTGAAACCTAAATCACCAGCAATTGCAATTGCCGCAACCATTTCTGGTGAAGCAACAAATGCGAATGTATTAGGATTACCATCTGCACGTTTTGCAAAGTTTCTATTGAATGAGTGAACGATCGTATTTTTCTCTGCTTTTTCTGCACCTGTTCTATCCCACATACCAATACATGGTCCGCAGGCATTGGTAAAGATTGTTGCATTTAAATCTTCGAAAGTTTTTAAGAAACCATCGCGATCTGCGGTGTAACGTACTTGCTCAGATCCCGGGTTAATTCCAAAATCAGCTTTAGTAACTAAACCTTTTGCAATAGCCTGATTAGCGATTGATGCTGCTCTTGACAAATCTTCGTAAGAAGAGTTGGTACAAGAACCGATCAAACCCCATTCTACTTTTAATGGCCAGCCATTTTTCTCAGCTTCCACTTTCATTTGAGAAACCGGAGTTGCTAAATCTGGTGTGAAAGGACCATTTAAATAGGGCTCTAATGTATCTAAATCAATCTCAATAACCTGATCGAAATAGTTTTCAGGATTAGCATAAACTTCGCTATCACCTGTTAAATATTCTTTTATTTTGTTGGCTTCGTCAGCAACTTCGTTACGATCAGTAGAGCGTAAATAACGTTCCATGCTCTCATCATAACCAAAAGTAGAAGTAGTTGCACCAATTTCAGCACCCATGTTACAGATAGTACCTTTACCAGTACAGCTTAAATTGATTGCGCCATCACCAAAATATTCTACAATTGCACCCGTACCGCCTTTTACAGTTAAGATACCGGCAACTTTAAGAATTACGTCTTTAGCAGCAGTCCAGCCGTTTAATTTACCCGTTAATTTTACACCGATTAACTTAGGGAATTTAAGTTCCCATGGTAAACCCGCCATTACATCACAGGCATCCGCACCACCAACACCAATTGCAACCATACCCAAACCACCAGCATTAACTGTGTGTGAATCGGTTCCAATCATCATTCCGCCCGGGAAAGCATAATTTTCTAAAACTACCTGGTGAATAATACCTGCTCCTGGTTTCCAGAAACCGATACCATATTTATTTGATACAGAAGATAAGAAATCAAAAACTTCAGCACTTTCTGTTCTGGCGTGAGGTAAATCTATTGATGCACCTTCTTTAGCTGTAATTAAGTGATCACAATGAACCGTAGAAGGAACAGCTACTTGTGGACGACCAGCTTGCATAAACTGCAAAAGTGCCATTTGAGCCGTTGCATCTTGCATTGCAACGCGATCTGGTGCGAAATCTACATAATCCGTTCCGCGAGAGAATGCTTTTCTAGGATCACCATCCCAAAGGTGAGCATATAATATTTTTTCTGATAATGTTAAAGGTCTGCCAACAATCTTACGGGCCGCATCTACACGAGGGCCGAAGTTTGCATAAACCTTTTTAATCATGTCTATGTCAAAAGCCATCGATTTTTATTGGTTAAAAGGTAATACTTCTATTCTACTAGCTGCGAATTTACGAAAAAAATGTTCTACGGTAGGTCATCCTGAGATCATTGTATTATTTGGAAATATTCTAAATAAATGTTGAATGTGAATTTTGCCTGTTGCTTTTTATCATATCAGATCACTGTTCAATACCGGACGGTGTTGTTCGATTCCGAACGTTCTAAGAATTGTGCTTTTGATAAATCTTCATTCAGGTTGCGCGATAGCACTATCTTTTTAGTGGCATAACAATCGCTCACGGCTACAACGTTGAAAAAGCGAAACCTTTATCTGCAAAATATTTTAATGCCCGAGGCAATGCGTATGCTAATCGGTCAAATGCTTTTAAGCTATCATGAAATACGATAATCGAACCATTTTCGGTATGATTTATCACGTTTTGATAACATTTTTCAGGAGATAAGTTGATGTCAAAATCGCCACTCAGGACATCCCACATGATGATGTCTAGTCTTGAGTCTGGAGTCTTGAGTTTGGAGTCTGGAGTCTCAAATCTAAAGTCTGACTTCGGATTAAGGACTAAGGACTGAAGACTCGCAATCTGACTCTTCTTGATCCTTCCGTAAGGTGGGCGAAAAAGATTTGATTGCGTAAGTGCCTGGCATTTTAAAGTGTTTTGGATATAGGTTTCATCATCGGTTTTCCAGCCTTTTAAATGATTAAAAGTATGGTTTCCGATGGCATGTCCGTCATTTAAGATATTCGCGTAAACGTCGGGATGCTTAACAATATTGTCACCGATGCAAAAAAATGTAGCTTTTGCGTTAAAGGCTTTTAAAGTTTTTAAAACAAAATCTGTAACATTGGGTATAGGTCCATCGTCAAAGGTCAAATAAATAACTTTTTCGGTGCGGGATTTATTCCAAAGTAATGATGGATAATACCATTTTAGCAGAAGCGGTGATTTGATCAGGTACATTTAGTTTCAAAGTTAGTAAATGCCTGAACAGATTGAAATTATTAAAGTCGTTTATATAGATTTGAAACCAAATTATGAAGATGTTTACCAAGAATAAGTTAATTACCGGATCTGCTTTATTGTTAGCCTTAAGTTTAGGTCAGCTTGTTTCTGCTCAAGAGGTTATTACCATTGAACAGGCTGTTGACAATACGCTTAAAAATAACCTGAATATAAAACAAGCTGCTTTTAGTGCTGCACTCAGTGAAGAAGATTTAAGACAATCCAAAAACGCCTTATTACCTACGTTAAACGGAACTATCAATCAATCTATGCAATGGGGCAGGAGTCAGCAGTTATCTGGTCTATTTGAAAACACTCAGAATTATAATTTAAGTCCAACTGTTAATGCAAATGTTGCTGTTTTTGGTGGTGGAACAAAGATCAATCAGATCAGACAGAATAAATTCTTATTAGATGCTGGAAAAACCAATATTGATAAAGTAAAAAATGATTTAATTCTTCAGGTTGTAACCGCTTATCTTCAGGTATTAAATAATCAGGATCAGGTAAGGGCCACGCAACAGCAACTTGAGGTAGCAAATTCTACATTAAAACGCGAACAGGCTTTATTAGATGTAGGTAACAAAACCTTGGCAGACATATCACAGGCGAAATCTCAATCAGCAACTGCAGAATTAAATCTTACAGATGCTCAAAATCAATTAGCGATATCGTATTTAACATTAGGGCAATTGATGGAAATTCAACCTCCGATGACGTTTAAGGTGCAACCACCTTTGGTGAATGAAATCGAAAACCTGAAAACAACTTATGTACCTAACGATATCTATAAACAAGCTATGGAAAGTTTTCCTGATATCAGATTAGCTATTAATTACTCCAAAGCTGCGGAGAAAGGAGTTGATGTTGCAAGAGGAAGTTTCTTTCCTCAGATCACTTTCGGAGGTGGCTTGGGTTCTGCTTATTACTATCAGTTTAACGCCAGTCAGTTTCGCCAAAATGGTGGTTTCGGTAGTCAGCTATCAGATAACTTCGGTAAGTTTCTGAGTATGGGTATTTCAGTTCCAATTTTAAATGGATTCCAAACCCGGTCTAATGTACGAAGGGCGAAGATTACACTGTTACAAAGGCGAAACGATGAAACGTTAGCTAAAAATAACCTGATTAAAGTAATTAATCAGGCTGTTGCCGACTTAAATGCTGCAAAAAGCAGATTTACCTCTACACAAAATGCTTTTGAAGCACAGAAAGATGCCTTCTATGTTATTGAGCAACGCTATAATGTTGGCTTGGTAAATTCTTTAGATTTCAGTACGGCACAAACCAATAGAAACAAAGCTGAAATAGATTTCATTTTAGCAAAATATGATTTAATATTCAGGGCAAAGGTGATTGATTATTACTTAGGGAAACAGATAACATTTTAAATAACCACAAAGGAAACACATTAACAATTATGAAACTGAAGCACATACTCATTACCATTGGTGTGATCATTGCCATTTTAATCATACTGAAGCTTACGGGAGTAATCGGTGGCGAAAAAACTGAAAAAGTAACTACCGAAAAAGCTTCGGCAAAAACTGTTGTAGAAACGGTTACGGCAAGTGGAAAAATCCAACCAGAAACGGAAGTCAAATTAAGTTCTGAAGTTTCGGGAGAGGTAGTGCAATTGACAGTTAAAGAAGGAGATATTGTAAAAGCCGGTCAGTTACTTTGTAAGGTTCGTCCGGATATTTTACAATCCGGATACGAACGGACCGTAGCAACCTTTAATGCGCAAAAAGCAAGTGTTGCGGCTGCGCAACAACAGCTTATCCAGAACCAGGCCAACTTTGCTAATGCTGAAGCTACTTATAAACGTAATGTAGAGCTATTTAAGAAAAAGGTGATTTCGGCCTCTGAATTTGATTCGGCCAAAGCTGCATATTTAACCGCTAAAGCAACTTTAGCCAGTGCAAAAGAAAGTGTAACCGGTGCTAAATTTACACTGGAACAAACTGGTGCAAATGTGAAAGAAGCAGGTGCTAACCTTGCCAGAACAACGATTTATGCTCCAGCTGATGGTGTGGTTTCCAAACTTTCTATCGAATTAGGTGATCGTATCTTAGGTACCTCACAAATGGCAGGTACGGAAATTATGCGAATCTCAAATTTATCATCAATGGAAGTTAATGTAGATGTTAACGAGAACGACATTACCCGTGTGAAGGTAGGTGATAAAGCTTCCATTGAAGTAGATGCATTTTCTGATAAAAAATTTAGAGGAGTAGTTACTGAAATAGCCAGTTCATCAACTGCTGTTGGAACGGCAACTTCTACTTCTGTAGATCAGGTGACAAATTTCTCTGTAAAAATCAGAATCACGGAGGTAATGGAGGGTAAGCAACAATCAATCTTCCGCCCGGGGATGTCTGCAACAGTAGATATTGAAAGTGCTTCGCTTAATGGTTTAGCAATTCCAATTCAGGCGGTATTTACTGAGAGCGGTAAAGGTGCTGATGAAAACCAGGGCAACCAGGAAAATGCTGATAAACAAAAATCAAAACTTACAGATAAGAAAGTTAAGCAGTTTGTGTATGCTTATGATGCTAAAACTAAGAAAGTTAAAAAGATCGAAGTCACCACAGGCATCCAGAATGACCAGTTTATCATTGTTAAATCGGGTATTAAATCTGGACAAGAAATTGTAACCGGTCCTTATTCCGCTATCCAGAATAAACTAAAGGATGGGATGATTGTAGAAAAAACGGCTAAAGACCAATTGTTTAGCAAAGACGGTAAAAAGTAGTTTATAATTAATCGCAAGAAATAGTAACTTGCGTTGTTTAAGGTGTAAGGTTTAGGGTTTAAGGCAGATTGTCTGAACCCTAAATTTTACACCTTTTACCTTAAACCTTTTTTATAAACATGGTACCTAAAATAGCGATGATAGGGGGCGGTAGTTGGGCTACAGCTATTGTAAAAATGCTGTCTGACAATACTTCAGAGAAGGAAATATATTGGTGGATGCGGAATGAAGTGGCGATAGAACACATCAACAAATTCAAGCATAATCCTCATTATTTAAGTTCTGTAGAAATTAAACTGCCTGAAGATAATATCTCATCAGATATCGCCTGCATCATTAAATCGGCTGATTTTGTGATCTTAAATGTTCCCGCTGCTTTTTTAAAGGAGAGTTTGAAAGGGATAACAGCCGAAGATTTGAAAGGAAAGAAAATTGTTTCTGCTATTAAAGGAATCGTACCCGAAGATAATCTGATTATCGGAGAGTTTTTACATGAAATTTACGGAGTTCCCTATGATGATATTTTGGTAGTAAGTGGTCCTTGTCATGCGGAAGAGGTCGCTTTCGAAAAACTTTCCTATCTCACAATTGCCTGCACTGATATTCAGGTGGCTTCTACATTTGCTGCTTTCTTGAATAACAGGTATATTAAAACCAATGTTTCTGATGATATTTTTGGAACCGAATACGCCGCAGTATTAAAAAATATTTATGCTGTTGCAAGTGGCATTTGTCATGGTATTGGTTATGGCGATAATTTCCAGGCAGTTTTAATTAGCAATGCCATTCGTGAAATTAAACGCTTTGTTGATGCAGTACACCCTATTAACCGCGACATTAAAGAGTCTGCCTATCTCGGCGACCTTTTGGTAACTGCTTATTCCCAGTTTAGCCGTAACCGTACTTTCGGGAATATGGTAGGGAAGGGCTATACCGTTAAATCGGCACAACTGGAAATGAACATGATTGCTGAGGGTTATTATGCGGTAAAATGTATGCACATCAAAAATCAGGCTTATGATGTAGATATGCCCATAAGCAAAGCTGTTCATAACATTCTATATGGAAACCGATCTCCAAGGATTGAGATGAAGTTACTAGCTGAGAAATTAAATTGATTAGCTAAAAGTCCAATCTATAGTTCTGGCAAATTGTTGGCTACTAAAATGATTTAACCTGGGCTTAGATAACCACCCTAATGTGTTAAAATTAATTTAACAGTTTGTAAGGCTGTGAATTAAAACAAATCAATGCATTCGCTGTTATCACCTGAAATAAATATAAAAGCCATGAAAAAGAAATTTTCAATCGGATTATTAGCGCTTGCATTAGTTGGTGGATTAACCTTCAGTGCTGGTGCGCAAGAGAAAAAAACAGAAGTTGGGAAAGCATTGGATCATACGGGTAAGGCAATTGGCAAGGGCGCAAAATCAGTAGGTAATAAAACTGCTGAAATAGCAGTTAAAGGTGGTTCTAAGGTTGCTGATAAGACCTGGAAAGGTAGAATGGCACCAGATGGTTCTGATGTTTACATCAATGCAAAGAATGAGAAATATTATGTGAATGCTAAAGGTGCAAAAATCTGGTTAAAACCTAGCCAGATTAAAATCAGACCGGCATCTAAAAAATAGTTTCTGGCCAGTATAATTTACAAAAGCAGCTCACCAAAACTGAGCTGCTTTTTTATGGGCTATAATTTTAACGAAAAGATACTTTTAAGGTAGAGTTCATTGTCTGCTGTGGCAGGTTCAAGGGGCACTTCTACCTGATCAATCAGCAGCCGTTCTGTTTTAGTTCCAACAACTTTAACATTCAATTCCATGGGCTGACGGTCGCCTAATTTTAAGAAAAAAATATGGTTGCCACTCCGTGCGATCTCCGCCAGGGTATTGGAAAATAATTGATTGAATGCATAGGTCGTTTTTGGTGTTGAAAAAGGCGGTCGAATGGAGAAGTCTACCGATTTTGAAACACCTTGGGCATCTTTGTAATAAAGTTGAATTTGATCTTTGTTGTAGGCGCCCGGATTTGTAGCATTAAGTAAATCGGAACCGTTACTGCTTTTAACCGATAAACTAAAATAAACATTCGAAATGGGTGAGCATGCACATGGGCCACCGCCCGGATCAAGTGTTTTTTTGCAACCAATGCCAACAATAAACATCACTGCGAGAACGATAAAGACTTTTTTCATGATTAGTTTTTTCCATTAAACGACTGCAATCCTGAGATCGCTACAGAACAGGAATAATAGTGCAAAAAAATCCCGATAGGCGATTGCTTATCGGGATTAATTTAAAGGTAATTATCTTAAACGATTGTGCCGTATAAATCGAAATCTTCTGCTCTGTCTATTTTCACCTGTACGAAACTTCCATTGGCCGCATAACCAGTTGCAGCATCGATTAAAACTTCGTTATCTACTTCAGGGGAATCAAATTCTGTTCTTCCTACAAAGAAGTCACCTTCTTTTTTATCAATTAATACTTTAAATGTTTGGCCAACTTTCTCTTGGTTGATATCGAAAGATATGCCTTGTTGAATTTCCATAATATCATCAACACGCTGTTGTTTTACTTCATCAGGAACATCATCAATTAGGGTATGGGCATGTGTTTTTTCTTCGTGAGAATAAGTAAAGCAACCTAAACGATCAAATTTTGTATCAGCCACCCAGGCAGCCATTTCTTCAAAATCCTGTTGTGTTTCGCCTGGATAACCGCAAATTAATGTGGTACGCATGGCAATATTCGGAACCTTATCTCTAATTTGATTTACCAGGTCGATTGTCTTTTGCTTAGTAGTACCACGACGCATCGATTTCAACATATTGTCGGTAATGTGCTGTAACGGCATATCCAGGTATTTACAGATGTTATCACGCTCATTCATGGCATCCAGAATTTCCATCGGGAAACCACTTGGGTAAGCATATTGCAAACGAATCCACTCAATGCCCGGTACATCAGAGAGGCGACGCATCAATTCATCTAGTTTGCGGACGCCATATAAATCTAATCCGTAATAGGTAAGATCCTGTGCAATTAAGATCAGCTCTTTCGTGCCGTTTTTAGCAAGAATTTTTGCCTCATTCACCAATTCTTCCATCGGCTTACTCATGTGCTTTCCTCGCATCAGCGGGATGGCGCAAAATGAGCATGGGCGATTACAACCTTCTGCTATTTTGAAATAAGCAAAGTGTGATGGCGTGGTGAGCAAACGTTCACCAATGAGTTCGTGTTTGTAGTTTGCCCCTAATTCGTGCAGGATATTTTGTAAGTCGTTCGTGCCGAAAAAGGCATCAACGTTGGTTATTTCTGATTCTAACTCTGGTTTGTAGCGTTCCGATAAGCAACCGGTTACCACTACCTTTCCAATCTTACCTGCTTCTTTTAATTCACTAAATTGCAGAATGGTATCAATTGATTCTTGTTTAGCATTGTCGATAAAACCGCAGGTATTGATTACCACGATATCATCTTTCCCCATCTTATCAGATTCGTGAACCACATTTAAATTGTTTCCACGCAACTGACCCATTAACACTTCCGAATCGTAGATGTTTTTTGAGCAACCCAAAGTAATCACATTGATTTTAGGTTGTTTTATTGCGCTTTTACTTCTTACTATTTTGGTATTCATATTAATTTTATTTACGCTTCCTTGCGGTTTGATTCCACAGATCTAGCGATTCCACAGATTCTATTGTGGATATTTTAAAGGACTACACAGCTATTCTTTTTACCTCACAGCTTGTGTTGCCAAAGTTAATCAGTAATCCAGTCTTAATTTTACTGGCTTTTAAATAAGATATAAGTTGGTTCTGAAATAATTTAGGTTGATAACCCGTTACAGATTTTAATTCAACAATTACCTTTTGCTCTACAACCAGGTCACATCTAAATTTACCAATAATTTGGTCTTCAAACCTCACTACAAACTCCTTCTCAACATCAAATTTTAACCCAGCTTGCTGAAGTTTTATTTTAAGGGCATTAACATAGATCTTCTCTAAAAAGCCTGGTCCTAGCTGATTACGAACTTCGTAGCAACAGCCAATAATAATTCTGGTAAGTTCATGATTTTCATATTCTTCCATTGTTGAAGTTACTGATAATCTGTGTAATCCAACAATCTGTGAAATCATCCACGAAGTGAAAGATCTGTGCTTAACCGCTTGCGTTATTTAAACAAACTATTCACAAATTCCTTTTTATCGAATAGCTGTAAATCTCCTATTTTTTCACCTACACCAATATATTTCACCGGGATTCTAAACTGATCTGAAATTCCGATGACCACGCCACCTTTTGCTGTTCCATCAAGTTTGGTGATGGCTAATGCATTCACATCAGTAGCTTCTGTAAACTGTTTACATTGTTCAAAAGCATTCTGGCCAGTTGAAGCATCCAAAACCAATAAAATTTCATGCGGCGCATTTGGAACAACCTTCTGCATTACCTGCTTAATTTTGCCAAGCTCATTCATTAAGCCTACTTTATTATGCAAGCGACCTGCAGTATCAATAATTACCACATCTTCACCTGCAGCTACAGCAGATTGTAAAGTATCGAAAGCAACAGAAGCCGGGTCAGAACCCATCGCCTGCGCCACTACCCTAACACCAACACGTTCACCCCAAAGTTTAATCTGGTCTACCGCTGCAGCCCTGAAAGTATCGGCAGCGCCCAATACCACTTTAAGTCCCGATTCTTTTAACTTATGCGCCAGCTTTCCGATAGTGGTAGTTTTACCCACGCCGTTAACGCCAACCACCATAATTACATAGGGTTTATGGTCGCCATATTCGAACTGACGGAAATCGTTGCTGTTGTTTTCGGCCAGTAAAAGCTGAATTTCATCTCTCAGGATATAATTAAGTTCTGAAGTATTGAGGTATTTATCCTTGGAGACACGCTCTTCAATCCGTTTGATAATTTTTAATGTAGTGCTTACGCCAACGTCAGAGGTAACTAAAACCTCTTCCAGGTTATCGAGTACCTCATCATCAACAGAAGATTTACCTGCGACAGCTTTGGTTATTTTATTGAAAAAACCATCTTTGGTCTTTTCTAAACCTTTGTCTAAAGCTTCTTGTGCTTCAGGTGCAGTTTCTTTCTTTTTGAAAAAATCGAATAAGCCCATATCTAAATTTTTATATAACAAAAAAAGCCCTTCCGGTTAAAACGGAACGGCCTTTAATATTTTCAATATTAAAAAATATTAATCTTATTTAGATGCAATAGCATCTTTTACGTGGTCGTTATGAACGATAAGTTCTTTGAATGAGTAAGCACCAGTTTTTGGTGATTTTACCATTGTAATTACTTTCGAATATTCTTTACCACTACCTGTTTTAAGGGTCGCAACTACTTTCTTTGCCATGTTCTTATGTTTTTAATGATTGAGTTAGAGAATGTTGGAAGGATTGAAATAAATTCAATCAATCGGTCAATCTATCATTCAACTATTTAATTTCTTTATGTACGGTTACTTTTCTCAACACTGGATTGAATTTTTTCAATTCTAAACGCTCGGTTGTGTTTTTACGGTTTTTGGTAGAAATATATCTAGACATACCTGGCATGCCACTTTCTTTATGTTCAGTACATTCTAAAATAACCTGAACTCTGTTACCTTTTTTTGCCATTATAATATAAATTTAAACTGTTAATCTCAACAGTTAATGTTTTTTACAAAAATCCTTTTTTAACGAAACGGTTGATGGCTTCGCTGATACCCACTTTATTAATGGTTTTAATCGCTGAAGTCGAAACTTTCAACGTAATCCAACGGTTTTCTTCAGGAATATAAAATTTCTGAAGTTGAAGGTTCGGGTAAAATTTGCGTTTGGTTTTAACGTTTGAGTGAGAAACGTTGTTACCTACCATTGCTTTTTTTCCTGTTAAATCACAAACTCTTGACATGACTTGTAAATATAGTTGTTAATATCGTCCGCTTAATTTTTTTAAGAGTGTGCAAATATCTGAATAATAAATGAAAACAGCAAGAGTGGTGCTAAATATTTTCATATATTTTTTAATTAATACACCGGATTGATTTTAATGTGGTTTGGATATTTCTCCTTATCATTATTTAATTAAATTAGCCGATACTAATCCAAAACATATCAACGAGCAATGCAAATTACATTTTTTAAGCAATACGAAGAAGATTTTAAGAAAAGCGTAGAAAATCCCGAGCAATTCTGGGGCGAAGTTGCGCAGAATTTTCAATGGCGAAAACCCTGGTTTAAAGTACTATCATGGGATTTTAAAGAACCTAATATCAAATGGTTTGAAGGTGCAAAACTTAATATTACCGAAAATTGTCTTGATCGTCATCTGGAAAAAAATGGCAATAAACCAGCCATCATCTGGGAACCCAATAACCCTGAAGAGGAGAGTGTAACCCTAACTTATAAGATGTTGCACGAACGTGTTTGCCGTTTTGCGAATGTATTAAAACGTAACGGGGCTAAAAAAGGCGATCGTATTTGTATTTATATGCCCATGGTACCGGAGCTCGCCATTGCCGTTTTGGCTTGTGCAAGAATTGGTGCGGTGCACTCTGTAATTTTTGGTGGATTCTCTGCTAAATCTATTGCAGATCGCATCAACGATTCGCAATGTAAAGTAGTCATCACAGCAGATGGTGCCTACCGTGGAAGTAAACAAATCCCTTTAAAAGATGTAATTGATGACGCTTTAATCGGTTGTCCAACGGTAGAAAAGTGTATCGTGCTAACGCATGTGCGTACTCCGGTTTCTATGTTAAAGGGGCGCGACGTTTGGTGGGAGGATGAAGTTAAACACGTTAACGATATTTGTGAGGCCGAAGAAATGGATGCTGAAGATATGCTTTTCATTCTTTATACTTCAGGCTCAACTGGAAAACCTAAAGGAGTAGTACATACTTGCGGTGGCTATATGGTTTATGCAGGCTATACATTTGCCAATGTTTTTAATTATCAACCGGGCGAAGTTTATTTTTGTACGGCAGATATTGGCTGGATTACCGGTCACTCTTATATCGTTTACGGTCCGCTGTCTCAAGGCGCTACCTCTGTTTTGTTCGAGGGGATTCCTACATACCCAACACCATCGCGTTTTTGGGATGTGGTGGAAAAGCATAAAGTAAATACACTTTATACCGCACCTACTGCTATTCGCTCTTTAATGAGTTATGGCGATGAACCATTGGAAGGAAAGGATTTAAGTTCCATTCGTGTTTTAGGGTCGGTGGGGGAGCCGATTAACGAAGAAGCCTGGCATTGGTTTGATGAAAAAATAGGGCATGGCAAGGCGCCGATTGTTGATACCTGGTGGCAAACGGAAACCGGAGGGATTATGATTTCACCGATAGCCACTGTTACGCCAACTAAACCGAGTTTCGCTACTTTACCTTTACCAGGAATTCAGCCGATTTTGGTGGATGAAAATGGAAAAGAAATTTTAGGAAATGATGTGATGGGTAACCTTTGTATTAAATTCCCTTGGCCGGGCATGTTAAGAACAACTTATGGCGATCATGAGCGTTGCAAGCAAACTTATTTCTCTACTTATCCGGATCTGTATTTTACCGGAGACGGATGTTTGCGTGATGCGGATGGCTATTACCGGATTACTGGTCGGGTAGATGATGTTTTAAATGTTTCAGGTCATCGAATTGGTACTGCTGAAGTAGAAAATGCCATTAACATGCACGCGGGGGTGGTAGAAAGTGCCGTGGTAGGTTATCCACATGAAGTGAAAGGACAAGGTATTTATGCGTTTGTGATCAACCCGGAGATGCATGGTGAAGCAGAATTAACCAAAAAAGATATCCTGCAAACGGTTACCAGGGTAATTGGTGCCATTGCAAAACCAGATAAAATCCTATTTGTTTCCGGCTTACCTAAAACGCGTTCCGGCAAAATTATGCGCAGGATTTTAAGAAAAATTGCCGAAGGCGATACTGCTAATTTAGGCGATACTTCTACCTTACTCGATCCAAATGTAGTGGAAGAGATCATCGAAGCGGCGAAGGCTTTGAAATAATTTAAATAGCAATTAAACAAAAAATGCTCCTGATTTCGGGAGCATTTTTTGTTTAAAGAGGCTTGTGATTAGTAGCCTGGGTTTTGCACTAAATTTTTGTTAGCATCAATTTCAATTTGAGGAATTGGAAAAACGAGGTTATTTGCATTCCATGGAATAGATCCAATATTGGTTTGAGTTCTCTTTGCATCATGTAAAGCAAAGCCTTCAAAAGCCAGTTCAAGTTTTCTTTCTGCTAAAATATCGGCTAGCGTAGCTGTTGTTGTTGTTAATCCTGCTCTGCTTCTCACCACTGCTAAATCTTGTAGAGGTGTTTGTCCACCAATTGGTGCTGCCGGTGCTAAACGTGCATTGCATTCTGCCCTGATTAAATACATTTCAGCTAATCTAATAATGGAAACATTTCCATATTGGTTGGCAAATTTCGAGCTGAACATATCTCCGTCATCATAAAATGCGTTGATTCGGTCATCCGCTGGATTGTAAGTTTGGTTTATCCAGGTTTGGGAAATAACAGCATCTCCGCGACCACCATATGTGGATGATCCATAGAATTCATTGTAACCATTAAATCCTGTTAGCGTTCTAACCTGAATGGAAAATACGTCTTCAGTGGTATTCGATCCAACAGCTGAGCCCATAACAGGAAAAGCCCCCATGAAAGAAGGAGTTAAAGTATAGTTCCCTGATGTAATTACGCGATTAGCTGCGGCACCTGCAGCAGCGTAATTTCCCATTTGTAAATACAGTCGGGCTAACATGCCTGCTGCTGCAGATTTTGTAGCGTAAAATCCATTTGTAGCGGGTAACTTAGTTTCTGCTTCTGTTAAATCAGCTATTGCCTGAGTATAAACCGCAGCCACTGTAGCCCTGTTTACATAGCTATCACCAGTTACAGCAGTGGTTGGAGTAAGTACAATGGGTACACCTAAATTAACAGTTGGCGAACCATCATTATATGCTTTGGCAAATAACCTTACCAGATCAAAGTAAACTGAACCTCTGATAAATTTAGCCTCGCCCTCCACTCTATTCCGTTTAGCGGCATCAACTTTACTAATCGCTGAAATAACATTATTGGCATCGTTAATAGCTGTATAACCATCAGCCCATATGTTATTAACAAAAGTATTGGTCTTTAGGATGGATTTATTTACTGTCTGAGTAAGCTCTTCATAGGTTCCAAACCATTGTATAGCATCTGTATTGGCTAAAAAATCAGCCATTAAGAATGGTCTTCCTCCATAAAGATTTCTGCTTCCCAATGCAGAATAGGTACCTACTAACGCTACTTCAACATCTTTAGAGGTAAGGAGGGCCTGGCTTTGTTCTATTGTATCTACGGGAGAAATATCAAGTGCTTTTTTACATGATGCCACTGAAAGTAACATTGATGCCAATAGCAAATTGTATATATATGTTTTTTTCATGTCTCTTCTTTTAAAATTATAAGCCAATGTTAATACCTAATGAAATTACACGTGGCTGAGGTGCAGAATAAAAATCTACACCCTGATTGATGTTTGAAGATTGATAATCAGCATTTACTTCCGGATCCCAGCCTTTGTAACCTGTGATAGTTGCAAGGTTTTGAGCTGTAGCATATAGCCTCAATTTACTTAATTTGATTTTGGTTAAAATTGCCGTCGGGAAAGTGTAACCAAGTGTTAAAGTTTTTAAGCGAATGTAATTTCCATCTGATATATATCTTGTGGAGTTACCAACGCCATTTCCAAGACCTAAACGAGGTTCTGGTACCATCGTAATATCTCCGGGCTTATCCCAGTATTCCATCTGGTCAACCGTTTGGTTATCATAACCGTTGGAGCCATTTGCACTCATGTACTGACCACCGGCGTTATAAATTTTGTTTCCAGAAACGCCTTGGAAAAACACGCCTAAATCAAAGTTTTTATAAGAAAAGGTATTGTTTATTCCGAAGGTATATTTCGGGTTCGGGTTGCCAGCAAATATTCTTTGCGCTTCGTTAATATTTTTTGTCGTAGTTCTGTCAACATTTCCATCAGCAAGTGTGATGTTTTTATAGTAAAGCGCATCTCCATTTGCAGCGTCTACACCTGCATATTCAGGTAAATAGAAAACACCAATGGGTTGCCCAGCAATTGCCGCATTGATTTCATTGGTGTTTAACACCTGCCCTCCAAGATCAGTGATTTTATTATTATTAATTGCTGCTGTTATTGCAGTAGACCATTTGAATTCGCCTACAAAGTTTTCTGAATTTATTCCCAATTCATATCCGGTATTCTTTAACTTGCCTAAGTTCTGGGTGATAGTGGCAAAACCGGTTGTTTGGGGTATCGGAACATTTAACAGTAAGTCAGTAGTGTTTTTTTGATAGAAATCGAAAGTACCAGTAATTCTGTTTTTCAGTATACCAAAGTCCAAGCCTAAATCAAGCTGTTTGGTCTTCTCCCAGGTTAAATCCGGGTTTGCAATTCTTGATGGAATCTGCCCCGCTGAACCGCCATAAGCACCTGTTCCACTAAATAATCCTCTGGCAGCGTAATTCCCAATTTCCGCGTTACCGGTTAAACCGTAACTGGCTCTTAATTTTAATAAACTGATGGTTTCACTCTGTTTAAGGAAATCCTCTTCAGAAGCAATCCAAGCCAAAGATCCGGCAGGGAAATATCCATATCTATGATTTTCTCCAAAGCGGGATGAGCCATCTGCTCTTACACTAAAACCAACCAAATAGCGGTCGTTGTATTTGTAATTGGCTCTAAAAAAATAAGAAAGGAAACTAAAAGCGCTTTCATTACTTGTTGCAATAACCTTTGTCGCAGCTGAACCTAATTTTATATAGGCATCACTTGGAAAATCCTGACCTTCTATAGTGCTATATTTTGTAGTAGATTTTTGGTAACTCGTTCCTAAAATAGCATCAAAACTACTCTTACCTATTGTTGTATTGTAGCTAAAGAAATTATTGGTGTTTGCATTAATTACAAAAGTAGAGATATTCTCTCCGTCTCCGTTTGATGTTCCTGTATTTCTAAAAGTCAAGGAACCATAATAGCTCTCTTCGTTTTGGTTTAAGTTATCAATAGAGAAGTCTGTACTGAATTTTAAACCTTTTGCAATGTTTACGTTCGAAAAAGCTTTTCCAATGGTACGATAAACTGTTGCTTTATAAAATGAATTGTCAATTCCGATAAATGGGTTGTAATACACCGGATAATTAGAGGCCGATCCTGGCAGGGTTCCACTAATTAAACCTGATCTTGGATCGATAAAGGGGGTAATAGGTGATAAGGCTACCGATTGTAGCGGACTTGAAAAGGCATTATCATTTGATAATCGATTGTTGATACTATTTGAAAAGTTTAAGTTAATCCCAACTTCCAGGAAATCGGTCACTTTGTTCGTTAAGTTTAATCTGCCACTATAACGTTTATAACTATTTCCTACGATGATGCCTTTTTGATCTAAAGCTTGTCCGCCCATATAGAACTTGGTTTTTTCATTGCCTCCGGTCAGGTTCAAATCATATTGTTGGGTTACCGGATTATTCTGAAATGATTCTCGTTCCCAATTAGTATTTACTTTATAGGTTTGATAATCATTATTACCTGCCGAATAACGATTAAGTCTGCCCTCCACTATTGAGCTATAATCATCAAGTGCTTCTTGCAGCGTTGCATAATCCGTTGTGTTATCAAAATCATCCTGTGCACGACCAACTCCCGCTCTTCTGATAAGTTGAACATATTGTTCTGCATTTAAAAAATCTCTGTGATTCGAAGGAGTGCTGATTCCTCCAAGGGCATTGAACTGAATAAGTGTTTTGCCGGCTTTACCCTGTTTTGTAGTGATTAAAACAACTCCATTGGATGCTCTTGCTCCATAAATAGCAGATGCAGATGCGTCTTTTAAAACTTCAATAGATTCAATGTCATTAGTATTTAAATCCGCTAAAGCACTTGTTGGAGCCGTAGTGCTGGAAAAATCTCCAGATGTAATGGGAATTCCGTCTACAATGTACAGTGGCTCGCTGCCAGCAGTTACTGAAGCTGCCCCACGTACCCGAACGGTGATTCCCTGGCCAAGTTTACCGTTTTGAGCTGAAATTTGGACACCAGCTGCTTTACCTTGCAGGGCTTGTTCAAAACTGGTTACCGGGAGGTTCTCTAAGTCTTTTGATTTCACCGAAGCGACTGACCCCGTAACGTCTCGCTTGTTCTGCGTACCATAACCCACCACTACCACATCCGAGAGGGTAGTGTTTTCTTCTTTAAGATTGGCATTAATGGAGGTGCCAGTGATAGGGATTTCTAAAGTGGTGTAACCGATGAAACTAAAAACGAGTGTTTTTGCATCATTCGGAACGTTTAATTTGTAATTACCTGCTGCATCACTTTGCGTGATGGTACCTGGTGATCCTTTTACAAACACGCTCACACCCGGAATTGGACCAGAAGTGCCAGAAGTAACTTTGCCGCTAACTACTTTGCTTTGTGCGAAAGCAAATGAAATTAATCCGAAAGTTAAAACCATACTAAGTAGTAGTTTTTTCATTAATTGTTTAGTTTAGTTGATGATAATCAGTCCTTGTTCAAGAATGACAGTTTAATTTACTCAAAAAAAACATATAAACATATAAAGAGTAAAAACTCTGTATTATTTAACATTTAATATCTATTATTTTAAGCTAGGAGTTGTTTTAAGTAGTTTTTTTATGAAAGGAATTGCGTAATAACATTACTGGTTTGAGATCAGGGGGATATCTGGAAATAAAAAGAAAGAAAATTTCATAAAAAGAAAGCAGGAAAATTCATTTTCTATTCAATTTTGTGATCAAGAATTTCTATTAAGCATATTAAAATGGAATCTGGCTAAGATCGCTTACATTTAATTTCTTTAAAATTTTAAAAATGCAACTAAACTTTTGCATCCAGTTTTGTTATTAATGATACAGTTTGAAATAATTTTATGGAAGAACAGGCTAAGAGATTTTCTGAAAATCCAATTTTATCGCCAAAAGATTTAGTTCCAAGTCATTCAGGTTTAGAAATTGCCTGTTTGTTAAATCCTGGCGTATTCAGGTTTGAAGGTAAAGTTTGGATGTTGATCCGGGTGGCAGAACGACCGAGTCAAATAAAGGGGCTGATATCTTTTCCAGTTTTAAATGATAGTGGAATTGAGATTATCGCTATTAATGAAAATGATCCGGATTTAAAGGCCGGTGATCCCCGAATAATCACTTTTAAGGGGGCAGATTACCTCACCACGCTTTCGCATTTAAGGCTGGTTTGTAGTGACGATGGAATCCATTTCCATCAACCGGATGGATTTCCATTGTTGCAGGGCGAAGGTGAAAATGAAGCTTTCGGGATAGAGGATTGTCGGGTTGCACAAATAGAAGATACTTACTATTTAACTTACACCGCTGTTTCCGCACATGGGGTTGGGGTAGGTCTACGCACCACAAAAGACTGGAAAACTTTCGAAAAGCACGGCATGATCATCTCTCCACATAATAAGGACTGCGCCATTTTTGAAGAAAAAATTAATGGAAAATTTTATGCGTTGCACCGGCCGAGCAGTGTAGGTTTAGGTGGCAATTATATCTGGTTGGCTGAATCTCCGGACGGCATTCACTGGGGAAACCATAAATGTATCATCAAGACCCGGGAAGATAAATGGGATTGTAAACGTGTTGGTGCCGGTGCAGCACCAATTAAAACCGATCGAGGCTGGTTATCGATTTACCACGGCGCTAATCACAAGCGTCAATATTGCCTGGGGGCATTTCTTATGGATTTGGATGATCCATCGAAAGTTATTGCACAAACCGATGCGCCAATTATGCGGCCAACTACTGATTATGAAATAAATGGTTTTTTTGGTGAGGTTGTATTTACCAACGGCCATGTTGTTGATGGCGATGAGTTAACCATTTATTACGGTGCCGCTGACGAATTTGTTTGCGGAGCCAGATTTTCGATTCAGGAAATTTTGAGTCTGCTGAAACCGGTTTAAACTAGCACCACAAAAAAAGCGATTCCTGTTTCCAGAAATCGCTTTTTATTTTTCGTCTCGCGTTTATCGTCTTCCACTTGCGCTAAACCTCGCTTTCAGCTTTAGTCTTTTAGCTTCGAGCTTTCATCTTTCCTTCTTTTAGTATCCGAAAATCTGCTCTAAAGTTAACTTAGTAACCGGGCCAAATTTTGCCAAATCTGCCATGTTAATTTTTTTCTCTGAAGCAACAACACAATAGCTGTATGGCTTGGTAGATAAATTATCGTGGTGAAAAGTATTGATATCAGCAAAAGTTAATGGTTTAAGGTTAGCATATTCATCAATTCTGGAGTCATGATCATAACCTAATTTTTTGTCGGCAAGGTAACTTGCAATAATACCATCTTTTGTGATGCGTGATGTTTCTAAACCATTTAAGGAATTGGTTTTTGAAAGGGCGAAAGACTTGTCGGATTCTGGCAAAGTATTTAGCAACTCATTCATTCCCGCAACTGCATCATTCATTTTATCAGCTTGCGTACCCACATAAGCTACCACCGTATTTTCTTTTTCTTTGGTATTCGGACTAGAGTATACCGCGAAAGTAGAATAAGCCAATGCTTTAGATTCGCGGATGGTTTGGAAAACAATAGAGCCCATGCCACCACCAAAATAATTATTAAATAAGCCGATTTTTGCTGAGTTTGCAGGATCATATAACCCGCCGTTTCTTACCCAACGAATTTCAGCCTGCACCATATCATAATCCGCGAAATACACCTTGTTTGAATCTGTTTTAGTGTAGACAAATTTCTTCATCGGTGCTATCGGAGTAAACTCGCTGGCTAAACGATGAACTTTAACAATATCATCAGATAAAGCTGTTATGTTTTTAGGGCCATAATAGGTGATGGTGTGTTGGTAATTGGTTAAGTTATGCAACAGGTAAATTAAATCAGATGATTTCATGTTTTTGATCTCATCGTTCGTTAAGCCATAATTGAATGGGTTATCTGTGCCATATTGGGCATAACTCATCAAACCACCTAAAATAGATGACTTATTTAATTTCGCATTTTCTCTCGATTTTAAAATCCTGCCTTTCAAATCTTCCAGCGCCTTTTCATTAGGCTTACAGTTGGCCAATACGTCTTCTACCAGAGCCAGCGCTTTATCAAAGTTTTCCTGTAATCCTGAAACAGCTATTGTGGTTACATCGTTTCCTACATTTACGCTATAGCTGCAAGCGATGTTATAAAAAGCTTTGCTGACATCTTCCGCAGAATATTTATCAGTACTTAAAAAAGCAAGATATTGAGCGGCGTAAGGTAAAAGTTTGTAATTGTAAGAACCCATTTCAAAACGGTAGCTCATGCGGAAAATTCCATTCTCATTATTTTGAACGGAGATTACATCGGCGATGCCAGCCTTGCCAAAATTAAGATCTTTGGTATAATCTAGGAACTTAGGTGCAATCGGTTTTACCGGTGCAGCAATAACAGTTCTTGTAAATGGAGAAACTTCGTTGGTGTTGGTTTTAACGGCCGTAATAATTGGTTTTTCAACTTTTAGGATGCTTTTATCTTCACCTTTATGTTTGAAAACAGAAACATAATTATTAATGAAGAATTTGTTGGCAAAATCTACAATTTCTTTTTTCGTTACCTTACCCATGGCATCGGTTGAGGAGAGCATTTTATCCCATTCATTTCCGCGGTTTTGAATAAAAGCCGTCATGGTATAATCTGCACGTACATCATTGTTGTCGAAACCCTGTAATTCTCCTAATTTAATATTCGCTACAGTTGCTTTAATCAGGCTTTCATCAAACTCACCTTTTTTAAGTAAATCAACCTGTTCTAATAATAATTTTTGCGCTTCTTCTAAGCTTTGTCCGGCTTTAGGCGAACCAGATAGAATGAAAATTCCGTAATCTTTCATCTGGTTGTAACCTGCATTTGCACGTAACATTTTTTGTTGCTTGTTGATGTTAATATCCATCAAACCTGCTTTGCCGTTAGATAAAATGCTTCCAATTAAATCCAATAATAAGCTTTGACGGGAATTTTGTGCAAAACCACGGTAGGCTACATATAAATTTTCTGCACTCGGACCATAAATATCAACCTTTTGTACCTGAGTAAGTGGTTTTTCTGCCGCTGGATTATACAGCGCTAATGGTTTGGAAACCATGTATGAAAAATCCTTGTCCACTTTTTTAATAAGGTCGTCGTAATTAATATCGCCAGACATAATCAAAGCCATATTGTTTGGTACATAATATTTGTTGTAATATTTCCTGATTTCTACCAGAGAAGGGTTTTTAAGGTGTTCTATTGTACCGATTGTAGTTTGCTGACCATAATTGTGTGTAGGGAATAATGCATTAAGCATTTTCTCATACATTTTGCGGCCATCGTTATCCATACCAATGTTTTTTTCTTCGTACACGGCTTCCAGTTCGGTATGGAAAATCCGGAACACCGGTGAGCGGAAACGTTCTGCCTGAACCGATAAGAATTTATCAATGGCATTTGATGGAAGATCTTCTTCATAAACGGTTTCTTCAACAGAAGTATGTGCATTTGTTGAACTGCTACCGATTGATTTCATCATTTTATCGTACTCATTTGCAATAGAATAATTTGAGGCTTCCCCTGAAGTTTTATCAATCTCAGCATAAATTTCCTTCCGTTTTAGGGGGTCGGTTGTTTTAATATACGTTTCGTAAAGTGCTTCAATTTTATCTAGTAGTGGCTTTTCTTTTGCATAGTTTAATGTTCCGAATTTATCCGTTCCCTTAAACAACAAATGCTCTAAATAATGTGCTAAACCCGTATTGGTTCGTGGGTCGGTATTACTTCCTGCCCTTACCGCCATTTTATATACAATATTTGGCTCTTTGTTATTTTGAGATAAAATAACTGTTAAGCCATTTTTTAGCGTATAAAAACGGGTTTTTGTAGGGTCGTTTGTTACGAATTTGTAGCTATAGCCACCAGAGGATCCTGTTTTCCATTGATAGGTATTTTGTGCCTGTGCAACTGTACCCGCAATTAGAAAACAAGCTAAAGTAAATAGTTTGATTTTCATTGATTTGTTTTTGGTTTATAAATGAAGTGCATTTCCACAAGCGTAATGCTGAGATATCAGCCTCATTTCTACCCAAATATATATGCTTTCTGTTATCGAATGAAATGCTTTTTACAAAACGGAAATAAAAGAGGCAGATTTAATGAAAATAAGATATTAAACCAGGGTATATTGTGCCTTGAATTTAATAATCCGTATTTTTGTACATATGACAAAGCAAAGTTCTAAACCTAATATTTTAGTAGTCAATGATGATGGAATTACAGCCACTGGTATTAAAAACCTGATGGAGGTAATGCAGGAAATCGGCAATGTAGTAGTAGTGGCTCCGGATAGTCCGCAAAGCGGGATGGGCCATGCCATTACCATAGGTAAGCCTATCCGTTTTGATAAGGTTGTACTGTATGAGGGCGTGGAAATGTACAAGTGCAGTGGTACACCAGTAGATTGTGTGAAAATTGCTGTGAATAAAATTTTTAAAGGTAAAAAGCCAGATTTATGTGTTTCTGGTATTAACCATGGATTAAATAATTCAATCAATGTGCTTTATTCCGGCACCATGTCTGCTGCGGTGGAAGGCGCAATTGAAAAAATGCCATCTATCGGGTTTTCGATGGATGATTTTGCAGCTGATGCTGATTTTAGCCATACCAAAAAATACATTAAAAACATCTGCGAAGAGGTGCTGGCCAATGGCTTACCAACAGGAACCTTGTTAAATGTTAATTTTCCTAAAGGTGGAAATTTAAAAGGAATTAAAATCTGTCGTCAGGCTAATGCCAAATGGATGGAAGAGTTCGATGAGCGGACAGATCCCTATAACCGTCCGTATTATTGGTTAACAGGCGTTTTTGAAAACTTCGATCACGGAGAAGATACTGATGTTTGGGCGCTTGAACATGGTTATGTTTCTATTGTTCCGGTACAGTTTGATTTAACTGCGCATCATGCTATTCAAACCTTAAGCAGCTGGAATTTTGATGCCAATGGTATAGGAAAGGCAGATAAAGCGAATAAGGTTTCTGCGCCAGACGGAATCAATTTAGGATAAAAAAAATGCAGGATCGCTTAAGGAAGCTAAATAATTCCGTGTGGATTGGTCTGTGGATCGGTTTATTATCCCCGGCTACGCTATGTGCTATCGCCTGGTTTATTATTCATCATGTTGCATCACTGGCAAAGGCAGATTTATTATATATCGGTGGAATTGCCGTGAATGCTTACATTATGCAGTATTTCTTTAAATTCAATAAAGAAAATATTGGAAGGGGTATTTTAGCCGCTACTTTTCTTTGTGCACTTATTTTCTTCGCTTATAAAGTTTTTTGAGAAACAGAATAGGGAATAGGAAGTAGAAAATAGGGAATGGAAAGCAGGGGATGGAAAGCAGGGAATAGAAAACAGGAAATAGAAAATAAAAATGTATAAAGTCAATACATATTACTTAAAACTTATTACGTAAGACTTACCACTCACTACTCAATACTAGAACATGAAATATTACCTCGTAGCAGGAGAAGCCTCCGGCGATTTACACGGTGCAAATTTAATGAAGGCTTTGAAAGCTGAAGATGGTAGTGCTGTTTTCAGGTATTTTGGTGGTGATAAAATGCAGGCTGAAGGCGGAGAACTCGTAAAACACTATGCTGAAATGGCTTTTATGGGATTTACGGAAGTGGTTTTGAATTTAAGAACGATTTTTAAAAATTTAAAAGCTTGCAAAGCTGATATCCTGAATTGGAAACCAGACGTTTTGATCTTGATTGATTTTCCTGGTTTCAACCTGAAGATTGCCGAATTTGCGAAAGCGAATGGCATAAAGGTCTGTTATTATATTTCGCCAAAAGTGTGGGCCTGGAACCGGAAACGGGTGCTCAAAATCAAAAAGGTGGTCGATCATATGTTTTGTATCCTGCCATTTGAAGTAGATTTTTACCGTGAATGGGGAATGAAGGTTGATTATGTGGGCAATCCTTTGTTAGATGAAATTGCACAATTCAATCCAGATGCAAATTTCAGAGCGAATAATAATCTTGGTGATCAAAAAATCATTGCTTTGCTTCCGGGGAGCAGAAAGCAGGAAATTGAACGATTGTTGCCGGTAATGCTGAGTATCACTGATAATTATCCGGATTATGCTTTTGTAATCGCCGCTGCACCTACTTTTTCTGAGAGTTATTACCATCAGTTCACAGGCACAAAAAAAGTTCAACTTCTTTTTAATAATACCTATAATCTGCTGAATTTAGCGCATGCGGCCCTTGTAGCATCTGGTACAGCTACGCTGGAAACTGCTTTATTTAAGCTTCCGCAAGTGGTCGTTTATAAAGGGGGGGCAATCTCCATTGCTATTGCCAGAATGCTGGTTAAAATAAGGTTCATCTCCCTTGTTAATCTCATCGTAGACAAAAGAATTGTAACCGAACTGATTCAGGAAGATTGTAATCCTGTTAGTGTAAATACTGAATTGAATATAATTCTGAAGGGAGAGGGCAGATCAGCAATGCTTAATCATTACGACGAGCTTTTAGGCTTAATGGGAAAACCCGGCGCATCTGCAAAAACAGCCGGTTTGATTTTGTCGTACCTCAAATAGTAGAACTTTTCCGCTTCACGTTATCGCATAAATGACTAGTCATTCTGCATGTTTCTTTCTACGTTAATGACTAAAACGTTTTTGTAACGTTTTTTTTACTTGCTAAATCGTTTTAATAGCTGATTATTTTTTCTAATATTGAGCTAGTTAATCGGAAAAACTAGCTAACTAACCAAATTACTTTAACCAAATGAATCAATTTGTATTTGCGAATAGCAGACTATTCTGCCATGAAAGCGAGTGATTCATTCATGATCAGCCAATTCATATCAAAACATAAATAATAGCTAATGAAAATTAATTTACTCAAACTCACTGGGATCTCTGCAATTGTTTTGTCGAGTTTTCCGGCGCTTTCGGCTGAATCTGACCGAAAAGATTTCGATGGCCTTCTCGAGGTTGAAGTTCCCTGGCACAAAGCAAGTGTGCGGAAGGTAATTACCGGGAAAGTTGTGGATGAAAAAAATCTGGGTGTTCCGGGTGTCGGGGTTAAGAATATTACCTCCGGACAAGGTACGGTAACAGATGCCAACGGGCAGTTTAAAATTGAAGCAAACGAAAATGAGGTCATCCGGTTTACATTCCTCGGTTATCAAACACAGAACGTAACTGTTGGTGCTGAAACTAATCTAAATATCAAGCTAGCTGTAGCATCTGATACGAAATTGGATGATGTAGTCGTTGTGGGGTATGGTACACGTAGTCAGCGTGAATTAACTTCTGCCATTACCAAAGTTGATACTTCGCAATTCAGGCAGAGTGGAGCGAGAAATGCTTTGGATTTATTACAAGGTAAGGTGGCTGGTTTACAAATTTCCAGAAATAGTTCCAATCCTAATTCTGGTGTAGCTATTCAACTCCGAGGCGTAACTTCTATCTCTGGATCACTTTCTCCACTCATTGTTATCGATGGCATTCCTGGTGGTAACTTAGATTTACTTCAACAAGATGATATAGAGTCTTTTACTGTTTTAAAAGATGGATCGGCAGCAGCAATTTATGGTACACGTGCCAATGCCGGTGTTATCCTGGTAACTACTAAAAAAGGACGTAAAGGTCCTTCTCAATTTAATTATAATGGCTATCTCAGACATGAAACATTGTATGAACGCCCTGATTTTATGAATGCAACCCAATTCAGGGAAAAATTAGCAAGTGGACAATATAAAGCTCAGGATTTTGGAGGTGACTTTGATTATTTTAATGAATTAATTAATGAAGACAATCTCACCAATTACCAAAATCTTTCTGTAGCTGGTGGTGGGGATAAATCTACCTATCGTGCCTCATTTACTTATAATAAGTTAGATGGTTTCTCAAAGGCAAACACTAGGGAGCAATATCAGTTTAGAATGAGCCTAACGCAAAAGGGTTTCAAAGATAAAGTTTCTGCCATGTTTAATATTGCATCCAACATCAATAATGCTAACTTATTAGGTGGCGGAGGTTGGGAACCTGTGTTAATTAAAAACCCTACAGAATCATACTACAATCCTGATGGCTCTTATTTGTTTACAAGGAACATCACTAATGAGATTGCTCGTTTAGAACAAGAAAAGAACAAAAGAAGTCAGCAAACCTACTCGGTAGATGGAAAGATCGATATTGATATCATAAAAGATTTGAAAGCCTCTGCATTTGTAGCTTACCAAAGAAACCAATTTATTGATAATCAATACCGCGCAATCGGCAGTCAGAATTCTGTTGAAAATGGCGATTCTCCAGGTGGTGGTTATGCTTACAAAGGCACGCGATTGGAACAAAATTTCAATTTTGAACCTACCATAGAATACAGCAAAATGATCAATGATAAACACCGTTTAACCGGAATGGTGGGATATTCTTATCGTTATGAAGTAAATGAGGAATTTAGTGCAAACAACCGCGGATATACTAACGATCTTTTCGAAGAAAATAACCTGGGTTCAGTACCTGTTGGTATTAATAGAATTGGTATCGGAAGTTTTAAAGATGATAATACCTTAATTGGATTGTTCGGTCGTGTACACTATACATTCGATGGTAAAGTGAACGTTGAAGCGGTATTAAGGAGAGAGGGTTCTTCAAGATTTGGACGAAACAACAAGTGGGCTAGTTTCCCTGCTCTATCTGCTTCATGGGAAATCACCCGCGAGAAATTTATGGAAAACACCAAATGGCTTAACTTCTTGAAGCTAAGAGCTGGCTACGGAGAAACAGGTAACTCTGGTTTCGCAAATTATGCATCGCTGGTTACTTTGAGTACTGGTAATCTTTACCCTTTCCCAGGTGGTACCTGGTTACAAACGTATGGCCCATCACGTAACCCAAATCCTGATTTAAGATGGGAACGCAAACGTGAATATAATTTGGGAATAGACTTTGGAATGCTGGATAACAGACTCAGTGGTTCCTTAGAGGTATTTAAACGTAATACTGTTGATTTACTTTATACTTATACTTCCCCTCAACCGCCGTTTGTTCAAGGTTCAATTTATACAAATGTAGGTACTATTTCAGCTAAAGGGATAGAGCTTTCCTTAAGCTATGCAGCAATTAAAGGAAACGACTTCACCTGGAATGTTGATTTTGCAGGAAGCACCATCGATAATAAGTTAGAAACTTTTTCAAATGACATCTATAAAAGAGATATGGTGGAGTTTGGTAGTATTGGTGGGGCAGGAGCTCTTGGAAATGCATTCCGTACTTATGAAGGCCGTAACATAGGCGAGTTTTGGGGTAAGCGTTTTGCGGGCTTCACACCCGAAGGTAAATGGTTATTCTATAACCGAGCAGGCCAGGCAGTCCCTAATGCTCAGATCAACACTTCTCCTTTTAGAGATCAGACTGATCTTCAGCCAATCGGTAATGCGATTCCGAAGTATTATCTTTCCTTGGGAAACACCTTTACTTACAAACAGTTTGACTTAAGAATATTCTTAAGAAGTAAGTTGGGCTTTGATGCACTTAACACTGTTGCCTTATCTTATGGGAATAAATTTGGAACTCAGGGGAATTTGTTAAATAGTGCTTTTACCAAATACGCAGAAATTAACGACACCTATATGTACTCTGATTACTATGTCGAAAATGCAAGTTTTCTAAAACTTGACGAGGTAACGCTTGGGTACACATTTAAATTTAAAGATAAAGCTTTCAGAAGCTTACGCGTTTATGCGGTAGGACAAAACCTGGCTTTAATAACAGGTTATTCAGGCAATGATCCTGATACCATTCAGGATGTAGGTTTAGGAAATGAAATCAATGGACGCAGTTTAGGTATTGATGTCAGAAGTCCTTACCCAACCACAAGAAGTTTTGTTTTCGGTGTTAATTTTGGATTTTAATAATAAAAGAAATGAGAACATTTAAAAAAGTCATTCTCTCGGCGATAGTAGCTTCACCAATACTATTTAATGCATGTACTAAGCTAGATGAGAATGTATACAGTCAATTAATTACAGATAATTATTACAATAATAAAAACGAAGTGCTATCTGCTGTGCTACGACCTTATACTCATGCCAACGCTTGGGCAACTCCTTCTGGGCAGGATGGATGGTGGAGGCCTTCTGAGCTTTCTGGCGATCAGCTGGCGTGGCCAACAAAAGGGCGCCATGGTGAAGACGGTGGAAAATGGAAACGCTTGCACTACCACACCTGGTTGGTAGATGATGGGCCGTTAAACAGTGCATGGGGTTTGATGTTCGGTGGTGTTGGTTATTGTAATGATCCAATTGAGAATTTAGAAAAACGCAGTCTATCACAAATGGGAGTAACCCAGGTAGAAAAAGACGCTTATATTTCTGAATTAAAACTGTTAAGGGCGTATCATTACCTTAAATTAATGGATCTGTTCGGCAATATTCCGATTGTTACTCAGATTGGAATACCAGCAAAGCCCGAAACCAGGCCGCGTGCAGAAGTTTTTGCCTTTATCGAGAAGGAAATCAAAGATAATATTGATAAAGCTCCAAAACTTTCGAAAAACATGCTTGGACGTATGACGCAAGCTGGTGGATATGCCATGTTGGTAGAACTTTATTTAAATGCCGAAGTTTGGACAGGTACTGCACGCTGGGATGATTGTATTGCTGCAGCTAATAAATTGATTAACAACGAAGGCGGTGGTCAGAATGGTCCAATGGCATTGGATCCGAACATTACTGATCAATTTAAAACGACTAACGATCTATCGAAAGAAGTTATTTTTGCAATTGCTTACGAGTTTAGAATTGCGAATTCGCAACCCTCATGGACCGGTGACTTCTTCCATTTTCAGCAAGACAGAATATATGGTGGATCTAGAAATGGAAATAATGGCGTGGTGATGGTTCCAGGTAATTATACTAAATATAGCAACGATGACTTGAGAAAAAGTACCTGGTTATTACAGGGTCCACAGTTTCGTTTTGATAATGGTGCTCCAGCTCTTGCATCAGGTGGTAATGAATATGATGGTCAGCAAATTAATTTCGTTGATGAGATTCGTCGTGCCAGAGCAAATTCAACTGTTTCAAACATGAGCGAAGGTGAAGAGAACAGTGGCGTGCGCTTTAACAAATATAAATTGGGTAACAACGTGGCTGGTATCGTAAATGGCAATCCTGTTGGTATCGATTTAAATTACAATTGTACTGATTGGAATTTGTATCGCCTTACCTGGATCTATTTTGCAAAAGCAGAAGCCATTATGCGTAAAAATGGTGGGGCTGCAAATGCAGAGGCTGTACAATTAATTAACGACTGCAAGAAACGTGCGTTCACAGAAGCTACCTGGCCAGCAAACCAGTATACCACAGCCACTTTAACGCTTGATGAATTATTAAACGAAAGAGGACGTGAGTTTGTATTTGAAGGTTTTAGACGTGACGATTTAATTCGTTTCGGGAAATTCCACACCGCTACATGGTGGGATCATACACCATCAGCACCGTTCAGACAGCTGTTTCCAATTCCTTTAATTCAAAGAACCTTAAACGAGAATTTAGCCCAGAACCCTGGCTATTAATTAACAGTAGGCACCAAATTTGTACTGCCCCCAAAAAGTTACACACTTATTGGGGGCATTTTTACATTCAGGGTTGAAAATTAATACAATTCCTTTGTTCAATTCAATCAATCTTCATGATTATGCATTATATTCGCCAAACCAGGCTAATTTTAGTTGTTTAGCCTGCAATTCACCTGGTAAAAATATGCTCCTATAAATGAAAAGCCTTTCTATAAAAGATATTGCCGTCAAAGCTGGCGTATCCATCACTACAGTTTCTTTTATTATTAATGGTAAAGCCAGAGATAAATCAATCAGCGAAGCCGTAATTAAAAAAGTAGAGAAAATTATTGTAGAGAGCGGCTATAAACCAAATCAGATTGCCAGAAGTTTAAGAACTGGTAACTCAAACATTATCGGATTAATTGTGGAAGATATTTCCAATTCATTCTTCTCACGGATAGCCAGATTAATTGAAGATAAGGCTTATAAAAAAGGGTATAAAATTATTTATTCCAGCACGGAAAACCGTATTGAAAAAGCGAAAGAACTGATTAATATGTTTAAGTCGAGAAAGGTTGATGGTTATATCATTTCCCCTATAAAAGGTCTGGAAGAAGATATTCAACAGTTAATGGCTGATAATAAACCTGTTATTTTGTTCGACAGGAACCTACCGGATTTGGATACCAATTATGTTGGTGCAGATCATTTTAAAGCCACTTACCATTCTATTGAGCATTTTATAAAACAAGGGAAAAAGAAAATCTCCCTGATCACCATCGATATCGATGTGCAGCAAATTACAGAACGTTTGGCCGCTTATAAAAAAGCGCTGACTGATTACGACATTCCTTATGACGAAAAACTGGTATTAAAGGTTCATTTCAATCAGAATGAAAATGAAACAATGGTCCAAATGGCAAAACTTTTCCAAACAGAAGAAATAGATGCGGTGCTCTTTGCCACAAATTATTTAGCCATAAGCGGACTCAAAGTATTAAAGCAAACCGGCAAAAAAATTGGTGATGATTTCAGTGTAATTGCCTATGATGATCATGAAGTATTTGAGCTTCATACCCCGGGGATTTCCGCTGTACAACAACCACTTGAAGAGATTGCCGAAACAGTAATTCAGCTGATCCTAAGTCAGCTTTCTTCTAAAACAAAGCTCGATAACGAGCACATCATATTACCCGCTAAACTGATCGAAAGATAATTTCTTATTCAGTAATGTAATTGTTACTACAAGGCGTTGTAATTGTTGCAGCTACTCTCTATTATTGAAAAAGGTAAAACGTTTTATGTATAATTGCTTTTTCATTCTGAAAATGTGCATTTCTATTATAATGCTGTTCAGTAAATAAATGCAAATCTTCGTTTGGTATGCCTGATCGTTATAAATAAAAACTAACCAAAAATAATTATGAAAAACCTTTATGCACTGGCTGTTTTATTGGTATACAGTATGTGTACCATCGCGCAAGATAAAGCGCCGGCCTATCCCTTAATTACGCACGACACTTATTTAAGCATCTGGTCTTTTGGAGATGGCTTAAACCAATCTACCACCAAACACTGGACCGGTAAGGAACATTCCCTTAATGGAATTATAAAGGTAGACAACCATTTTTACAGGTTTTTAGGAGCTGATAGTAAAAGTTATAAAACGGTTTTGGCAGCAGCTGATGAAGAGCATTATCACGCCAGTTACAGTACTAAAAAGCCGGCAGAAGGATGGAAAAGTCTAAATTTTAATCAGGCTTCCTGGATGACTGGCAAAGCACCTTTTGGTGATGATCAGATGGCCAAAACAAAATGGGATACAGACGAGATTTTTTACCGGAGAAAATTTTCTATTGCTAAAAAGTCAGCGGCAAAAAAGTATTTAAAGCTTAGCCATGATGATAATGTGGTGGTTTACCTCAATGATCAATTAATTTACAAAAAGGAAGGTTGGGTACACGAGTATATTTATATTCCAATTCCAGATGATGTTTTGAAGGCAGGAGACAACATTTTAGCCATCAATTGTAAAAATACAGCTGGCGGCAGGTTCCTCGATGCGGGTATTGTAGAAGAAATTCCTATGGCTGCAAATGTGATCAATGCCACGCAAACTAATGTATCAGTTAATGCCACCAATACTTCTTATAACTTTACTGCTGGTGGTGTGAATTTAAAGCTAACCTTTACTTCACCTTTGCTCTTAAACGATGTGAATTTGACTGCGAGACCCATCAGCTATATTACTTACGCGGTAAAATCTGCAGATGCCAAAGCACATCAGGTAGATGTTTATTTTGGTGCCTCCTCGGATCTCGCTGTAAATACCCCGAACCAACCTGTTTCGGTTTGGAAGAATACTAAAAACGACCTTTTCATTTTAAAGGCCGGAACGGTAGAACAACCTGTTTTGCAAAAGAAGAATGATGATTTAAGGATTGATTGGGGTTACCTCTACATCGCGGTGCCAGCTGAATTTAATGCTGTGCAGTTTATTGGTAAGCAGGGTGATAACATCAATGCGTTTAAATTGGGGAAATATCCACAGGCGCCACAGGCGATAAATGTAAAGACTCAGGATTTAGGCACTGTAATTCCGTTTGGAAAAGTCACCTCAAAATTGATTGAAAAATATATCATGTTGGGTTATGACGACTTGAAGTCGGTAGAGTACTTTGGCGATCAGCTATCACCGATCTGGAAAAAATCTGCAGCTGCAAGTTTTGAAGATCAATTAGCTGCCGCTCATGCTGAATATTCAGCACTGCAGGCTAAAACAAAGGCATTCGATGCAAAACTTGTTGCAGATGCCACAAAGGTTGGAGGTAAAAAATACGCAGATCTATGTAAACTTGCCTACCGCCAAAGTATTGCAGCACATAAAATTGTTTATGCTCCACATGGCGATCTGCTCTTTTTATCAAAAGAAAATTTTAGCGGAGGTTTTATTAATACAGTTGATGTAACTTATCCATCGGCACCACAGTATTTGCTTTATAATCCCGAATTATTAAAAGGAATGTTAAATGGAATTTTTTATTATTCGGAGAGCGGCAAATGGAAAAAACCTTATCCCGCTCACGATATAGGTACTTATCCGGTTGCGAATGGACAAATCTATGGAGAAGACATGCCAGTAGAAGAAGCTGGAAACATGCTTATTTTAGCCGCGGCCATCACCCGGGCAGATGGCAATACCGTTTATGCTGCTAAACATTGGGATATAATGTCTGTATGGGCGGATTATCTGCTGAAGGAAGGGTTTGATCCGGCTAACCAGTTATGCACCGACGATTTCGCAGGGCATCTGGCCAGAAATGCCAATTTATCTGTAAAGGCTATTGTTGGCTTGGGAGCTTACGCACAAATGGCAGAATTATCAGGTAAAAAGGAAACCGCCACAAAGTATAGAAATGCAGCTTTAGAAATGGCTAAAAACTGGCAAAAACTTGCCGATGGCGGTGATCACTTCGCCCTGACTTTTAATGATAAAAATACCTGGAGTCAAAAATATAACCTGGTTTGGGATAAGCTTTTGAAATTGAATCTTTTTCCTGAAGCGGTGTATAAAAAGGAAATAGATTATTATTTAACTAAACAGAATGAATTCGGCTTGCCATTGGATAGCCGGAAGGATTATACAAAATCTGACTGGATTGTGTGGACTGCAACCCTTGCTGACAACCAGGTAGATTTTGAAAAATTTATCAACCCTGTGCATAAATTTGCTACAGAAACATCAAGCAAAGTACCGTTAACAGATTGGCATGAAACCAAAACCGGGGTGAAAACTGGTTTCCAGGCGAGAAGTGTTGTCGGGGGGTATTTTATAAAAATGCTGGCAGATCAGTGGAACATCAAATAAGTGAAATTTTTATCCAGAATAAAGGCAGGATTTTGCAGCAAAGCAGGCTGATCAATTTAATGAATACGATAGGCGCCAACATTCCCGTTATATTAAGAATGGGTAGCTGATCGATCAGAATCGTGAATAAATAATAACTCATTAGCTTTGATCTCACATGTATCGGCCTAATTAATGTCTGATTTGACTAGCGTAAAATTAATATAGAAATAAGAAATAGAATGGAAAAGCCTGTAGCATTGGGTGTGGATATCGGCGGCTCGCATATTACAGCCGCATTGGTAGATTTAGAAACAAGAACACTGATTGATGACTCAATCAAACGTAGCCCTGTAAATTCGCAGGAGAGTAAAGAAGATATATTATCAGCCTGGTGCAAAATCATCGATCAATCGTTTAGCAATATTAAAGATGGAAATCGGAATATAGGCATCGCTATGCCGGGTCCTTTTAATTACGAGCAAGGCATCTCGCTGATTAAGGATCAGGATAAATTTAAATCGCTGTACCAGGTAAATGTGAAAGAGGAATTGTCAAGCAGACTGGAAATTCCCCTAGAAAACATCCATTTTATAAATGATGCAGCTGGCTTTTTACAAGGTGAAGTTTTTGCTGGTGCGGCCAAAGGCAACGCGAACGTATTGGGTTTAACACTGGGAACCGGTTTAGGGTCTTCTTTAAGTTTAAAGTTAAAGGCTATAGATGCAGATTTATGGAATTCTCCATTTTTGGAAGGCATTGCCGAAGATTACCTTTCTACAAGGTGGTTTGTGAAGCGGTACAAACAATTAAGCGGAACAGAAATACCCGGGGTAAAAGAGCTGGTCGAAATTGTAGATAAAGATCATTTAGCCACCAGGGTATTTATGGAATTTGGATACAATCTGGCACAATTTCTAATTCCGGTTATCAATAAACATAGGATAGATACCGTGGTTATCGGGGGTAATATTTCCCAGGCCTTTAGCGCTTTTGCACCCGAACTGATTGCCACTTTAAAGGGTAATGATATAGATGCAAGCATCAAAATCTCACAACTTAAGGAACATGCAACTTTAATTGGTGCAGCAAGCTGTTGCGATGTAAGTTTGAGCTAAGTATATTTCTCATTGTCAACAAAATAAAGAGATTGTTTTACAGCATTTTAATTATTAATAGGACCCGATAATTTTTCCTAAAAAAATCTTTTTTATTAGAGAATAATCTTATTATTGTAATGATTTAAAACGTTTTAGTATATTTAATTGGGAGCCAGCGGAAATGCTGATTTTCACCTTAGAAGCCTGCCTGGATAGCAGGCTTTTTTAGAACGCAAATGCTAAAACGTTTTAGCGTTTATTTTACGGCTTTACCAATAACTATAATCACTATAAAAACTCAAACAAGATACTTGCTCCCAATACAATGATTAAACATTTCTTTACAATAGCAGCAATAGTGCTCATTTCATTTTCTTCATTTGCTCAATCCAAAGGCTACCAGGTTACCATTAAAGATGATCAGCAGGTCATTTATCAAAAAACAAAGGATAAACTGTCAGCCGCATTTTACAATGTTTATCCCTGGTTTGCATCAGCAGATGGTTACCGGACCAAAAGAAGCGCAGACTTAACTTTCAACAGCAATGCAACAACAGACATTAAAGCTAAAGCCGGCGAAATAATCGTGAACAGCGATTGGGTAAAAAGAAAGTCTCAAAAGAAAATTGAAAAGCAGTTGCGGAGTGCATTTACCAAAAACTGGTCGAGCTTTTCCACACAAAGAAAGAAAGGTTATAAACTTACTTTTATCAGTAAAGATCCACTTCTTGATCCGTTGTTAAGGCAAAAACTAATCGATACTTATTTTGAAATTTATCCCACACTGGTGAAAACATTTAATGATAAATCGACACACGATGTGCTGTTCGTAGTGGATACCGCGTATAAAGCAGTAGCAGAAGCGAGCGGAAATCGAATTTTATTTAGCGCAGGCTATTTAAAAGCACATCCTACAGATATAGACGTAGTTACCCATGAAACCATGCACATTGTTCAGGGCTATGGTTACAGCGCTGGTCCGGTTTGGTTAACTGAAGGTATTGCAGATTACGTTCGCTATCAATATGGGGTAGATAATGTAGGCTCTAAATGGAGCTTGCCAGCATTTAATGCAAAACAAAATTACAAAAACAGCTATCGGATTACCGCCAGATTTTTCGGCTGGCTGGAACAAAACGTAAAACCCGGCTTAGTTGAAACGCTTGATCAGCAGTTGCGCACACATCAATACACTGAACAAAGCTGGCAGGGTTTAACAGGAAAATCCATTGATCAGCTGTGGGAAGAATACTCCAAAAATCCAGACCAGGTCAAATTGAAATATAGCAGTAAAGCAGAGAAAAGTTAAATTAGCTTTGATCAATAAACATACACTCCTTGTTTTAAAAGCAACATTTGGGTATTTATCATATGTTGAGTAATATTTTTGAGTCATTACTAAAACGTTTTACATATTATCTTTATTTTGCGTTATTGTACGCTAACCAAAAAAAAATAAAACAATAAATGAAAAAAATACCCCTGATAACTTCGTTAGCTTTCCTCGCTATATTACCTTTATCAAAACTTCAGGCGCAGGAGACTATTAAGAAGAATGGTTATACATTATCCTTCGAAAGCAATTATACTGCTTTAGATCCAAAGTTGAAAAAAAGATTGATTGAAACTTTTTTTGTCGTTTATCCAAAGCTAGCAAAAGAATACAATCCGAAGACGTTAAAGTCGGTTAAGTTTTCTGTTGATACGGCTTACAAAGGCGTTGCAGCAACATCAGATGGCAAAGTAACTTACAGCTCGATCTGGATGGATAAACATCCTGAAGATATTGATGTGGTTACGCACGAAGTGATGCACATTGTTCAGGATTACGGCAGGAGTGTAGGCCCGGGCTGGCTAACCGAAGGAATTGCAGATTATGCGCGTTATAAATTTGGCGTTGATAATGCCGGCGCGAAGTGGATTTTGCCTGCTTTAAAACCAGAACATAGCTATAAAAACAGTTATAGAATTACAGCGAGGTTTTTCGCCTGGATAGAAAAAAATGTAAAATCAGGTACCATAAGAGCTGTTGATGCATCGCTGAGAGATCATACCTACCAACCAGAAATCTGGGTTAAATTAACTGGGAAAGATTTAGACGGACTTTGGGCAGATTACGTAAAAAAACCGGAGCTTTAATTTTCAAAACACACAATAATACCATAAGAATGAAAAAACTATTTGTTGCTTTACTCAGCTTCGTTGCCTCTGCCAGCTTTGCGCAAACGGTAGGCAAAATTACAGATCCGGTAGACTGGATTAATCCCCTGATGGGCACACAGTCCAAGCCCAGTTTATCAAACGGAAATACTTATCCAGCTATTGGTTTGCCATGGGGGATGAACATGTGGACCCCACAAACCGGAAAAATGGGCGATGGATGGGCTTATACTTATGATGCTGATAAAATTCGCGGTTTTAAACAAACCCATCAGCCTTCCCCATGGATGAATGATTATGCTGCTTTCTCCATTATGCCAGTTACAGGTAAGTTAAAATTTGCAGAAGATGAACGCGCCAGTTGGTTTAGCCACAAGGCAGAGGTATCAAAACCTTATTATTATAGTGTTTATTTAGCAGATGCTGATGTAACCACCGAAATTACACCTACTGAAAGAGCGGCACAGTTTAGATTTACTTTCCCTAAAACGGATAGTTCTTATGTTGTGGTAGATGCTTTAAACAAGGGTTCGTACATTAAAATCATTCCTGCTGAACGTAAAATTATTGGCTATACCACAAGGTACGCACGTGGTCCGCTTCCAAAGAACTTCAAAAATTACTTTGTTATTTATTTCAATAAAGATTTTAAACTGGCTAAAACCTGGAGTGGTAACAAGCTTAAAGATGATGAGCTTGAATTAGAAAGCGATCATAGTGGTGCCATTATTGGTTTCAAGACTACAAAAGGAGAACAAGTTACTGCAAAGGTAGCCTCATCTTTTATCAGTTTTGAACAGGCTGATATCAATTTGAAAAGAGAGTTAGCCAACGATGGTTTTGATGCCACAAAGGCAAAGGGCAGAGCCATCTGGAACAAAACGCTGAATAAAATTGCGGTAGAAGGTGGTACAATTGATCAAACCCGTACTTTCTATTCTTGCTTATACCGTACTTTATTCTTTCCGAATAAGTTATATGAAGTAGATGCCAATAATAAAGTGGTACACTGGAGTCCATATAACGGTCAGACTTTACCTGGTTACATGTTCGCCGGAACTGGTTTCTGGGATACGTTCCGTGCTTTATATCCCTTCTTAAACCTGGTTTATCCTTCCATCAATAAAGAAATGCAGGAAGGTTTAATCAACGATTACAAAGAGGGTGGATGGTTGCCGGAGTGGAGCAGCCCGGGTTATGCAAACATTATGGTGGGCAACAACTCCGCTTCAGTTGTTTCAGATGCGTATATTAAAGGTTTGCGTGGCTATGATATTCAAACCTTATGGGATGCTTTAAAACACGGGGCTAATAATGAAGGTCCGATTGAAGCTGTTGGCCGTGATGGCGTAAAGTATTACAATGAATTGGGCTATGTGCCTTTCGATGTAAAGAAGAATGAAAATGCAGCGAAAACGTTGGAATATTCTTATGATGACTTTACCATTTATCAATTGGGAAGAGCTTTGGGCAAACCATCATCGGAGATTGATATTTACAAAAAAAGAGCCATGAACTATAAAAACCTTTTCGATCCGGCTTCTGGCTTGATGAGGGGTAAAAATAAAGATGGCAGTTTCCAAACACCTTTTAGTCCGTTTAAATGGGGTGGTGCATTTACAGAAGGTAACAGCTGGCACTATACCTGGTCAGTTTTCCAGGATGTGGATGGTTTAGCTAAATTAATGGGCGGACATGATAAGTTTGTAACCAAGCTTGATTCTGTTTTCTCTATGCCTCCGGTATTTGATGAAAGTGCTTATGGTGGAGTAATTCATGAGATCCGCGAGATGCAGATTGCCAACATGGGCCAGTATGCACATGGTAACCAGCCGATTCAACATATGATTTATTTGTACAATTACGGTGGTGCGCCTTACAAAACGCAGTATTGGGTAAGGGAAACGATGAACAGAATGTATAAACCAACACCAGATGGTTATTGTGGCGATGAAGATAACGGACAAACATCTGCCTGGTACGTTTTCTCTGCAATGGGTTTTTATCCGGTAACACCTGCGGTGGATCAATATGTATTAGGTGCGCCTTTGTTTAAGAAAGTAACCTTAACCCTGGATAATGGTAAAACAGTAACGATTAATGCCGCTGGCAACAGTGATAGCAACCGTTACGTGCAGTCGTTACAAATGAATGGTAAATCATATTCAAAAAACTGGATTAGCCACAGTGGTTTACAAAAGGGAGCGGTATTGAATTTTAATATGACAGCAACACCGAACAAAACGAGAGGTGCTAATCCGGTTGATTTTCCTTATTCCCTTTCTACAGAGAAATAAAAAATTGAGGTCAAAAAGAAATGGGGATTCCACATATTGCAGAATCCCCATCATCTAAATTAACGCTCTCAGTTATATAAACGTTATTAAAAGGAATTATTGCATGCGTGCAATAATTTTTTTGTTTTAGGCCCTGTTGCTTTGAACTATTAACTTTGAATTTAGTGCTACATTAAAACAGGATTGATCATGATCACATCGGATGATCAGCGAAACACAATCAACGAAAGACGAAAAACGAAAAACGCCCTTCGAAAACGCTCAACAAATTTTCTTAGTTTTACCTTATGGGAATCGTTGATCAAAACCATCAGAATGCAGAGAAACTTGCTGCAGCAAAAGCCGCTGTTAAGTTGGTTAAAAATGGAGATATTGTAGGGTTAGGTACCGGCACTACTGCAACATTTGCCATTAAAGAATTAGGGAAATTGGTAGCGGATGGGTTAAATATCAAAGCAGTGGCAAGCTCTATCCGAACAGAAGAACTGGCGAAATCACTAGGAATCGAAGTTTTAAATTTAGGCGAAATCTCTTCTATAGATATTAGTATTGATGGAGCCGATGAATTCACCGAAGGTTTAGATCTGATTAAAGGAGGCGGTGGCGCTTTGTTCCGCGAGAAAATTGTAGCTTCATTGAGCAAACAAGCAATTATCGTGACTGATTCCTCTAAAAAAGTAAAAAAGCTAGGTGCATTTACGGTCCCAATTGAAGTGATTCCTTTAGCCTATCAATATGTTTTTAACCAGATTACCAAACTGAACGGTAGCGGCAAAAAAAGAACGATAGGAGCGGAGAACTACATTACAGATAACGGAAACCTGATTATCGATGCCGACTTTGGTTTGATTGAAGATCCAAAATCACTTTCTGATGCCTTAAATAAAATTGATGGTTTATTGGCACATGGTATATTTATTGGTTTAACGGCACAAGTGATGATGAGTGATCGATCGGAAATCATTATTTTCAAATAGCTCACCGAAAAATTAGTCGGTAAAAAAGAAGCAAATATTTTAACCGATAAATTTATTTAACTCACCGACAATTTAAAGTTATTGAGGGAAAAGCCATTCTCCCCTTTTCCTTTTCGTGATACATTTGAATATAAATCGAAACGATCATGGAAAATTTCATCAAAAACAATCAAGAAAATAAACAATTAGGTTTAGGCATTTTACTTTTGGTAATCGGTGGCATCTTCATGCTGAGAAATACAGGCTTGGATATTCCGCACTGGATTTTAAGCTGGCATACCGCTATGTTAGGCGTGGGACTTTGGTTAGGTTACCGGAAAAATTTTGAGAGCGGCAGCTGGTTAGCTATTGCCATCATTGGTGGAATCTTCACCTTAAAAGATATCTCTCTTTTCGATTTTGATTTATCAAGAATCACTACCGCACTTGTTCTTATTGGTCTTGGCTTGTATGTAATCTTAAAACCTAAGAAAATAAAAACCTTCGATCAGTTCAGCCAGAGTTCGGATCCTAAAAAAGAAGGTATAAACTTTTAAAATTCATCACTCCATCATATAGATCAAAGGGACAATTTAGCGATTGCCCCTTTTTTTGTGAAGGGAAAAAAACTTCCTAAAAAGAAACGGGGATTCCACCATTAAGGCAGTATCCCCGTCATCTAAATTAACGCTCTCACATACATAAACGCTGAGATTTCGAAATATTGTGCTCGGGTGTATTTTATTTAAAAAAAATAATAACTGATGCTATTGGTCGGTGTCTCACTGGCTGAAGTTATTATTATTGTGTTGCTGTTAATCAGTGATTTTTGGTTGCATTTGTACTGGTTGGTGAGACACTAACCAAGAGGCAATAAATTATCCCGCTGATTTAGAAGATTTCCGCAGAAGCCAGTAGCAAAGATTTGCGGGCAAAAGCCTTGCCTTGCGCTGGATCATTGGTATTAGTTTTACAAACAAACCCTAAATCAAGTTTAGGGTAACGAATGTTGAGATTTGTTCTATCGTTGGTTTCTCCGATTAAACTAACCTCAAAATTTCCAGATAGTAAATGTTAAAAAAAGTTAAAACTAAATAAGTAGTTGATGAGATGGGTTTTGAGTGCCAAATATTATTAACTTTGAATACTGTACAAAAACTCCCATCACTACATGAAAAAAAGTATATTAGTTATAGTCGCTTTATTATTGACCACCAGCGCATTCTCTCAAAACGTTATTCAGCTCTTTAACAGTGCTAATGATTTCTTCAAATTGTTACAGGAAGAAAAATTTGCAGATGCGCACGCTACTTTTGATGATACCTTGAAAACAAAGCTCACGGAAGATGGGCTAAAGAAACTTTGGTTCGATATGGGAACTAAATTTGGAAAGGCTGAATCTTTTGATGCGATCCAAAGCCGTTCGCAAGGTGAATTTTTTGCAGTAACCGTTGAAGGTAAGTTTAGCAACGGCAATCAAAATTTTATCGTCGGTTTTAACAAAGCACAAAAGATTGTCGGTATTTTTCTTGCCCCGGCTAAAACTGCAGCAGCATATTCAAAGCCGCTTTATGCCGATACAAACTTATATAGTGAGAAATCAGTTTATCTCGGGCCGGCAGGTAGGCAACTCGCAGCCGTAATTACTACACCTAAAAATGTTAAAAATTTCCCTATTGTGGTGTTCGTTCATGGTTCAGGACCAAGTGATATGGACGAAACTATTGGTGCAAACAAGCCCTTTAAAGATCTAGCAGGTGGTTTAGCAACTAAAGGAATTGGCTCCGTACGCTATGTAAAAAGAACATTAATCTATGCCAATGAATTTAATAAGCCCTATACCGTAAAGGAAGAAGTACTGGATGATGCTACAGCTGCCATTGCGTTGGCGAAGACTATTCCTGGGGTAGATCTAAAACAAGTATATCTTTTTGGGCATAGCCTCGGTGGTATGTTAGCTCCGAGATTAGCCACCACATCTCCCGAGCTTTCCGGAATCATCCTCGCTGCAGCACCGGCTAGAAAACTCAGTGACGTTATTATCGAACAGAATCAATACATGTTCAGCTTATCAAAAGATACAACTGAAGCGAATAAAAAACAACTGAATGAAGCAATAAAGGAAATCAATAAAAGTAAAATTACGCAGCTTGGTACCAGCCTAAAACCAGATTCAGCAATCTTGGGTATTCCTGCCACTTATTGGGTAGATTTAAATACCTACAATCAGGTTTCCGTAGCAAAAGGCTTAGGCAAACAACGTATTTTTATCCTGCAGGGAGGGAATGATTTTCAGGTGAGCAAAGCCGATTTCGACCTTTGGAACGCAGCATTAGGTAAAAAGAAAAACGTTCAGCTCAAATATTATCCGGCACTGAACCACCTCCTCAGTGAGCAAACGGAAAAAACCAGTACAGCTCAATATCAGGTGCCAAAAAATGTCTCTGAAGCCCTGATAAACGATCTCGCGACGTGGATTAAAACCAAGTAAGTATTACTTGGAAGAAGAGGTCCTGATCAAATCAGGGTCTTTTTTATTGCCATTGATTTTTTGATTAAATGGTATAAGCCAATTAAATGAAGAAGTTCTTGTCATAATCAATACTGCTGCACACCTTACAGAACTGGTTAAGGCAAAAAAAGCAAGCCATTGAAACGCAGCAAAGGCTGTCCTATGCGTGATTATCTGCCGAAATCGGCATACGGATTTAGATCCTATCAACAATCAGATAAATTGGGATGCAAAATGCCTGGACTCTTTGGTTTTCGCCAAAAATATATAAAGACGTATTCTGTAGAAAACAAAGGTTCTACGTTTTGCTTTTTAATTCCTGTAAATTCTTAAAAGTGTAGCTTTCCTGTTCATTCCTATATAATTTAAACAATTTTGTCTTTGATAGGTTAGAGATAGGTATAATTTATTAATCCTATCCGATACTTATGGCAAAGACTAAAATCACTTTAAAAGGAATATGGAGCGTGCTCAAAGCGGCTTTTACAGGTTTTGGTGATCATAAAGTAACTAAATTAAGTGGCTCGCTTGCTTACTACACTGTATTTTCCATGGCTCCACTGCTTGTTGTAGTGATTTCTTTGTGTGGTATATTTTTAGGAAGAGAGATTGCAGAAGGACAGGTTTATGAACAACTGGAAGGTTTTTTAGGTCGCGAATCTGCTACATCCCTACAAGAATTAATCAAAAATGCTTACCTGGATGGTAAAAGTACTTTTGCCTTGATTGTTGGGATTATTACTTTATTAATCGGTTCAACAACTATTTTCGGAGATATTCAGGATTCTATAAATACCATCTGGGGAATTAAACCCAAACCAAAAAGAGGCTGGGTAAAAATGCTTCAGAATCGCTTTTTATCATTTTCTGTAATCATTAGTTTAGGTTTCGTTTTGTTGGTTTCTTTAGCCGTAACTTCACTTTTAGATGCTTTTAGCGGAAGACTACAAGCCCGTTTTGCAGATGTTTCTTATTATATTTTTTACGTGCTTAACCAAGCCGTTACCTTGGCGGTAATTTCTTTAATTTTTGGCGTGATATTTAAAGTATTGCCAGACGCGATTATCAAATGGAAAGATGTAATAGCAGGCGCAGTAGTTACCGCCATTTTGTTTATGATCGGTAAATTTGCAATTTCCCTTTATATTGGGCAAAGTGATGTAGGCGGAACTTACGGCGCCACAGGATCCTTAGTGGTGGTATTGCTCTGGACCTATTATTCTTCTATTATATTGTATTTTGGTGCAGAATTTACAAAGGCTTATGCCATTGCTTATGGGTCTGAGATTTATCCTTCTCATTATGCTGTAACTACAAAAGAGGTGGAAGTGGAAACAGGCCGGGGTTCTATCCAGGATAACCATCCGGAACTGGTAGAAGAAGTTAAGCAAAATGCAGAAGACAAGTAATTACTTGATTATCAAGTTTGCTATTTTGATATGCCATTAAATTTTTAATAGGCATAAACGTATTACAAATTCATTGGAATTCAACCGCAGACTACGCTCCCCAGGCAGTGATAACCAATTGTCTGGAGCCTCCGTAATTTCGATGCTCACATAAATAAATCCCCTGCCAGGTGCCCAAAGCGAGCCTTCCGTTTCTAATTGGCATAGTTACCGAATTGCCAAGCAGTGCAGATTTTAAATGTGCAGGCATATCATCAGATCCTTCATAATCATGTTTGTAAGCAGGATCATTTTCGCGAACTGTTTTATTAAAGAACATTTCAAAATCAACCCGAACAGTTGGGTCTGCATTTTCATTTATGGTTAGGGCGGCAGAAGTGTGTTGAATAAAAACCTGGCAAATTCCGGTTTTAATTTCCCTGATTTCAGGCAAAGCATTTTCTACCTCGTCGGTAATAATGTGGAATCCACGTCTTCGTTCTCTTAGTGATAGGAGTTGTTGAAATATCTTCATTTTCAAATTTACTTAACAATCCAGCCAACTTGCGAATTTTCGTCACTGATGAGTTGATAATCGCTGAAAGTACCAAGCAGACTAACAGTTTCGCCGGTTTTAAGATTCATTTTAATTGCAGCCAAGCTATCAGGCCGATCATATACTTTTTCCTGTTTTAATTTAACCTTCAGCTTTCGAAGAGGCTTTGAAGTTTGAACCAATGCGCTGCTGTTGATGAAGCCAATGCGGCCATCTGGCAGTTCTGCTTTGTAATAATCTCCTGTTGCTGAATTTACATTGATAACCGTTCCAGGAGTTAAAGTAGATAATATTGGCGACTTATTAACTGGAGAACCATATAAGTTTACTTTCGAAACAGTTCTTAAAGTTTTATTCAGGTTATCCGGAGACGCGTTTATATTAGCCGGGTTTTTAGTAACCGGATTAATAAAGGGGAAAGGATCTATTGCCCCTCCGAAAGTGTAAATTCCGAAATGGAGGTGGGTAGCGGTTGTTTTTGCATTTCCTGTGTTTCCCATTAAGCCTACTGTATCACCAATTTTTACCTCCTGACCTTCTCTTGCGATTTGTTCATCCAGGTGGGCATAATACAAAGTATAATCTTTTCCTTTTGGCCTTAGCCAAACTACCTTTCCTCCCAGGTTATTTTCATTTACACGTGTAATGGTTCCGTTGGCGCTGGCTATAACCGGACTTCTGCGAGGACCAAAAATATCTACGCCTTCATGTTTCCTCGCATTATTGTCTCGTCCATCTCCCCAGAAACTGCCTATGCTTTTGCTTTTCGATTGGGTTGGAAAAGCCAGGGATGGACCAGCAGTAATTTCTAATGTATATGCTACACTTTGAAGTAATTCTGGCTGAAGCCTGATTAAATAGTTCCCCGTATTATCTATTTCGTATTGAATGGGATTATTTAAAGTATCTGCTGAAGCAATTCGTTTTGGACTATTAACGTCGGTAAGGTGCCACAGATCCAGATAAAGCACAGATTGGGCTGGTTTCTTACTTAGGCTAATGGTAATTTTCTGACCCTTTGTTGCTGAAAACCGATAAGCCGCTGCCGGAATTTTACCCGCATCAAAGTAGCCGGTTTCTTTGTAAGGTATAGTGATGTTCAAAGCTTTCTGCATACTTGATTCTGCAACATTTATCCATGCTAAACCCATTGCGGTTTTATCTAAACCAGCAGTTTCTAATTTTCTTTTGTATTGCTCGTGCGGACTGGCGGCTTTAAAAAGATTTACTGAGCCTGTTTTGCAAGAAATAAAAGCGACTGAAGTAAGGATTGAAATAAAAATAAACTGCAGTTTCCTCATCGGCTAGTCTCTATTTAACCGATTAAAAACAGCTGCGGTTACCAATCCACCAATCAGATACCAGGCTACAGTAAGCGCTTTAGTCTTATCGGTTTTAGTTACAGGTTCATCATCCAAACCCATTTTATCCGGAAGTTTGACGGCTCCCAAACCAGCGGTTAAGCCAGCAACTGCACCCTTGAGGTAGAGGTTTTTGCTGCCAGACATTGCAATGGTGGTGTAATAAATGCCATTGCTAATAAGATCTCCGGCAAGTGTGGCTGCATAGAGGTTATCGCCGGTAGGCGCTTTAATATTCAGGCTCTTCAAAGATTTGGTTAGGGCTTCTTCGCCTAATAAATCTACCCTCGGTGCATCAGGGTCAAACCTGCGGACGGTTTCATGTAATATATTTAAGGCTGCAGCACCAGCAAAACCGGCTAAAATTGCTTTTAAAACTTTCATGTAATTAAAAGCCAATAAACTGCAAAATTGTTTTGACATTAGCACCTGAATACACAATTTTAGTTTATTGTGATACAATCATTTATCGCAACTAATCAGGATTTAAGCCTGTTAATTGACGCGTTTTTTATGCAGTAGGTTAGCTTAAATTAAATTCGTTTGTTAAGAATAAAATGAAGAAAAAGTTGATTTGGATTTCAATAATTATTTGTGTGGCCATTGTATTTATAATCTTGGTGGGGAAAAGGCTTTTTTCTGCAAATACTGATCTCCTTTAACATCCGATTGAATTTGCTGATCAAGCGCAGTTTTCTTTTGAAGTGGGAAAGAAAAGATGGGTGGTAAGCCGTTGAAAGAATCAGCCTTCCGGAAAATGAGAAAAATAGGCAGATAAAGTTGTGTATTAATTCCTTTAATAAAGATTGGATAAATATATTTGCGAATAAGAGTTGATATTTCAGCTTTAACACATCTCAAATTTTAACCAATGAATAAATTCGAAAGCCGTTACGCGCAGAGCCCAAAAGAAGTTAAACAAATGGATACCGCAGCACTGCGGGAAAATTTTTTAATCGAAAATATTTTTGAGGCGAACGAGGTTAATTTAACCTTATCACATTTTGATAGATATATTGTTGGCGGTGCAATGCCTGTTAACCAGAAAGTGGATTTGCCTAATCCTGACGATCTGAAAGCCAATTACTTTTTAGAACGCCGGGAATTGGGGATTATCAATGTGGGAGGAAAAGCCATCATCACTGCAGATGGAGTGCAATTCGAATTAGATTATAAGGAAGCACTGTACATTGGAAAAGGAACAAAAGAAGTTTCCTTTGAATCGGCGGATGCTGCTGAACCAACTAAATTATACCTCAATTCTGCTCCTGCACACCATACTTATCCAACCAAAAAAGTAAGTAAAGCAGAAGCAGAAATTGTTGAGCTGGGAACGCCTGAAACTGCAAATCACCGCATTATTAATAAACTTTTAGTGAATAGTGTTTTGCCAACCTGCCAGTTACAGATGGGAATGACAGAACTAAAATCTGGTAGTGTGTGGAATACCATGCCTGCGCATACGCATGACAGAAGAATGGAAGCCTATTTTTATTTTGAAGTTCCACAAAACCAAAGTGTTTGTCATTTCATGGGGCAGCCTCAAGAAACCCGCCACATCTGGATGCAAAATGATCAGGCTGTAATTTCTCCTAACTGGTCAATCCACTCTGGAGCAGGAACCAGTAATTACACTTTTATTTGGGGTATGGCTGGCGAAAACTTAGATTACGGTGATATGGATCACTGTGCTATAAATGAACTGAAATAAAGTACCATCGTCTTCCCGATCGAAGTGCCGATTTTTATCGGTAGCGGAATGGAGAGATCTTTTAAATGCATTATAGAAAAAAAACATGTCAAACATATTTGATTTAGCAGGTAAAACTGCATTGGTAACAGGCTGCAAAAGGGGAATTGGCAAAGCGATGGCTTTGGCTTTAGCCGAGGCTGGTGCAGATATTATCGGGGTATCAGCAAGTCTGGAGCTTGAAAATAGTGCCGTTGAAAAAGAAGTTTTAGCGCTTGGAAGAAAGTTTTATGCTTATCAGTGCGACTTTGGTCAGCGTGAAGCTACATTGGCTTTTGCAGCACAGGTAAAGGCGGATCACCCTGTAATTGATATTCTGGTAAACAATGCCGGAACGATCTTGCGTAAACCTATTGCTGAACACCCTGACGACATGTGGGATGAAGTGATTGCCGTAAACCAGAATGCTCCTTTTATTTTAACCAGGGAAATTGGCAGAGACATGGTAGCCAGAGGAAGCGGAAAAGTAATTTTTACGGCTTCTTTATTGTCATTTCAAGGCGGAATTACCGTTCCGGGATATGCAGCCAGCAAAGGTGCAATAGCTTCGTTAACCAAGGCATTTGCAAATGAATGGGCGTCAAAAGGTGTAAATGTAAACGCTATCGCGCCGGGTTATATTGCTACTGATAATACCACTGCCTTAAGAGAAGATCAGGATAGAAGTACTTCCATATTATCCCGTATTCCGGCAGGCAGATGGGGAACGCCCGAAGATTTTAAAGGACCAACCTTATTCCTTGCCTCAAACGCAAGTGATTACGTTCATGGAACCATCTTAACGGTAGATGGTGGCTGGATGGGAAGGTAGGAGTGAGTAGGAGTTTAAAGTCTAAAGTTGGGAGTCTTGAGTCCTAAGTCTAGCGTTTAAATTTGAAAGACCGATGTAGGAGTAGAAGCATTAAGCTTCATGATCCGTACATCGGTCTTTTTATTAGTTAGGGTTTAGCGCTTATCTTAATTTATTTATCAGGATTGTTGAACACATAAAAGGATGTGATGCAATTCAAACATCCATCTTTAAAGCACTGTTTATGAACAACTAAAAAAGATTATAAATCTCTTTGATGTCTTTCAGGATATTTTCAAAGTCGATTTTTAAATCAATTAGTCGGCCAGTATGAATATCAAAAACCCAACCTTGTACGGTTAAACCTCTTAAGGTGATGGCTTCCTGTACTGCTGCTGTTTTTAATAAATTTACACATTGTTCCTGAACGTTCAGCTCAACTAATCTGTTATAACGAACGCCTTCATCCTCAATCGCATTTAATTCGTCTTTGTGTGTGCGGTAAACATCACGAATATTTCTTAGCCATGGATTTAAAATACCCATATCTGCTGGTTGCATGGCGGCCTTAACTCCTCCGCAGTTGTAGTGGCCACAAACAATAATATGCTTTACCTTTAAATGACGAACAGCATAATTTAATACTGTCATTACACTTAAATCCACATTGTTTACCAGGTTGGCAATATTTCTGTGAATAAATGCTTGTCCGGGCTGGATACCCATTAAATCTTCTGCTGTTACCCTGCTATCAGAGCAGCCAATGTATAAAAATTCAGGCGTTTGTCCTTTTGCTAACTCTGTAAAGTAATCAGGATTGTTGGCTAATTTTCTGCCAATCCATTCTTCGTTATTTTTAAAAACTTCTTCTACATTCATATTTTTTCCTTTTTATTTTAATGTAATATTTGATGAGATGGATCGAAAATTTTTTTATTCTTTCAAAAATAAAAAAAGATTCATTTTTTTACCATAAAAGTCACACATCCGCTTTGCCATCCGCTAATTTGCTTACCATCATTATTTTTTTATAAGTTATTCGGGCCAATGGCTGCACTTAAGCCAATTATAAACAAAAAAGGCAGTGTAAAAACAACTCGATTTTGAATGCACAGCATATTGCTTGCCATCAAAAAATAAAGTTCCGAATAACCCTGCATTACCTTTTCCAGTTAACGTGGTGGCTTAGCGGTTTATTGTCTTCGTTTTTTAACAAATGAAGACCCCAAAAGTTTATGGCTTTTGTGATATCCTGGTGCTCATCGCCCTAAAATAGCGATGAAAAAAGATGAAGAATAAAGGAAAAATGTTAATTAATAACTGAATGAGATCTTTTAGATACGAACCTTCGCACGGTTTGCTGAAATGGCTTTTTCGTCTTCTACTGTAGAAAGATCTTCTAATGAGTAAAGGTTAGCCATACATTCTGCCACTGCATTTTTATCGGTATACCAGATATCCTCATTGGTGAAATGACAAATACCTTTACCCATTTCTGTAATGATGCTGCCTAGCAATGTTGCCAAATGGTGTTCGAACAAATTTCCAGGGTAATATTTAATGGAAAATACTTTTTTGAAGGCTTTAAGCTGACTTTCTACCTGGGCGCTAATTTTAATCGGTTTATACACCTTTTTTTTCTTTCGCTTCAACAGCTTATCTATGTAGCTTTGTTTTGCTGCTTTCTGGCGAACGTTTTTCTTTTTAAATTCTGAAAGCTCAAAAGGCTTAAAAGAGGTGCTGAATTGTGCTTTCAATACACTGGTATTCAAAATTTCGATACTGGGTTTAGTCCACCTGAATTCAAGAGAAAGAATGCTTCTTGGATTTTTAAAGGTAAATGATTGCTCCAGGCTTAACACTTTTTCATGCTGATTTAAGCGTTCAACGATTTCTGGGATCAGATTATCCGTTAGTGAATTGGTGTATATGTTTATATGAGCACTCATATTTTTGAATTTAATAATAGATAACCTGCTTTAATATACAATTTATCAATTAAGTAATAAAAAGAATCTGGTTAGTTGAAAACGTGTCTAAATGGGCTTTTTACTGTTTTATTAATAAATAGGGTTAGCATAAAATTATTATTACGTTGAGGTATAAGAAAATGTTAATTTAGCCTACAAATATATTCTTTATATTATTGTTTTATAATGGTAAACGTATGTTTTATTTTTAATGCTACAGTTTCGAGTGAATTAAGTTTAACAGCAAGATTATCAGCTGATTAATTTTGCTTTTTATTTACGAGGTTGAAGTATTCCTGTATTTTTATGGTCTTTCGATAACTTTCTTTTATCTAAAAGTGACTTTAATGTCCTGTTAAAACTCCTGATAGAAATGCCCAGATAAGCAGCCATATCTTCTTTCGAGATGATAATTTGCGCTTCATCCTGAAGTTTTAGCAGTTTGGATAAGCCATATTCCAGGGTGTATAACTGTTGAAAAGAAGCCCGGGTACTTGTCTGAATAATTCTAGTAGATAATTCCTGTAACAGGAATTTGGTAAAGGCAGGGTTTTTCGCTATTAGCTCCGCAAAAACATAATCAGGAATAGCATAAACGGTTACCTCACTAATGGTTTCTACGTTACAAAGGCATTCTATCTTCTGGAGTGCTTCCAGTTCGCCTATTACTTCGCCCTTGCCTAAAAATGCTACAATAAAGTCTTTGCCATTTTCTTCCGATATAAAACATTTAGTAATACCATCTTTAATCATATAAATATTGGTAATGTTTTCTCCCTGACGCACAAACCGGTGCCCGGGTTTAAATGTCTTAAGCAGAATTTTTGAATCTGTGGTTTCGCGGCAAAAGGTTTCGATAAAGGATAGAAATTGGAGGTTTGTTCTGAGCATATCTCATGTGGCGGACAAATGTCCTTTATAGAGTAGATGGGTTATTTTACTTTTGTCGCAATAAAATTAAGCATAAAATGAATAACCAAATTACTGTAATTGCATTTGATGCCGATGACACGCTTTGGGTTAATGAACCTTATTTTCGGGAGGCGGAAGAGCAGTTTGCTGCACTTTTAACGGATTATCTTCCGCGGGATAATAGCGTCTCAGCGTTGTATAAAACTGAAATTGCCAACTTGCCCTTATATGGTTACGGAATTAAAGGTTTCATGTTGAGCATGATTGAGTCCGTTTTGCGGATTACGAACGGTAAACCTGATCCCGCTATAATACAAAAGGTGATCGATTTAGGACATGAAATGCTGAATAAGCCAGTTGAATTGCTGGAGGGGGTAGAAGATGCTTTAAAAGCATTGCATGGAAAGTTCAGGTTGGTTGTGGCTACCAAAGGTGATCTGTTGGATCAGCAAAGAAAGCTAACCAAGTCTGGCCTTGATCATTATTTTCATCACATTGAGGTTATGAGTGATAAGCAAGAGAAAGACTATCAAAAATTAATTAAACACCTGGATTGTAAACACGAAGAATTTTTAATGGTAGGCAATTCTCTGAAATCTGATGTTTTGCCTGTTTTAGCCATTGGTGGTAATGCCGTTCACATTCCTTTTCACACTACCTGGGTGCATGAGCACATTGATCGTACCATAGCGCACCCAAACTTCTATCAGATGGAAAATCTATCTGAAGTTTTACTAAAATTAATTAAATGAAAGAAAAATTAGCGCTTAACAGCTGGATCAGAAAAGACCATTTTGAGTTTTTTAATACCTTCGACGAGCCTTTTTTCGGCGTAACTGTCGACTTAGACTGTACGATCACCTATCTTGAAGCAAAAGAAACAGGTTGTTCCTTTTTTCTACTTTATCTGCATAAATCGTTACTGGCCGCCAATAGCGTAGAGCCTTTTCGCTACCGGATTATAGATGGTGAAGTATGGAAGTATGATCAGGTTCATGCTTCTGCAACGATTAACCGGCCTAACGGAACCTTTGGTTTTGGATATATCGATTTCCATCCAGACTTTGAAATTTTTAAAGAAGGGGCGATGATAGAAATCAGCAAAGTGGAGAACAGCACAGGATTAATTCCTTCATCAGGTGGTGAAAATGTAATTCATTGTTCGGCCTTGCCCTGGCTTAGCTTCAAATCCATTTCACATGCACGAAGTTTTTCTTTTAAAGATAGCTGTCCGAAATTATCTTTTGGCCAGGTACGTGATAAAGCCGGGAAAAAAATGATGTCAGTTTCCATTCATGTTAACCATGCCCTGATGGATGGCTATCATGTTTCTCAATTTGTTTCCAGTTATCAGGAATTATTAAACCAGAAAACCGGCGACTTAATTTCAACATAATGAAGGCTTAACATTAAGACTATAAATTAGGTTAATGTTTCTCACTTTCATCTCCATATTCATTTGTGCCTTAGCGATCATCGCCGTTTTTCAGATGGATAGCCTATTTAAGGCATTCATGTTTTTGGTGCTTTTGACGGTGGTTTTCTTTATCCTATTTCTCTTTATCAATTATCCGTTCCCATCTGCAGTGGGTGTTAGTGTAATTATGACGGTTTTTGCCATTAAAGTTTAGGAGTTGAAATGCGAGGTGAAGTAATAAAAATTTAATTATCATTTGCTTTAGCTAAACAAATTGCTATTTTTGCTGCACAAGGGGGATTAGCTCATTTGGCTAGAGCGCTTCGCTGGCAGTGAAGAGGTGATCGGTTCGAATCCGATATTCTCCACAAAGATCTTCTAAGTCATTGAAAATAATGGCTTAGAAGATTTTTCGCCTCCTAACTCTGACAAAAGTCTGCCACTAAACGCCTCGGGAGCCAAAAATTCACCCCATCCGGCAAGACGAAAAAATCAAAATTCTTCTAAAGATAATCCTGAAAACTTTGGGTATCCGAATTCAAAACTAAAGTCAATTAAAGATAAGGTTGCGCTTCTTAAGTAGAATAAGACCCGACTATGAGGCTAGATATTGATTGTAGTGGATTTATCCGTTAAATTATGCCCGCTGCCTCGGCAATCTTACAAGCTTCCATTGCATTTGTAGCATTAAGTTTCTCAAAGATATTCTGGCGGTGTCTATTCACGGTATGGATGCTTATGGATAGCTTAGTTGCAATGTCCTTACTTCTGTTTCCACCTTTTATTAATCGGATAATCTGTTGTTCACGTTCCGACAGCACTTCGGCGTCCTGCTCTTGGGTATGATTGATGATATTTCCAGTTATGGTATTTAGAATTACCGCATCCGGGGCGTCAAAACCAGGATGTGCTATTAAGATACTATATAAGCAGAGCGCTAACCATATGTCTCCATTCTCAAGGCTACCGATATAAATAATCCTGTGCTTTAACACTTCTTCTTTCCCCTCAACACCTCTGGCCCGTAATTTAGAAATGGCTTCAAAACCTGTTCGATCTTGTATATCCATAGCCTTTAGTAACCTGAAGAAATGGAGTTCCAGCCTATACTTCTTTTTCAAATCGTCGGGATGCAGGAGGTTAAGCAGTTCATCTTCCCAAATGGAATCAATTGTGACTTCTTTTTCAGCCAAGCCTAGTTTGTTTACTGAGGCGCCGTAACGAACATAGCTTTTTTTGGATTTCATATCGCTCAGCACACTTATTCCACCTTCAATACCAGTGTAAATTTTGGCAATTTCCCTGGCTTTTTCAACTGAGAATGTATCATATTTATTTTCAGTAAATGATTGCGAAAGTAAATTCAGATTTAACAAGTCCCGGATATTTTCCATTTTGAATATGGTTATTTGTAGCCATTGAATGTGAGGCTAAAGCTCAATAACTTTGCAAAAGTACGATTTTGTATTATTATAAATTTACACGCTGATAGGTATGAAACAAATCATTATTACATTGATTCTAATAATTAGCTTAACTGAAATGAAAGCACAAAGCCTGGAAAAGATGCATTGGTTCAATGAACCCGAGACCTGGGAAATTAAAAACAACAAACTCATGATGCAGGTTACCCCGAAGAGTGATTTATGGCGTATCTCCCACTATGGCTTTACTGTTGACGATGCACCATTTTATTATGGAAATTATGGAGGCGAGTTCGAAGCCAAAGTCAAACTGATTGGTGATTACAAAGCGAGATTCGATCAAACCGGATTGATGATCCGGACCGATCATAAAAACTATATTAAGACAGGGGTTGAATTTGTAGATGGAAAATTTAACATCAGTACGGTTGTGACGCATAACAAAAGTGATTGGAGTGTAACAACATTAGAGAAAGCACCTCCATATGTATGGATTAAGGTTGTTCGGAGGCTGGACGCTATCGAGGTATTTTATTCTTTGGATGACAAAGTTTACACCTTAAGTAGAAATGCACCCTTGGAAGATAATGCTCCTGTGATGGTTGGTCTTACTGCAGCATCTCCAGATGGAGATGGGTTTAAGGCTACCTTCGAAAATTTCTCAGTGAAACATCTTCCGGATCAACTCAGATTGGAATGGCTTAAGAATCATTAGTAGCCGTTAGGCTTTTAACTATCTTCTAAGAAGCGCTATTTCTTTGACCTCAAAGAAGCCAACAAAAGAATTGATGATAACTAAATGATCTGTAAAGAAGTAGCCAATAGGATACATAACGCATCAAATTTTTGCTGAAGAACGCCTATTAAGCTTAGGTGCCATAAAATAAGAAGATGATTCATACATATTTTTTCAGGCAGCAGCGCATTTTATCAATGCTGATAATGTTATAGAATCAAGTTCTTTGCGCCTGTATTACGAAAATATACCATTCTTATAATTCAATATGAACTCCGATGCTGTAAGTCCTGTCTGATTTTTAAAAAAGCGCATTAAATGGTTGGGTTCAGAAAAGTTCAGCTTGTAAGAAATTTCAGAAATAGTATCTGAAGAATGAATCAGGTAATTTTTGATTTCGAATAGTAACCTTTGTTTAATAAGTTCGGTTGCAGTTACTTTAAATTGTTCCTTCACCGCATGGTTGATGGTTATGCGGCTTACTGACATCAGTTTTGCATAGTCATCAATTCTTTGTTTGGTATGAACATTGGATTCAAGCAGCATTTTAAATTGATAAGCATAATTATGCTCAGCCCTTTGTAAAGACAGGCCATATTGCCTGGCATAAGTACGGTTAAATTTTTGTAGTAGATAGTAGATCAATGAACGAATAATATGCACACCATCTGGCCTTGCCTCAATGAGCTCTTCTTTGATTTCAGTAAGGATTTCGCAGGCTTTTTGAATTTCCTGCGAAGTCAATGTTACATTAAGAGAGAAAGCCAGTTGATAGAAGTATAGTAGCCGGTAAGTAAACAGTTTGTCGGAAAAGAAGTCATTTAGAAAGTTCTCCTGAAAAACCAATACTGTAAAATCGAGATTTTCCGGATCCAACATCCATTTTCTCTTTTGGAATGGCGAAATGAAAACCGCGGTATTTTCGCTCAGATCAATTTTCTTTTGGTTCAATATTACATATCCCGTAGCTTTCTTGAAAAGGACAATCTCGAAATAGTCAGTGTTATAGGCATCTGAACTGAGATAGCTTTGCTTTACATCACTTCCATGCAACACATTGAGCAGAACTTCCACTCCACATTCGGTTTTATGAAACTTAATAGTTCTCATTGTAATTCTAATAATAGGCGATCAGCTTTATTCCTATCGCTTTGACTTTGAAAGGTAGAGCCTTGGGCTAATACTTATCAAAATGGTAGTTTATCTTTGTGATTTGGTAGACCCTTGCAATACTTGATTTGCGAACTTTGAATTATTCCAAAAGAAGTAAAATTTTGTAAAAATAGTATTAAAATCATGAGAAAAGTAATTCTATCCGTTATCTTATCGATAACATCAATCATCGCTTTCAGTCAAAATAACCAAGTAAAAGCCAGTATCCAACTTGTACGAAATGCTACACTAATCCTGCATTATGGTGGTCACAAGATCCTTGTTGATCCAATGTTATCCAAAAAAGGGGAAATTGAATCCTGGGCAGGGATAGCGAGAAACCCTACGGTTGATTTGAAACTTCCCATGATCGACATTACAGATAATGTCGATCTGGTTTTAGTCTCCCATACCCATGCAGATCATTTCGATGATGCAGCAGTCAGAATTTTAAATAAGTCGGTCAACATTTTGAACCAGCCTGCAGACAGCGCATTCTTCAAATCAAAAGGGTATATAAATGCGCAGACACTTCATTCGGATATGCAGTGGAAAAACATCAGCATTGAAAGGGTAAATGGGGAACATGGTTCTGGTAAAGTTTTGGAAATGATGGGAAAAACATCAGGTTTTATCCTGAGTGCTAAAGGCCAGCCAACAATATATATCATGGGGGACGCAATATGGACCAAAGAAATCGAAGCGAATATTGCAAGGATCAATCCAGATTATATTATCGTTAATTCGGGAGGTGCTCAGATACAGGGTTTTGAAAACGTTCCAATCATCATGGATGAAAAGCAAACTATAAATTTAATCGCTTCGAGTGGGCGGGCAAAGGTAATAGCTGTTCATATGGATGCACTTGATCACTGTCGCACCACCAGACTTTCACTAAGTGCGGAGGCCAAAAAAAATGGTATCAGTAAGGATAAGCTTATCATTCTCAAAGATACCGAGGTCCTCAATCTTTCAAATTAAAAAATATAAGGCAGACCAGGCGGATCTGCCTTTTTTTATTTGTGCTAAAACCTTCTTTCTGATATTGCCCGAGATTTTAATTTTCTGCAATGAACTTAATAGCACTAAGTAATTGCTAACGTGTCTATCGAGCCTTGTTCTTCGGAAGGTTCTATTCTAAATCCTGCGCTCTGTTTTTGTGAGTGAAGCGACCACAAGTCCGTATGATTTTTTCAACAATTCTTTAATTATAGCATCCGGAACATTTTTATTTAAATCGATGCTGATCCAATGTTTCTTGTTCATGTGATAACCTGGCGTTATGTCTTCATATTTCTCCTGAAGCTTTCTTGATTCCCCGGGGTCGCATTTCAGGGTGCAGAAATCAAACTCATCCACATTAAAAAAACAGAACCATTTATCTTTTACATAAAAGGCGAGTAAACTTCTATCATATTTGGAAGTGGCCCTGGTAAAAGCCAGTTTATCGGTTACGCCCTCAAAAGAGAGGCAATATGCGCTTAAGCTTTCTGCATTCATATCACTGTTTTATGCGAATATCAGCTTTCTAAATTTGAATAGTCAGTATATCCTTTTTCACCACCGCCATACATCGTTGCCGGATCTGCTTGGTTCAATTTAGCATTAAACTCAAATCTTTTTGGAAGATCGGGATTGGCCACAAATAGTGTACCATAAGAAATTATTTTTGCAATGCCCTTTTTAAGTTCCGCTTCCCCGGTTTCTTTGGTATATCCCGCATTGGCAATGACCAGGTGATTGGTTGCCCTGCCAAATGTTTCTATCGGGTTTCTAGGGTAATGCGGCAAATGATCTAAGGGAAACATTCCGTTCATAAGATGCAGATAAGCCAATGGCAGATCATTTAGTGCTTCGATAAGCGGTTTAAATTGCGCTTCGGGATTACTATTTTCGATGTTGTTGTAATAGATAGTTGGCGAGATTTTAATTCCCACTTTCCCATTTCCCGCTGCATCAACCAATTCCTGCATCACTTCCAATACAAACCGGTTTCTGTTCGCTACGCTTCCACCATATTCATCATTTCGCTTGTTTGCACTTTCTGATAAAAACTGGTTGGGAAGATAGCCGAAAGCCGCGTGTAATTCTACACCGTCAAACCCAGCCTCAATTGCGTTTTTCGCCGCCTGACCATAATCTTTTATAATCTGTTTGATTTCTTCGATGCTTAGCGCCTGTGGTGTTTCATAATCTTTCATTCCAAGAGCGGTATAATGTTGCTGCCCCTGTATTCCGATTGCCGATGGAGCAACTGGAAGTTTTCCGTTTCTGTCAACAGAATGACCAACCCTGCCTGTATGCCAAAGTTGTGCATAAATGGTTCCTCCCGCATCATGAACGGATTTAGTTACCTTTTTCCACGCATCAATTTGCTGTTGATTGTAGATGCCGGGAGTGTAAGGACTACCAATTGCCTGCACTGAGATATTAATGCCCTCGGTGATGACCAGGCCCGCACTTGCCCGCTGTGTGTAGTACAAAACGGTCAAATCCTGTACGATGCCTTCGGCGTTTGCCCGGCTTCGTGTCATCGGTGCCATCGCGATGGCATTCTTTAGGGTTCGCTCACCCAATACTATTTTTTCTAACAGTTTCATGTTTTTATGTTTTAATTAAGGTGTAAAACACCCTTAAAATTGATTTTATGACTATAGTTCGAAGTCCCGTTTTAGATCTGCAACGATTTCATTTCCAAGGTATTGGGTGGTACCGGCCTCCAGGCCTTTCATTTGTTTATTTCTTTTGGCTTAAATATGATCCTTAATCCACGATCAGCACTACTTTGCCATTTACGCCACCAGCCGTTAAAAAATCCTGGGCAATAGCAGCTTCCTGGAGTTTAAACGTTTTGGAAACTACGGGTTTGAAAGTGCTATCCTTTATCAGTTGGAGACCATTTTCCAGTGTTTGTGCTGAGATATCAGATGCTACAAAACCGGCCTTTACCTTGTACTGTTCTGCCAGTTCTTGTGATGGTGGGATCACAATGCTCAATAATGTTCCGCCTTGCTTTAGTAACTGGAAAAGTTTGGCTTGCGTATCGCCACCAGCGGTATCTGCTACGAGATCTACGTCCTTTACTAGGGTGGTCACATCCTGTAATTTATAATCAATCACTTTATCTGCTCCAAGGCTTTTTGCTAATTCCACGCCTTTTCCAGATGCAGTTGCGATTACATAAGCCCCGGCAGCTTTAGCCATTTGCACCATTGCCCCACCAGCAGCACCAGCTCCGCCTTGTATTAATACGCTTTGTCCCTTTTCCAATTTCCCGGCTGTAAATAGTATCGACTGTGCAGTCCCGATATTAACCCCAATCGATGCTGCCTCAACAAAGGATAGTCCCTGAGGTTTCAGCACCAGAAAGTTTTCATTTGCCGTTACATATTCTGCGTAGGCATTTGTCTTGGTCAGGGCAATGACTTCGTCGCCCACTTTAAATGTTGATACCTTATCTCCAACAGCTATAATTATTCCTGCAGCTTCACCGCCAGGAGTGAAAGGCATTTCAACCGGGCGGACTGCCTTCATAAAGCCCATGCGGATTTTAATGTCGATCGGATTTACACCTAATGCTTTAACCTGAATCAAAACATCGGTTTCATTTTTGATCGATGGAGCCGGAACCTCCACTAACTCAATTACTGCCGAACTTCCATAATCTTTATATTGTATTGCTTTCATAACTCTTTTAATTATAAACAAAGATATTTGTTATAAGCAGGGTAAAATAACCTTAAAGGGCGCAATAATAGTCCTATCCGACAGATTGAAAAGTATTAGTACTTGAAAGCTAGGCCGTGTAGGAAAACCTTTTTGGCGTAATGCCGTAGTGTTTTTGAAATAATCTACTAAAGTGGCTCAGGTTTGAAAACCCAAGCTCATATCCAACCTGAGAAACAGAGTGCTTCGCCTGCTTTAAAAGAAAGGCAGCTTCTTCCATTCTTACCTTCTGGTAATAGTTATAAATGGTATCACCAAAAGTTTGTTTAAAGAGCTGCTTTAATTTTGTTTCACTCATTGATGCGAGAGTTGCAAGCTCACTTATAACCGGCGGCGCGCTGAGATCAATTAATATCTTATTGCGGATGATTAAAAGCCTTTCCGCATCACTACTGTTGATGTTTTTAAAGGTAGTGGTCTCCCTTAGTGATAGCTTGCTGAATAGCAAGTACATCAGTTCCTGCACCTTGATCTGAACGTAAAAACTATTCAACGAGTTGTTCATATCTACCGAAACGATGTTTTTTAGCAGGAGTTGCATTTCGGGATCCAAACTTTCGAAAAAGAGGAATGAGGCATCATCATCGGTGATATTCTTTAAAATGGCATTTGGTTTCTGGATAGCCAGAATTGAGCGAAGCCTGGTTGCGGTAATCCCGACAACCACATATTGGATGTTACTGCCGGCGGGAAAGCGGATTTCAGTACGTAGGTCATTTGTAGACAGTAGTATAGATGAATCATTCTTTTGTGAGGAAAGTTGATTCTCGGCATTGTTATAGCTGACTTCGAGATCCTCTTTGTTACTGTAAAAGAAAATGGTACGTACATTGTTCGCCTTAGCCGCTGGGTTACGCTTGAGGATGAGGTCTTCTCTCAGCGCATATCTGTGAATGGTTAACTTAAAGTCGTTCCCGAAGCCAATCCTTCGCACATATCCCGTTCCGAGTGTTTTTGGAATTTCCAGCACATCATCCCTTACAATTGCATTGATCTGTTCTGCAAATAGTGTAATGAAATCAAAACCGGGGGCAGTTGTAAATTCGAAAATCATTCAAAAAATAAATCACGTAAGCGTAATCGATCTAAAGTTACACCTTTCTTCTAAATTTTTATCGGATTTGGATTTACGGTCGATAGGTAAGCTTTTCATCGCATACAAAACATGCTTCATTTAATTTTTTATTGCCTTGCGAACCCAGGCAGAAAAGCTTTACCTATCTAATTGTTTACAGAAGTGTTAGTACGGTATTGTAGTAAAATAGTGTGCGCGATAATGGCATTTAAAAGTATCAAATTTGATATACTGGTAATAATATTAGGAATAATACACGGAAATTTTTCTATTTACTTATCTTACGTTTTTAGCTTTTTCTAACCAGATTCTTATGAAAAATAATGTATTGGCGCTGCATCGTGTTGCCTTTTTCTCACTGTTAAGCTTTGTGTTTTGTATAGTCTCTTGTAAAAAAGAAGAAAAAACACCAGAACCTATACCGGTCCCTGTAGCAAACCAGCTGACTATTGCCCATTTAAAATCTTTAGTAACCGGCCAGCCTGTAAAAATTAAAGAGAAAGGTGTAATTAGGGGTGTTGTAATTTCTGATTCCCGTTCTAAAAATATAGACAATGAAAAAACTTTGTTCATTCAGGAAGGTACCGGGCAAAGTGCAATTAAGGTAAGCCTGATTGCTAATCATAATTTCGCCGTAAATGATAGTCTGGAAATTGATGTGTTAGACCAAACCTTAAATTCGCTCAATGGTTCAGTGATTTTGCAGGATTTACAGAATAACCTCGTGAAGAAGTTAGGTGTCGGGAAAATTATTCCCCGGGAAACCAGCATCAGCGAACTTAAAGCGAATATGCTGGCCTGGGAAGGTAGCCTGATTGCTATACGCGCCTGTGAGCTTTTTTCAACTACGGGAACTTACAATAACAATTTAATCATCAGGGATGGACAAGGGACGATGGCTGGTATAGTGGCTGAGAAAGCAACTCTTAACGGACAGGAGTTGCCAAACGAGGTGAAAAGTGTTGTGGGGATTGTGTATGTAGATGGTGATCAGGTAAAGTTAGCACCACGTAACCTGGCTGAAATTGTGTCGTTAAAATATACTACAGATGAATTCACAACATGGAAAAATACAACCTGGTCTTCTAATCTGGCAGGGGAAGGAGTTGCCCTTTATACCGAATTTGCAAACTGGCATGGAAACATTACAGACGGAGCAATTAAACAAAAGGCGATTGCTGCAGATGCTGTTTTTACCAGGCCAGAAAAGATATATCCATATTTACCAAAAGATTCTTTAGGTTCTGCTTTAAAACTTTATCCTAAGGAAAATACCAATCTTAAAAATCTGAAAGTGTTGAAGATAACTTTTGCTGCAAGCAAGGGGACCGGAGATCTCAGGTTTTTAGAACAAAGTGTGGGTGATCAGGAAATTAACATCAACGTTTTATCATTTAATACCGGTACCGATGTAGCCAATATAGGTGTAGCTATACCAATAGAATCTACAGGTGAATTAATTCCGGGAAAACTGGTTACACCGAAAGGATTTGATGATTATTACAGGCTTGCCGCCTTTACCCCTCCAATAAAAGAAGCAGGGAAATTCTATACGGCAACCTTCTTTATACCTTCAAATGCATCAGATCTTAAAGTGATGGGCATTACATCGGTTACGATAACAAAATGGCTGGAATCTCCAAAATTCGAAATACTTAATTTGTCATCGAGAAAAACAACCGGAATTACGGCGAGGAATAGAGATCGCTATATTCCTATTGTTATTGATAAGGTAGAAATGGGGTATTAGCTTTATAGTGAAAATACCATTATATAACAGCCTTTGCTTTAAGATTATCAAAGACATTCAAATAACGGATAGTTTCCTGTTATGGGTTATGAAGACGTAATGCAGACGATATTGCAGACAAGGTGTTGCGCACAGAGAGATAATCATCTGGAAAACAAATTTTTTCCAGATGATTACATATCATATTATTTCTTTCTCGAGAAATAGGTAATGGCCAGTGAAGTTACTAAAGCGGTAACGAAAACCTTTTTTACCAGGCCTTTCGGATTGTATTTCAGCTCTGCTTTCCACCCGCGTTCTGCGAGAATGTTTGGAATATAGCCTTTTTTTAAATCGTCGAAAATGCCTTCCCAAATGTTCACTCTATCCGCCAGAATCAAGGGAATCCAATGGCGGTACCTGTCTTCACTATGTTTAAAGGCATATCTCCTGATGGCTCCGCTCAAACCTGTAGGTGGAACGGTGGTACCCACTACCGCTGAATATTGCGGCCGTTCATTAGATTTAAGCACTTCAACATCTATTGGCTGTTGAGGCGATTTCTCATAATTACTGCGTTTGTGGTCATCCCCGGTATAGTTTTTCATCGGGTAGGTTGGCTCATTCTCAGGGTCAATATCGATTCCCCATCCCGGAATGCTTTTATAATCAAAATTTTCTGTGTTCATCTTTTTATGCTTTAGTTGAAGGAATGAGGACTGTTTTAATACATTCATCCAGTTTAGAAGAGAAAATGTGGTAGGCATCTGATACCTCTTCCAATGGGATTCTGTGCGTAATTAATCCCTTAGGATTTAGTCTTCCAGACTGTACATGATCAATTAACTTTGGCAGAAGTCGCTTTACTGAAGCCTGGTTTGCCCTGATGGTGATCCCTTTATTTAAAACGTTACCAATCGGAACATAGTTAAACGGCGGTCCGTAAACGCCAACAACTGAAACAATGCCGCCTTTTTTAACGCTGTTGATGGCCCATTGCAAAGCAGTTGCCGCACCAGCCTGCATTAGCGTTACTTTACCTGTAAAGGTCTGCAACGTATTGCCCTCCGCTTCACAGCCTACGCAATCGATACATACATCTGCTCCATACCAATCGGTAATCTTCTTGATAAAAAGCACCGGATCTTCCATCGACTTAAAATTATAGGCCTCGCATTTGGCATAATTTTTAGCAAATTCTAAACGGTAATCAATATGATCGATAATGATTACCCTAGCTGCACCAAAAAACCAGGCACACCTGGCCGCCATTATGCCTATAGGACCTGCACCAAATACCACCACCGTATCCCCCTCTTTTATTCCACCCATTTCTGCTGCCTGGTATCCGGTTGGAACCACGTCGGTAAGCAATACCGCATCGTCAGGGTCCATATCAGCAGGAATAACAGTTGGGCCAGTATTGGCATAAGGTACGCGTACATATTCCGCCTGGCCGCCGTCATAGCCACCTGCAGTATGTGAGTAGCCAAAAATTCCGCCTACGGCTGTAGCCATCGAGTTAGATTCATGGCAGTTTCCATAAAGGCCTTGCTTACAAAAATTACATTTTCCACATGCAATATTAAAAGGTACCAAAACCTGGTCGCCAATTTTTACATTGGTTACCAACGGGCCAACTTCTTCAATTATACCGGTAAACTCATGTCCGAAGGTAGAACCCACACGGGTATCCGGAACCATACCATGATATAAATGTAAATCTGATCCGCAAATACAAGTTCTGGTTACGCGAACAATTGCATCTTCCGGGTGAAGGATCTCTGGCATTGGACGCTGTTCTGCCCTAACCCGGTAGGGACCTCGATAATTCATTGCTAACATAATTCTTTCTTTTATTTATATAAACAGATATTTATTTTCGTCTGGCTTTTCTTTCCAGTCGCTCGCCACTACGTTTAAGGCAGCAAGTGCGGTGTAAGCTAAATGATAGACCAGCACTTTTTTATTTCGGCGTACAAAAGGAAAAACAGCCGATGCAGAAAGCAAGGCAATATTGAAAAGATCTATATGCAGGTGTGTTTTTCTTTTAATAGTTTTTACCGCGCCATAGCGATGGTTACTAAGTAAATTATAGGTTAAAAGGTTAACGCCCAATACGCCATAGCGAATTATAGAAGACCGATCCAACCCCATCACTTTGGGGAGAACCAGTGCAGAAGCCGTAAATAAGTAATCACTTATTCCATGCTGATCGTAGGATAGTTTCTTTGTTTCCATGCCTTAAGAACACCGACATGTGAAATGAAGTTTAGAATAAGATGAATTAACCTTGGAAGCTGTCTAAGCGTTATCATCTATCAATTTATGAGCTTTCAAAGCCTGTGCGCTGAAGAATTGAGTAATTTAGATGATCTACCCTAAAGCTTTAAAAGTTTGCTGCGCAACAAAGGCCACCAAGCTTTGTAAGCCGAGCAACATTGTTAAATTTAGACCGTTTTTTCGTTTTTTATTGTCGGGATTTTTTTACCTGCGAAACCAGAAATGAATTAGTTTTTGTTTCTAACCTGGCGTTATTTCAGTTGTTTATGTTTTTGAGCCCATTTATCCAGTTGCTGGATAATAGGATTTAGTTCATATCCAATCGGTGTAAGCTCATATTCTACTTTTAGCGGCACTTCCGGATAAATGGTCCGGGTTAACAACTTATTTTCTTCCAGTTTCCGGAGTTGTAGGGTAAGCATCCTTTCGGTAATATTTGGTAAACGTTTTTTCAGTTCGCCGAACCGCAGCTTTCCCTCCATTAACCATGAGCAAATCACCAGTGCCCATTGTCCGCCAATAATATGGCTAGCGTAAACTTCGCCACATTCTTCTGCCAGGGCTTGTTTGTTGGCAAAGTTGGTTGATGTTTCTTTGATGTCAGACATACTTACATTTTTTATAGTAGATTACAATGGGTGGCTTATGCGGCTAATTTAGCCTACCTAAGCTATTTTTGCAACAGATATCAAAACAATAAAAAATGAAAACATTAATTATCGTCATTCACCCGGATATCGAAAGTTCGGTTGTTAATAAAAGGTGGATAGAAGAGTTGAACAAATTTCCCGATCTATATGATATTCATCAATTACATAAAAGTTATCCCGAAGGAAATATAGATATCATAAAGGAGCAAAATCTGATAGAGCAGTATGATAAAATTGTGTTTCAGTTTCCATATTACTGGTTTAACAGCCCATGGTTATTTAAGAAATGGTTAGATGAAGTACTGATTCATGGTTGGGCTTACGGCGGCGAAAGTGGTTACAAGGTTGCTGGTAAGAAGATTGCACTGGCCATTTCTCTTGGTGCAGATGAAGCAGACTACCAGGAATCGGGAGTTTACCGTTATACGTTAGCAGAATTGCTACGTCCGTTTCAACTTTCTTTTGAGTTTGTAAAAGCCGATTACCAACCGCCATTTGCTTATTATGGGATTGAATATCATTCATCCAAAGAATTAATCGAAAAAAGTGTACCGCAGTATCTGGATTTTTTGAATTCGTTGTAACAGATATTAGTTATTTAGGAGAATACTAAGTGGTTTACCCGCAATTTCAAGGTTGATTCTGTATTATTTTTAATGAAGCATATTTTCTTATCCTACATCAAGATCTTGATCAAGAAAACATCGCACTTTTATCATCTCAATCAGATCATAAAAACAGAAAAAATATGTCAAAAATTCTTAGTGTTATTTCGAGCCCAAGGGGCGAGGCATCAAATAGTATCAAACTGGCTAACGCGATTATTGATCAGCTAAAAGCACAAGATCCGGGAGCAGTTGTAGTGGTAAAAGATTTAGCTAAATCTCCATTTCCACATTTGGAAGAAGCGCATTTAAATGCATTTTTTACACCGATAGAGCAACATACTGAAGAAAATAAAGTTGCGATTAGTCACTCTAATCAAGCCATTAAAGAAATTATGGATGCTGATGTGATTGTTATTGGCGCGCCAATGTATAATTTCGGTATCCCTTCGGTATTAAAAGCATGGTTTGATCATATTGGTCGTGCAGGTATCACTTTCAAATATGGCGCTAACGGTCCGGAAGGATTAGTAACCGGTAAAAAAGCATACATCGCTGTTGCAACAGGTGGTGTTTATAGCTCAGGTCCGGCTGCAGGTTACGATTTTGTAGTACCTTATGTTAAAGCCTTTTTAGGTTTCATTGGAATTACAGATGTAACGGTGGTTAGGGCAGAAGGTTTCGCCGTAGCAGATTTACAGGAAACCGCATTGGATAAAGCGATTGATAGCATCGTATTATAAACGAATTCTTTTCTTAAACAATAAATAAGGCCAACCCGAAAGTGTTGGCCTTATTTGTTTTAGCAGATTTATGATCAGTTTAAGCAACCGCTTTCCTTCTATCGGCTGGTGTCTCACCAACCGAAAATTTATATCTATAAATCCTAGGTTATCAGATTGACTGGCTAAGACTTAGGATGGTTGGTGAGACACCAACCATTAGGTTAAAGTCAATAACTCATGCCTAGTTTTATAGTTGAGTGGACAGGATTTTTATCCATCTATCGGTTGTTGTCTCACCAACCGAAAAATTTACATCTATAAATTCAGGATTAGCAGATTGACTGGTTAAGACTTAGGATGGTTGGTGAGAAAATAACTTGCTTCATTGCCAGTAAGATTTTTTGTAAACATTTTTTAAGAAACAGAAGAGTGTTTACAATAAATTTGTTTCGGGTGTTGTAAACAATTTTCCATCTATCGGTTGGTGTCTCACCAACCGAAAATTTATATCTATAAATTCAGGATTAGCAGATTGACTGGCTAAGACTTAGGATAGTTGGTGAGAAAGTAACTTGCTTCATTGCCAGTAAGATTTTTTGTAAACAATTTTGCGAGAAACAAAAAAAAGTTTACAATAAATTTGTTTCAGGTGTTGTAAACAATTTTGCGAGAAACAAAAAAAGTTTACAATAAATTTGTTTCGGGTGTTGTAAACAATTTTGCGGAAACAAAAAAAAGTTTACAACAAATTTGTTTCGGGAAAGGCCTGATTTTTATATACGTCGCGTAGCCAAATTTCAATGATCCGTAACATAGTGGCCTTTACGAAGACAGCTGGATTTATCTTGGAGAAACTTACCGAAGAATTCTTAATTGCAAATGGAGCATTGCTGATGATGAAGAATATTATAAAGAAAGCCATAATGGTTTACCAATGATTACCAATTTTGATTCCTATAATTCGGAACTCTTCCTGATAATTATTATAGATGCTTTTATGGAGCAGAGAACACCTCAATTCATGTGGCAGCAGGTAGCGCAATATTTGTAAAAAGAATACTATTTAGCAATTATTTGATAAAGATTTGGTAGCCCTTTTTTAAACCATTCCGGAATTTGTTGATCATTTAAAGGAGTGTATCCACCTGCTTTGGAAATGTGGCAAATTGGAAGTATACCATCGGAGGTGTCCAGCACTTCAATAGTATCAAATATTTTATAGTTCTTTTCCAGCATTTCCATATTGCCGTAGAAGTTGTTCTAGATGTCTAGCGAGGTAACGTGGAAGCCACCTTTTTTTACTCTAATCTCAACCCTTTGAATAGATCTGATCACTTCTTTTAATCCACAGAATATTAGATGGATATCGAATCCAGCATCTTTAAAATCAGTGGGCGTTTGCCACGCGCCCTGGCCAGTGAAATGCCCCTCATAGGCAAAATGGGCTTTATTCGCAATATGGTAAGCTACAAGCTTTCTAAAGTGGAGTTCAAGGGCTTCGTTTGCTTGTTTTTTGGCTTCCTTACTGCTTCCATGAACTTTATAGAATTCTCGACTTTTTTGTGTGTAAAAAATATCCCCATCAAAAATATTTAAGTTATTAAAATCGGGAGGTAGTAAGGCTTGTTTAAGAGTTGATTTTCCTGCACCATTACTTCCTGTAATAATGAAAAGTTGGGGCTTAACGGATGATGGCATTGCTTTTTCTTAATGCCTTAGTTTCCGAACTGGTTAACACTCTAATAATTTTGCGTGGAATTTCAATATTATTTTTGTCCAAACGTTCGATACTTATACGGCCATCAGGATACTCATAGAAAGCTTCATCCTCTTCAAGTTGCTCGCCAAAAATAAGGAAACAATGCCCACTGCCAAGGTCGTCCTTTCTCAGGTTTTTGATTACACCCTCTAAGGTTTTGATGCGATCCTCGTATTTTGGATGGGTAATAGAATTGACTAATTCTACATCTTCAAATAGCTGGCCTTATATATAATGCTCGCGTTTCATAGTACAAAAATATTGATTTTAAATCATTGATAACAATTTACGCTTATTTTTTGATTTTATTAGATGTTGGAAAATCACATGGCGAATCTGGGTCATATAAGTAATGACATCTTAAAATAAAGAATCTATGTTGCTATTAAATTTATTAATATTGACCCTTTTTGGTGAACGAGTGCCATCTGTTAACAGACAAAACTACAGTCATTAATAAAAACGCTATTATAAGAAAAATAATGCTTTGCAGGTAGTATGGTTTCCTTACTATTATTAAGCAAAGAAAATAAAGAAGTATTGTGATGAAGAAAGGATTGATGCAGCCTACAAAGCCTATTGTAAAAGAAAAGAGAAAGATGCACGAAGCAAAGAAGAATGGTTCAGGGCAAGGATGGTCGCGGTGGATATGAAAATACACTAAAATGGAAAATGGGCGAGTACCAGGCCCATCAATTTATGGCCGGCAAAGATATACGAAGCTAAACCCCACCAGTGGCGAACAGATAAATTCACTATTATTGGTAAACTAACTGCCCAAAATAGTAGATGAACACATCAGGTCAAAATCCGGGTACAAACGGGTATTTTACTGCCAGCTGTTTGATGGCATTTCAAATGGATAGGTTTACTTTTGTTTTTAATATATTACAGGGGTAAATCGTGAGGGCGAGGGGCCGGAATAAAACATATTGGTGCATACATATTTAGTTAATCCACAATATACTGGAGGTTTAAAACCTGCTTTATAATCTCCCCAAGCCAGTTTTGAGCCCTTAATTTAATCGCTTAAATTAACAAAAACTGTCTAGCCATAGAAAAAACATGTATATTCGTTTTGGCCAAATATCATCCCATTTTGCAATGTTGTCAAACTTTAAGATTTTTTTCCCTTTCGTTTTTTTACTGGTAAACAATCTTAATCCTTTAAAAGCACAAACCTCTTTTGGTGCTATAAAATATCTCGGTGTAGAAAATGGCCTCTCTAATAATGTAGTCAATTCCTTGTATCTCGATCATTTTGGTTTTATGTGGATGGGTACATACGACGGTTTAAATCGCTATGATGGCTATAATTTTAAAATTTTCAGGAGTGTTTGGGGCGACAAAAGCAGCGTAATCAACAACCACATTACCGTATTAAACGGCGATCAGCAAAACCGCATTTGGGTGGGCACGCAAAAAGGAATTTCCTATTATGATTACGCAGATTCTAAATTTCATCAACTAAAATATTCGGAAAATAAAAAACAAACAGAGGTAAGTTATGCCATTAACGCGATAGCCGTTTCAAAAAAGGCAGTGTACGTTGCAACAGACGACAGGGGCTTGTTCCTCCTCAAAAATAAAGAAAAACTGGCCGAAAGGATCACCTTCAGGGGCTCGAAAGATTTCAGTGTGAAAGCCATCTGTGCAGATGGTGAAAACCTGATCTGGCTTTTTATTAAAGATGTAGGTTTGTGTCAGCTAAATCCGGAAACCAGGTCGGTTAAGGTAATTAAATCGGATATTCGCCTGGTGACCAGTATTGTTAAAGGCAAAGGTGAGGATCTCTGGATTGGAACGGAACGCGGACTTTACACCTATCATACCAGTCAGAGGTTGCTGGAGAAATGCAGTCAGTTGTCTGGTAAGGAAAACATCATGAACCTCTCCCTTGACAGTCGGCAGAAGCTTTGGTTGTCCACCGATGGAGGAGGTGTCATCGTGTATGATGTGGTAAACAAAGTGGTAAATCATCTTCCTGCTGGACGCGAAAAAGGCTTATTGAGCAGTAATTCTGTGGCGCAGATTTACGAAGATCGCGAATCAAGAAAGTGGATCGCAACACTTCGCGGCGGGGTAAATATTATCGATCCGGAGCAGGGGCAGTTCAAAACGATCAAACGCAACTTACTCAAGCCAAACTCGCTCATCAATAATTTTGTGCTCTCATTTAGTGAAGATCAAAATCATAATATCTGGATCGGAACGGATGGGGGAGGTTTAAGTGTCTGGAACCGGAAGAGCGATGCCTTTACCAATTATGCTAAAAGCAGTAAGCCTGGCGCTTTAACCAGCAACTTTGTTACCAGTATTTTAAATGATGCAGATAATAACATCTGGGTGGCATCTTTTAACGGAGGGATCGATCGGTTTGATCCTGTAGCTGGTAAATTTATTCATTACCATTGTTACGATTCTGTTAAAGGCATTGACGAAGAAAATATCTGGAAACTCTATCAGGATAACCAAAAAAACATCTGGGCGGGTACCACGAAAGGCGGCTCACTTTACCATTATCTCAAGGCCTTAGATAGATTTGAACTCTTTGATCATGATCTTAAAGACATTCATACCCTTTTTCAGGATAGCAAAGGCCGGTTATGGGCCGGGAACTATAGCCAGCTCATTCAGATTGATCCGGTAGGGAGAAAGCACAGGTATGTAAAAATAAATGCGGCAATTCGTGCCATCCAGGAGGCTGCGGGAAACAAAATATGGATTGGTACCGAAGGTGGAGGCTTATTGCTTTTTGATCCGCAAACCAAAAAAATCAGGCGCTATCTGGAAAGCGACGGTTTACCAAGCAACTCTATTTTAAATATCTTAAAAGACAAGGACGGAAATTTATGGTCGAGTACTTATAATGGATTATCCAGGTTTGATGTAAAAAGCCAGACTTTTAAAAATTATTTCGCCAATGATGGTTTACAGAGCAATCAATTCAACTATAATGCAGCATTAAAATTATCAAACGGCGATTTTCTCTTCGGCGGCATTGGGGGCTTTAACCTTTTTTCACCAGATAGCATCAGGAAGAATAAGCGGATTCCTAACATCATGCTGACTGATTTTAAGATCAACAATATTTCGCTCGATCATGATTCCAATTACCAGGATATTTCCGTGGTTAACCTCAAACAGATTTCAATTCCCTATCAGTCGGCAGTGATATCGGTAAACTATGCGGCTATAGAATTTTCTTTTCAGGATCAGATTTCTTACGCCTATTATCTGGAAGGCTGGGATCGGAACTGGAATTATGTAAACAAATTAAGCACAGCATACTATTCCCGCCTGGATGAAGGCACTTATAAGCTTCACATCAAAAGCACAGATACGGAAGGTATTTGGAGCAATAATGAAAAGGTAGTTACCATTATTATTTTACCGCCCTGGTACCGTACCTGGTGGGCATATGCTTTCTATTTAATCATTGGCTCATCACTGTTTTATCTTTTTCAAACCTATAGAAACCGTCAGCGCAGGTTAAAACATGAAATAGAAATCACTAACGTGAAAATGGAGCGTGAAAAGGATTTGAATGAGAAAAAACTGAATTTCTTTACCAATATTTCTCATGAGCTGAGAACGCCGCTCACGTTAATTGTAAATCCAATTAAAGATATCTTAAATAAAAAAGAGTCAGGAGTAGAGAAAGATAACCTTAATGTGGTGTACCGGAATTCGCGGCGGTTATTGAGCCTGGTAGATCAATTATTGCTTTTCCGGAAGACCGAAAGCGAAAACGATGCGTTAAAAATTGTGCGGATAAACTTGTACAGTTTTGCTAAAGAAATCTTTCTGTGCTTTAATTACCTCGCCAAAAACAATGATATTGATTATTCATTTGCGTGTGAAGAAACGGAACTGATTATTTATGGTGATAAGGATAAAATCGAAATTGTGCTGTTCAATTTGTTATCCAACGCACTCAAATTTACGCCAAAAGGTGGCTTTGTAAGGCTTGCGATTCAAAGTACCCAAAGCGGTATAAAAATTGAAGTGAGCGATAGCGGGCCTGGGATTCCGGCAGGCGTAGGCGAGAAATTATTTGATAAATTTTATAAGGTAATGTCTAACGAATCGCTTAAAATGGGTTTTGGAATCGGACTTTATCTTGCTAAAAACTTTGTAGAACTGCATCGGGGTAAGATCTCTTTCGTGTCGAATCCGGGCACGGGCACCGTTTTTTTAATCGAACTTCCGGTAGGAGAAGCCAACATAAACGAAGAAGTGGTTGCTTTTCAAAATGAGTTAACTTATGTAAATGAGTTGATTGCACAAGAACAGGAAGACTGCGGGAAAAATACAGGTGAAAGTATCGGTAACCTGGAACTGCTGATTTCTGATCTGCATACCATTTTAATTGTTGATGATAACCAGGAAATCATCGATTATATCCGCAAAATTTTTAAAGAAAACTTTAGAATTTATACTGCGGATAACGGACTGGACGGACTAAGACTTTGCAAAGAGTATTTACCTGATATTGTAATTTCTGATGTAAATATGGATGGCCTGAACGGGATAGAACTGTGCAAAACAGTAAAAGAAGATTCGGCTTTGAGCCACATTCCGGTCATTCTGCTTACTGGCGATCCGAGTCCGGAGGTGAAGTTGAAAGGCATTGAAGTGGGGGCTTATGATTTCATCAGCAAACCTTTCGATAAGGAACTTTTTACAGCAAAAATTAATGGGATCATTAAAAACAGAACCAATCTTCAATCTTATTTTTATAACGAAATTACCCTAAAATCCGATGCCCATAAGGTATCGCAAGATGATAAAGGCTTTTTGCAGAAGTGCATTACCATTATCGAAGAAAACCTGATGGAAAACAGTTTTAATGTGAAAATATTGGCTTCTGGTTTAGGAATGAGCCACTCGAATCTGTATAAAAAAATTAAATCTACCTCCGGTCAGTCTGTTAATGGTTTTATCCGTTTCATCAGATTACGTAAGGCTGCAGAGTTGTTGATCAATACAAATCTGAATATTAATGAAGCTGCATTTCGGGTAGGCATAAATGATATTAAATATTTTCGAGAGCAATTTCAGAAACTTTTTAAGCTCACCCCATCAGAGTTTATTAAGAAACACCGCAAAAGCTTTCATAAGTATTATAACATCAATGCTACAGTGTAAAGGAGGTAATATTAATCTGTCCCCCTTAAAGTATGATTTAACCCCCTGTTTAAAACATAAAAATTTCGGTACTTCGAACATAACCAAATGATAAAAATCGAGCAGCTTCAATCCCAAATGCATTTCTATACCAAGCGTACATTTTTTAGCGCAATATTAAGTTTACTTACTTTAGGTTGCGTGGCACAACAAAGTAGATTAAGTACCATCGCAACAAATGGTTGGTCGAACAATTCGGTCAATACCGTAATTTTTAGGAAAAATTCCCTGGTTACTTTTAGGGATGTTCAATATGCGGCTTATTATGATGGTGATGAATACCTGGTGCTGGCCAAAAGAAAAATCAGTTCGGGTAAATGGGAAACACTAAAAAGCAATTATAAAGGTGATGCTGCAGATGCGCATAAATCGATCAGCATTATGGTTGATGGAAAAGGAATTTTGCATGTGGCCTGGAGTCAGCATAACAATAATTTAAATTATGCACATTCGACTACAAGTGGCGGTTTAATTTTAAGTGAAAAGAAATCTATGTTAGCCGAACGGGAGAATAAAGTGAGCTATCCTGAATTTTACAAGCTTGCCAATGGCGATTTATTGTTTCTTTACCGCGACGGCGGATCAGGCAATGGCAACCTGGTGATTAATCGTTATGTGTTGAACACACAAAAATGGAGCAGAATTCAAAACAACCTGATTGATGGGGAAGGAAAGCGAAATGCTTACTGGCAGGTGGCGATTGATCTGGCAGGTGTAATTCACATTTCCTGGGTGTGGAGGGAAAGCCCGGACGTGGCCAGTAACCACGATTTGTGCTATGGGAAATCTACCGATGGCGGTGTAACCTGGCAAAAATCTAACGGACAGAAATACACCCTTCCCATTAATGCGGGCAATGCAGAATATGCCCTCAACATTCCGCAAAAGAGCGAACTGATAAATCAGACTTCTATGTTTGCAGATGCCAGCGGACGGGTATTTATTGCAGGTTACTGGCGGGATGAAAATGAAAACATTCCGCAGTATCACCTGGTGTACAAAACTGATAGCAGTTGGCGGGTGAATAATTTAGGCTTCAGAAAAACAGCATTTAGCTTAAGTGGCGGTGGAACGAAACGTATTCCCATTTCACGGCCGCAGATTATTGTTTGGGAAGCTGCCGGATTTTATGCTGCAGGCTTAATTTTCAGGGATGAGGAACGAGGTGGAAAGGCCTCGATAGCGCGTAGCAACAACATCGCATCCAATCATTGGAACATAGAAGATTTGACCGCAAAAAGTGTTGGTGATTGGGAGCCTAGCTATGATACGGAGCTCTGGAAAAATAGAAAAGTATTAAGTTTATTCTTGCAGGAAGTGAAACAAATTGATGGTGAAGGAAAGGCAAATCAGACCCCTACCGCTGTACAGGTATTAAATTGGAAACCAAATAAATAAGTAAACGATAAATATGAGAAGATTGAAGATAAAAGCCAAGGCAACGTTTGTATTCGCGTTTTTCTACGCTTTTACGCTGGGTACAGACGCATCTGCACAAAGTAAAAAACAGGGTGGAAAAAGTGCATACTTGTTTGCCTATTTTACTGGAAATACCAAAGCAGAGGAATCCATTCGCTTCGCTGTAAGTGAAGATGGTTACCGTTATAAAGCGTTGAATAATAACGAGCCGGTTATTTCTTCAGCAAAAATCAGTTCTACAGGTGGTGTTCGCGATCCGCATATTTTACGCGGTGCCGATGGAAAGACCTTTTACATGGTGGTTACTGATATGGTTTCGGCAAAAGGTTGGGATTCAAATCGTGCGATGGTGCTTTTAAAATCCAACGACCTCATCAAATGGACCTCCAGTATCATTAATATTCAGAAAAAATATCCCAATCAGGAAAATTTGAAAAGGGTATGGGCACCACAAACCATTTACGATCCTGCGGTTAAAAAATACATGGTTTACTGGTCGATGAAACATGGTGAAGATCCTGATAAAATCTACTACGCATATGCCAATGCCGATTTTACAGATCTGGAAGGAACGCCAAAGCAATTGTTTTTTAGTCCGACAAACGGCTCTTGTATTGATGGGGACATCATCTACGATAAAGGAAAATATAACCTTTTCTTTAAAACGGAAGGCAATGGCAACGGGATCAAAAAAGCAGTTTCCAATGAATTAACCAGGGGGTATGTGCTTGGCGATAAATATTTACAGCAAACTAAAGATGCTGTTGAAGGTGCAGGTGTTTTTAAACTGAACAATGCTGATGAATATATCCTGATGTATGATGTGTACACCAAAGGCCGTTACCAGTTTACCAAATCAAAAGACTTAAATAACTTTAAGGTAATTGATGAAGAAATCAGCATGGATTTTCATCCACGCCATGGCACGGTGATTGCCATTACTGCACAAGAAGAAAACCGCTTGTTAAGTAAATGGTACGCTGCAAAGTCGGTTTTGCAAAGCGCACAGAACCCATCCATCAAGAAAAATAATATCGTCATTGATTCTGTTGCGAAAACAGCTTATTTACCCTTGAGCTACGGCACGAATTTAAAGGCTTTTGATCCACAGTTTTCCAGGTTTGCCGGAGTAAACATCAAGCCAGGCGGAAAGGTAGATTTTTCTAAAGGCCCCGTAAATTATACTGTTAAAATTGGCGATCAGAAAGCAGAAACCTATGCAATATCTGCGGCTGTTAACAATAATCCGGTTTTAAACGGCTATTATGCAGATCCCGAGATTCTTTATTCTAATCTAACGTCAAAATACTATTTATACCCAACCAGCGATGGATTTACCGGCTGGAGTGGTACCTATTTCAAAACATTTTCGTCACCAGATTTAGTAAACTGGAAAGATGAAGGTGTAATTTTAGATTTAAATAAGAATGTTTCCTGGGCCAGGAAAAATGCCTGGGCACCAACTGCCATCGAAAAGAAAGTAAATGGTGCCTACAAATATTTTTATTACTTTACCGCAGCACAGAAAATTGGGGTAGCAGTTGCTGATCATCCGGCAGGTCCTTTTAAAGACAGTGGAAAAGCACTCATTGCTAAACGGCCGGCAAGTACAAAAGGCGGACAAGAAATAGATCCTGATGTTTTCACCGATCCGAAAACGGGAAAAACATATCTGTATTGGGGAAATGGCCACATGGCTGTTGCTGAACTTAATGCCGATATGGTTTCCATAGATACGAACAGCATCAAAGTTATTACGCCAGATAAAACCTTCCGTGAAGGTACAGAGGTGTTCTTTAGAAATGGAAAATATTATTTTTTATGGTCGGAGAATGATACCAGAGATCCTGATTACGGCGTGCGATACGGCTATTCTGATTCGCCGACAGGTAAAATTACCATTCCGGATAATAACCTGATTTTAACCAAATTACCAGAACAAGCCATTTATGGCACCGGACACAATAGCGTAATCCAAATTCCCGGAAAAGATGAGTGGTATATTGTTTATCACCGTTTCACCAGACCAAAAGGCATCACCATGGGCGAATCTGCCGGCTACAACCGCGAGGTTTGCATCGATAAAATGGAGTTTGATGAAAATGGGGCTATAAAAAAAGTGATACCCACTGTAGAAGGCATTAAACCGATCAAATAATGAGAAAGATGAAATTAATTCAAGTTGTTACAGCGCTTGTTTTGCTGCTTACTGTAGCGAAGGAAACCATTGCACAAACAAAAGAAAGCGTTCTTTCACAACTTAATTTAGCCAATAATTATTGGCAGACCACCAATAAACCGCAGGTTCGGGCATTTTGGGATCATGCAGCTTACCAAACAGGAAACATGGAACTGTATGCTTTAACCAAAAACGAGGCTTACCGAAAATATGCAGAAGACTGGGCAGAGCATAATCAATGGATGGGAGCGAAATCTGCAGATCAATCCAAATGGAAATATTCTTACGGCGAAACAGATGATTATGTGCTTTTTGGCGATTGGCAAATCTGTTTTCAAACTTATATTGATCTCTATCATTTGCAACCTGCTGAACATAAAATTGCCCGCGCAAAAGAAGTCATGCAATTTGAAATGAGCACGGCAAAAAATGATTATTGGTGGTGGGCCGACGGATTATACATGGTGATGCCCGTAATGACGAAGCTTTACAAGCTAACCGGCGACCAAAAATATTCAGAAAAGCTATATGAATATTTCACCTACGCCAATAGCATTATGTATGATCAGGAAGAGAAATTATACTATCGCGATGCCAAATATATCTATCCGAAACATAAAAGTGCCAACGGGAAAAAGGATTTCTGGGCCAGGGGTGACGGTTGGGTTTTCGCAGGTTTGGCCAAGGTGCTGAAAGATCTTCCTGAAAATGATCCACACAGAAAAGAGTATTTAACCAAGTATAAAAATATGGCCAAGGCAATTGCGAAATCTCAGCAAAAAGAAGGCTACTGGACGCGGAGTATGCTCGATCCTGAACATGCGCCTGGCGCAGAAACCAGCGGAACTGCATTTTTTACTTATGGTTTGCTTTGGGGCATTAACAATGGTCATTTAAAAGCAAAAGCCTATCTGCCAAAGGCAAAAAAAGCATGGAAATATTTATCAGAAACTGCCTTGCAGTCAGATGGTAAAGTAGGTTATGTACAGCCGATTGGTGAGAAAGCCATCCCAGGTCAAGTGGTCAATGCTAATTCTACCGCGAATTTTGGAGTAGGTGCCTTTCTATTGGCCGGCTGCGAAATGTATCGCTATTTATCTGATCAAAAATAAACGTTTTCAAATGAGAATTAAAAATAGGGCAGCAGCCATGATGCTACTGATTTGCTTTGCTGGTACAGCAGTTGCACAAAAAACTAAAAGTAAAAAGAATGTGGTGCTTGGCGACAGGCAATTCTGGCTTCAGCAAATGGACAAAATGGTTCGTCCGGTAATGTATAACCTGGCGAAAGATAGCCTCAGGATTGTAATGCCCAAAGTAACATCTATCCATGTGGATAATAAAGACCACCGGATTAAAGTGCAATATGTAGAGGTTTTAGGTCGTGTTTTAAGTGGTATTGCGCCTTGGTTACAACTCGAAGGTGGTGCACCGGAAGAGGTGGCTTTACGCAAACAGTACCGCGAATGGGCTTTGAGCGGGTTAAAAAATGCGCTTGATTCTAATGCCAAAGATTTCATGACTTTCGATATCGGTGGGCAACAATTGGTGGATGCTTCTTATGTGGCGCTGGCCGTCATCCGCGCGCCCTGGTTATGGGAAAATCTCGATAAGAAAAATCAAACGCTACTGATGAAATCCATCATCACCACGAGAAGATTTAAGCCTGTATTTTCTAACTGGTTATTGTTTTCAGCCGTGAATGAAGCTTTTTTGGCGAAGTTCGGTTACGATTGGGACCCTATGCGTGTGGATTATGCGCTCCAGCAAATGGAACAATGGTATGTGGGCGATGGCATGTATGCTGATGGTACTTCATTCGCTTATGATTATTACAATAGTTATGTCATTCATCCGTACCTGGCTACTTTATCGGAAATTATTGGTAAGAAAACCAACGCTTATAAAGATATGTTCGAAAAGATCAAAAAACGGAATGAGCGTTATGCCATTATCCAGGAAAGACTGATCAATACGGATGGAACTTATCCGGCTACAGGTCGTTCTATAGTATACCGCGGCGCCGCTTTTCACCATTTAGCAGACATGGCCTTGAGAAATGCATTGCCTAAGCAATTGAGCCCGGAACAGGTTCGGGGCGCATTAACAGCAGTAATCAGAAAGACTTTGGAAAGCCCGGGAACTTACAAAAACGGTTGGTTAACCATCGGTTTATACGGAGACCAGCCAGAGTTGGGAGATTTTTATAATAACCAGGGGAGTCCTTATATTGCTTCTAATATTTTTTTACCTTTAGGTTTGCCAGCCACCAACCCTTTTTGGGCAAACCCACCGGCAAAATGGAGTGCCCAAAAAATATGGAGTGGCGAAAATTTCCAAAATGACCATAGCGTTAACTTAAAATAAAATTCCTGCAATCGTATTTAGTCGTCTTTCACAACCTATAACCTACAAAAAATATGAAAAGAAAATTCAGTTTTTTCTTCTGTTTCTTAATGACTCTACTGTCGGCACAGCAGCTTGTTTTAGCGCAGCAAAAATATACTTCTTTTACACCAGGCAAAATCTGGAAAGATGATAAAGGCATTCATATTAATGCCCATGGGGGTGGGGTAGTGGAATATAAAGGAACTTATTATTGGTTTGGCGAACATAAAGTGGAAGGTGGAAAAGGAAATACTGCGCAGGTTGGCGTGCACTGCTACTCCTCAAAAGACCTTTATAACTGGAAAGATGAGGGAATATCTTTAGCCGTTTCTGATGATTTGAAAAGCGACATTGCAAAAGGCTGTATCCTCGAAAGACCAAAGGTAGTTTACAATAAAAAAACGAAGAAATTTGTGATGTGGTTCCACCTTGAATTACTGGGTAAAAGTTATGAAGCTGCCAGAACCGGAGTAGCCGTAGCGGATAAACCTACCGGACCATATACCTTTATTAAAAGTTACCGGCCAAACGCTGGTAAAATGCCTTTGTATGCAGAAGGTACGCCAGATACAGAGAAAGTGAATTGTGAACAGCCTGCAAATAAAAGCGATGGTTTCTTTTGCAGGGATTTGCCTAGTGGACAAATGGCCAGAGACATGACCGTTTTTGTCGATGATGATGGAAAAGCCTATCATGTATTTTCCTCTGAAGAAAACTTCACGCTTCACCTGGCAGAATTATCACCTGATTATTTAAGTCATACAGGTAAATTCATCAGGATTTATGTCGGTCAGCAGACCGAAGCACCTGCTTTGTTCAAGAAAAACGGTACTTATTATATGGTGGGTTCTGGTTGTACAGGCTGGGCACCTAACCCTGCAAGGTGGTTCAAAGCCAGTTTCATCTGGGGTCCCTGGACTTTTATGGGCAACCCTTGCGAAGGTCCTGGTGCGAATATTACCTACGGCGGGCAGAGCACTCATGTACTTCCGGCTCCTGGAAAAAAGGGAGAATTCATTTTTATGGCCGATAAATGGGAACCGAAAAATGCCATCGATGGTCGTTATTTGTGGTTGCCAATTAAGTTTGAAGGTGAGAAGATTAAAATTAACTGGCAGGATGAATGGAATTTAAATACGTTTAATAAGTAATTCAAACTATGGTTTATGCTGTCGATAGGCTCCAATCCGCCTATCGGCGCTTCTCATCTGGAAGGGAAAGGGTGAGAGAAAAAAACATTCATCACAGCCATCAATTTAAAAAAGTAATATCAATACATAGGTCCTGAATCAAGTTCAGGATGACGACCGCTTTAACCCACCGTTCATGGAATGATGTATAAAAAAGGTTCGGTGTTAATGGAAGGCTGCGGATAGAAACGCAGGGATTCTTCGCTGCGCTCTGAATGACAATGAGGGGCAAACCTCGCTATGGCCACCTCGCTATCCGGCCTGGGAAATGATGGAAGGAGAAAATGTTTAAAGCTTCGACCACAATCTTTCATATCCCCACAACCCAAGGCAGCGCATTTTGCCCGATCCTTCATCGGGTGCTTGTGCTGCCGAAACAAAGCTTTAACGATTTTATCCGACATCAGTTCCAAGCCTTGATTTTTGTTAAACTTTTTATCAAGAAAAAGTTTAGAGCCCTTCGGCGGCCAGCCGAGGCAAGCCAGCGCAGCAGAAAAACAGCCCCTATCCGCCTATCGGCACCTTCCAGAAAGGGAAAGGGCGTGAGAAGAAGAATATCTCGCAGCTAGCGGTTTTAAAAAAAAGAATAATATTGAAATATAGGTCCTGAATCAAGTTCAGGATGAAGACCGCTTTAACCCTCCGTTCATGGAATGATGTATAAAAAAGGTTCGGTTTTAATGGAAGGCAGCAGATAGAAACGCTGGGATTCTTCGCTGCGCTCTGAATGACAATGAGGGGCAAACCTCGCTATGGCCACATTGCTATCCGGCCTGGGAAATGATGGAAGGAGAAAACTTTTAAAGCTTCGACCACAACTTCAGCAGATGAAGAATCTGATTCGCAATAACGGATTTTCCTAAAGAATACTTAATCAACTTTAATTTGAAACCACAATTTAAAATCGTTTAGTCTTAATAATTAATATAAAATTTCCCGGTGCATTATTCATAAGCAAATATTAACCGTCAACTTGACGGTTAAAAAAATGATAAATGCAGATTCTCGGCCTTAATCAGGTAAAAATTCACAATTTACCACCTACATTTTACCATATTACCCCTTCTAAAAGTTCTATTTTTCATGGTTATTTGAATAATCAGATCATCAACCTATGGAAAACCTTAAACCAAAAATCACTCTTTTTGCGTCTTCGCACGATCAATTGAAAATCTTTCAAATTAAGTTTTAATCAGGTATCCAAAAACTATCAAAACCCTTTACGCTGCACTCAGTGGCAAATTCATCCCACAATCAAAACAAATTAAGAATGACTAAAAAATTACTAAACATGCAAAAATGCATTTTTATGTTTCTGGTTACCGTAGTGCTCACGGTAATTTGTGTTGGAAACTTAAATGCCCAAACCCCTAAAATCTCCGTAACCGGGCAGATTGCTGATAACCAGGGAAATCCGATTCCGGGTGCAACGATAAAAGAAAGAGGCACCTCTAATGTAACCATGAGCAATCCCGATGGCGGTTACAAAATTAGTGCAAGTAAAGGATCAGTTATTGAATTTGCATTTATCGGCTACGCGACGAAAAGCATCACTGTTGGTGATCAACCGCAGGTTAATATCACCCTAGTTGATGATGCCGAACAAGCGCTGGAGGATGTGGTGGTTGTTGGTTTTGGAAAACAGAAGAAAGTAAACCTAACCGGTTCGGTAGGGGTAGTAGATGCCAAATCGCTCGAAAACCGACCGGTTCAAAATGTGTCTCAGGCATTGCAGGGCTTGGTTCCAGGCCTGAATATTTCACAAAACAATGGCTCGCTGGAAAGCAGACCATCTATTAACATCAGGGGTGTAGGCACGATCGGAAGTTCCTCTTCAGATCCACTCATTTTGATTGACGGAATGGAAGGTTCATTAAATGCTTTAAATCCGCAGGATGTGGAAAGTATTTCGGTATTAAAAGATGCATCGGCATCGTCGATATATGGTTCGAGGGCGGCATTTGGTGTAATATTAGTGACCACCAAAAGAGGTAAGGCCGGAAAGGTGCAGGTAAATTACAACAATAGTTTCCGTCAAACCAGTCCGGTTTTATTGCCGGAAATGATGGACTCTTACACGTTTGCACTTTATTTTAATGATGCAGGCAAAAATGGAGGGAGTGCACCTCATTTTGATGCAGCAAGTTTAAAACGAATCAAAGATTTCCAGGATGGAACACTAAAAAGTACCATTATTCCAAGTCCGAACAACAAATTGGTTTGGGCAGATGGTTATGCTTTTGGTAACGATAACAATGATTGGTACAAAGTAATGTACCGCGACCATAGCTTTTCGCAAGAGCACAACGTAAGTTTAACCGGCGGAACAGAGGCGACCTCATATTACCTGTCTGGAAACTTTATGGATCAAACCGGGATGATGCGCTTCAATCAGGATGGTTATGCCCGTTATGGTGCCACGGCGAAAATCAATACCAAAATCTCAGAATTTTTAACCGCGAATTATAGTAATCGTTTTCTGAGAGAAACTTATCATCGCCCTGCGGCATTAACGAATGGTTTTTATGAGGGGATTGGCCGTCAGGGTTGGCCAACTCTGCCACTGTATGATCCGAACGGTTATTTGTATAGTTCTCCGTCGCCTGCCTTAGAAATGGCAGAAGGTGGCGATGATAGTGAAGTTAAAGATTGGATGTATCAGCAAATTCAATTGGTTTTTGAGCCGGTTAAAGGTTGGAAAACATTTGGAGAAGCAAATTACCGGACGCAAACGCAATTCCGTCACTGGGATTCGCAGCAAACATTTAACCACGATGTAAATGGCGTTCCGTATCTCTACAGAAGAAGTTCGAATGTAAACGAATTTGGTTATAAGGAAAACTATTTCAATACCAATATTTACTCAGAATATTCGAAAAGTTACGGCAAACACAACCTTAAAATTATGGCTGGTTTTCAGTATGAAGATACCCGTTACCGTGATTTAAGTGCACAAAGAAATGGCATCATCGTGCCTGATATCGCTACATTAAACACTACCTCCGGTTTAGATGCTGATGGAAAAGTGCTGGCACCCACTGTTTCCGGGCAATATCAAAACTGGGCTACGCAAGGATTATTTAGCCGTTTAAACTATGATTACGATGGTATTTATTTGTTGGAAGCTAACCTTCGCTATGACGGATCGTCGCGTTTCCGTTCGGATAAACGCTGGGGATGGTTTCCATCAGTTTCTGCGGGTTGGAACATGGCCAGAGAAGATTTTTTTAAAGACAGATTTGCTTTTGTAAATACCTTTAAGTTCCGGGCTTCTTACGGCAGTTTAGGGAATCAGAATACCAAAGTTTGGTATCCAACTTACCTCACTATGCCAGTTGGTACTGCAAATGGAACATGGTTAGTGAACGGCGGCCGACCAAATACTGCCAGTGCGCCTGGGATTGTAAGCTCAACATTAACCTGGGAAACTGTAGAAAGTTATAATGCAGGTTTAGATTTTGGCTTTTTGAAAAACAGGTTAACCGGATCTTTCGATTGGTTTAACCGCAAAACCTTAAATATGGTTGGGCCTGCACCAGAACTTCCGGTAACTTTAGGAACAGCGGTGCCACAAACCAATAATACCGATTTAAAATCGATGGGTTTTGAGTTTGAAATTGGCTGGAATGACCGTACCAAAAGTGGCCTGGGTTATGGCGTGAAGTTCTTATTATCTGATTTGAAAACTACGGTTACCCGTTATCCAAATGCGACTATGTCTTTAGATACTTATAGAACAGGTCAGCAATTAGGCGAAATTTGGGGATACACGACTATTGGAATTGCCAAAACCCCGGAGGAAATGAATGCCCATCTGGCTACGCTGAGCAACGGACAATCGGCATTTGGTTCGCAATGGTCTGCAGGAGATATCATGTATGCCGATTACAATAAAGACGGTAAACTGGATTGGGGAAGCTGGAGACAAGGAGATTCTGGTGATGCACACCTGATTGGAAACAGCACGCCTCGTTATCGTGTGGGTTTAGATATCAATATGGATTATAAGGGCTTCGATTTCCGGGCATTTTTCCAGGGGGTATTAAAAAGAGATTACTGGCAAAACAGTTACTTCTTCTGGGGCACGACTGCAGATAAATGGTGGTCTACAGGTTTAGTACAACATGCAGATTATTTTAGGAATGATCCGAACAGTCCGCTAGGTTTAAACTTAGATTCTTATTATCCAAGACCAACTTTCGGAACCGGTAAAAACCAGCAAACGCAAACTGGTTATCTTCAAGATGCTTCCTATATCAGGTTAAAAAATATTCAATTGGGTTATACGATCCCTCAACGATTGACAAAAAAGTTCGGTGCACAGAAATTAAGATTTTTTGCTTCAGGTGAGAATCTGGTCACCTGGACTAAACTTGCCGAAATGTTCGATCCGGAGACAATTGATGGTGGCTCAAATGGAAGTGTGTACCCGCTTTCCAAAGTGATGTCACTGGGTTTAAGTGTAACTTTTTAATCAAATAGAAATGAATTTTTCAAAGTATAAAAAATATAGTTGCCTGGCAACACTAGCAGTTTTTGCACTCTTATCCGCAGGCTGCCAAAAGGCTTTAGATAAAGCACCACTTTCAAATATTACTCCAGAAAGTTATTTAAAAGAAGAAGGGCAACTTGCCGCTTATGCGATTGCGAGGTATCCCGATGCATTTCCTTCACACGGAAATTATTCTTTCGGCACCTTTGGTATCGATGGTAATACTGATAATATGATTGTGCCTGTTTTGGATAATAGATTTATTCCAGGTTTATGGCGTGTAGAGGCTTCGGGTGGAGAATGGAGTTTTGGCAATATCTATCAGGCAAATTATTTCCTGAGTACCGTAGTACCAAGATGGAAAGCCGGCGGCATCGTCGGTAATGCCGATAACATCAGGCAATATATTGGTGAAATGTATTTTATTAGGGCAGTAGAATATTTCAAGAAATTGCAATCATTAGGCGATTTTCCAATCATCAAAACTGTTTATCCTGATGAGAAGGAAATTCTTATCCAGGTGAGTAAAAGACAGCCACGTAACGAAGTAGCCAGGTTTATCCTTTCTGATCTGGATTCTGCCGCGCTGCTATTAAAAACATCACCTGATGCTACAAAGAATAGAATTTCTAAACTTTGCGCACAGCTGATTAAATCCAGAGTTGCTTTGTATGAAGGCACATGGCTAAAGTATTTCAAAGGAACAGCCTTCGTTCCCAACGGACCAAACTGGCCCGGCAAATCGAAAGATTACAACGCAAATTATCAATATCCAACAGGAAGCATCGATTCAGAAATTCAATACTTTTTAGGTGAAGCCATGTCTGCAGCGAAGAGTGTGGCCGATGCCGTTCCATTGGTGGCCAATACCGGAATTATAGAAGCGCCAAATAACGAAAACCCTTATTTTAAAATGTTCGGCGCAGTTGACATGTCTGGCTATAGCGAGGTTTTATTATGGAGACAATATGGCGCTGGTTTGGTTACACATAACATTCCGGTGTATACCCAGGCTGGAAACTATGCGGTGGGTTTATCAAAAAGTATGGTAGAAAGCTTCTTAATGGAGAACGGATTGCCAATCTATGCCACTGGAAGCAATTATCAGGGAGATGATTATATTGCTGATGTTCGAAAAAACCGGGATGGAAGATTAAACTTATTTTTGAAAGAACCCGGACAGAAAAACGTATTGGTAAACGTTGGGCAGGGAACCCATGCCACATTAATTGAGCCAACGCCGAGAATTTGGGAATCCAGTTACGATCAGAAATATACCACTGGTTATGCCATCAGAAAAGGAATCAGCTATGATGGCGCACAGGCAAATAATGGACAGGGATTTACCGGAAGCATTACTTACAGAGCCAGTGAAGCTTATTTAAATTACATTGAAGCAAGCTATGAAAGAAATGGAACAATAGATGCCGACGCTACTAAGTACTGGCAACAATTAAGGGCAAGAGCGAAAGTAAATACCAATTTTCAGGAAACCATTGCTGCAACGGTGATGGTCAGAGAGACTCAGGATTGGGGTGCTTACTCTGCTAATGCCTTGGTTTCGCCAACACTTTATAACATTCGCCGGGAAAGAAGAAATGAATTAATGGCGGAAGGCTTGAGGTATATGGATTTAAAAAGATGGAGGGCAATGGATCAGATGATCAGCACGCCATATCATTTTGAAGGCTTTAAACTTTGGGGGCCAATGAAGAGCTGGTTTTCTGCTGCTCAAATTGTGTATGGTGCCGCAAATTCTGGTGCTGTGGTGTCTGATCCGGATTTGAGTGTTTATTTACGTCCGCAGGAAATCCGTTCAAATGCCGATTCTTACAAAGGTGCAAGGTGGATGATGGCACACTATTTAAGCCCAATTGCAACCCAACACTTTAACATTACCGCTCCGGATGGAAACATAGCCAGTTCACCCATTTACCAAAACCCAGGTTGGCTTACAGCTGGTGGTTCAACGCCAACAGGAATATAAAAATTTTCAGTTACAGTATCTTCGAAGGAGTAATCTGTAACTGAACCATTCAAAATTAATTTATGAGTTTAAAAACTACAATAGCAGCAGTTTCGCTTGCGATTTTATTTTCACAGCAGGTTGGTGCCCAAAACAACGATTGGGAAAATCCAAGATTAGTAGATCAAGGGAAGGAAAAAGCCCATGTGACTTTCATGTTATTCGATAACCAGAAGGATGCAATTCAGGATGATTACTCGAAATCACCTTATTTTAAATCTTTAAATGGTAGCTGGAAGTTTAATTATGTTGATAAACACCAAAATCGCCGGGTAGATTTTTTTAATACCAGTCTTGATGATAGCGGCTGGGCAAATATCCCTGTTCCATCCAATTGGGAACTCAACGGTTTTGGGATTCCTATTTATACTAACATCACTTATCCTCATCCAAAAAATCCGCCTTTTATTGGCGAAAATAATCCGGTAGGTACATACCGAAAAACTTTCACTGTTCCGGAAAACTGGGAAGGGAAAGAAACCATCATTCATTTTGGTTCTATTTCAGGCTGCGCTTTTATTTACCTGAATGGGAAAAAGGTGGGCATGACCAAAGCTTCTAAAACGCCTGCAGAATTTGACATTACGCCTTTCCTGAAACCTGGTAATAATGTTCTGGCCGTTCAGGTTTTTCGCTGGTCGGATGGAAGTTACCTGGAAGATCAGGATTTCTGGCGCCTGAGCGGAATTGAACGCAACGTTTATTTATACGCCATGCCGAAACAAACCGTTTGGGATTTCTTCCTCAAAGGTGATCTGGATCAAAATTATACTGACGGATTATTTACGGCCGATGTTGATGTGCGCAAATTTGCAAAGCAAAACCCCGAAGGCGGATCGGTTACGGTATCGCTCCTGGATAAAACCGGCAAAACTGTTTTTACAAAAAAACAATCCTTCAGCGCAAATGCAGATTCTATTCAAACCGTTCGTTTTAGCGGAACGATAAAAAACCCGTTGAAATGGAATGCAGAACAACCGAATCTATATGATTGTATAATCGAACTTGCAGATGCAAAAGGCAAACAAACAGTTGTAACAGGAGCGAAGGTTGGCTTTAGAAAAGTAGAAATAAAAAATGCGCAACTTTTAGTAAATGGTGTTGCTACCTATGTTCACGGAGTTAACCGCCATGAGCATGATGATGTTACCGGCCATACTACAACCAAAGAATTGATGTTAAAAGATATCCGGTTGATGAAGGAATTTAACATTAACGCGGTGCGATTATCACATTATCCAAACGATCCGCTTTGGTATAAACTGTGCGATGAATATGGGCTTTATCTCGTTGATGAAGCAAATATAGAAACACATGGAATGGGGGCAGAGTGGCAGAGTGCTTTTGATCAATCAAAGCACCCGGCTTATTTACCGGAATGGGCTGCGGCACATGTAGACCGAACAGTAAGGATGGTGGAACGTGATAAAAATCACGCTTCTATTATCATTTGGTCGCTTGGAAACGAATGCGGTAACGGCCCGGTGTTTCACGATAATTATAAATGGATTAAGCAGCGTGATAATACCCGCCCGGTTCAGTTTGAGCAGGCTGGCGAAGACTGGAATACGGATATTGTTTGTCCGATGTATCCAAGCATTGGCTCCATGAAAAAGTATGCCAACGATCTCACCAAAACGCGTCCGTATATTATGTGCGAGTATGCCCACGCCATGGGAAATAGTAATGGTAATTTTAAAGAGTACTTTGATATCATCCGCGGAAGCAAACATATGCAAGGTGGTTTCATCTGGGATTGGGTAGATCAGGGTATCAAAACCAGGGATGGTAATGGCAAAACATTCTGGGCATATGGTGGCGATTTAGGTGGTTTTTACTTGCAGAATGATGAAAACGGCGTGGCTGATGGAATGGTGAGTTCAGATCGGACACCGGACCCGGGTGCATACGAGATCAGGAAAATTTATCAGAATATTTTATTTACATCAGCAGATATTACTAAAGGAAACCTCACAGTAGAGAATCTTTTTGATTTTACTAACCTCGATCAATATCATTTTAAATGGGTATTAATGAGCAATGGCAAAATGGTTAAAGAGGGTACATTCGAGGTGAACCTTAACCCGCATACTAAAAAAGACATCAAGCTCAATGTTCCGGCGTTTAAATCCATTGCCGGGACAGAATATTTCTTAAATGTTTATGCTTACCGTAAAAAAGCCAGCGTCATGTTGCCTGCTGGTTTTGAAGTAGCCAATGAGCAATTCTTTTATGGTGGTAATTTCTTTGCGAAGGCAAGCCAGGCTGCGGGTAAACTTAATGTAACCACAGATGGTAATAAACTTTCGTTTACTGCTGAAGATGTAAGCGGAGAATTTGATACGAAGTATGGAAGGTTTATTCGCTACGGTAAAAAAGGCGGAAAAAACTTTAACCGTTTCCCGGAGCCTTATTTCTGGAGGGCACCAACAGATAACGATTTCGGAAACAATATGCCACAACGTTTAGGCATCTGGCGTTCGGCGCATGAAAGCAGAAAACTTATTGCAGTAAATGTGGCAAAACAAACAGATAGTGGCTTGCTGATTAATGTAAATTATATGCTGAATAGTGTAGCTGTGCCTTATGTGATCAACTATCTGATTCAAAATGATGGATCGGTAAAAGTTACTGCTACAATGGATTTAGGCGATAGAGATTTGCCAGAACTGCCAAGATTTGGAATGCGGACAGAGCTGCCACAAGCTTACCAGAATCTAAAATATTATGGGCGGGGGCCGTACGAAAACTACAGTGATCGTAATTTTGCTTCTTTAGTTGGTCTATATGAGGATCAGGTTGAAAATCAGTATTACAAGGGTTATATCCGTCCGCAGGAAAGTGGGAATAAAACCGATGTTCGCTGGTTGAGTTTAACCGCTAATGATGGTGGTGGCCTTTTAATTGAGGGTGCACAGCCCATTTCATTTACTGCGATTAATCATTCTACCGAAGATTTAGATCCGGGTTTAACCAAAAAACAACAACACCCTACAGATTTACCGGTACGCAATAACGTGTACTTAAATATTGATTTGAAGCAACGCGGAGTGGGTGGAGATGATAGCTGGGGTGCCTATCCACATGCGCAATACCGACTAACAGATAAGAAATATTCATACAGTTACACTATTAAACTTTTAGGTAACTTTATTCCAGATGCGAGATAAAATGCAATATATCTTTTGTTCACTACTGGTTTTTATCACAACATTTTGCGCCATAAATGGGGCGCAAAATGTTGCACATTCAAGATTTTTTGAAGATGGTTATCAGCTGGTATGGGCTGATGAGTTTAATAAGGATGGTAATCCGGATCCTCTCAACTGGACTTACGAGAAGGGTTTTGTGCGGAATGAAGAACTGCAATGGTACCAGCCAGAAAATACTTTTTGCAAAAATGGCTTATTGGTTATTGAAGCCAGAAAAACTGAAAAACCTAATCCTGATTATGTTCCGGAAAGTAAAAACTGGCGCAAAAATCGGAAAACGATCCATTATACCTCTGCTTGTTTAATTACTAGGGGTTTGAACAGCTGGCAGTACGGACGCTTTGAAATGCGAGCCAAAATAGATATAAGCGAAGGTTTATGGCCCGCTTTCTGGACTTTGGGCGTTGAGGGTTCATGGCCTGCCAATGGTGAAATAGATATTATGGAATACTACCGGGGCAAAATCCTGGCAAACATTGCAAGTACGGCTAAAAACGGAAAAACAAAATGGTTCAGCCAAACCAAAGCTGTTGGTGAACTGGGCGATAAAGCATGGGCCAAAAAATTCCACATATGGCGAATGGACTGGGATGAGCAATCTATCAGTTTATTTGTGGATGATGTATTGTTAAATAAAACCTTACTCGCCGATCTTGATAGCGACGACCGCAAAGGCACTCATCCCTTTAAACAAAAACATTATGTTTTATTGAATCTCGCAATTGGCGGGATGAATGGAGGTGATCCGAATGGCACTAAATTTCCGAATCGTTTCGAAATAGATTACGTTCGTGTTTATCAAAAATAGAATGGCCCAACATGAATGAAGGCAGTCGGCAAGAATGCGGGGATTCTTCGCTATGCGAATATGCTTCGCAGTTACGATTTTTTCGTACGATTCTGAAACAAGTTCAGTAAGACGACCGTTTTGATCCGCACTTTAATCAAGAGAAGGCCCTTAAGTATAAAAGAAACCTCACAAATCTAAAGTTGCACCCAGTTTTGTATATTTGAGTTTCACATAACCAAATATTTCATCTCAATGCCAAATGCATTATTATTCCCTTTTCAGGAAGATAACTTACCATCATGAAGCGAAGCATTCTTTTCTTAATTATCTCTACATTTTCTTTTCAGATTATTGCGCAAACTAAATTGCAGGCTTTTGAACTTAAGGATGTGCGGCTGCTGGAAAGCCCATTTTTAAAAGCTGAAAAAACGGATCAGGCGTACATGCTTTCCCTAAATCCTGATCGGTTATTAGCCCCTTATTTAAAAGAAGCCGGTTTAACACCCAAAGCAGAGTCTTATGGAAACTGGGAAAATACAGGTTTGGACGGACACATTGGCGGTCACTATGTTTCAGCACTTTCACTAATGTATGCTTCCACCGGAGAGGAGAGCGTAAAATCCCGACTGGATTACATGCTCGATGAACTGGAAAAATGTCAGCTAAAAAATGGGAATGGATATTTATCCGGCGTTCCCGGCGGAAAAGAAATCTGGGCACAAATTAAACTGGGCAATATCAAATCTTCCAGTTTTTCCCTCAATGGAAAATGGGTGCCCCTTTATAACATTCATAAAATTTTTGCGGGTTTGCACGATGCTTATGCCGTTGCAGGGAGCGAAAAAGCGAAGTACATGCTTATCAAGCTTACTGATTGGTGCATAGACCTTGTTTCCGGTTTATCAGATCATCAGATTCAGGAATTATTAAAAAGTGAACACGGTGGGTTGAATGAAATATTTGCAGACGTTTATACTATTACAGGTGACAAAAAATACCTGAAGTTAGCCAGGCAGTTTTCCGATCAGTCGATTTTGAAACCTTTGCTGGCAAAAAAAGATGCGTTGAACGGTTTACATGCCAATACGCAAATTCCAAAAGTGATTGGTTTCGAGCAAATTGCTTTGGTAGATCAGGATCAGAATTGGGGCAAAGCCGCAGCGTTCTTTTGGCAAACGGTGGTTAATAACAGAACAGTTGCCATTGGTGGAAACAGTGTGAGGGAACACTTTCATCCCTCAAATGATTTTTCTTCGATGCTCGAATCGCGGGAGGGACCGGAAACCTGTAACTCTTACAACATGCTGAAACTGACTAAGCAGCTGTTTCTTGATGCACCTTCTATAAAATACCTGGATTATTACGAACGAACGCTATACAATCATATTTTAACTTCCCAGCGGGATAAAGGTGGCTTTGTGTACTTCACGCCCATGCGTCCGGGTCATTACCGTACCTATTCAGCCCCTCAGGAAAGTTTCTGGTGCTGTGTGGGCTCTGGTTTAGAAAACCATGGCAAGTACGGGGAGTTGATTTACGCACATAACAAACGGGATATTTATGTTAATCTCTTTATTCCTTCTACCTTAAACTGGAAGGAAAAGGGAATCAGCCTTACGCAAGAAACAGATTTTCCGGAAAAAGAGTTCAGTCAATTAAAGTTGAAAATTGCAGGTAAAAAGAATTTTGCAATCAACTTCAGGCATCCATCCTGGCTGGCAGCAGGGCAGATGACGTTTTTCATTAATGGCAAGAAGGCTACAACTAAAACCCTGGGCAATGGTTATGTAAGTGTCGATCGCATTTGGTCTTCTGGTGATGTAATTAAAGTGGCGTTGCCAATGCAGAATATCACTGAATTTTTACCAGATGGATCAGACTGGGTGGCATTTCTTCACGGACCAATCGTAATGGCTGCTGAACTGGATACGCTTCAGCAACCTAATCTCACAGCTAATGGCAGCCGGATGGGGCATATTGCTTCCGGTACTTTATTTTCAATTAGTGAGGCGCCGCTGGTTTCGGGCAACAAAGCAGATCTTGCTAAAAATATTGTCGCCGTAAAAAATGAAACGCTTGCTTTTAGTGCTACAAATGCAATTTATCAGCCGAAATTCAAAGATCTTAAACTGGTTCCGTTTTACCGCTTGGCAGAAAAACGTTATATGATTTACTTCCCTTATGCAAGCCCCGAAAACCTCGAGGAAAGGGCAAAAGCCATAAAATTAGCAGAAATTGAAAAAAGTAAACTTGAAGAAGCAACTGTTGATCTGATCAATACCGGAGAGCAACAACCCGAGTCTGATCACGGCTTTAAAGGGGAGAAAACAGATAATGGGATTTATCAGGATCGTCACTTCAGAAATGGAAAAGGATGGTTTAGCTATAATATGAAAAATGAACATTTAGCTGCTAAAAGAGTTCGGCTTACATTATATGGTAAAGAAGAAAATAAAACATTTTCGCTTTTGATTAACAACAAGGTTATTGCTAATGTGAGCCTGGATGGAAGCAAGGGAAATACGTTTTATACGCAAGACTTCGATATTCCGGAACCGTTGCTGGCCAGACAAATGGAACTGACGTTAAAAGCTCAGGCAGGATCTGCTATCGCAAACATTTATGAAATAAGGTTGATTAAATAACATTTTTCTTTAACTGAACGCTATCGTCTTTTCTTAACAGAACATCTGTATTTGCTTACCAGCATCTTTTCCTTAACACTGGTACTTTATAAGAATGCTTTTTCCCTTCCGGAGGAAAGGTGCTGCTAAGTGGATATGGACGTTTACTATACAACCTTGAAAAAAATAAAAGCCTGAAAGGGCTTTTTTAATTTCAAAGCATTATTTTTACGCCAATTATGGAAAACGACAAAAGAGAAATATTCGATAGCGTTGCACAACGTTTAAAAATTGAAGGTTTTAATGTAGTAAACCGCGATGAAACCCGTCCTTGGGGTGGTTTCTTTGTGATTGATGAAGCCCAGGCTCAACAGTTTGCTGATACTTATTTTGACGGATTAGATGTAGAGGGTTTAAAAATAGGTGGTAAATTAAGTCCGAAAATATTAATAGTAGCACCAAATACACGTTTATCTTGGCAATATCATCACCGCAGAGCCGAAATATGGCAGGTAGTAACTGGAACAGTTGGTATCAAAACCAGCGAAACAGATGAAGAAGGTGAAGTGAAAAAATATGCCCCTAAAGATCAGATTAAATTACAACAAGGCGAGCGTCACCGTTTAATTGGTTTAGAAGATTGGGGTGTAGTTGCAGAAATCTGGCAACATACCGATGCTTCAAATCCATCAGATGAAAGCGATATTGTACGGGTACAAGACGATTTCGGTAGATAGTATAATCCACAAACATAAATCAAAAAGGCACGTTGGGTGATTTCCCGTGCCTTTTTAATACATTTCAAAATCTTCGTTTACTAACGAATATTACCCAACGGCCACTTTATAAAAACTAAAAGCAGATAAATGCCGTTTATATAGCATACACATAATACATGATTATCCTTATATTCTTTCTTTGCCATTGGTTTTTATCACTTTTTAGCCAAACCTTTTTCCTCCACCGTTATTCATCACACAAAATGTTTAAAATGGAGCTTTTTTGGGAAAGATTTTTCTACCTGATTTTATTGATTTCCCAGGGCTCATCATTTTTAAATCCAAGGGCTTACGCCATTTTGCACCGGATGCACCATGCCTATAGCGATACAGCGAAAGATCCGCATTCACCTCATTTCTTCAAAGATGTTTTCGGGATGATGATTGCAACGAAGAACATGTATATGGATTATCTTCATTTTAAGATACAACCAGAACCAGCTTTTCAGGGTAACTATCCGGAATGGCCTTTGATAGATCGCATTGGTAATTCCTGGTTATGGAGAATTGGATGTGGCTTATTTTACATTGGTTTTTATATCGCTTTTGCTAATCATTGGTGGTTATTTATTTTATTGCCAATCCACTTTTTAATGGGTCCGCTACATGGTGCTATTGTAAACTGGTGTGGACATAAATACGGTTACTCGAACCATGATAACGATGATCATAGTAAAAATTCATTGCCTTGGGATTTTCTTTTAATGGGCGAATTATTTCAAAATAATCACCACAAAAAACCTAATAGTCCAAATTTTGCAACTAAATGGTGGGAATTTGATCCAACTTATCCAGTAATGAAAGTATTGCATTGGATGAAGATTATTAAGATTAGAAAGGTTTAAAGTATTAATTTCTTCTTTATAGAATTCAACCTATAGGTTTTGTTAAAAAATTAAGCTTTTACGATACTTCTATGCCGTAAATCATAGTGTTTGAGGTATGCTCATGTGTTTGATTATCTTCGCTATATAAGGCACCGGAGGTCATCAGCCATATCGATAAATCATGTTCCTTTTACTATTCTGAGCTTATTAGAACCTTACGTTGCTTAGGTGGTTTAGATAACCTTAATTTTCATCCGTTATACATTAATCTATTCACAGATTAAACGTCTATGATTTGTGTTTTTATTGTAAAAAAGAACAGCTGCGCCAATTAAGCGTCAGTTTCACTCTTTTTCTATACCTATTATTCGTCTTTCTTCCTGTTTATCTGTTTTTTACAGATAAAAATCGCACCTTTGCCGACCAAATAACCAAGTTGCGTAAAAACATTTCTTTCCGGTTGTAACAAATTACGGCCTGCGCAGACTAACAAACAAAGACTAACTAAAAAGATGAAACGAATTTTACTCTCAATCCTCATTCTTGGAACATTCATAAACGCACAGGCACAATTCCCTGCAGGTGGTTTCGGAGGAGGAGCAAAGAAACCTACAGTATTCGGTCGTATTACCGCCACAATTTTAGATTCCGTTACCAAACAACCAATTGATTATGCCACAGTGTCTTTACTCAACGCTAAAGATAATAAATCTGTAAATGGTGGCGTAACAGATCCTAAAGGGAAGTTATCTCTGCAAAACGTCGCGCCAGATACCTACAAATTAATGATTGGGTTTATGGGCTATAAAACGAAATCCATCACCGTTACCACTACACCAGCAAAGCCAGATCAGAATTTAGGGACCATTTATATATCTTCTACAGAGAATAAACTGGCTGATGTTCAGGTACAGGGAACAAAAGCGGTTATTGAAAATAAAATCGACAGAATGGTTTATAATGCAGAAGCTGATGGTACCAATGCCGGCGGCGATGCAACAGATGTGATGCGTAAAGTGCCAATGTTATCCGTGGACGTTGATGGAAATGTTCAGCTTCGTGGTGGTGCAGTCCGGGTTTTAATTAATGGTAAACCGTCAGGAACAATGGCCAGCAGTGTTGCAGATGCTTTGAAAATGATACCTGCAGAGCAGATTAAAAGTGTTGAAGTGATTACCAGTCCTTCGGCCAAGTATGATGCAGAAGGTTCAGGGGGAATTATCAATATCATAACTAAAAAATCCAATGCACAAGGTGTTAGTGGCACAATCAATGCCTCCGCTGGTACACGTCAGAACAATGGCGCTTTTAATTTAACCGCGAAAACCGGCCGTTTAAGTGTAAATACAAGCTTAGGGACCAATTTGGCTTATGCGCAGGATTCGAGGGTATTGTTTGAAAATAATACCCGTACAGATTCTGCCGGAGTAACCAGAATAAATACGATTCTTCAAAATGGTGTTTCCCAATGGAGCCGCAACGGATATAATGGAAGTTTTGGTGCAGATTATGATTTTAATGCTTACAATAACGTAAGCTCAACCATTAAATACAACAATTTCTCTAACGGTGGTCCTGGTAGCGCAGATTATATTTTGAATGGGGTGCCTTTCAAAAATATCAGTGATATGGATATGGGTTTCAATAACTTCGATTGGAATGTAGATTATAAACATACCACCAAGAAAGAAGGTGAAGAATTTACCATTTCAGGGCAGTTATCATCTGGCCAAAATACTACTGATTTTCAAAATGAGATTATTGGAAGTTCATTTCCTGCAGTAAATAACAGCAATACAGGAAAAAATAAAGAATATACTGCACAAACTGATTATACTTATCCGTTTAGTAAATCAACCATATTAGAAGTTGGTGCAAAAGGAATTTTCAGAAACATCAACAGTGAATTTTCAACCAATGCTGCCCAGGATTTTGAATATAGCCAGGATGTTGCTTCAGCATATGGTGTGATCAGTTTCAAATTAAGTAAAAAATTAAACTTTAAAGGTGGGTTGAGATCTGAATATACAACCATTGATTTCAATACAGCACAGGGCGGTACACAGAAAAATGATTACTTCAATTTATTTCCAAGCGCCATCATCTCTCAAACATTAAAAGGAAATGCAACCTTGAAGCTGAGTTATAACCGTAGGGTTCAAAGACCAAGTTTAGCTTATTTAAATCCTTTCCGTAATGAGAGTGATCAGTTTAACATCCGTCAGGGTGAGCCAACGTTGAATCCTGAATTGAGCGATAACCTCGAGCTTGGTTACTCTACTTTTATTAAAGGTTCTGTAATTAATGCTTCTGTATTTTACCGTCGTACCGGTGGTGTAATCGAAAGTTCAATTACGCCATTTAGAGAGGGTAGTCTTGATAAAACATTAACTACTTACATTAACGTAGGTACTGCACAAACTTATGGTGCAAACTTATTTGCCTCTTATAACCCAAAACCTAAATGGACTTTAATGACTAATCTTGGTGTAAATACTTATGAAGTAAGCAATACACAAACAGGGATAAGTACCGGAACATTTTTGAATTATAACATTTTTGGACGTTCTGCTTATGGTTTTGGTAAAGGTTATAATTTTGAGTTATTTGGAGTGGTTAATTCACCAAGAAGAACTTACCAAGGAAAAACAGATGCTATGGTAATTTACGGAGCGTCACTTAAAAAGGAAATCCTGAACAAGAAAGGTTCTATTGGAATTAATACATTAAATCCATTCACACGCGATTTACACATCAAAACAGTGAACAATTCGATAACTACCGTGGGTAATAAAGTGAGTACGCTTTTCCAAAGCACTAATGTTTACTATCCGTTACGCTCATTTGGTGTAAATTTCAGCTACTCTTTTGGTAAGTTAAAATTCACCGAGAAGAAAAAAATTAAAAACGACGATATCAAGCAAGATCAGCAGCAAGGCGGCGGAATGGGTGGTGGTTTACAGCAGTAAACACCTTTATAAATAATTTACTAAGAGCTTTCTGGGTTATCCGGAAGCTCTTTTTTTTGTGAAATAAAAATGAAGGTGTAAAAATTACACTAAGTCGCTGCTTTTTCTGTGTAAAAGAATTTTTACTTGCATGTTTTAGCTGGTTTGAGGTATTATTTTAATGTGTTTTGCGGTTTAGTGCGGAATTTCATTCAGCTTTGTGCAGTGTTGTTATGCTAAAACGTTATATTGCATCAGCTAACAACTATCAACCCTAAATTCTTGAATATGAAAAAAGTCTTTACCTCACTTTTTTTTCTGTGTATTTTACTTACTGGTCTATCCTCCTTCGCCCAGGTAAAAACAATTACCGGAAAAATTACTTCCACGGATGATGGAGGAGCATTGCCTGGAGCAAGCATTAAAATTAAGGGCGGTACCACCGGAACATCAACAGATGGAAATGGAAACTTCACGATCCAGGTCTCCTCCTCAAATGCAGTACTGGTCATCAGTTTGCTAGGTTATAAAACACAAGAAATTACTGTGGGCGACAGAACAACTGTTAACCTGGCGCTTGCTTCAGATTCACAACAGCTTCAGGAAGTAACGGTTTCTACAGCTCTGGGAATTACCCGGCAGGCAAAATCCCTGGGTTATGCTGCGCAGACAGTTAATGATAAAGATCTGAATTTCAATCATCAACCTAATTTGCTTAACGCATTACAGGGCAAGGTTGCAGGTGCCACTATTTCCAGTACAGGCGGTGGGCCGGGTCAGGGTGCTAGCATCCGGATCAGGGGGGTAAACTCCATAGATCCGAACATTTCCGGCGACCCGCTTTACGTAATAGACGGTGTACAGATTGATAACTCTACTTCAACGCAGGGCGCAAATCCAGGCGGTAATGCTTACGGATCAAGAGGAGTAACGAACAGGGCTTCTGATGTTAATCCTGACGATATTGAAACCATTAACATCTTAAAAGGTGGAGCAGCAACAGCACTCTATGGCTTAAGAGGTGCAAATGGCGTAGTCGTCATCACCACAAAGAGAGGGAAGCAAAATGGAATCCAGATCAACCTCAACAGCAGTTATGGTTTCGATGAAGTATTGATCAGTCCTAAGGTGCAAACAGAATTTACGCAAGGCGTATTGGGCGTATACCTAAATCCTCCAGGTGGAATTGGCCCGGCATGGGGACCAACAATTGCAGAGGCTAAATTGATCGATCCAACTCATCCGGATAAACTTTATAATAATTACGACCAGGCTTTTGGTACCGGACAGCAAATAAAAAATTCCCTTTCCCTAACCGGTGGCAGTGAGGTAGTGAAGTTTTTCTCTTCTATCTCTCAACTCTATCAAAAGGGAATGATGCCCAACACAGATAATAAGAACTTTTCCGGAAGACTAAATACCGACTTTATCATCAGTCCGAAGTTAAAGGCTTCTGTAAATATGAACTTCACCAATTCTGGTGGTTATACTTATAGCGCCGATCGCTTTGGCGAAGGTTTGGCATACTTCTCTCCAAGATATGATGTGGCAGACTACCAAAATGCCGACGGTTCGCAGAAATATCTGGGTACCAATAACCCGATTTGGGGTACGGCAAATAATAAGCTTAAAAGTGATGTGAACCGATATATTGCAGGCGCGAGCCTAACTTACGATCCGCTGAAATGGTTAAACTTTTCTTACCGCTTCGGGGTAGATACTTATAATGAAAACCGCGTTAGAACGGCCCGCGGACCGATGTATACCGGCGAAGCGATGTATGATAATGATCAGGGATATTATGGCGAATTTAACACTAAGTTTAGAACACTTAACAGCACTTTCGTTGCAACTGCCTCCACTAAATTGGGGGAAAATATTACGGGTACGCTAAGGTTAGGCCAGGAACTTTTCGATCGCAGAATTAAAGAAACCGGAACATTGGGAAGCATTTTAGGGATTTATGATTTCTTTAATATGGCCAATGCTGGTGTGCTTACACCCAGCCAGGCGCTTAGGGAAAAACGCCTGATCGGTTATTTTGGTGAAGCAACTTTTGATTATAAAAATTATTTGTTCTTAACCTTAACCGGAAGAAATGATATCACTTCAACACTTCCTAAAGAAAACAGGTCTTTCTTTTATCCATCTGCCAGTTTAAGTTATGTATTCTCTGATCAGTTTAAGTTGCCTGCGGTAATCAGTCAGGCGAAACTAAGACTTTCGTATGCCCGTATTGGCAAGGATGCCTCAGAATATTCTACATTCACAGGCTACACCCCAAATACTTCTTTACCTACCGGAACAGGTGGTTTAACCATTGCGCCTAATCTCGGTAATCCGGATTTGCTGCCAGAGTTTACCAATACGTATGAGGCCGGTTTGGAAATGTCATTCTTCAAAAACCGTGTAGGATTTGATTTTACTTATTATTATTCTTTGAGTACAGATCAGATTATTCAAACGCAGATTTCATCTGCAGTGGGTTACGTTACTAAGTCAATCAATGCGGGTGATATCAGAAACCGCGGGGTAGAATTAGTGATTAACGGTAAGCCTATTGTAGGAAAGGATTTTAACTGGAGTACCAACCTGAACCTTTCTGCAAACAGGAATAAAGTGCTCTCCATGCCAAACGGAATTTCTGAAATTGTTTACGGCGCAGCCAGAGGTTATGGTAATGCCGGGGTAACGATGAAGTTGATAGAAGGTCAGCCTTATGGAAATATTTATGGTAGCTATTTTAACAGATATTACGGCACGCAGGCAGAAGATCCGGTTTACTTAGATAAAAATCTTCCATTGTTAATTGGTGCAAATGGCTTCCCAAGTATTTCAGGTGGTAAACAAAAATTATTGGGTAACTCTCAGCCCGATTATATTATTGGTTTTGGTAACAACTTTAGCTACAAAAATTTTAGCCTGAATGTCTTGTTTGATGCCCGTTTAGGTTTTGAAAAATACAACTGGCTTGAAGATTTCTATTCGGCTTTCGGCTTACCGGATTATACGGCAGACAGAAGAACCACCAGGGTATTCGACGGTGTTTTAGCAAACGGTCAGCCCAACACAAAACCCGTTTACATGGGGCAAAGAATAGGCCCAGATAATTTTGATTACGGTGAAGGTTACTATCGGATTTTATACCGGAATGTTTCAGAGCCTTTTGTGAGTGATGCCAGTTGGGTTCGGTTACGTTCGGCAAGTTTAAGCTATCGTATGCCGGCAGAATGGTTGCCAGCTAAAGCAATAAAGTCTGCTTCGTTATCCGTAACCGGCAATAATTTATGGTTGTGGACTAAATATTATGGTGTAGATCCAGAATCAAGTTCTTACGACTCTGGCAGTAACAACGATGGTTCAGCAGGATTTACCTATCCATCTGCACGTACAATTATGTTCACCCTTAATGTTGGTTTTTAAAAAAGAATTAAGATGCAAAAGATTATAAAATATACACTGTTTACGGCCATGATTGCAACCCTGGGTTTGCATGGCTGCAAGGATAGTTACTTTGATAAATTATCCAATAATCCAAATCAGGTGGCTACGCCAACTTTAAATACTTTATTGGCCACCTCTACATTTAAAGCGGGATTCAATAATTATAGTGTGGCAAGTGTTATTCTGCCTTACGTGCAGTATACTGCCAGTCCGTCGGCTAATGGTGCAGGTGATACCTTTCAGCCTGTAGACTATGGGTCTACCTGGGATCTGCTTTATTTTGCCATGGCAGATGCCAACGAAATGAAAAAACTCGCCGTCACCCAAAACTCGAGCGAGTATAAAGGCGTAGCTGATGTATTAATTGCCTATAACCTGATGATGGTGAATGATCTTTGGGGTGATGCACCATTTTCTGAGGCTTTCAACATCAATAACCTCGTTCCGAAATATGATAAACAGGAAGATGTATATGCATCAACCATGGCACTTTTAGATGAAGCAATTGTAGAATTAGCGAAAACCAATTCTGCAATAAAACTTGCTGCAGCCAGCGATTTAATTTACGGAACTACAGTTGCTACAGAAAGGGCTAACTGGTTAAAAATGGCTTATGGATTAAAAGCCCGGTTGTTAAATAAAGTGAGTAAAAGAAGTACTTATAATCCGGCCGCTGTATTAGATGTAGTAAGTAAATCCTTCGCCAGTAATGATGAGGATGCCAGAATGCAGACTTATAAAGAACGGAGTCCCTGGGCAACAGTTGCTTTAGATAATGAAAATCAATCATTGGGTGGCTGGTTATCTGAGCAATTAATTGATGCGCTAAACGGTACTACTTATCCAGGCGTATTTGATCCGCGTTTGCCGAAAATTACAGATTTAACCGTTGATGGGAAATATATTGGTACGGTTAACGGCGCAGGAAACAGATTGCCGGGTGCAAATACAAGGAAAGATGAGAATTACATTTCGCGTAATTCGCCCTGGAGTGGAAATACGTCACCAATTTTTATCATCACTTATGCAGAGCTAAAATTTATAGAGGCAGAAGCAGCTTTTAATGTGGATAAAGCCCGGTCATATAACGCTTATCTAACTGGGATTCGTGCAAATATGGATAAGTTTCAGGTATCAACAGCAGATAGAGATGCTTATCTTGCTCAGCCTACCGTTGCTGTAGGTGCTGCGGCCTTAACCAAAAACATGATCTTCAAAGAGAAATACATTGCCACTTATTTAAACCCTGAGACCTGGAATGATGCCCGCCGTTTTGATTATCAATACAAGGATTTTACTATGCCAGCTAATGCTGCGTTGCCAACATTTATTCGCAGGTTGGATTTTCCACAGCGGGAGAGAAGCAAAAACGGCGCAAATGTGCCAGCCGACGTACTCAGAACAACGAAGTTGTGGTGGGATCAGTAATCCTTATCGTTTCCTATCGGTTGGTGTCTCACCAACCGAAAAAGAGATATGATTACTGATTAGTTATTAATGGATTGAAATGACTTAGATAGTTGGTTGGTAAAACACCAATCAGTAGGGTAATCGGTAGGTTCATTGTCACACTGACCCTGTCGAAATGCCTTAAACACTAGTATTATCTATCGATCCGATGCCTCACCGAACGGAAAAATCAAACGATCAACGAAAAACGAGCGACGAAAAACAATTCCTTACTAAAAAACAACATACCCGTATATAAAAACAACCAATCTCAAATCCTAGTTATGAAGCTATTGCTCTTTACCTTGTTCTTAAGCTTATCCACCTGCATTTTTGCACAATCGTTTTCTATCCAGTCGGCGTTAAGCTATCCGTTTCCTACGCAACTGGTTGCTGCTCCTTCCGGATCAACCATTGCATGGGCTGCAAATGAGCAAGGAAAAAGAAATATCTATATCGCAGCAGCACCAGGATATGAAGCTGTAAAAGTGACAGGGTATAACGAAGATGATGGTCAGGAACTGACCAGTCTTTCTATTTCTGGTGATGGAAAATGGATTGTTTTTGTAAGGGGTGGTGATCATGGCGGGAGAGATGGTGGGCCTGTAAATGCAGCTTCAGCAACAGTTGCACCGAAAATGCAGGTACTGGCTTTGAGCCTCAAAGATGGAAGCATAAAGGTTTTGGGTGAGGGAGATCATCCCTTGATTTCGCCAGATAGCAGAACGGTTATTTTCGACAACGCAGGTCAGATCAAAAATGCGCCTATTGATGGATCTGTAACAGCAAGTAATCTATTTTATGCCAAAGGCACGAATAGCAATTATAAATGGTCGCCTGATGGCAAAAAGTTGGTTTTTGTTTGTAACCGGGCTGACCATTCCTACATCGGTATTTTCGCAGATCAGAAAACACCAATCCAATGGCTTTTGCCGTCTTTTTCCAAAGATGTTACGCCCTGCTGGTCGCCAGATGGAACGGAGATCGCTTTTGTCAGATTACCTGGATTGGGGATTGAAACGGATTCTATTTTATCCAGGAAACACCAGCCATGGGCAATATGGACGGCAAATGTAGCGACCGGGAAAGGCAGGCAGATTTATAAAGCACCCGAAACCATCAGGGGATCATTCCCATTAATGGAAGGTGGTGCGAATTTAATGTGGGCGAATGAAAGAATAGTATTTACTTCTTACCAGGATGGATGGCCACATTTGTATTCAATGAACACTGATGGATCTGATCAAAAAATCCTCACGCCCGGAAATTTTACTGTAGAAAACATAGCACTGAGTAACGACAAAAAAGCACTCGTTTTTGCCTCCAATACAGGTAAGGATAAAGATGACCTGGATAGAAGACATATCTACCGGGTGCCTGTTGATCAGGCAAATATGGAATTGCTCACAGCCGGAAAGGGGATAGAGGCTTATCCGGTAATTTCTGGAGATAATAAAAATGTTTTTTGTTTAAGTTCTACAGCTAAGCGCCCACTTTTGCCAGCGCAGGTTAATCCTGGTAAGCTTAAATTAATTGGAGAAGAATTGATTCCGAAAGATTTTCCATCGGATGCCATGGTTATGCCAGTACATGTAAGTTTTAAGGCAGCAGATGGGAACACTGTTTATAGTCAGCTTTTTTCACCGAAAAAGGTTGTTAAGCGTCATCCTGCTATTGTATATGTACATGGTGGTCCACAAAGGCAAATGTTGCTGGGCTGGAATCCGATGGATTATTATTCAATTGATTATGCGCTTAACCAGTACCTGGTTAACATGGGCTTTACGGTTCTTTCCGTTAATTACAGATTGGGTTTGGGATACGGGTATGATTTTCATAAGCCAATAAATGCAGGTGCTCAGGGTGCTTCGGAATATCAGGATATTAAGGCAGCAGGCGAATGGCTGGCAAAACAACCCAATATTAACCCAGATAAAGTCGGCATTTATGGCGGCTCTTACGGTGGCTATTTGACGGCACTGGCATTGGGGAAAGATTCAAAATTATTTGCTGCTGGTGTAAATATTCATGGCGTAAATAACAGGTTTGGAAATTCTGCAACTGCAGGAAAAACACCTGCTCCGGATGCAGACCTCGCAGAAAGAATTGCGGTAGAATCTTCGCCGGTAACTTATATCAACACCTGGACTTCTCCAACATTAATCATTCATGCAGATGACGATCGAAATGTGGCATTTAGCCAAAGCGTAGATTTAGCAAAGCGTTTTGAAGATAAAAAATTTGAATTCGAGTCCCTGGTCATTCCAGATGATACCCATCACTGGATGAAGTTTTCTAACGGTGTAAAGGTAAGTGAAGCTACGGCCGAGTTTCTTAAACGGAAACTAATGAAAAACTAGTTCTTCTTAATGTTTTTCAAGATCATTAAACTCAATGCATTGAAGGCATATCCGCTAATGTTATTTTGAAGCATCACCACAGATTGATCGTAGAATAAGGGTACTACTGGCGAATAATCCATCACCATCTGGTCCATTTTGCGGTAAAGCGCAAAACGCTTTTGATCATTCGGTTCGTAATAACTTTGCTCAAATAATTTGTCGAATTCCTGGTTATAATAGGCAAAGTAATTTGGCCCGTTTGGTACTTTGTTTTTAGAGTAAAACATCGAAAGAAAGTTCTCACCGTCAGCATAATCTGCAAGCCAGGAACCCCGAAAGAAATTCACATTGTTCTTAGACATCAAATCCCTTAAGCTCGAACTTGGACTCACATCGATCTTCACCTTCATGCCAATGTTGGTGAGTTCACCCTGAATAAATTCGATTAAATCTTTATAAGTGGTGGTGGTGTTCAAGGTAATTTCTGGTAAATCCTTTCCCCCCGGAAAGCCTGCTTCTTTTAGTAACCTGGCAGATAAAACAGGGTTATAAGTATAGCCTTTTACTCCCAAACTGTCAAAACCCGGCATTCCTTTCGGGATAAAACCTGAGGTTGCGGCAATGCCAATTCCATTTCTCAGGTAGCGGATCAGCTTATGGCGGTCAATTGCATAGTTAATCGCCTGGCGGATTTTCTTAACCTTTAAAGGTGATTTTTTTACAATAGCAAGGTTGGTGTCTACCAAAATGCCCACATATTCGGTACAGATGTAGGGGCTTTTCGTCAGCTTAAACTTCCCCTTGTACTTCGATACCATTTTACCACTTTTCGTTAAAATATCATCGCGGTAACTGCCATCTACATTATAGTAGAAATCCAGGTCCTTCTTAAGGAAACTCATAAAACCACTTTGCTTATCGGTTATAAAAGTTGCTTTCACAGCATCCAGGTATGGTAATTGAATCCCGGCTTTGTCTTTCTCCCAATATTTTTCGTTTTTAAGCAGCACCAGAATTTCGCCTTCTTTCCAGTATTTAAATTTGAAAGGTCCGGTACCGATCGGATGGCTCCTAAAATCCTTTCCATAATGAGATACAACTTCGCTTGGCACGACAGAACAATATTGTGTGCTAAGCAAATTCATAAATGGAGGGAAGGGCTTAACCAGTTTAATCTGAAAGGTCGAGTCGTTGAGTGCAATAAAATTATGTTGATCTTTAACCTTATCACTAAAAATCCATCCGCCAGAAGAGGCGACTTTCGGATCGATTAATCTATAAAAGCTGTAGGCAAAATCACTTGCGGTCACTTTCCTGCCTTTGCCGTTTTTGAAAATCGGATCATCGTGAAAGTAGACATCGTTACGGAGATTGAAGGTATAAGTTAACGCATCTTCCGATACCTGCCAGCTTTTAGCAATGCAGGGAATAATTTTTAAGCTTGAATCGATCTGCACCAAACCATTAAAAATCTGGTTAGTCATCCAGATGGCATTCTGATTGCGGGCAAAAGCAGGATCTATGGAGGTTAAGCCCTGATCAAGGTTGATATTGAAGCTCTTTTTGTTGCTATTTTGAGCGTCCTGATTGCAGGAAGTGAAAACGAGGGCAAAGAAAATCCAAAATATATACTTAAATGAAGCCTGCATGAAATAAGGATTGTTATTTTTGCACAAATTAATAAATTTAATGCAGATGTCTTTTTTAAACGAATTATTTATCGGCCTCGATGCCTCAATGCGCGAAGATTTACAGGAACGTTTAGATATCGTGGAACATAAAATTAAATTTATGGATAAAGTTCCGGTGGCTTTGCTCGATGTGAGCAACACCCCAGGTTACTTACTTTCTGAAGAAATAACGTTTGCCGGTGGTATGTTGGAGACGGATATTTTAAGTGCCGTGTTCATTATCTATTACCAACCCGGCAAAACCCTAACTGATTTGATGCGCGAAGTGCCGTCTGCTTTAGGTGAAGACTGGCAAGCAGTGAAGAATAATCGCGTGATTTTGCTCAATGACGATACAACGAGCGAAAGATCAGCAGAAAATGTAGTTTCATTGATCGAAGATATGGCCGAAATGCTTCACCCTGGTTCGTTTATTTTTGGTCATGAAGGTGATAAGTGGATCAGGTTCGGCGTTTGAGAAGAACAAGGCTGGGAATAGAAGAGGAGAAATAGTGAATAGAAAAGGGGAAATAGGGAATAGAAGAGGGGGGAATAGGAAATGGGAAATAGAGAAAAAAGATAAAGGATTGGAACAACGAATTTTTAAGTCTAAATTAACAATGAGAAAAATCCTTATAATTGGTGTGCTGGCATTTACATCTTTATTGGCAAATGCCCAGGTAATACCCACTTTAAAGGCCGATGTAGCAGAGAAACTTTCGAAAATGCCTTTAGGTTGTATTGGTCAGGAGTTTCCAAATAAAACCTCCCATGTAGCCAATACGGCTGTTGACGGGCGGTTATTGCCAAGTGAACTACACCCTGCTTTTTATGGCTGTTTAGATTGGCACAGTTCTGTTCATGGACATTGGATGCTGTTGCGTTTGCTTAAAACGATACCTGATTTAAAAAATAAAGCCGAAATTATTGCGCAGTTAAATGCCACGCTAACACCGGAAAAGATGAGGGCGGAGGCGGAATATTTTACCAGATACCAGGTGGCAAATACCTACGAACGTACTTACGGCTGGGCATGGTTGCTGAAACTTGATCAGGAATTGTATACCTGGGATAATCCGGATGCTAAAAAATGGTACGCTGCCTTGCAGCCCCTCACGCAACAAATTCTAAAACTTTGGAAAGCTTATCTGCCTAAACAAACCTATCCAAACCGGACAGGCGTGCATCCTAATACAGCCTTTGGGTTAGTTTTCGCCTTAGATTGGGCAAGGACTTTTAAAGATGCCGATTTTGAAAAGCAGATTGATGAAAAAGCGAAAGCATTCTATTTAGACAATACTGCCACACCGGCCTATCTGGAACCTGATGGGTCAGATTTCTTTTCACCTAGCCTGGAAATCGCCGACTTAATGAGACGCGTTTTGCCAAACAAGCAATTTGTGAGTTGGTTAAATAAGTTTTACGAAGCAAAAAGTATTAAACGCGTCAGTGATTTGCCAGTAATCAGCGATATCAACGACTATCAGGGTGTCCATTTGGTAGGCTTATCTTTCACGAGAGCCTGGTGCATGAAAGGCATTGCAAAAGAATTACCAAAAAACCATAAGCTGAAAAAACGTTTCGAAACAACAGCGGACCGGTTTTTAGCTAATGCTCTACCGCTTGTTTTTGCTGGTAATTACGGCGGCGACCATTGGCTGGCATCTTTTGCCGTTTACGCCTTAGAAAAATAGATTGCCGCAGATTCGCAGATTAATTTATTTTTAGGTAGAGGAAATTAAAGATTAATTATTAAGAGTGATTTCTAAATCTTAAAATCCTGAGAATCCTATAAATCCTAGATCAGAAACGAAGAAACTTATCAATCTGTTCATTTGTGAACTTAATGGTATCCTCCTGGTTCAGGTTTCCTGATGAATCCAATTCCTGTTTAATATTTGGAATATGGATACGCAACGGCAGTACGTTGAGGTGAATATAGTGGCAAACGCCCGTGAAGTGATCAATACCGCGGATGTTGCCATATTTTCCGGAAGAGATGCCGACTAACGCAGCTTTCTTATCATAGAAACTATTTGGGAAATCGCAGGCATCAATTAACACTTTTAACGCACCCGGGAAACTGCCATTATATTCTGGAATAACGAAAATAAACTTGCTGGTTTTTGTGATTAAATCCTGTATTTCCTGAAAGGCAGCTGAGCGTTTGCCAAACATATCTGTGTTCAATACATCTGTCGGAAGTTGCTCAAGACTAAATAGTGTAGCTTCTTCGTCTCTTAGTTTTAATTGCGCTTTGTAATAATTGGCAATTTTTAACGTATTGCTATTGGGTCTGTTGGTGCCTGCTATTATTGTAATCATGGATGAATTGTTAATAAGATGTTCAAAACCCGAAAGCCCTTATTGCTAAAATTGCCATATAGTTTGTATCTTAGCTGATTGAGAAAAAGGGCGTAAACAACGCAAAAATAGAACTTTTTGCCAATTAAACGGCATAAAAATATACGCAGCCCAAATAAACGTTAAGTAAATTTCGGATAGATAGATGAGCAAAATTATTGCATTAGCAAATCAAAAAGGTGGTGTTGGTAAAACAACTTCATCTATAAACCTGGCTGCCAGTTTAGCCGTATTAGAATATAAAACTTTATTGGTAGATGCTGATCCTCAGGCAAATTCGACATCTGGTATCGGTTTTGATCCCCGGAATATTAAAGATAGTATCTATGAATGTATCATCAATGATATCGATCCAAGTCAGGCCATTCAGAAAACAGATACCCCGAATTTAGATTTACTACCAGCGCATATCGATTTGGTAGGTGCTGAAATTGAGATGATTAACCTGAACAACCGTGAGTATAAAATGAAAGCGGTTTTAGAGAAAATCAAAGATCAGTACGATTTCATCATTATCGATTGTTCGCCATCACTGGGTTTAATCACAATTAATGCATTAACAGCAGCAGATTCAGTGATTATTCCGGTACAGTGTGAGTATTTCGCTTTAGAAGGCTTAGGGAAGTTATTAAATACAATTAAGATCGTACAAAACCGTTTAAATCCAGACCTGGAAATAGAAGGTATTTTATTAACCATGTACGATGTACGTTTGCGTTTATCTAATCAGGTGGTTGAAGAAGTAAGAACTCACTTCCATGAATTGGTTTTCGATACCATTATTCAACGGAATACGCGTTTAAGTGAGGCACCAAGTTATGGCGTTTCAGTAATTATGCACGATGCGAATTGCAAAGGTGCCATCAATTACCTGAACCTGGCCAGGGAAATAGTAAAGAAAAACGGCTTGTTAAAAGAGGAAGAAAACATAGACTCAGCAACTTTATAAATTATAGATGACATCTTTTCAGCGAAAAACAGGTTTAGGAAGAGGGTTAAGTGCGCTTTTAGATGATAGCGAGTCTGCTCATCCGCCTAAGCAGCAGGTAAATGCTGTGAGCGAAACCGAGCAGATTGGCAATATCAGTCACGTAAGTTTAACTGAAGTTGAAACCAATCCGTACCAGCCACGTACCGAATTTGATCAGGTAGCTTTAAATGAGCTGGCAGATTCGATTAAAACACAAGGACTCATTCAGCCCATAACTGTACGGAAACTGGGTGCCAATAAATATCAGCTAATCTCCGGTGAACGAAGACTCAGGGCGTCTAAATTAGCAGGATTGACGCAGATCCCTGCTTATATCCGTAGTGCCAATGATCAGCAGATGCTGGAAATGGCATTGATCGAAAACATTCAGCGGGAAAACTTAAACGCCATCGAAGTTGCTTTGAGTTTTCAGCGCATGATTGATGAAGTGGGTTTAAAGCAGGAACAATTGGGGGAACGTGTTGGTAAAAACCGTACCACCGTAACCAATTACCTCCGTCTGTTGAAACTTCCACCAGCTATTCAAGCATCTATACGCGATCAAAAGATTTCAATGGGTCATGCCAGGGCATTAATAAATGTGGATGGCGTAGACAGGCAATTATTTATTCACCAGGAAATTTTAGACAAAGGCCTTTCTGTTCGTAAAGTGGAAGAATTGGTGAGAAATCTTCATCATGCTCCATCACAAGCGGAAGAAAAACCGAAAGTAAAAGGCGTTTCTTTTCAGTATCAGAAATTGCAGGATGATCTGGCATCAAAATTCGCTACCCGCGTAAAATTAAAAGTAAGTCAGAATGGTAAAGGGGCTATCGAAATCCCGTTTATGAGCGATGACGACTTAAACAGAATCTTAGAATTATTAGACTGGTAATGCGCATTAAGAAGGTTTTATTACTGGTTTCTTTATTTACATTTTTTCTGGTAAACCTGGTATTCGCCCAGGTACGGGATACCGTATTGAAACAAACTGATACGCTTAAAAGCCGGAACTACGCGCCAATAAAGGTAGACTCTCCGAAAGTAATGTCGAGGCGGGATTCTGCAAAAGCGAAGTACATTAACCCCGGAAAGGTTGCAGGAAGAAAAGCCGTTTTCCGGTCGATGATTATCCCAGGTTGGGGGCAGTTGTATAACATGCAGTTGCTTAAGGATGGTTATGGTACCAGGGCAGGCAAAAGCCAGACGCTTCAGAAAATTTATACCACTGGTAAAATTGCTGCCATTTATGGCGGGTTTACCGCACTTACGCTATCTTATATAGAAAGCAGGAAGAACTATAAAATTTTCCTGAAAGAAGGTCAATCCCGTCAACTGCCGGTGGCCCGAAGGGTTGGTGAATTTGCACCGAATCCAGATCTTACCCGCTATTCTGATCAGGGGGTACTCGATAATAAAAGTGTTTTTAAGCGAAATAGTCAAATTGTAATTTTTTCTTACGGGTTGCTTTATGCGGCAAACATTGTAGATGCTTACGTTGCAGCCCGGCTACACTTCTTTAATATAGATGATGACCTGGCTTTTCAGATCCATCCAACAGTAATTAGTTCAAACACCATGTATGGTTTTAATGCAGCTCCTGCTTTAAAATTATCGCTAACGTTTTAATACATATGAAAACATCAGGATCTTTTAAAATTATGCAGTATAACATAATTAAGATCATGATCGATTCATCACCTTTAACAATAAAATTATAAAGATGAAAATTGCGCTTTTAGGTTATGGCAAAATGGGGCAGATTATAGAAAAATTTGCACTTGAACGCGGTCATGAAATCGTTTTAAAAATATCGACAGACAATCTGGAAGATTTAACCAGACAGAACTTAAAGGCTGCTGATGTGGCAATCGATTTTAGTATGCCAGATTCTGTATTGAGCAACATCAATGCCTGTTTCGATGCCAATGTTCCAGTTGTAGTAGGTACAACCGGCTGGTACGGAAAATTACAGGAAGTTAAAAATGATTGCGATAGCAGTAACAATACTTTACTTTACGGTTCTAACTTCAGTATTGGCGTAAATTTATTTTTTAAGCTTAACCAAACGTTAGCAAAGCTGATGAATAACTATCCTGCCTATGAAGTGCAGGTAGAAGAAATTCACCATATGCAAAAACTGGATGCTCCGAGTGGAACAGCCATTACGATTGCCGAAGGAATTGTAGATAATCTGGAGCGGAAATCAGAATGGTTAAATGAAGTTGTAGGAAGCGATGTGGAACTGTTTCCAAAAGCAGAGCAGTTATTAATCGAATCACACCGTATCGAAAATATTCCCGGTACACATACCGTTATCTACAGCAGTGAAGTAGATGAAATTGAAATTAAACATACCGCCCATAGTCGTGCAGGTTTTGCATTAGGGGCTGTCGTAGCTGCAGAATGGTTGAAAGATAAAAAAGGATTTTTCAGTATTACTGATATCTTTGAGTAGCTGGAAAGCTGAAAGGCTAAAAGGCTAAAGCGGAAAGGCTAAAGCAAGAGAATCGGCCTAAACGAAAAACGATCCGCGACAGACGTCGGACGATAGGCGAAAAATGATGAACGAAAAACGATTAAGACAAACGAAAATATAAATATGAATTATAAATTCTGGCAGAAGAAAACCGATGCCACTAAAAAGAAAAAGACAAAAACCCGCGAATGGGTTGATGCAATTGTCTTCGCGGTAGTAGCGGCAACGATTATCCGCGTTTTCTTTATTGAAGCTTATACCATTCCTTCTGGTTCGATGGAGCGTTCGTTATTGATTGGCGATTTTCTTTTCGTAAGTAAGGTAAACTATGGCGCCCGGATCCCGATGACTCCTGTTGCTTTTCCTTTCGCTCATCACACCATGCCATTAACAACCTCAACAAAAGCCTATTGGGATGGCGTACAATGGAAATATCACCGTTTACCGGGTTTATCAGATATTAAAAGAAACGATGTAGTGGTATTTAACTTCCCTGAGGGAGATACGGTGGCGGTGGAAAACCAGGCGGCAAGTTATTACGACCTGGTAAGAATGAGCGGGAGAGAGCAGGTAAGAAGCACTTATACTATTATTGACAGACCTGTTGATAAAAGGGAAAATTACATTAAAAGATGTATCGGCATTGCAGGCGATGTAGTATCGATGTCGGCAGGAATGGTAAGTGTAAATGGCAAGCCTGAGCCAATCAAAAGCACAGGTATGATGCCTTACCGCATTGAATTTAAAACAATGGATTTCAACTATGCTGCGCTTGATGAATACAAGCTGGATTTAGGTAATAGTCCGGCCATTGCTGCAAATACATATGTGGTAAATGCTTCGCCCGAAATTGTGGAGAAACTTAAAACACTTGATTTCGTGAAATCAGTAGTCATGAATCCTGATCCTGCAGGTGAAGAACCTGGGGGTACATTCCCTCATGATCCTAACCGTAAGTGGAACAGAGACAATTTCGGCCCGATTAAAATCCCTGCAAAAGGATGGACTGTTAAAATAGACAGCAACACCATGCCGCTCTATTACAGAGCCATTAGAACTTACGAAGGCAATAAGGTAGAGCAAAAAGCTGGCGTTTGGTATATCAATGACAAAGTGGCTACTAACTATACTTTTAAAATGAATTATTATTGGATGATGGGTGATAACCGCCATAATTCTGCAGATTCACGTTACTGGGGTTTTGTTCCGGAAGACCACGTAGTAGGTAAAGCTTTGTTTATCTGGATGAGTTTTGATGGGGAAGGTTCATTCTTCAGTAAGATTCGCTGGAATAGATTATTCAGAGGGATACACTAGCATTAAAAAAACGAGTATGATGAAGCGTCTTGATCCAATCAAGGCGCTTTTTTTTGCGGCGATCCAATGACAAACAGCCCCTGTCGTGTGTTAAGCAGGTGGTTAAATCGTATAGATTTTTTTCTCCAATAAATGTCATCAAAAGAATGCCCTTTCAACCAGTGAGGCAATCTTAATGCTGTGACATGATAAGTTATCTAGTTGCGAGACGCTACAACCATGCTGGTAACTAGAAAAATATAGAAGCTCTCGGTGGCCAGCACAATAGAAAAAAAGACCATAACTCCCCCTGTAACAATCGAATATCCGCTTAATCTAAAATCCAGTATTATTAATCTGCAATATGAACTGGAAAATTTGGAAAAAGAAAAGTACTTCTAAAAAGAAAAAGACAAAAACCCGCGAATGGGTAGACGCTATTGTTTTCGCGGTGATCGCTGCAACCATTATCCGTGTTTTCTTTATTGAGGCTTACACGATTCCGTCTGGGTCGATGGAAAAGTCACTTCTAATCGGCGATTTTCTATTCGTAAGCAAGGTAAATTACGGGGCACGGATCCCAATGACGCCTGTGGCCTTTCCCTTCGCACATCATACTATGCCACTTACCGGAACAAAAGCCTATTGGGATGGCGTTCAATGGAAGTATCGCCGTTTGCCTGGTTTAGCAGAAATTAAAAGAAATGATGTGGTCGTTTTCAATCTGCCGGTAGGCGATACTGTCGCGCTAGAAAATCAGGAGCCCAGTTATTATAACTTAGTTCGCCAGTCTGATTGGAAAACGGTGAATAGCCAATATACGATAAGCAGCAGACCGGTAGATAAACGAGAAAATATTATTAAAAGGTGTATCGGAATTCCCGGCGATGTAGTGAGCATGAGTGCTGGTGTCGTGAATGTAAATGGCAAGCCAGAGCCGCTGAAAAGTACAGGTCAGATGCCATATAAAATTCAGTTGTCCACTACCAATATAAATTTCGATGTTTTTACTGATATTGGATTTAAAGTAGGAGAAATGCAGCAGCTTGATGCAAATACCTATATCGCAAACGCGACACCAGAGATGATTCAGAAATTAAAAGCTCTTAATTTCGTGAAATCAGTCGGCCTCTTCGTTAAGCCATTATCTGCTGATGATGGAGATCTCTTTCCGCTTGATGCTAAACGTAAATGGAATGTCGATAATTTCGGACCGGTAAAAATCCCGGCAAAAGGCTGGACAGTTAACATTGATAGCAATACGATGCCGCTTTACTATCGTGCCATTAGAACTTATGAAGGCAATAAGGTAGAACAAAAAGGTGGCGTTTGGTACATTAATGATAAAGTAGCAGCAACCTATACCTTCAAAATGAATTATTATTGGATGATGGGCGATAACAGGCATAATTCTACAGATTCCAGATATTGGGGCTTTGTGCCCGAAGATCATATCGTAGGCAAAGCACTATTTATCTGGATGAGTTTTGATCGTGAAGGATCATTTTTCAATAAAATACGCTGGAACAGAATATTCAAAGGGATTCAATAGAACAAGGAAAAATTAGGTTCCCTATTAATACGAAACGATTAAACATCAAGTCGGAGTATTTAGCTCCTTTATTGCAGTGGCATTTTAAGTTTTTATATCAAATCAAATTAACAAGAGATAAAGTTGATGTTATCTTATCGTAATCTAGAGTTTCCCTCACATTTTAGCTAAAATATCAAGCGGAAACAGAACAAAAAAAGGCAGTGTTGAAGCACTGCCTTTTTTTGTTCGGAAAAAATACTTTTAAAAAAAATTAATAAGTCGGTTATTGTTTTAAAAATATTTATTAAGTTTGTTTATAAACCAAATAAAAATGTCGGTAATCATTGAGAAGGGTCAGCGGCTTAGAGCTGATATTATCAAGCATCTTTATTACAAAAAGGCTTTATCCTTAACGGATCTGAGCAAACTCACCAAAAAGAGCTTGCCTTTGGTCACTTCCATTGTAAACGGTTTAATTATAGAGGGATATATTATTGAGCAAGGTTTAGCACCTTCCACGGGAGGGAGAAGACCATCTATATATCTTTTAAATCCGGCTCATCACAAATATATTGTTGCGGTTGCGATGGATCAGCTGATTACCAGATTGACCATTTACGACTTATCGAGAAAGGTGGTTCTACCTATTCAATACCTGGATCTGCACATGTCTGATTCGTTTGATGATGTGGAAATTCTGGCCAACTTTATCAGCTATAGTATAAAAAAGTCTAAAATTGATCAGTATGACATCATCGGCGTTGGAATCGGTATGCCAGGGTTTGTGAATGCAGAGTTAGGTATTAATTCCTCATTCCTATTCATAAAAAATGGTCAAACACTTCAGGAATATCTGTCAGAAAAAATTAATCTACCTGTATCAATCGACAACGATTCGAGTTTAATTGCGCTTGCCGAACTTAACTTTGGCGAAGCGATAGATTTAAAAGATGTGATGGTAGTGAACATCGGCTGGGGAACGGGATTAGGAATGATTGTAAACGGGCAACTGTACCGTGGCAGTCGCGGTTATGCCGGAGAGTTTAGTCACATTCCTTTGTCTGATAGTAATAATTTATGCGCCTGTGGCAAAAGAGGTTGTTTAGAAGTTGATACGTCGTTATTGGTGATGGCGGAGAAAGCGGAACGTGCGCTGGAGGAAGGTGCAGAATCCAGTATGAAACAACTTTTCAAAGACAAAACCAAACATCCGAGAGATCATTTTCTGGATGCCGTTGAAGCTCAGGACCCACTTGCCATTTCAATTTTATCTAAAGCAGCATTCCAGATTGGTAAAGGGATTTCCACTTTGATGCACATTTTAAATCCAGAGTGTATTGTATTGAGCGGAAGAGGAGCAAAGGTAGGAAATATGTTTTTGCCATCCATTCAACAAGCCATTAATCAGTTCTGTATGCCGCGTATTGCAGAGTTTACAACAATCAAATTATCAACCTTGACCGATGAAGCAGAGCTTTTGGCAGCAGCGAGTATCATGATAGAAAATAGTCAGTTCGAATAATTAAATAGCTAACCATATAAAAAAACAAAACCAAGCAGTATCAAGTCAACTATAACCTTAAACAAAGCAAAATTATGAAAAAAGTGTACTTAAGGTGCTTAAGTATATTGTTGTTAACCTTGTTAACAATAACATCCTACGCACAAAAAAGCATCACCGGAACGGTGAAAGATGCCTCCGGACCGCTTCCAGGGGTAAGTGTGTCTATTAAAGGCACATCAAAAGTTACCCAAACAGATGGCAATGGTCAGTTTTCCATTGCGGTAAACGCCAAAGAAACTTTGGTTTTTACGGCGATTGGATATGCAAGACAGGAGCTGGTATATGCCGATCAGAGCACGGTGAGTGTAACCTTAAAAGAAAGTTCGAATCAACTGGATGAGGTAAGTGTAGTAACCACCGCCTTAGGGATCAAGAGACAGGAAAAATCTCTTGGTTATGCCGTAAGTACGGTAACTGCAAAACAATTAACCGAGGCGGGTAATACCAACTTTGCATCAGCATTATATGGTAAAGCTGCCGGTGTTAAGGTAACAACTGCACCAGGCGGTGCGAGTAGCGCGGTTAATGTACAGATTCGTGGTATCAACTCTATTAACTATAATCAACAGCCACTATATGTTGTGGACGGTGTTATGATTAGAAATGATGGACAAAATGGTGCCGGTGGTGCAAACAACAATAACTATTGGGATGATCAGCGTGTTCGCGGTAATGGTATCCTGGATATTAACCCGGCTGATATTGAAAGCTTAACCGTATTAAAAGGTGCGAGTGCATCGGCTTTGTATGGATCAGATGCTGCGAGTGGTGTTATCGTAATTACCACTAAAAAAGGTTCTAAAAACCGTGGTTTAGGTGTCGACTTTAATTACCAGGGATCAATTGATCAGGTTGCATTTTTACCTAACTTTCAAAATACTTATGGCCCGGGTTACGATAGAGAAACTAACGTAGCCAATGGTGCAACAGAAGAAGGATGGATTGCTGATCCGCTTTCACCAACAGGTTTAAGACCATATTTCAGAGCTTATGCTAACTTTGGTCCTAAAATGGAAGGTCAGCAAGTGAGATGGTGGGATGGATCGATTCGTTCTTACTCGCCACAGCCAAATAACTACAGAGATGTTTACCAAAATGGATATACATCAAATGCAAACGTTGCTATTTCCAATCAAACGGACGCTTTAAACTATAGATTTTCAGCTTCACGTTTAGATTATAAAGGAACGCAGCCAGGAAATACAGGTGCGAAAAATTCATTCAACTTAAACTCAACGATCAAATTAGCACCTAAATTATCTGCTGATGTAATCGTAAGTTATGTAAATACAAAAACCGTTAACAGACCATATCAATTAGGACAGGTTTTAGGTTCTTTTGGTGGCTTCTTTAGCCGCGCAGAGGATATGGATTTGATGAAAGAAAAATATCAAACCAGTAATGGCTACAAATATTCAACTTTTGATCAGATAGCACGTCCGGAACCTTTCGTTTACAATATCAGAGCCACTAACCTGTTGGATTTCTACTGGCAGCAGTTAAAAAATCAGTATACTGAAAATGAAAACCGGTTATTATCAAGTTTCACTTTAAACTATGATTTTGCTAAAAACTTAAAGTTTAGAGGTCGTATCGGTAATGATTATACCAGTGTTAAAGCAGAGAACAGACAATTTACTGAAATTCCAAGTGCTTTAAATGGTAATACCAGTACAGGATCTTACACTACAAATCAGGGTCAGTATGCAATTTTATACGGAGATGCGTTAGTTACGTACTCTAATAAAATTGGTGAAGATTTTGGCTTATCATTAAGTGGTGGTTACCAGGGTAGAAAAGAAACCTATAAAGATTTAAGATCTAATACCAGAGATGGTTTAGTAACCGAAAATTTCTTTGCATTATCTAACTCATTCAACGTTGCAGAAACTGTTGAGGCAAGAAAAGAGCAATTGAAATATGCGTACTTAGGTATCGCGAATTTTAGCTATAAAGATTTTCTTTTCGTGGAAGCAACTGGTAGAAGAGAATATGTTTCAACTTTGCCTCCGCAAAATAATCAATATTCATACTTTTCTGTAAATAGTGGTTTTGTATTCAGTGATGTGGTAAAATTACCCTCATTCTGGGATTATGGTAAATTAAGAGCTTCTTATGGTGTGGTAGGTAATGCACCTCCAATTTATGAAGCAAATATTGCATATACACAAAATTCACTACAAACCATTAATGGATCTGTGCCATCAATTTTAGCGCCGAGATCTTATGGTAACCTTAACTTATTGCCTGAGAAGAAGCATGAGGCTGAATTTGGATTAGAAACCCGTTTTTTAAAAGGAAGATTAGGTTTTGATTTTAGTTATTACGATAACAAAATCAAAAATCAGATATTGCCTCTTGATGTAACCTCAACTAATGGAGCACAAAGTCAGATTGTGAACGTTGGAGAGATTGCCAACCGAGGTTTTGAGATCGCTTTAAACGGAACTCCGGTAACAGGTAAATTCAGATGGGATACCCGTTTAAATTTCTCTACGAATAAATCCAGAGTGAACTCATTAAAAGACGCTAACTCTGAAATTAATTTCTACAATTCAGACCAGGCAACGGCTAAAATTGTAGCAAGAGCGGGTGAGGATTTAGGAAACATTTACATTCGTCCAAGAAAAACTGATGCAAATGGCAACTATATCACTAATGATGATGGGTTTTATGTAATGGATAATTCTGTTTATGTAAAAGTTGGAAACATTATGCCGAAAGCAGTTGGTGGTTTCTCAAATACATTTAGCTATGGTAGCTTCTCGTTAGATTTTACCATTGACTATCGTTTTGGTGGAAAAATGATCGCGCCAAACTTAAAATTCATGCGTGGTGCAGGTATGCTTGAAAATTCAATGGAATTTAGAGACGCTGAAAATGGTGGCTTAGCTTATACGGCCAATGGAAAAACTTACAATGATGGTGTTTTACTCCAAGGCGTAAACGAAACTACTGGTCTGCCAAATACCAAAATTCTTTCTGCAGCTGACTATTATATCACAACTTACAACTGGGGTGAAGGTTCATTAACTGAAGCAGAGATCTTCAAAAATAATTTCATTAAAATGAGAGAGATTACTTTAGGTTACAAAATTCCTTCAACTTTTACCAAAAAGATTGGAATTAGCAATATGAGGTTCTCATTAATCGGACGTAACCTATTCTATATCCACCGCACATTAAAAGATTTAGATCCTGAAGCGCCACTAGGTAATAAATGGTGGTCGCAAGGTGTTGATGTAGGCTCTACAGCAGCATCCAGAAACTTTGGTTTCTCTTTAAACGCAAACTTTTAATCAGCAAAGAAAAGAATTATGAAAAAGTTAATCATAAAAGCAAGCTTTCTTTTAATTGCAATAACTACAGTAGTGGGTTGCAAAAAAGAGCTTGATGAAAAATTTAATAATCCAGAGAAAGTACTGGATCCAAGTCTGACCGGATTATTTACCGGCATGCTTAACAATGACCGTGTAGCTGCTAAATATTGGAATGTTCGTACATTCTTAACGCAAATGCCAGGAGTTTATGCGCAAACTAGCTATATTGCTAATGGGAATACCATCTATCAGCAAAACGAAGGCTATGCTCAACAATATTGGGATGATTTTTATAGTACTGGTGGCAATGGAAGTGGCGTAATTGCGCAGTATAGAACAATGGAAACTAAGTATAATACACTTTCTGCGGCTGACCAGGCCAGTCAAAAAGTAATTATGCAAGCAGCAAAAGTAGTGTTAATAGAACAGGCCGCTAAAATGGTTGATCTTTGGGGCGATATTCCTTATTCCGCAGCCGGAAGTTTAAATACTACAAGTACCATCAGCAACCCAAAATATGATGAACAAAAAGCATTGTACACTTCATTTATTGCTGATTTAGATGCATTAGGTACCTACTTTAATACCAATACAACAACAACTGCCTTTTCAAAAGCAGATATCTTATTGAAGGGGAGTATGAATATGTGGGCTCGCTACACTAATTCATTGCGTTTACGTTTGCTTATGCGTATATCAAGAACAGATGAAGCAACAGCAAGACCTGCTATTTTAGCGATGTTAGCAAATCAGACTACTTATCCGTTGATAGATGGCGGCAACATCGGAACTTACAACCCGGGAACTTCTGATGTTTTATTACAACCTTTGACCAACAGCACCAGCGATTTACATGATGCGTTTTTCGAAGGAAGCTGGTATGCTACTGACTATGCTTTAAACACAGTAATGTTGCCTGCTAATGACCCTCGTATCCCTGTGATTTATGATAAATTTGGTCGTACGGTAAATGGGAAATTCGTGCAAAATCAGGGCTATAAAGCCATGCCAATAACATTTACTACTGCGCAACAAGAAGCCAGCTTCTCAGATTATTCAGTATTAGATTCTGCAACTTTTGTTTACAATCAAAAACTACCAGGTATCGTAATTACTTCATCTGAAGTTAATTTTATTAAAGCAGAAGCTTTTGAAAGATGGGGAAGTTCTGCAGATGCAAAAACGGCGTATGATAACGCATTAAGACAATCGGTAACTTTCTATCACTACTTAAACAACTTGAACCAAGGTGGTGGTTTCAAAAATGTCACTGCTCCTGTCGACTCAGTAGTCACTGCTTGGGTTAACTCTTCAACTGCTACTTATGCAGGATCTTCAACTGCAAAACTTACACAAATCTATACGCAAAAGTGGTTGCATTATGGTGTATTGCAATCAACTGAAGCATGGTCTGAATACAGAAGAACCGGAGTTCCGGCTTTAGCTTTTCCAACTACCGGAAAGTTATCCGGCTTTGATACCCCTCCAACAAGATTGATTTATCCTGCCAAAGAGAAAACACTTAACAGCGAAAATTATCAGGCTGTAGCATCAAAAGACACCAGGAAAACGAAAATTTTTTGGATGCCATAACTTAAATAATTTACCGATCCCAGCCACCAAAAATGGCTGGGATTTTATATTTAAACATGAATAAAAAATTACTCATCATCTTTGTTTTCGTTTGCTGTGCAAATCTTCTTTATGCGCAACGTAACGATATTGTAAAAGAATCTACCAAATACGAATGGCCTACTGATCCGCTCGTTAAAGAAAAATTAGATACCTGGCAGGACAAAAAGTTCGGAATGATTATCCACTGGGGGCTATATGCAGTACCAGGAATTATCGAATCATGGTCAATCTGTTCAGAAGACTGGATAGAAAGAGATTCTACCATTTCTTATGAGGATTACAAAAAATGGTATTGGGATTTCAGCAAGAAATTTAACCCTACAAAATTCAACCCGGAACAATGGTCGGCAGCTGGGAAAAATGCCGGAATGAAATACCTGGTTTTTACCACCAAACACCATGATGGCTTTGCAATGTTTGATACCAAACAAAGTGATTTCAGTATTGCCAAAGGTCCTTTTGCCAGTAATCCAAAAGCTGATGTTGCTAAGTATGTTTTTGATGCATTTAGAAAAGATGGCTTTATGATAGGTGCCTACTTTTCTAAACCAGACTGGCACTCGCAATATTACTGGTGGCAGAAATATGCCACAGCAGACCGCAATAACAATTACGACATTAAAAAGTATCCATGGCGTTGGAACATGTTCAAAAATTTTGTGCAAAACCAAATCGGTGAATTAATGACCAATTATGGAAGTGTAGATATTTTATGGCTTGATGGTGGTTGGGTAAGGCCATTAGCGAGTGTAAATGAAGAAGTACTTTCCTGGGGAGCACCAATTCCAAAATGGAGTCAGGATATCGACATGCCTAAAATAGCCACCATGGCAAGGAAAGCACAACCGGGGCTATTAATGGTAGACCGTACGGTTCATGGTCCTTATGAAAATTATCAAACGCCGGAACAGAAGATTCCTGATGCGCAACTGGATCATCCATGGGAAAGTTGCATGACACTGGGTGGCGCCTGGGGTTTCGTTCCGGGAGATCAGTATAAACCAGCTGCAGAAGTTGTTCATAAACTGGTAGAAATTGTTGCTAAAGGTGGAAGTCTGTTGCTTGGTGTAGGCCCAAAGCCTGATGGAACATTGCCTGATGAGGTTACTCAAAAGTTAAATGAAATCGGCCAGTGGACCGCTAAAAATGGTCAGGCGATCTACAATACCCGCATTACCAAAAACTACCACGATGGCCAAACCTGGTTCACGCAAAGTAAAGACGGTAAAAAAAGGTTTGCGATTTATTGCTTAGTTAAAGATGAAAGCAGTCCAAAAACAATAAAATGGAAAAACAATGTGCCTAAAAAAGGGACAGATATCATATTGTTATCAACCGGGAAAAAAGTGAAATGGCAAAATATAAATGGCGAAACAACCTTAACAGTTCCAGCAAGTATTGATAGAACAGCCGCTTTGGCTTTCGCATTTGTCCCTCAATAAAATATTAAGCATGAGATTAAAGACAGTTATCCTTTGCATTGGAATAAGCATACAAGCCTTTGCTTTCGAAAAGATATTCGCTCAAAACAAACCGGTAATAAAGAATGCAAAAGGAATCATTTATAAAGATGCCCGTGCGAACATTGACGATCGGGTAAAAGACCTGTTGGCCAGAATGACGCCTGAGGAAAAATTCTGGCAGTTATTTATGATTCCCGGCGACTTAGATGGTGTGGATAAAAACCGCTATCAAAATGGAATCTTTGGATTGCAGGTAAGTGCGGTATCACAAGGTGGTGGCGGCGCCAATCAGATGATGACTTATAATACTTCTGAAAATGCTTTCACGCTGGCCAAAAAGATTAATGCGATTCAAAAATACTTCGTTACCGAAACCCGTTTAGGTATTCCTATTATCGCTTTTGATGAAGCCCTTCATGGTTTGGTTAGACAAGGTGCAACAGCGTTTCCACAGGCGATTGGCCTGGCTGCCAGTTTCGATACCACCAATATGGCAAAGGTTGCGAACGCCATCGCCAGAGAAACCAAACTTCGTGGAATCAGGGATATCTTAACACCTGTAGTGAATATTGCTGCCGACGTGAGGTGGGGAAGAACAGAGGAAACTTATGGAGAAGATCCTTATTTATCTTCACAGATGGGTCTTGCCTTCGTGGGTGCGTTTGAACGGTTAAATATAGTAACCACACCTAAACACTTCATTGCGAATGTAGGTGATGGTGGTCGGGACAGTTATCCTATTCACTATAACCAGAGGTTGATGGAAGAAATTTACTTTCCACCTTTCGAAACCACAATCAAACAAGGCAAAGCACGGTCTTTAATGACTGCCTATAACTCTGTTGATGGCACGCCGGCAACATCAAACTATCAACTGTTAACCCAGAAATTAAAGAAAGACTGGGGTTTTAAAGGTTTTGTAATCTCTGATGCAGGCGCTGTTGGCGGCGCGAGCGTATTGCACCATACCGCTAAAGGTTATGCACAATCCACAAAGCAGGCTATGGAGGGCGGACTTGACGTTATCTTCCAAACCGAATTTGATCATTATAAATTGTTTATCCCACTGTTTTTAGATGGCTCAATTGCTCAGGAACGAATAGACGATGCGGTTTCGAGGGTGTTGAGAGCGAAGTTTGAATTGGGGTTATTTGAAAATCCATATGTATCAGAAAAAGATGCTCAAAAAGCTGTTACCGATAAAAGTAACAAGCTGATCGCAAAAGAAGCAGCCGAAAAATCGTTCGTGTTGCTTAAAAATTCGAACGCTACTTTGCCCATTAAGAATGTTAAAAATATCCTTATTCTAGGTGAAGATGCGATTGATGCGCGCCTGGGCGGCTACAGCGGATCGGGAAATGGAAAGGTGAATATGGTAGACGGGATTAAAAAAAGAGCAGGTTCTGCAGTTAACGTAAGTTATGCTAAGGGGAGTAGTCGTGAATTAAATCTGGTTAAACCAATTGCTAAACAGTTTTTAAAAGCCGATACTGCAAGTGGACTTAAGGCAGAATACTTTGATAACCTGGATCTCTTAGGTATGCCATTGGTAACGCGAGTAGATGAACAGATTAACTTCATGTGGACGTTATATGCTCCGGATCGGAAACTAAATAAGGATAATTATTCTGCACGCTGGACCGGTAAATTAACTGTGCCAAAAACAGGTGAATTTCTAATCGGTTTGGAAGGAAATGATGGGTTCAGATTATTTATTAATGATAAACTATTAATTGATCAATGGGAGAAGGTTTCTTACCACCAAAGATTGGTTCCTTTTAACTTTGTAAAGGATCAATCCTATTCCATCAGAGTAGAGTTCCACGAAACCAAAGGGAATGCCTACATCAAGCTGGTTTCCAATCTTGATGTTGTTGATGAAAGCGACAAAGAAATAGAAAAGGCAGTTGCTTTGGCCAAACAAGCAGATGTAGTTGTGGTTGCTGCTGGGATTAAGGAAGGCGAGTTTTTGGATCGGGCAATGTTAACGCTCCCTGGAAACCAGGAAAAGCTGATTACTGAAGTGGCCAAAACCGGCAAACCTGTTGTTGTTTTGTTGGTAGGTGGAAGTGCCATTACCATGAATAACTGGATAGATCAGGTTCCTGCTGTATTAAACGTTTGGTATCCTGGAGAAGAAGGGGGAAATGCTGTCGCAGAAACACTTTTTGGTGATTATAATCCTGCCGGAAGACTTCCGATTACTTACCCGGTACATGAATCCCAGCTGCCTTTGGTTTACAACCACAAGCCAACAGGTAGGGGCGATGATTATAATAATTTAAGTGGAGAACCACTATTTCCATTCGGTTATGGGTTAAGCTACACCAAATTCGACTATAGTAATTTACAATTAAGTAAAAAGCAAATTAACGCCACAGAAAGCGTAACGGCTAAGTTTAAGTTGACGAATGCAGGTAAAGTAGCAGGTGAAGAAGTGGTGCAATTATACATTAGAGATATGCTCGCAACAGTTGCAAGACCTCTTCTGGAGTTGAAAAATTTTAAACGCGTTGCACTTAAAGCAGGAGAAACAAAAGAAATCACTTTTGAAATTACGCCTGATATGCTTAAGATGTTAAATGCCGATATGAAGACCGTGATTGAACCCGGAGACTTCAGAATCATGATTGGCTCATCCAGTAAAGAACTAATTTTAAAAGATATGCTGCAAGTTGTAGACGAGGCAAAATAGATTTATCCTTTTATGGTAGGTTAACCATAAGTACTTCATTAGTTATGCCGTAAGTGTTGGTTGCACTTACGGCTTTTTTATTACCTTAATTTAAGGTTGCTATGCTTAGTTTTTCGGCCAATTCATTGAGGTCTTTTACAACGACATCAATTAACGGGATTCCTGAAATTTTTCTTTCCAACTCAAATTCATGCTCCGGCTCGCCTGGAATAATCACTTTTTTATCAGGATCAATTGTTTTTGCACTTTTAAACCGCTCTACCCAATTGTCTAAATGGTCTTTAAAGTCGGCCGCCGGACGAAAACCATCTACCCGCATTGCGCCAAGAAAATGACCTAAACCTTCACCTACAGGATTTGCAGATGGTTCTAGGAACGCAACAAAAGGCGGAACCCAGGGGCCGTAATTTGCGCCGGAAAGCACTGCCGATAAAATATCAACCGTAGCACTTAGACTGAAGCCCTTATGGCTTCCATGGTCTTTGTCACTTCCTAACGGTAAAAGTGAACCACCATTTTTTAATTCATTTGGATCAGTAGAACTATCGCCGTTTTTATCCTGAACCCAGCCATCCGGAATGCTTTTATTTGCGCGTTGCGCGATTTCTAATTTTCCATTCGCCGCCGCTGCGGTTGCCATGTCGACAATTACCGGGGGATATTTTCCGGCAGGGAAGGCATAACACATCGGGTTAGTACCTAATAGTTTTTCATTCGCGTAGGTCGGTGCAACCAACGGACTCGCATTAGTCATGCTAATGCCGATCATGTCCTTTTCGACTGCCATTAAAGCATGGTAACCCGCGATACCGAAATGATTAGAGTTTTTAACTGAAACCCATCCGGTGCCATATTTTTCTGCCTTCTCCATAGCGATTTTCATCGCAAATGGTGCTACAACTAAGCCCAGTCCCGCATCACCGTCAACAGTTGCCGTGGTCGGCGTTTCATGAACGATTCTGATATTCGGCATGGCATTGATTCTCTTCTTTTCCCATAAACGAACATAGCCGCTTAACCTCGCAACACCGTGAGAGTCAATTCCCCGTAAATCGGAGCGAAGGAGTACATCAGTAGCTAGAGTTGCATGCTCATCAGAACAGCCCATTTTCTTAAAAACGTTGAAAGTGAAAGTTCTGAGATGTGGTTCTGTGAAAGTGATGAAGTTCATGGTGAAAATTAGTGTTTAAGAATAGTATCAGGTATTTAGTAGCAAGTATCAGGCTTTAGCATAATGTGTTACTATTTATATTTTGAACAGGTTTCATGACTTTGGACTCTCGACTTAAGACTCCAAACTCAATCATGGTAGAAGCAACGTGAAATCTCCACCGAGCGGTTCAAAATTTTCAATGCAGGTAGAAAGAAAATCTTCACCATAGTTAACATACATCGGGGCGATGTTCAATGTTCTCTCCTGCATGGTTCCGTTGGGGAAAAGCCTTTTCTTAACATTTTCAATTTGGATCAAAGCCATTTCATGCTTGCGTTTTTCGGCTCTGAATAGTTTCTTTTCAAGGTTCGCCAACAGTTGGTTTGTTTTTTGTTTTGCCGTGTCTGTAGAAACCGAAAGGGTTTTATCTATTTTGTAGGCGTTGAGTTTAATCTGATCGAAGATGCTGTTTATCGCCCGGGTTTCATCTGCTAAGCTTAACTGGGCAGTTGAGTTTTTTCTCACCCAAAGGTTTTTCAGTTCTTCAATAGGGCGAAAGATATCTTCCAGTGAGAAGCCGAGCTTATAAAGATTTTCAGCGCTTCTTTTATCAATTAACAAAGCGGAGTTGCGAAGTAACAGAACTGGAAAATCCACCTTGTAATAATCAAAATTAGCTTTTAACTGCATCCAGTAGGCTACTTCTGCACCCCCACCAATATAAGCGATGTTGGGTAAAATAACTTCCTCGTACATTGGCCGCATCACTACATTCGGACTAAATCTTTCCGGGTGAGCATTAATCTCTTCGCGAAGCGTTTCTTCCGTAAAATGAATATCCGTGTTGTTGACTTTATATTCTCCTTTTTCAAAAAGCAAACGTTCTCGCAGGTCATCCTTCAGGTAAAAGAAGTTAATATCGCGACCATTTACCTGTGTTTTGTAGCCTAGGTCTTCTAAACCTTTAGAGCTTTTTTCTATGTTTTTCGCACTGTTATGCTCAATGATATCTTCGGAAATAATATTTTTAAAGAGGTTCTTTAGCGCTGCATTATCCGCATTAACAATCACTAAGCCATATTTTTCGAATAATTTATTCACTAAATACCGGGTAGCGTCTGCCAGGTTATCGTGCTCCAGATAAGCCTTCTCCACAATTTTGGCAATGTGTTTGCCGTTTCTGGAGATGCCCAGATAGCCTTTATAAGCGGTAACCGCTGCGGCCACTGTTTTGGTACTTAATCTTCCTGTTGCGCCATTTGTTTTCTGAATCCAGCTGATGTTCTTCTCGTCGACACTTACATGATTAATCTCTTCGAAATCATGATCCTCTGTCGCCATCCAATATACCGGAACAAAATTCTTATCCGGATGAGCAATTTTAAGCTCAATGGCTAAATTAATTGCGGTTACAATCTTATAGATAAAGTAAAGGGGACCAGTAAAAAGATTGAGCTGATGCCCGGTAGTCACAGTAAAAGTATTTTCGTCTGCCAATAATTCAATATTCCTGGAAACGGACTTATTGGTTTTCAGATGCTCATATTGAGACTTTAAAACGTCAACTAAAACGCTGCGATCGCCTAGAAAGTTCCTGTTTATGATCGCTTCTGCCAAGCCTTCCATATCCGGACGATAACTGTAGAAAGGCTGTAGTGCTTCTTCGTTATTGATATAATCTAAAACCAGTTTTGAGAAAGAGCCGGTTTCCTGATAGGAAATGTATTTTGCCTGCATAATTGAACGAAAGTAGTGCAATTTAAGGATAATTATAAAGCTCTATAACTATTTTACAATTGCTAAATAATCATGCCTCCCTTTTCCCCTCGCTGGCCTATACAATAAACCATTTTTGTTCGCCATTCATTGCCTCCGGCTTCAGCCGCGGGGATTTATAAAGCATCATAGTTTGGATATGCAATTCGCCATTCATTGCCGGTGGCTAAAGCCAGCGGCAATGAATAAAACAAAAAAACCGATTTCGAATGAACGAAATCGGTTTGTAAAATATTTGGTTTAGTGATTTACCATTTTTTTCTGCGTTCGCCGCTTCCACCTTCACGACTTCCACCTTCTCTGCGTCCACTACCGCCAGTGTTTCCACCTTTTTCATCGCGACTACGTCCTGAGAAATCTTTGAAACCACCGCCTTCACGACTTCCACCTTCACGTCTGCCGCTACCGCCAGAACTTCTGCGCTCACCGCCGCCGCTACCGCCACGGAAACCACCGCCTCCGCCACTTCTGCGTTCGCCGCCGCCGAAACCACCGCTACGTCTTTCACCGCCACCGCGTCTTTCGCCGCCGCCTTCACGACCACCATCTCCGCTTTTTTCAATACGAACCTGGCGACCATTAAATTCAACAGATTTGAAACCTTCAAAAACAGTATCAGCAACAGCATCTTCAACTTCAAAGAAAGAGAAAACACCTTTTAAATCAATTTTACCAACGCTTTTGCCACCAATTTTACCATTGTTACAGATAAATGATAACATATCGCCACGGGTAAATTCATCTACAGAACCTAAGTTGATAAACAAACGGGTGTAACCTTCGCTACCACGTCCGCGACCAGCACGTTCGCCTCTTTCACCGCGATCTTCACCAGCTGCAGCATTTAAATCAGGAGCTTTAGAATAGTAATCTAAGAAACGGTTGAATTCTAATGATGCAAAACGTTTGATTACATCCTCTTTAGATAAATCTTTAAATTCATCCATAATACGAGGAATGTATTGATCGATTTGCTCTACATTAACTTCAACATTATGTACTTTATGTACTAAAGAGAATAATTGTTTTTCACAAACATCAAATCCTGTTGGCAATTCAGCTTTGGTAAATTGTTTACCAATGATGCGCTCCAGTGAACGGATTTTTCCTAACTCTTTAGAGTTGATGATACAGATAGAGATACCAGTTTTACCAGCACGACCAGTACGGCCGGAACGGTGGGTATAACTTTCAATTTCATCAGGTAAAGAATAATTAATTACGTGAGTTACATTGTTTACATCGATACCACGGGCAGCAACATCAGTAGCAATTAATAATTGCATGTTACGCTCACGGAAACGTTGCATTACTTTATCACGTTGTTGTTGCGATAAATCGCCGTGTAAAGCATCAGCATTGTAACCATCTTTAATCAAATGCTCAGCAACATCTTGTGTATCCAGTTTGGTTTTACAAAATACTACCGCAAAAATTTCAGGGTTGAAATCTACAATACGTTTTAAGGCAGCGTATTTATCACGTGCACGAACAATATAGTATTCGTGTTCGATGTTTACGTTACCTGTGTTTTTTGTGCCCATGGTTAATTCAACAGGCTCGTTCATGTATTTTTTAGCAATACGGCGAACTTCTGCTGGCATGGTAGCCGAGAATAACCAGGTTTTTTTGTCATCAGGAGTAGTTGATAAAATGTCGTTAATGTCATCCTGGAAACCCATGTTTAACATTTCGTCAGCTTCATCAAGCACAACATATTTAACAGAAGAAAAATCAATCGCCTTACGGCCAATGATATCCAACATACGGCCGGGCGTGGCCACTACGATTTGAACGCCTTGGCGTATTTCACGTAGCTGTTGCATAATGTTCGCGCCACCGTAAACGGCAACAACGTGGGCATTAGCAACGTTTTTAGAAAAGTTTTTAAGGTCGTTAGCGATCTGCAAGCATAACTCACGGGTAGGGCATAAAATCAGTGCCTGTGGTTTATTAACTTTGAAATCGATTAGTTCTAACAGCGGCAAACCAAATGCGGCTGTTTTTCCTGTTCCTGTTTGGGCCAAACCAACAAAATCATTAGTGCCTTCTAACAGTACAGGAATACTTTGCTCCTGAATAGGCGTTGGAGTTTCAAATCCAAGGTCCTTTACGGCATTAACGACGTCATCACTTATCCCCAATAATTGAAATGGGTTTGTCATTCGTCTTTTATTTTTAATTGAGCCGCAAAGGTAAGGTTAATAATTGGTATTTTAAGGGTAGATGGGTAAATAGTTTTTAGTTGTAATGAATTGAAAATTAGGCGATAAGCCTTTTGGTGGTTAGATAACTTCGATTAGATGGTTTAATTAACCTTTTTCAATATCAATACCCGCCAGCGTATGCTTAAAAATAGGTTCACATTTTTCTTTGCAGCAAGCATAAAAATGACCGTGTTTCCAGAAATCTGACTTCGGCGATTGTCCCCACCAGAATTCTGCCAGTGCAACTGGCCTCATTTTATGCTGAAAAGCATACTGTAAAAGTTTTGGTGCAGCACATTCTCCTGCGCCAGCAGGGGGCTTTTTATAGCCGGCATTGGTGAAAATTTCCTTTAAGCTTTTTTCCTCACCAGCCTGGTTTAAAAAATGATAATGTTCAAAAATCTGATCTTGCAAAGCAATGGAATGGGCTTTACGCGTCTCTTTTAACCGGGCAATTTCTATTTTTTGGTTTGGATCGTTCTGCTCTTCCAGCGTTCTAACCAGCAAATTCATGCTGGTGAGTTCTGTCATTCCTGTATTAAGAAAACTATTCTCTGTAAGCAAGTCGAACACAGGAGGTACAAATTTAGCATGTTGATTGTGGCCTGCTAACTTACCGGAGAAAGCCGAAAGATATCCGATTTCGCCGACTTGATTTTGAACCACCAATACGCCAAACATTTTGCCAATCACTGCGCCTTCATTTTGATGGGATAGGCCGAAATTATGAACCCACTCCGTTTGGCTAGATAGGTAAGTTTGCAGTTGTATGGCCGCCATCAAACACAATGGATGAGGTTCTGTAATCATCAGACTTAATTTTGCCGGAATTGAACCCATAGTAATTACTTCATCAAATTTGGTGAAATAAGGATCTATAGCATTTTCGGGCATGACAGCTGCATTTTAATTATTTGTCTTATTTACAACTGTGCTTGAATAACCAGTTTGGAAGTTCTTCCCCTAAAAAAGGAGTTGAAAATACGTTGTTATGCGCCAGTTTATCCAATTCCCAGAAACGGGTTTTATGTTTATGGCTTACCTCTTTATAAAATTGTTCATCACTGGCAAATGGATTTTCAGTATCTATATTTCCATGTATAATCCAAAGCGGAATGTTTGCTAATATTGCTTCCTGATCAAATTGAGGGATGCCTGAGATACTAATTCCTGCGGCAAACAATTCTGGTTTTAATGCCATTGCATTAATTGCTGTTGATGCACCCATTGAGAAACCGATCACATAAATTCTTTTCTGATCTACGTTAAGGAAGGTTCTTAAGCTGTCAATTAGCTGTAGTGCTGAAGTTAAACAGGTTTGAGGGTTTGAGGTGAGCAGATTTCTTTTTTGATCTAATGAATAGTTTGATGATCGGGATGGAAATTGTGGCGCTAGCACATATGCCGGATATTTCCCCTGCGTTTCATTCATAGCGAAAAGTTTAGGTAAAATTCCTACCTGATTAACATTATCTCTTCCAACGGCATTGGAGCCATGAAAGAAAACAATTAATGGAAGTTTCTCTTGCCGGGAATGCATAGGCTTAAACAAACGATAGGCAATTGTCGTATCAGAAGTACCTTTAAATACACCTTGCTCAAAACTTGATAACTGAACACTTTTAATTGCTTTGATCCTTTTATTAAGCTGAACCGAATCGGAACGTTGCTCAATTTTAGTCCTGCCGTAAGTAGAAATTTCCTTGCTACAGGCCGATGCCGTCAACAGCGAGGCCGTTAACATCAAATATATAAATTGCTTAGCTTGAGGAGGCATCAACTGAATGTTATTGGTTTATCGTAACCTTTCAGCCGAACGAATTAACCGTTCATCTTTATTGATACCGAAAATAGCCAAAACAATAAACAGGATCGCGACTGCGGGTAAATAGGCACCAACCCCAAAACTTGCACCCTCAATGCCGCCAGGAAGTTCTTTTGCATAAAGACTGCACCAGAATGCAAAACCAATAATCGCCAGGATAGTAAAAATTGCTACTTTTTTTTGTACGCTTCTTCGTTTAAAATTAAAAATATTTACAAAACACAGTAGAATTAACACGATGTTGGCTGCAAGCAAGGGCACAAAAACTTCTGCTTTTAATACCTCCGCATCCTTTACTTGCATAATGTGATGTGATCCGCTGGTATAAATAATCCATTCTGAACCATCAGTTACCTTCGTTACAAGAGGTAAAAAAATCATGAGGATTAAAACAAGGGTCGCAAGGAAAAGCCAGACAGATTGTATGCGTTGTATCATGGTAATTGTAAATTTTCACAAACTTAGCTAAAAATGCATTTGCTTGCAAAGTAAGGTTTTGCAAATTATGGCTAAGCTATTTTTATTTTGCATCCAGTATGCGGAAATGAGCATCAGAGAGATAAATCTCATATTGGCCATTTGGGTAGAGTTTCATTGATGTTCCACAGCGTGCGTTGTTTAAAAAGACGTGTTGCCTTAAATAGCCGCCGCTGTCTTCCAGTACTTTATTGTTGCGAAGCACCAATTTATTGAAGTTTTTTCCACCTTCTTTAACTCTTAATACAGTAACATTTGGATGATTGTTTTGATACCTGGATACATAAGCATTGCCACTTTGAATCACCCTCTCTATATATGGATTGCTTTTTCCATCAAGTATACTCCAACAGCTTTCATTATTAAATTCATATTTTACAAATACTGTGTCTTGTATCTTTTCCTTTGAAATTTCAGCTAGATAATATCTGATACTATCTGCTTTGGCCTTGGTGAAAATTCCAGAATGCTGATTGTCAGTTAAATAAAGCTTTGATGTGGCGCAAGAGGTAATTACTGAAGAAATGGCCAGATGCCAGATCACGAATGAGGTGCGTAGTTTCATGATTTTTTTTGCGTTGTTACTTAGATCAAATAATATTATCGATTTTATCGCAATTAAAATCGTTACAGTCGAAATATATTTAATTGCGGTATAGTACCCCTGCTAATTAAAAGGAAAAAAGTATTTTTGCAGCGTTTTGAACAGAAAAAGGTACTTCATCCAAATCGCTTACGATGGCAGCTTATATCATGGCTGGCAAATTCAGCCCAACGCAATCACCGTACAAGAATTGCTGGATAAGGCGATGTCGACGGTTTTAAGGCAGCCTGTAGAAACTTTGGGTTGCGGTAGAACCGATGCAGGTGTGCATGCCAAAGACTTTTATGCACATTTTGATCTTGTTGATGCTGATGAAAAGAAAGTGTTAAGTTCCATTGGAGGGATCAATGCACTTTTACCATATCAAATTGCAGCAAAACAAATTATTCCGGTTCATGAGGATGCCCATGCCCGGTTTGATGCCACCTCCCGCGCTTACAAGTATTATGTTCATTATGAAAAAGATCCTTTTAAACTTAACCGATCCTGGTTGGTTAAAGATAAACTGGATATGGAAGCGATGAATGAAGCAGCTGCATTATTGTTGAATTATACAGATTTTTCTTGTTTCAGTAAATCCAATACCCAGACTTTCACCAATAATTGTAAAATAGTTAAAGCCCTTTTTGAAGAAATTGATGGCGGTTTAGTTTTTACAATTCAAGCCGATCGTTTTTTGCGGAATATGGTGAGGGCCATTATGGGTACTTTGGTTCGTATTGGTAAAAATGAAATCAGTTTAACGGATTTTGAAGCCATTATAGAAAGCAAAAATAGAAGCAGTGCCGGACAGTCAGTGCCCGCTTGCGGTTTATATTTAGTGAAAATAGAATACGATTATATAAGGTTAAAGGCGTAAGGTAAAAGGTTTGGCCACCGCTTTACAAGATGAACTTAATACTTTTTTGAAATTTATGTAAGATACGTAGGACCCTAAGCCCTAAACCTTACACCCTAAACCCTAAAAATGGCAGTAACAGGCGAAGTATATAATACAGGATTGCTGAAACGTATTTTTCAATACGTGAAGCCTTATCGCGCTATTTTTGTTTGGTCGGTAATTCTGACTGTTTTACTGGCTGCGATTTCTCCGGTCCGCCCTTTTTTAATTAAATATACGCTCGATCATTACATTCTTGAAGGTAAATACAGCGGTCTGGTTAATATGACTATGCTGATGATTTTTATGCTGGTGCTGCAAACCTTGATCCAGTATAACCACACGCTTTTAACCAATACGCTTGGGCAATCGGTTATTCGCGATTTAAGAATCAATGTGTTTAACCACATTACCAAACTTCGGCTAAAATTTTTTGATCAAACACCTATCGGCCAATTAATCACCAGAACGGTGTCAGATTTGGAAACCATTGCCGATATTTTCTCTGAAGGACTGATTTCGATGATCGGCGATTCCCTGCAGGTGGTGGTGATTGTTGGCGTAATGCTTTATACCGATTGGGAATTAAGTTTGGTGGTACTTTTACCGATCCCGTTATTAATTATCGCCACCAGAAAGTTTCAAAAAGCCATTAAGGTGTCGTTTCAGGAGATTAGAAATGAAGTTTCAAATCTTAATACTTTCCTTCAGGAGCACATTACAGGCGTTTCTATTGTACAATATTTCGCCAGGGAAAGGCAGGAATATAAAAAGTTTAATGCCATTAATAAGCGCTATCGCGATGCAAATATCCGTTCAAACTGGTATTATTCTATTTTCTTTCCGGTGGTAGAATTAATCTCTGCAATGTCTTTAGGCCTGCTGGTTTGGTATGGTGCCCAAAGTATTTTAGCCAAACCGATAGACGTAACTCCTGGAACAATCACTCAATTCATTATTTATCTGGGAATGGTTTTTACGCCCATTCGCCAACTGGCGGATAAATTTAACACCCTGCAAATGGGGATGGTGGGTGCAGAACGCGTATTTAAAGTGCTCGATACCAAAGAAACTACACCAAATAACGGACAATTAAAACCGGAGATATTGGCGGGGAATATCGAATTTAAAAATGTTTGGTTTGCCTATAATGAAGACAACTATGTTTTAAAAGACCTCTCTTTTGAAGTAAAATCCGGGGAAACTGTAGCGCTTGTAGGTGCAACCGGAGCGGGAAAATCATCAACGATTAATATTTTAAACCGCTTTTATGAAATAGGAAAAGGAAAAGTTACAGTAGATGGGGTCGAAATTGAAGACTTTGACTTAGACTATCTGCGGAGCCATATTGCAACCGTTTTACAAGATGTCTTCTTGTTTTCGGATACGATATTAAATAACATTACGCTAAACAATCCAGAAATTACAATCGCAGAAGTGGTCAATGCAGCCAAAAAAGTAGGTGCGCATGAGTTTATCGAACGTTTGCCCGGAGGTTATCAATATAATGTTATGGAAAGAGGTGCAACGCTCTCTGCCGGACAAGCGCAATTGATCTCCTTTATTCGCGCCCTGGTGCACAATCCGGCTATTTTGGTTTTGGATGAAGCCACCTCATCAGTTGATACGGAAACAGAATTGCTGATTCAAAAGGCGATCGATAACCTAATGGAAGGCAGAACTTCGATTGTAATTGCCCACCGTTTATCTACCATTCAGAAAGCGCATCAGATTATTGTATTGGATAAAGGCGAAATCAAAGAAAAGGGAACGCATCAGCAACTGTTAAAATTAAACGGCTATTACAAAAAGCTTTACGACCTGCAATTCTCATCCAGCGGGATAGCTAAAGCTTAATCTTACCATATTTCGATAGATTTTCTTAATTTAACATCTTCAAACCTGGAAGATGAAAATACTCAAATTATCAGCCGTTCTGCTGATCAGCCTAATCACTTTAAACCTTTCTGCACAACAGAAAAAATATGTAATGGTTATTCATGGCGGCGCCGGAACCATTTTAAAAAAGAACATGACGCCTGAAAAGGAAGCGGCTTACATTGCCGTTTTAACTCAGGCGTTACAAGCTGGCTACATGAAAATAAAAGAGGGAAAAACGAGTCTGGATGCCGTGGAAGCAACCATTCATGTGTTGGAAAACGATCCACATTTTAATGCTGGTAAAGGCGCTGTTTTCACACACGAGGGAAGAAATGAACTGGATGCAGCCATCATGGATGGAAAAACGCTTATGGCCGGTGCCGTTGCGGGCGTAACTACGGTTAAAAATCCGATTTCTGCAGCTCGGGCCGTGATGGAAAAATCTGAACATGTAATGATGGTTGGTGCCGGTGCCGATCAGTTTGCCAAAGACGCGGGTTTAGAAATCGTAGATCCCAAATACTTCTGGACGAAAGAGCGTTGGGACGGTTTGCAGCAAGCCATTAGAGAAGATTCCACAAAAGCAGTTTTAGATCACGGCAGTAAGAAGTCTGAACTTTTAGGGTCGAAGAATCATGATTATAAATTTGGAACTGTTGGTTGCGTGGCACTGGATCAGGCCGGAAACCTGGCTGCCGGAACCTCAACTGGTGGCATGACCAATAAAAAATATGGTCGCGTGGGCGATGCGCCGATAATTGGTTCCGGAACATATTGTAATAACGAAACTGCCGGAATTTCGTGCACGGGTTGGGGTGAGTTTTACATCCGGAATGTAGTGGCCAAGACCATTTCTGATTTGATGGAATATAAAGGTTTATCCGTAACAGAGGCTTCGAAAATTGCATTAGATAAAGTAGGTAAAATGGGCGGAGATGGTGGTTTAATCGCCTTAGATAAAAAGGGCAATATGACCATGCCATTCAACACAGAAGGAATGTACAGGGGCGCGATTACCGCCGATGGAAAGATCGAAGTGAATATTTATAAATAATGAAAAGGTTAAGTTTATTCATCGCCTTTACTTGCCTGTCGCTTTGCATAAATGCACAAAACAAGGGCAATTTGTTCATCATTGGTGGCGGGAATCGTTCAGACCAATTGATGAAACAGATGCTGAATACTGCTGGTTTGAAGGCGAACGATTATATCGTGGTTCTCCCGATGGCAAGTGAAATTCCTGATGTTGGCTTTAAGGCATTTTCTGCACAAATACACAAGCTAGATAACCGGTTAATCAGAAACTTCGATTTCAGTAAACATGATGTGAACGATAAACAGTGGCTCGATTCTCTAGCTGGCGCCAAACTCATTTATATATTAGGCGGAGATCAAAGTAGATTCATGAAATCTATATTGAATACACCAGTTTATGCGGGCATCCATACAGCTTACCAAAATGGTTCAACTATTGCCGGTACCAGTGCCGGGGCTGCGGTAATGAGCAGGTTTATGATTACCGGCACCCAGCTTTTAGATACGGTTTATAAAGAAACGTTTAACAAGCTCTGGGATCAAAATATTGAGTTTGCTGAAGGCCTGGGTTTGCTTAAAAACACCATTATCGATCAGCATTTTTTGAAGCGCAGTCGCTATAATCGTTTAATTTCTGCCCTGGCCGCGCATCCGGATTTGGTTTGTGTTGGCATAGATGAAGGTACAGCCATTATTGTAAGCCGCAACAAAGCCACAGTTGCAGGCGAGAGTCAGGTCATTCGAATCGCTAAACCAAAAAACATAAAGAAAACAGACCGCGGACTGATAAAATTCACACAAGCAGAGTTCGGAATTTTTACCGCTGGAGATGTAATCAATATTAAACCATAGATTTTTATAGTGAATTTAAATACCTGTTGGGGGGGGCTCCAGACAGGCTTTACTTGTTATCCTATTAGCTTATGGGAGAAGGAACAGGATAAAAAAAAATTACCTTAACTTCAATTTTAAACATTGCAATGAAATCAATCCTATTCAATTTAACCTTCCAGGTATTAGTCGCCATTACGATTGGTATTCTGGTTGGGGCTTATTTCCCAGGCTTTGCACCTTCAGCAAAGCTGATTAGTCAGGGTTTTATTAACCTAATTAGCATGTTAATTGCGCCAATTATTTTCTTCACCATCGTGCTGGGAATTGCACACATGGGCGACATGAAAAAAGTTGGGCGGGTGGGCGGGAAAGCCTTATTGTACTTTGAAATTGTAAGCACCGTAGCCATTGCAGTAGGTCTGGTGGTGGCGAATGTCCTTCAGCCGGGTGCCGGTGTGGTTGCAAAAACCGGCGATGCTACAAAGATTACCGGTTATGCCGAACAAGCGAAAGATATGAACTGGGCAGAGTTTTTTCTGCACATTATTCCGCATAACATCATTGCTTCATTCGCTGAAGGCAACATTTTACAAATTCTGTTGTTCGCCATATTATTTGGCTACGGATTAAATAAGCTTGGTAGTGACGGTAATTCAGTTTTGAATGCGTTTGATAAAATTTCAAAAGTACTGTTCAAAATCATGAAAGTAATTATGCGACTGGCGCCGATCGGTGCTTTCGGCGGAATGGCCTACAGCATAGGTACGCACGGATTACAAAGTATTTTCGGAATGGCGAAATTAATGGGATCGGTGTATCTAACCTGTATCCTCTTTATTTTTGTGATTTTAAACGGGATCTGCCGATATTATAAATTCAGTCTCTGGCAATACCTGAAATATATCCGCCAGGAGATTTTAATTGTTTTAGGAACTTCCTCATCAGAATCTGCCTTACCGAGTATGATGCAAAAAATGGAAGCCATTGGCTGTGATAAATCCGTTGTCGGACTGGTTATCCCTACCGGATATTCTTTCAATCTGGATGGAACGGCCATTTACCTGGCCATGTCCGTGATTTTTCTTTGTCAGGTTTTTCATGTTGATTTATCACTCGGACAGCAGATTACCGTTTTAGGCGTACTCATGGTAACTTCCAAAGGAGCCGCCGGCGTTACCGGAAGTGGATTTATTGTTTTGGTTTCTACGCTAACGGCATTAAAGATTATGCCGATTGAGCACATTTCGATCTTAATTGGGGTAGATCGGTTTATGAGTGAAGCCAGGGCAATTACCAATGTAATTGGCAATGGAATTGCAACCATTGTAATAGCTAAAAGTGAAAATCAGTTTGACGAAGCGAAGTATTTAAAAGCGATTCAGCCGGAGGGGATTTAGTTAGGGAGTTTACAGTTTGCAGTTTTTAGTTGGGGATTTTCAGCTTTGGGCGCAGAACCCATTGCGCTATATGATGAGATAATTTTGAAGTTATTAGTTTAAAGCGCTTGCAACTTTTAGCTTTTAGCTTTTACCTTTCAGCTTTCGACTCCCAGCTCTGAACTTCAAGCCGAAAACTCCCAACTTTTTAACCTATCTTTGTAGCAGAAACATGCACACAGCATGTAATTAATCCAGATCACCTTGGCTCAAGAAGAACAAAATAACCGCAAAGAAAAAAGCGAGTTACACCCGCGCAACAAACACCGTTCGCGTTACAATTTCAAACAACTTATCGCTGCTTCAAAAGATTTAAAGCGTTTCGTTTTTAAGAACGAACACAACGATGATTCTATCGATTTTGCAGATCAAAATGCTGTTAAAGCATTAAATAGGGCATTATTGAAATATTTTTATAATATTTCTCAGTGGGATATTCCCCAGGATTTCCTTTGCCCGCCTATTCCGGGCAGGGCTGATTATATGCATTACGTTGCCGATCTTTTAGGATCGAGTGCAAAAGGTAAAATTCCTAAAGGGAACAAATTAAATGTGCTTGATATTGGTGTAGGTGCAAACTGCATTTATCCGATTATCGGTCATCAGGAGTACGGTTGGAACTTTGTAGGTTCCGAAATCGATCCGCTTTCTGTAGATTCAGCGAAGCGTATTATTGAGGCAAACAAAGAATTGCAAGGTAAAGTGGAAATTCGTCAGCAATCTTCAAAAATGGGTATTTTCAGAGGTGTTGTTGGTGCAAGAGAACGGTTTGATGCCGTGGTTTGTAACCCGCCATTCCATTCCTCATTAAAAGAAGCTGAGCAGGGAACCCGTCAGAAATGGCGCAACCTGGGCGGCAATGAAAAAGAGGTGAAACACGTTTTGAACTTCGGTGGCAACAAAGCAGAACTTTGGTGCCCTGGTGGTGAGCGTGCATTTGTTGAACAGATGATTATTCAAAGTGCACAAATTAAAAACCAGGTGTTGTGGTTTACTTCACTGGTTTCTAAAAGTGCAAATTTGAAAAGCATCTATGGTGCACTTGTAAAAGCAGATGCTTTTGAAGTGCGCACGGTTCAAATGAGCCAGGGTCAGAAAATCAGTCGTTTTGTAGCCTGGACTTTTCAGGATGATCAAGCACAGGCGGAATGGGCAAAAGGATGGAAAACCGAGCCCAAACCTAAGGTAGAAAAAACTGAAAAAGTAGAAGCTAAATAAACAAATAATTAGAATAGCAAAGCCGGATTAACGTAAAGTCAGTCCGGCTTTTTTATTTTTTTCGTAAATGATCATGATGACTAAATCATTGTCAGCATTTGGCGCAATGCCGTGCGAACTTCCCGGGCGGGTTAATATGGCATCTCCAGGTTTAACAGGAAAGGTCTCGCCGTTCATTCGCATTTTTCCGCTACCGCTAACTACATAATATATTTCATCTTCTTTTTGCAGATGGTAGCCGATGGACGAACCCGGCTTTAGAATTCGCTTTTTAAATACGGTTTTGAGATTTTTAACTCCGCCGAAAAAATTGAATCCAATCGTTTCCCCACCACCCTGATGCGTTCCAGGTTCTTTCTTAGCAAGGTCTACGTCATTCTGTAAAATGTATTTGCTTGTATCAACATCTTGTGCCTTCACACAGATTGACGATAGAATCATCAAAACTGAAGCTACTGTTAGTTTAACTTTCATAGGCTGATTTAATGGTTTCAATTAAAGTTGCTCACTCTTTTTTCCAGATCACTATTTATAGTGGCGGAATTCAATTTTTGATTAATATAATGATTTCGGATTTAAACCTCATCATATTGTATGAATAGATCAGGATTACAGTGCTGGTAACTTTCTTATAAAAAGATAAGGGATAAGACAGATTGCAGTGGTCATAATGCAGTTCCTTACATTTTACTGAAAAAACGCGGCAAATAATATGGTTTTGGGTTGGACTTTCCACTCCAAAATATTAGATTTGCACAAAAAAAATTGATACATGAGCGTTTTAGTAAATAAAGATTCTAAGGTTATCGTTCAGGGTTTTACCGGAAACGAAGGAACTTACCATGCTGAGCAGATGCTGGCCTATGGTACAAACGTAGTTGGTGGTGTAACTCCTGGCAAAGGTGGGCAATTACATTTAGAGAAGCCTGTTTTTAATACTGTTAAAGATGCTGTTGATCAAACAGGAGCGAATGTATCTATCATTTTTGTGCCACCAGCTTTTGCTGCGGATGCGATTATGGAAGCTGCCGAAGGTGGTATTAAAGTGATCGTTTGTATTACTGAAGGTA
>JAZBLX010000001.1:101756-363572 GCA_037033465.1 Bacteroidota bacterium | reverse complement strand
GAAAAAGAAGTTAAACGAAAGATCATAAAGGAGTATATGGGCCAGTTGGGACATATTGATTGCCACCATCTTAGTAAAAGTGTAATCAGGGGACAAAATAGAAAGCTTTATCTGCTGTGTGTCCTCGATGATTATTCACGTTTGGCCTGGGCAGCGGTAATGGAAGACATTACCGCTCTTACCACCATGTTCGCTGGTATGCGCTGCATGCAGATGCTCAAACAGGAATTTGGGATACTCTTTGAGGAGATGATTGCTGACAACGGGCCAGAGTTCGGTCCCTCCATCAGTCAGAACAAAAAGAACCATCCCTTTGAGAGGATGCTGATGGAAACCGGGATCAAACGACGTTACACCAAGGCATATCGGCCACAGACAAACGGAAAGGTTGAACGCTTCTGGAGAACCTTAAAAGAGGATCTCATTGAAGATACAGACTTTGATAGCCTAGAGGAATTGCAGGACGAACTTTTAAAGTATATTGTATATTATAACTGGGAAAGACCACACCAAGGAATTAATGGTAAAAAGCCTGTGGAAATGGTCAATATAAATAACAAAAAATAAACTAGTTCATTACCGAATTACTAAACCATTACAATTGCGAGGAGGTACGACGAATCAATCTCATTTATGCGTTTCTTCTATAGAGATTGCTTCAGCAGATGAAAAATCTACTTCGCAAAGACGGATTTTTTGAGGGATGTACTAACCGAATCGTTTTGCGGAATTTAGTTTGGCACCTATCAAAGTTAGATCCTGAATCAAGTTCAGGAAGGCGACCGCTTTAACCCACCATTTATGGAATAAACGTAAAAAGGGTTCGGCGTTGAATCAAGGCAGTAGGCAAAAACGCAGGGATTCTTCGCTGCGCTCTGAATGACACCCCGCTATGGCCACCCTGCTACCGGCCTCGGAAATGATGGAAGGAGAAAACGTTTAAAGCTTCAACCACAAACTCTCAACCCACCACTACCCAAGGCAGCGCATTTTGCCCGATCCTTCATCGGGTGCTTGTGCTGCCGAAATTAAGCTTTAACGAATTTATCCGCCATCAGTTCCAAGCCTTGATTTTTTTGTTACTTTTTTGATCAAGCAAAAAAGTAAAAGCCCTTCGGCGGCCAGCCGAGGCAAGCCAGCGCAGCGGGAAACAGCTCCCATCACTAGCTATAACTATTATAACACATCTCGTCATTGCGAGGAGGCACGACGAAGCAATCTCCTTTGCAGATTCTTTGATGGAGATTGCTTCAGCAGATGAAAATCTGCTTCGCAATGACGGTTTTTTTGAGGGGATGTACTAACCGAATCATTGTGCTGAATTTAGTTTGGCACCTAAAAGTTAGATCCTGAATCAAGTTCAGGAAGGCGACCGCTTTAACCCACCGTTCGTGGAATAACGTAATAAAAAGGGTTCGGTGTTAAATGAAGGTACTAGACAAAAACGCAAGGATTCTTCGCTGCGCTCTGAATGACACCCCGCTATGGCCACCCTGCTACCGGCCCTGGAAATGATGGAAGGAGAAAATGTTTACTGCTTAACTAACGCTCATGGTTCAAAGGTATCTCCCCTGCAGTTGAAATGACCATCGTATCATCGTCTTCTCGACTGCAGCGTAGCTTAATGGAGAGATCTTTGAACACACTCATTCTTCATCTTGAAAAGATTTCTCGGCTTCGCTCGAAATGACGGCGTGGGACTAATGAATTCTATTAGCAAATGTCGAATTAGCAAAAAAGTAAAAGCCCTTCGGCGGCCAGCCGAGGCAAGACTGAAGTGGTTGGTGCGACACCAACCACGAGATGGGTTAGTCTAGGTAACTGTAATACTAACGAAGTTTTCCCAATGCGACAGGCAGGTAAACTATTCAAGTTGCCTAACTCAATTCCCATCCGGTTTAACCAAACTGCTTCCCGGACTTTCCGGCCATTTCCAAACCAATGGATCATCAGGTTTAGCCGGATCAAAATCTGGCAGATCATCTACGAGATACTTCACCAACCCTAATTTCTGGCTTTTAATTCCCAAAATTACACATTTTGCAATCTCATAAGCACCATAGGGATTGAAATGCGTGTTATCGGCGAGTGGTTTATCCTGACCAGGATAGCTATTGGCAGGATAATGAACCAGTGCTTTTTTAGATTGTTCTTCACCCAAAGTATTAAATAATTGAGCCGTCATGCTGTTCAGGTCGATGAGCGCCACATTTTCTTCCTTTGCAACCTTGCGGGCCGCATCAGGAAAATCGCCCAGGGTATTTTGGATTTTCCCGGTCGAATCGAAAGCTCTTCTGCTGGTTGAGGTAACGATAACAGGGATACCACCCTTCTTTTTAGTTTCTGAAATAAAAAACCTCAATCGCTCGCTATATGATTTATAAGGACCATCGTTCAGCCCTTTTTCCTTTTGATCATTATGTCCGAATTCGACAAAAAGGTAGTCGCCTGGCTTCATCACACTCAACACTTTGCTCAATCGCTTACTTCCCATAAAAGAGCCGAGTGTTAAACCAGATTCTGCATGATTAGCAATAGCTACCCCTGGTTTAAAAAACCTCGGAATCATTTGTCCCCACGATGCCCAGGGCTCATCCTCCTGGTTCACCACAGTAGAATTTCCGGCTAAAAACACCGTAATCTGCTTTTCTACTTTCTTAATTTCTAAAGCTGCTAAAACAGTTTTACCATCGAATTCAAGAGTAAGCTTATCATCCCAATCCAGCTTCGTTAATTCACGAGGCTTAAGGGCAACCACTTGTCCGCCGCTAATGTTCCTGTCTTTAATATTTACAATGAAGCGTTTTGTAATAAACTGACCCGGTTTTGTATTTACATTTTCTAGCATCAGTCTCCGCGATTCTGCTTTTATGGTTGTTGAGGTTGGTTCTTTTTCATCGCCCAGCGTAACAGTAACCTGATAATTTCCCTCCGGTACAGCCGCTGAAAAATAAAATGGTTTTTCACTTTTTACGCCATCTGTTGTTAATGCATTTTTTCCGTTATGGTTAAGCCCTTCAACTTTTGCGTTGAAATCGAAACCATATTTTTTTCCATCTTCAAACCGGGTTTCCGGAAGGATATTGAGGTAGTCCTTGGCTGTTTTGCCTGTACCAAAGTCAAATTTATAGCTGGTTTGTTGCGCCAGCAATACATTTGAAAAGCACATTGCAAAGGCACTGAATAGAAATATCTTTTTATGATTCATGGTAATTTGCCCTTAAATTATATACTATTTTTTTTGCTCCAATAGCATTATTGCGTTGTAAATCCAACCACATTTTCGTGGATGTTTGCCCGATCGGTTACCCTGGCGGCACTCAAGTTTTTAAGCAAAACATTTTAAATGGTGTGACTAATGCAATCTCTTTAATTTTAGGCCGATCATCTTTTGCAATAAAAGACCATCCAAATCCAGCAGCAATAATAAAAAACAAGATTTCTTTTCTCATAACGGCAGATTTCGCATTGCGGCGAATTCAAACAAATAATACCTGGTTAAAGCTATCTTAAAACGTTGTAGCAATCAAATATGCACAAAGTAATTCTTTAAGCCATCCTGTAGTTACCCGTTCACTGGCTACCGTTTGCAAATCGTGCCAGATGCACGCTAAAGCATGTTGATAATGCTGTGATAAAATTTACTGGAGTTTGTAACTTGATTTTCCGTCGAAGCATTTAAGGCAAACTTCACTTTGTGTACTTTCCGCCGACTTAAGTTAAGCTGTGCATAAGGTATAAATATGAATGGCTGATCTGATGAAGACTGATTGGCTGCAAATATTTTTCCGTTCTCGCAGCAATAAAGGTTATAAAAGTTTTTCAGCGCTTTTCCGTTTTCAAGATAGAAACACGTGTTTACCAATAAATCAGTATTGGCATTTTTAACTCCCATCAGTTTAGGATAAATCTTGATTCCTTTCTCCTGATTATAAACTGCGTTATAAAATACTTTAGCGGTTAAAGGCTTTGATTTTTGCTGTGCACTTAATTTTACGAAAGCAAATATGAACAAGAATAGCACTGATAACCTTTTCATGGTGAGGAATTTGATTCAAAATTAGCTTCGATAGCGGTCATTTCAACCTTATATAACTATTATGATCAAAAACTGTAAACTTACTTCACAGTATTCCACACATTTCACACAAAACCTGAAGCCTGCGTAAAAAAAAGCCGATTTTTCAGGTAAGATTTAGTTTCAGAAACGAAGTAAAAAGAAAAAGCCCTTCAATCCTGAGAGGGCTTTTTTTAGTTGTCTATCCCTATAAGTAGGAACCCAAAACTAAATAATCACTTTAATATTTTAAGAGTATGAATAAAGTGAACAGAAAAAAAATCAGTTCATTTTTCACAGCTGAAGTGAATAGAAGGCACTTTTTAACATAACCACCTGTTATTCAATACCTTTAGCTGTAGTTTTAATACTATATAACGCCCTCGATGCTGTAATAAAAAGTGTATCTCTATTAGGGCCGCCGAAGCAAATATTACCACACCAATCTTCGGGAACATCGATATGCCCAATTTTTTCGCCATTGGGCTTGTAAATATCAACACCCTTTCCGGTAATATAAATATTTCCGGCAGTATCTAATGTCATTCCGTCTGATCCTTGTTTAAATAGAAGCGTTCGATTACTGAGTGTTGCATCGTCATTTATGTCATATCGATAGGTAACATCCGCCTGCCGATCAGCAACATACAAATATTTACCATCCGGTGTTCCAACAATTCCATTTGGCCGTACCATTTTATCAGCAACAATCTTTGCCGTCTTCTTTCCTTTAGGAAGATAATACACTTTTTCGCCATCCAGTTCCGATGCTTTTCTATTCCAGTAATCCCGTTGATAATAAGGATCAGTGAAATAAAAACCACCTTTTCCGTCAATCCAAAGATCGTTAGGGCCATTCACCTTTTTTCCTTCAAAATCTGAAAACAACACCTTTACATTTTTATTCCGATCAATAGACCAGATTTCATTCCGCTCATCAGCACAAACAATCAGGTTGTCTTTTTTATCAAAATAGGTTCCGTTTGCCCTTCCGGATTTATCCATAAACAAGCTCAACTGACCATTGATATCGTATTTCCAAATCTTATCATTAGGTTGATCGGTGAAAAAGACGTTTCCTTGCTTGTCTACAGAGGCGCCTTCGGTAAATTTAAATTGTGACGAGATTAGCCTTAAGCTATCCTGAATAAAAATGGGTTTCACTGTCTGCGCAAATGCCGTTGTATAACAGATCGACAGCATGATTACTAAATATTTTTTCATAACTACAAATTGAAGATTGCAAAGTGGATATAATTTTCCCGGTGTACAAGTAATTTTCGACAAATGGAATACCTGCTGTTATGAGATTCAATTATAGAGTTAATTTCCATTCAGGAGGTAAGGTTAAATAAAGAGGGTAATGCCAGCATGATTACTTCGATCTGTTTCATACCTGTACAACAATGCATGAATTATTTCTGTTTGAAAATTTGTCTTCTCACTGAATTTGAAGTTATTTTCTAATTTTACACTTTATGGAAAACAAGACCATCGCCCGCACTTTGCGCTTTTTATCCCAGTTAATGGAACTGCACGAAGAAAATCCTTTTAAAATAAAATCAATAGCAAATGCTTATTTTAAAGTAGATAAATTACCTTTCGCCTTAAAAGATCAGCCTGTTGAAGAGATTAATCAAATTGATGGGATTGGCAAAGGCCTGGCAGCGAAAATCATCGAACTGCTTCAAACCGGCGAACTTAAAGAACTAAATGACATTTTAGCGCGAACCCCCGAAGGTATTATTGAAATGCTCGGCATTAAGGGAATTGGTCCGAAAAAGATTTTCATCATCTGGCGAACCCTCGGCATTGAAAGCATTGGCGAACTGTATTATGCCTGTAACGAAAACCGATTAATTGAAGCAAAAGGCTTCGGTTTGAAAACACAGGAAGAAATAAAAAATGCCATTGAGTTTAACCTTGCTGCAAACGGAAGATTCCTTTATGCGCAGGTTGAAGGCCTTGCCAATAGTTTATTCGCGCAAATTTCCGAGTGGTTAATTACCGTAGACAACCACTCTTCATTGGGTTTTGCTGGTCAGTATCGCCGTGCCTGCGAAATAATAGATGAACTTGACTTTGTAATAGGGACAGAAAATATGGCAAGTGTACACGAAAATTTAACTTTATTTGAGCCACTATCACTCGTTGCAGGAGAAAAAGCCTTTCTTGCTACCACCGAAGCTGGTTTAAAGGTAAAGATTTTTGTAGTGGAGAAAGCAAATTTCTATCTGGAATGGTTTAAGCAAACCGGAAACAGCGAACACGTCAATCAGGTGCTTCAATTGGCTGGAGATGGTCCTTTCGCAAACGAAAATGAAATTTACAGCAAAGCGGGATTGGCTTTTCTTGAACCCGAACTTCGCGAGGATGTCGAAATAATTGACCGTGCAAAAGCTGGTCAGCTCCCTGTTCTAATAAAAAACGACGATTTGAAAGGCAGTTTGCATAATCACTCTACCTGGAGCGATGGCGTGCATACGCTGGAGCAGATGGCTATTTATTGCAAAGAGGAATTAAAACTGGAATACTTCGGGATTTGCGACCACTCAAAAACAGCGGTTTATGCTAAAGGACTAAATGAGCAACGCGTATTTGGTCAGCATCAGGAAATCGACGAACTGAACAAAAAACTGGCTCCATTTAAAATATTTAAGGGGATTGAAAGTGATATTTTAAGTGATGGTTCGCTGGATTATTCGGACGACATCTTAAAAACGTTTGACTTTGTGGTGGCATCTATCCATAGCAACCTGAGAATGGATGAAGCCAAAGCAACAGCGCGTTTATTAAAGGCAATAGAAAATCCATATACCACTATTTTAGGTCACCCAACAGGAAGATTGCTGTTAAGTCGCGCAGGCTACCCTATTGACTATAAAAAAATTATTGATGCCTGCGCTGCGAACGGAGTGGTGATCGAAATTAATGCCAATCCCTTACGCTTAGACCTTGATTGGCGCTGGCACCGATATGCGCTGGATCAGGGCGTTTTACTTTCCATTAACCCTGATGCACACCGAACCGACGGTTTTCACGATACCCGATATGGCGTATTAGTAGCCAGAAAAGGTGGGTTAAGCGCAGATAAATGTCTGAATGCTTTCTCACTGGCGGAGATATCGGCGTATTTTAGCAGGAAAAAAGGGGGTTAAAGGAGATTAGAAAGGTTATGGGATTAGGAAAAAGAAACTTAATTCTCCTGATCCTGCGGTTAATAATTTAATCTATGGTAGCGGTTAGTGTGGGTTAGCTGGTTATGGGTTAGAAAAGAAGAAATCCTGATTATACCAACCTTTATCTGTGTAATCCATCCATCTGTAATCAAGCCGAAGGTAGTCAATCCCAAGGTAATCGATCAAATCACTCCGAAGGTAATCACCCCGAAGGAAATCTTTTAATATCTTTGCCCCATGATCAGTGAAATTGCCAACCGCATATTTAATGAAGTAATTACAGATTATCACAAGTTTGATGATATTGACCAACCTGTTGAAAATCCTTACGATGCCGAAAGTTTAGAACACCTCTTATACGTTAAAAACTGGATCGATACAGCGCAATGGCACATGGAAGATGTAGTCCGTAACCCAAATATAGATCCTGTTGAAGGTTTAAGCTGGAAAAGACGCATTGATGCACAAAACCAGGTGCGTACTGATATGGTTGAATTTATCGACGGTTATTTTTTAAATTTATATCAGGGCATATCACCTTTACCTGATGCGAAGATCAATACGGAGAGTCCGGCGTGGGCGATCGACAGGCTTTCGATCCTGGCATTGAAAATTTACCACATGAGTGAGGAGGCAGAACGCGAAACAGCCTCTGCAGAACACCGTGCGCAATGTCAAATTAAATTAAACACTTTGTTATTGCAACGTGATGATCTTTCCACCAGCATTAATGAGCTTTTAGCCGACATTGAAGCAGGAAAAAAGTACATGAAAGTGTATAAACAAATGAAAATGTACAATGATCCGAGTTTGAATCCGGTGCTGTACAAGAAAGATTAAAGAGCAAGGATTAAAGATTAAAGCGGAAAGACTAAAGCAGAAAGGTTAAAGCGGAAAGACCAAAGCGCAAAGAATCTTTTTTATAAGAAGGGCTATAAATAGAACTGAAAGCAAAACCCATGTCAAGTAAAAATAAAATTATCGTTTTACGTTTTTCCGCGATGGGTGATGTGGCGATGGTTGCCTCTGTTTTGCAGGAGTTTTCCGTACAAAATCCTGCAGCTGAGATTATCATGGTGAGTCGCGAGGCGTTTAAACCCTTCTTCAACGATATTCCAAACTTAGTTTTTCATGCCATCCAGCCGAAAACAACTCATGGAGGTATTTTTGGATTGTACAGGCTTTACCAGGAGCTGCGCAACTATCAGCCAAATGCAGTGGCAGATTTACACGATAATCTGCGCAGCCGGATGGTTTCGACTTTTTTCCGTTTAGCAGGTGTTGAAATCAAACGGCTTGACAAAGGCCGGGCAGAAAAAAAAGCATTAACCCGTTCTAAAAATAAAATATTCAAACCGCTGCGTTCAACTGTTGAACGTTACGCAGATGTTTTTCGTAAACTGGGTTTTACGATTCGGCTAAGTCACTTGTTAAAACCAAGGCCTCTGAATTTACCGGAAAAAGCGAAGGTTTTTTTTAAAAATCTATCTTTAAAGAAGGTAGGCATCGCTCCTTTTGCACAGCATAGCTACAAAGTTTATCCGCTCGAAAAAATGGAGCGGGTTATTTCTTCGCTAAATGACATGGGTTTTGAGCTTTTTGTTTTTGGTGGAGGGAAATCCGAGCGGGCCATTGCTCAAAAATGGGCAGATCGCTACGAAAACACTTACAATATAATCGGAAACCTTAGCCTGACTGAAGAACTCGCCATGATCTCTAATCTGGATCTGATGTTGAGCATGGATTCTTCCGGCATGCACATGGCCTCCCTTGTGGGTATTCCTGTGGTTTCAGTCTGGGGCCCAACGCACCCTTATGCAGGCTTTTTAGGTTATGGCCAATCTGAAAACAATTGTGTACAAATTGACCATCCGGCAAGGCCAAATTCGATTTATGGAAACAAACCTTGTATGTGTGGTGTTGAAAGTTGCATGGACTTAATTGATCCGCAAACAATCGTAAATAAAATTAAAGAAAACTTAAATGGCTAAGCAATTACTTTTGGTTCGACACGGAAAATCTGACTGGGGAAACTTAGATTTAAAGGATTTTGACCGCCCGCTCAATAAACGCGGTAAAGAGAATGCACCGGAAATGGCTGAGCGCCTGGTTAACAAGGGCTTTAAATTCGATTTAATCGTGAGCAGCCCGGCAAAACGTGCAAAATCTACCGCTAAGTTTTTCGCTGAAGTCTATAATGTAGATCACATTCAATTTGAAGAATCTATCTATGAAGCCAGTTCCAACACCCTTCTTAAAGTAATCAATGGCTTTAATGATGGTGCCAACACCGTGATCATGTTCGGTCATAATCCAGGCTTTACTGATCTGGCCAATGAACTGGCTGAGGCTGATATCTATAATATTCCTACTGCTGGTATGGTGTTAATTTCCTTTCCATTTGATTCCTGGGAAATGGTGAGTAAAGGAACCGGGGAAATGGTTTTCTTCGATTATCCGAAGAATAGTGATGAGATGTAGCTTTTTGCCACAGAAACACAAATGTATGGAAGTTTTTATCCTATCGGATAGTGCTTCACCAACAGAAATACATTCAATCTAACTCGCAATTTTGAAGGTCAAAATAATTAGAAACAGCTGGTTGGTGAGACACCAGACCAGTAGGGAGCAGTCACCAGATAACTACTCAAGGACAACAATCCAATAAAAATAGTTCGTTTAAGATATTTTATTATCTTTGAATCATATAAAACGAAAGTCCGGCAATAGACATTTCGGTGAATTCATAACCTAAAATCTCCTGGTTATTTCATAATTCGTATCGCCGGAAGATTTATCCATTAAATTATCTGTACATGAATTTTGATTATAATACTACTCGAAGCCATTTGATTTTATCAGAATATGGTCGTAATGTTCAAAACATGGTGAAATACATTTGTGAATTACCCACCATTGAAGAACGTAATAAATATGCCCAGGCGGTAATAGACCTGATGGGATTTTTGCAGCCGCATTTGCGTGATGTGGCAGATTTTAAACATAAACTTTGGGATCATTTACATATTATTTCCGGCTATCAGATTGACGTAGATAGCCCTTACCCGAAGCCATTAATTGAGAATGCTTATGTTAAACCTGAGCCTTTAGCTTATCCTCAACGACGAATTACTTACAAACATTATGGTAAGACGGTTGAAGGATTGATTGAAAAAGCAATGGGCGAGCAAGATCCCGAACGCAGAAAAGTGATGGTTCAGGGAATTGCCAATTTCATGAAAATGGCCTATGTAACCTGGAATAAGGATAATGTATCTGATGAAACAATTATCAAGGATTTGAAATATCTTTCAGGCGGCTTATTATCTCTCGATGAGGGTGTTAATTTAGCTAAGGTTGAATTCAGGGCGCCAAATCCACGTCAGAATAACAACAACAATAATAACCGTGGTAGAAGCAACAATACCAGCAATAACAACGGGAAAAACCGCCAGAACAATACCAATAACAATCGCGGAAGAAGTAATAACAACAATAAACCTAAATATTAAGGTGAAAGGTAAAAGGTAGATGGCAAAAAGTTAAATTTTAACTTTTGTCTAATTATTAGATATGCACTACCAGATACGAATAACTTAATACTTGACACTACTAAAAAATATATGAACGCATTTGAAATTACAGGCGGCATTAAACTAAAAGGCGAAATTACTCCTCAGGGCGCCAAAAACGAAGCTTTACAAATTTTATCAGCGGTATTGCTTACGGAAGAAAAGGTAACCATCAGCAATATTCCAGACATTAAGGATGTAAATAAACTCATTGAATTATTGGGCGACTTAGGTGTTGTTGTGGAGCGAATTAACAAAGACACTTATACTTTTGAGGCTAAAAATATTGATTTAAATTTTTTCGAGTCTGATGTTTTCAAAGCCAAAGGCGGAGGATTACGCGGTTCGATTATGATTGTTGGTCCGCTTCTGGCTCGCTTCGGCAGAGCAGCTATTCCTAAACCTGGAGGTGATAAAATCGGCCGAAGGAGGTTAGATACCCACTTTATTGGTTTCGAAAAGTTAGGTGCCAAATTCGTTTACGACAGCAAGAAAGCATTTTTTAACGTAGATGCCACAAATTTGCAGGGGGCGTATATCTTGCTTGATGAAGCATCGGTAACCGGAACGGCGAACATTGTAATGGCTGCCGTTTTAGCAAAAGGAACAACTACCATTTACAACGCAGCCTGCGAACCTTATTTACAGCAACTTTGCAAAATGCTGAACCGCATGGGCGCAAAAATTACCGGCATTGGTTCCAATTTATTAACCATCGAAGGCGTTAAAGTGTTAGGTGGAACGGAACACAGAATGCTACCTGATATGATCGAAATAGGATCATTTATCGGTATGGCTGCCATGACAGAATCCGAAATCACTATTAAAAATGTTTGTTACGATGAACTGGGTGTGATTCCTGAAGTATTTAAAAAATTAGGAATTAAACTAGAACGCAGAGGCGATGATATTTATGTTCCATCGCAAAAGCATTATGAAATTGACACCTTTATTGATGGTTCGATTTTAACCATCGCAGACTCTCCGTGGCCAGGCTTTACTCCTGATTTACTAAGTATTGTATTGGTTGTAGCTACACAGGCCAAAGGAAACGTGTTGATTCACCAGAAAATGTTCGAAAGCCGTTTGTTCTTCGTAGACAAATTAATCGATATGGGTGCTCAGATTATCCTCTGTGATCCACACCGTGCAACGGTTAATGGAATCGACAAAAAATATAAACTTCGCGGAATCAGCATGACTTCTCCTGACATCAGAGCAGGCGTTTCCTTATTGATTGCGGCTTTATCTGCGGAAGGTAAATCGACAATCTATAACATCGAACAAATTGAGCGCGGTTACCAGGACATTGATACACGTCTTCGTGCCTTAGGTGCACAGATTAAACGTGTGAATGCTGATGCACCGAGCCATTAAAAGGTTGAGGGGTTTGAAGGTGGAAGGCTTAAGGTAAAAGCCTAAAGACGAAAGCGGAAAAACTAAGACTAAAAGAACAAAGCCTAAAGCGGCTATAGCCAAATGCAGAACGCCCGAGTGATAAAATCATTCGGGCATTTTTTGTTATTACACTTGGGTAGCAAAATAAATAAAAGGCACCATTAATATTATACCGATAACCAATGGGATCCAGATCGGCTTAGCTCTATATTTGGTATCCTTCCCGATATGTTTATTCCAAAATATTTGGTTCATAATAGTAACGCCAATAGCATTAACAATTAGTGCTAAACCAGTAGATGAATTTGGAACGAATTGTCCCAGAAATATAAATACAACTGTAAACGCTAATCCGAACAAAACTGACCAAACCCATTGCTTTTGCGAATTTTTCAGGTTGATGGCCATCATTACAGAACCAAAAAACACAGAAAAAAGAATTGAAAATACATAAATTGCCGTTTGCGAATAATACTCTGGCGCATCCTTATCTTCAATTACATTCTTTTTCCAGCCATTCGTGCTATCATACTTTGCCCTTTCTATTAACCTGATTTTTTCTTCTATTTGTTCATCTATATCCTCAGGTAATTGAATATTTCTTCTTTTCAATTCTAATAATGCAGTTCGTACTCCTTCTGAAGTGTGTTTATCTACATGTTCTAAATAATATTTTAGTTGACTATCAGTTTTAGTTGATAAGATTTCTTTGAGCGTTGCCATGTTTTTTTTACAAGAAAGGCCGCAAGTTAATAACTTCCGGCCTTTCTTAAAATTTATTTTCCTTTCTCCATTCCCTATTTCCGATTCTCTATTTCCCCATTTCTCTATCCCGCTCCTACCCAGAAATTGCATTGATAATATCATACTGCGTGATAATTTCAATCTTACCCGATTCATCTTCAACCAATACAGCAGAATTTTCTCTGTTGATTAGAGATGAAATTTTATCGATAGATGTATTCAGATCCACAAATGGGAAGGTAGCCGTCATGATCTCTGAAATTTGAGCAGACTTCAAACCTGGATTCTCCAGCAGAGCTGATAAAATCTCACTTTCTGCAATTTTACCAACAATCATTCCTTGTTGGGTAACCGGAATCTGAGAAATATTCATCGATTTTATGGTATTGATCGCCTCCAGAACAGATTTTGTGGCATCAAGCGTTACAATTTCAGTGGCTTCTTTTTTAGCTAAAATCGATTTTGCCGTTAATTTTTCATCCTGTAAAAATCCACGTTCACGCAACCAATCTTCGTTATACATTTTGCCCATGTACCGGCTTCCGTGATCATGAAAAATAACCACCACAATATCTTCAGGCTTTAAATGATCTTTTAACTGAATTAAACCGCCAATAGCGGCTCCAGCCGAATTTCCAACAAAGATACCTTCCTTACGGGCGATATCGCGCGTCATTAATGCAGCGTCTTTATCCGTTACTTTTTCAAATAAGTCGATTACATCGAAGTTTACGTTGGCTGGTAAAAAGTCTTCTCCAATCCCTTCAGTGATGTAGGGATAAACCTCATCCTTATCGAAAATGCCTGTTTCCTTATATTTTTTGAAAACCGAACCATAAGTGTCAATTCCCCAGATTTTAATGTTTGGATTTTTTTCCTTCAGGTATTTTCCTGTTCCTGAAATTGTTCCACCGGTACCTACACCAACTACAAGATGCGTAATCTTACCTTCTGTTTGTTCCCAAATCTCAGGACCAGTCTGCTCGTAATGCGCTTGTGAATTGGCCAGATTATCATACTGATTCGGTTTCCATGAGTTGGGTACCTCGCGCTCTAAACGAGAAGAAACCGAATAATAAGAACGTGGATCTTCTGGTTCTACATTTGTAGGACAAACAATTACTTCAGCGCCAAAAGCCCTTAAAGCATCTACTTTTTCCTTTGATTGTTTATCAGTTGTGGTGAAAATACATTTGTAACCTTTAACAATGGCAGCCATAGCTAAACCCATTCCCGTATTTCCAGATGTACCTTCAATAATAGTTCCGCCAGGTTTCAACTTCCCGCTTTTCTCTGCATCCTCAATCATTTTAATCGCCATGCGATCTTTGATCGAGTTTCCAGGGTTGGTAGTTTCTATTTTGGCTAAAATTGTACCCGGAACATTTTTCGTTATTGTATTTAATTTCACTAAAGGCGTATTGCCGATAGTTTCTAAAATATTGTTATACCACATGTTGCAAAATTAAGCAAAGGCATTAAGTATTTTATCACTAATATTTTATTTGAAATATTATTTTGAAATTTCAGCTTAAATAGAATTTTATTGCATAATCTACAAATATGATGGGCATTATAGATTGATTATTGGGCAAAATACAATTGCGATCTTTGAAATAAAGGTTGAATGAATGTTTTCGGTGGTACAGACTGATAGATTTAGCTGAATCAGCATATTACTCTACTTAAACTTTGACAAATAATATTACTTCGTAAATAGCAGAAAATGAAGAGAACTATAGGAATCAATCTGCCAATCCTAAGCCAGCTTATAAACTTTCCCCGGCAAGGATACAATGATACCCTGCATTTCTAAAGTAAGCAAAACAATGGCCAATTTGCTCTGCTGGATATTCAAATGGATACAAATCTCATCAATAGCAAGCTGGCCCGCCTGGAGACTATCAACAACTTTCTGCTCATTGGCGGTAAGGCTTAGTTTCAGCGAAGTTTGTGCATTCTTTTTCCGTTCTTTAACCTCATCATCCCAGCCCAGGTAATAGATTAAATCCTTCGCATTGTTAATTAATCCGGCCCGGTTGGTTTTGATTAGGAAATTGCATCCTTCGGAAAATATATCATTCGTTCTGCCCGGAAAAGCGTAAACATCTTTATTATAGGAATTCGCAATTTCAGCGGTAATCAATGCGCCTCCTTTTATAGATGCCTCTACTACTATTGTTGCATCCGCAATTCCGGCTATGATCCGGTTTCGCTGAGGAAAATTTGGCCGGTCTGGATTCGTTAACGTTGGAAATTCAGAAAGCAAGCCGCCGTTTAAAACCATTTTTTGCGAAACTGTTTTATGAATTTGCGGATAAAGCCGGTCTAAACCATGCCCAAGCACACCAACAGTCGGTATTTCATTTACTAAACATTCTTTGTGGGCAGTAACATCAATTCCATATGCCAGACCACTCACGATGAGAACGTTATACGATGCCAGCACTTCACAGAGTTGTTTACATAAATTTCTACCGTAATCGGTCGAATTTCGCGTCCCTACGATACTTATGATGCGTGGATGATTAAGATCGGCCTTACCTTTGAAATAAAGGAGAATTGGAGAATCAAAGCAATTTTTCAATCGCCGCGGGTAGTTTTCATCCGAGAAGAACAAAACTTCTATGCCATGCTTTTCTACAAATTTCAGCTCCGCCTCCGCCCTTTCCAGTGCATTTGTTTTCAGGATTTCATCAACGGTTTTTGCACCTATACCAGGAATTTCAAGCAATTGTTTGCGACTGGCCGAAAATACAGCTTCGGCACTGCCGCAATAGGCCAGTAGGTTTTTAGCATTTACCGGACCAATTGATTTGATAAAGGTTAACGCGATTTTATGAATTGTACTCATTCATTTTAGGTTAAGGTGAATAAATGCGGGATGATTTATTTCCTTAAAAATTAACCTAAAATTCGATGTCGATTAGGCTTTTAAGTGGGATATGGATATTATTTTTAAGTTGAACGTAATTTTCTGTTACTGCCCAAACAGTTGTATCAACACGTTTCGGACCTATTGTAGTATTAAATGTAATTACTGCTTTTGATTTAAATTCATTTCCAAGACGTTGGGCTTCACCGAGTTTTGTTTTTAGCGTTATTGTCTGGTCTTCTTTTGCATTGATGATATTTAAAAATTCTATGTGTTCTTTCGCTATAATCTCTATTGACATAATCTGCTTCTAACTAGTATTGTTAAACAAGCTTATTAATTTTTAGCAGAAAAAACAAGCTTAAAAGTGCATTTAATGTAAATATTTGATAAAAAGCCGGGAATAATGATGCCAGCTTTTTATGAATAATCTTAATATTGCCTATTTAAGAAAGGCTTCCTGGTTTCGATCATTCCTTTAAACTCGTGATCTAACTTTTCATTTGCCTGATCAATTTGTTCCCTGGAAATGCCACTGGTACTGCTTAATGCATTTTCTTTCGTAAAGGAGGTGAATCTTCCTGTAGCAGAGTAGTTAAGGGCTTGCGCAAGCAGGCTTTCACCTTGATTGCCAAAATCCAAGGTTAAGTCATCTGCCAGGTCTTTATCAACGGCCATACCATCAAAGTAATCACCGAAATCTGCTGAATTTTTCGTTTGAAACTGAGGGATATACAAATCGCTTTTATCTATACGAAGAGAAAAGAAACCAACTGGTTTGCCATAGGTTTTCCGGCCGATTAATTTCACATCCATCACCGGTTTCAAATTATTGATGAGTAATTCGCTGGCCGAAGCTGTTCCGCCTGTTACCAAAAAATAAACTCTTGTTAAGCCGTTAAGCGATCCCCTCTTTTTAAAGAATTCCTGGTTCCCGGAAGCTGCAGTCGGTTTATAATCATAATCGAACATAGAAAATAAAGTTTTAACTCCGCTAGAATTGGTTTCATAAAACTTTTGGTTCTGAAGTATCGTTGCCTGGCGATCTTGCATCGTTTTGGTCCAATAGGTAGTGTACATCACTTTTCCGTTCTGAGCAGAAGGTGCAATCAAATTGGTGAATGCCTCAGCCGTTGCAACAGAACCACCTCCATTGTATCTTAAGTCTACTACCAGTTCAGTAATCCCATCTGTAGTAAACTTGTTAAAGGCAGCATCCAATAGCGGAACGGAGTTGGTTGTAAAACTGTTAAACACAATATAACCAACCTTTTTAGCACCTACAGTATAAGTGTTGCTGAATAAAATCGGGTTTATATTGTAAGATCCCCTGGCTACTACTAAAGTTTGAACCGAATTATCAGTCTTGGTAATGGCTAAGGAAATCGTCGGATTATCTCCAAAAATACCATCATTGAGATTGTCTATATCCGCCTGACTGCGTCTTGATGTCGTTTGTCCATTCACCCGGGAGATCAGGTTGCCACGTTTCAACCCTGCAAGTGCTGCCGGAGATCCGGGATAAACATATTTTACACGAAGAAGATCTTCGCCATCGTAACTGGCAGAAAAGCCATAGTCACCGCTAACTCCACTCAATTGACCTGCTACACTTCCATCATCAATAAAGGAATATTTATCTTTACCTCCGGTGCTGGGTAAGGCCTTTAGCGCAGCCAGAACCTGTTCGTTACTGCTATATTTACGAGGGTTAAAATTATCATACGATGGCATTCCGACGTTCCAGAAATAGGTTTGTTTTGCATAAAGGAAAATAGAGTCTTTCGTCAGTAAACTGCGGTTGCTTGTCGGCGTTTGTAAATCATTTTTTTCTGGAATGCCAGATTGAACATCTTCCGCAGGAGTATTTTTCTTACAGGAAACAATTAATCCTGACGATACAATTAAAAAAACCAGAAAAATTTTCTGCGTATAATTTATTCCAAACATACCTTATTTGTAAATTTTAACCGACTCAATATACGGCAAATTACCTGTTTTGGATTGTTGTTCGTCAAAATTATTTGCACCGACAACAAGTGCCTGTTCAGCCGATAAATGATTGTGGGTAAGTATGTCCTGAAAAATCTCTGCTTTCGATTGCTTCAACTCATCAGCAAAATAAACAGTAAGATATTGTTCTAATCCGTTCCACTCCGTCTGTTTAATTTTATTAAGTTGCTGCTCCGGATTTCCTGCCGTTACAATAAAGATTTTGATTCGGTTAACAACGAGTTCCTGAAGGAAATTGAGCATTGACTGAAAAAGCAACAGTTTTAAAGGCAACCGGGCGTTTTTGTGCAACAAGTCGAAATTATACTGGTATTTATGATCAATTTTGAACTGAGCAGCCATTTTTTCAAATAACCAATCCGAACCGGAATGTTCAAATTCCGACCGCATAAATGCTAATATAGGTTGCGCTTCTTTCTGCTCGGCATATTCTATAAATTGCGCAAACAGATAATATACTTGTAAGAGATAATCTTTTTCGGGAAACAAAACGTTATCCAACTCGAATATAACCGCTTGTTTATCTTTCAATAACTGAGAAATTTCCATATGCTGCTAAACGGTAAAGAGTCTTAGTTCATCATCAGGCAAATTATAGCCGAATACACCACTTAATTCATCTTCACGCCGGATAAAAATTTCGCCTCCACTCGCAAAAATGCATTCACCGTGAATAAATACAGCAAAATTATTAAACGTATTTTTTTCTACCGAAAGGTAAGATTCAATCAATTCTGGCTGTGGTGTAAGAACCTGAATGCCATATTCACCAAATAAAACTGATGATTTCGCCAGTGGCACGATTTCGTAATCATGTAATGGAATAATGCTGTCAATAGCCCCAGTGATGCAATAATTGAGTAAAAGATGAGCGATACTATCTTTATTTAGCACACCTAAAGTTGCGAAAGCATAATTTTCGGTAATTACGCTTGGTACGTCACCATAATCTGCAAGTAAAACGAAATGGCCTGGGAAAGCCTTCATCAGCTTCAATGCCTTTGCATTGTTTCCGCCGGTAATAAGTATTTTCAATGTGATGATTTATATTTTAAAATAATCGATATTAAATGGTAAATGCCGATTCTAGACAATTAAACCGTCTTTCATGGTCACTACCCGATCACTTGTTTTAGCCAGGTGCTCATTGTGCGTAACAATTACAAAAGTTTGTTGAAAGTTATCCCTCAAACTTACAAAGAGCTGATGCAAAGCGGATGCATTCTCCGAATCGAGATTCCCAGAGGGTTCATCAGCCAGAATAATAGATGGATTATTAATCAAAGCCCTCGCTATCGCAATGCGTTGCTGTTCGCCACCCGACAATTGATTCGGCTTATGGTGCGCCCGATCTTTAAGTCCGAACAAATCTAATAATTCCAAAGCCCTGGTTTCGGCCTGTTTTTTATTGGTCTTTGCGATAAAAGCTGGAATACAAACATTCTCTATCGCACTAAATTCAGGCAATAAATGATGGAACTGAAACACAAAGCCGATGTTTTGATTGCGAAAAGTGCTAAGTAAATCGCCTGAAAGCTTACTAATAACCGAACCTTTTAGTTCTACAGACCCTTCATCCGGCTTATCAAGCGTACCTAAGATATGCAATAAAGTGCTCTTCCCAGCGCCCGATGGCCCGATTATACTTACTATCTCTCCCTTTTGCACCTCGAAATTCACTCCCTTAAGAATCTGCAGATTTCCGTACGATTTTTTTACTCCAGTGGCTTTTAGCATGTTCCAAATTTAATAAAAAAGACAAATTGAAGGGAATAAAGTTTGGTTGTTCACTTTGGAGTTGTGAGTTCAGAGTTGAGCGTTCGGAGTTGAAAGTCCAAAGTCTTGAGTGCAGAGCTGGGAGTTTGGAGTTGAGAATCTAAAGCCTTGAGTACGAAATATTGAGCGCATGACCTGATTCATGACCATCGAACGGTTTTTTCTATCTGTTCTACCATCCAGTCTTGATACCTGATACCCAATACCTGATACCCTGACTTCCTATTCCCTATTCTCCACTCCCTATTTTCTATTCCTCCTTTCTTTTTTTAAAAAAAACTTGCAATTCCAATTTTCTTATTTAACTTTGAAAAACAAAGCACTTTCAAAATGAATACATCAGAAGAACAATTGAACGCCTTAAAAGACATCAGACAAATGATGGATAGATCGACCAGGTTTATTTCTTTAAGTGGTCTATCTGGCGTTTTCGCTGGCGGCATTGCACTAATTGGAGCTTATTTTGCACATGAAGAAATTGAAAAGTTTTTTGGCAAAAGAGGATACGCCTATGGTGTACAAGGTGAAATTGATCTGGAATTTAATCTGATTAAACTCGGTTTAATTGTATTGTTTGTGGCATTGGCCGGAGGTGTGCTTTTCTCTTACAGGAAAAGTCAGCAGGATAACCTTCCAATCTGGGACAAAACCTCTAAAGCGCTGCTGGTTAATCTGATGACCCCATTAATCGCCGGCGGCCTATTCATTATCGCATTATTGGTAAATCATCCGAATACCTACAGCATTATTGCACCAACTTGCCTGGTTTTTTATGGCCTGGCACTAATTAATGCCAGCAAATTCACATTTAGCGATATCCGTTATTTGGGTTATCTGGAGGTGATCCTCGGTGTGATTTGTATGTTTTATGTGGGTTACGGACTATGGTTCTGGGCTTTTGGCTTTGGCGTACTTCATATTGTATACGGATTGGTGATGTATTTTAAATACGAGAGAGGCGCGTAAGATGAAGAACCCGATAGCAGATTTAAATAAAATTTTCGACAGCAGAATCAGGTTAGGCGTAATGTCTATGCTGGTAGTGAACAACGAAATTGGCTTCAACGATTTAAAACAAATGCTGGAACTTACCGATGGGAACCTGGCTTCCCACCTGAACACCCTCGAGCAAGCCGAATTTATAAAAGTTCATAAGGGTTTTATCGGTCGGAAAACCAGTACCACTTATGCCATTACCCCCCTGGGGAAACAAGCCTTCAAAGCACATTTAGATGCCTTGGAAAAAATGATCAAAAAGTTATAGTTATTTTTTTTTAATCAATTACTTTGAAATTCAAAGCACTTTCAAAAATAAAAAAATGGAACCACTAATTATCCAAATTGGCAAAAAAGCAGCGATTTATTCGGCTGTCGCCGGAACATTTCTTTTGCTTGCTTACCTCATCAGCAAGCAAGACGCTTTGATTACGATAGGCATCGGTTATGTCCTGTTCGCCATTTTTGCGAACACCCTTATTCTACTGGCATTGAGTACGGCACTGTTCACTCAAACCTTGCACTGGAAAAAAATCGTTGCCACCATCATTTGTGTATTACTTAACATTCCGTTAAGCATCTTCTACTTTTTTATCATCATAAATTAAATATCACCATTCAATTATATCATCATGAAAAATAAATCAAACCTCTTCCTGCTGGCTAGCTTAATCGGCGGCCTGCTATTCAGCTTCCTGTTTTGGGAAGAGCGATTAGCAATTAATTTACTGATTTACAGTATCTTTATTATCTCAGTAACTTATCTTAATCCTGAAGTAACCAAAAGTGAGAAATTTAAAGTTTATGGTTTAGCGCATCTTTTTGCTGCTGTTCTGGTAGTAGTTAATAACAGTGATTTATCCGTGGCCACCTACTATATCAGTTTACTGGTCTTTATTGGAATCAGTCACAACCAGCAAATCAGAAGTGTATTTGCCGCCTTGCTTGCGGCGGTATTGCAGATGTTTACCGTGCCTTTTAACGCCCTCGCAAACCTGAGCAAAATTAGTGTCGGTAACTTTAACCTGAAACCAGTTTTTAGATTAATCAAATTCATACTAATTCCTATAGTAGCAGTTATCTTTTTTACCATACTTTATTCTGCTGCTAACGCGTTATTTGGTCATTACGTTGAAGTTTTATTAAATAGTATTTTCGACTTTCTACAAAGTATTCTCCGCTTCTTTTTTAAAGATTTAGATATAGAACGCTTCTTTCATTTCGGTTTGGGATTGTTGCTCACTAGTGGCTTGTTATTAGCATTCCATAGTAAAACAATCGAAAATGCAGAACTAAAGGCGAATGAGCAGTTGAAGCGGGGTAACCGGAAATCAAAGCAGAAAAGTGTTTTGTACTTAATTGCAGAAACGTTTGCCGGGAGTTTGATTACCCGCAAAATGGCCTTAAAAACCGAATACGCAACGGGCCTAATTTCATTTGTTGCACTTAATCTCCTCCTACTTTTATTAAATGTTATCGATATCTCCACCCTTTGGTTTGGCTATAAACCATCGGGCAATTTTTCCGGCGGACTGCATGAAGGCACTAATTCGTTAATCTTCAGCATCATTATGGCAATGGCTGTAATCCTTTATTTTTTCAGGGGGAATCTAAATTTCTATAGCAAAAGCAAAACGCTCAAAACCCTTGCTTATGCCTGGATGATTCAGAATGCAATTCTCGTTATCTCTGTGTTAATTAGAGATGGGTATTACATCGAGTTTTATGGCCTCACCCACAAGCGAATTGGCGTATTGGTATTCGCATTGCTTTGCGTAATAGGCCTGGCTACAGTTTATGTAAAAGTGGCCAAACAGAAAACGCTATTTTATCTCTTCAAAATTAACGGGAGCATCTGGTTTAGCTTGCTTTTGGCATTCAGTGTAATCAACTGGGACGTGGCCATTGCGAAATATAACCTTTCGAAAAGTGAAGAAATTTCATTAGATGCAGATTACCTGCTTTCTCTGTCTGATAAAACATTGCCCGTGCTCGATAAACACAGGTTGAAGCTCCACTATACTGCTCCGAAAATTAGCGATGAAAGAGAAATCGCAAAACCTCAAACGGCAAATTTTTACAAGCATCAACTTGACGAACGAATCGGCTATTTTCAGGAGCGTTATCAGAAAGCAGGCTGGGCGTCCTGGAACTTTCAGGATTGGATAGCCGCCGGGTACTTCAAAACAAAACAATCAAAATAATCCATTTAAATCGAATACTTCCTATAAATTATTAAATTTAATATATCATGACAACTCCACAAACACTTCAATCATCAAAACTAAGAATTAGGATCATTCTGATTACCACAGCTTTCATTCTAAGCATCCCTTTAATCGCCATGCAATTTACAAAAGAAGTCAATTGGACACTTTCTGACTTTGTAATTGCTGCCATATTGCTTCTGGGTACTGGCCTGGCGATAGAACTGGTGATCCGGCATGTAAAAACTGGCTTATCAAGAACCATACTTCTGGTAGTCATTTTACTGCTATTGTTCTTAACCTGGGCAGAGCTGGCTGTTGGCATTTTCGGCACTCCTTTCGCCGGAAGTTAAGGTAGAAGGTTTAAACTCACTTCTACCTTAAAAATTAATCGCTAGCCGAAAAGTGTTGTAATGATCCTGTCAGACATTCAGTTGTTTAAAACTAAATGAAGGATAAGTGATGTTTTACTAAAATAACCGTCGTCGCGACAATTCTCTTTTCCGCTATTCACATAAAACGTTCATTTTCTACAAAAAAAGGGTAAATACTATTTGTTTAAAGGCTTTAGAATTGTAGCTTTGGGCAAATTTTGTAGCAAATGAATATTCACGAATACCAGGGTAAACAAATATTAAAAAGTTTCGGTGTTAACGTTCAAGAAGGAATTGTTGCCGATACTCCGGAGCAAGCTGTTGAGGCTGCCAAGCAATTGAAGATCGATTATAACTCTGATTGGGTGGTAATTAAGGCGCAGATCCACGCTGGTGGTCGCGGTAAAGGCGGCGGTGTTAAATTAGCTAAAAACCTGGAAGAAGTTAAGCAACGTGCTACCGATATTATTGGTATGCAACTGGTTACTCCTCAAACCGGACCAGAGGGTAAATTGGTAAGCAAGATTTTAGTTGCTCAGGATGTTTATTATCCAGGTGCTTCAGAAACCAAAGAATTCTACATTTCAGTATTGTTAGACCGTGCAAAAGGTCGCAATATTATCATGTACAGTACTGAAGGTGGTATGGATATCGAAGAAGTTGCTGAACATACGCCACACTTAATTTTCAAAGAGGAAATTGATCCTAAAGTTGGCTTACAAGGTTTTCAGGCACGCAAAATTGCATTTAAATTAGGTTTAAGTGGTGGTGCACACAAGGAGATGGTTAAATTTGTAACTGCTTTATATAAAGCTTATGATACCACAGATTCTTCTATGTTTGAAATCAACCCGGTATTAAAAACATCTGATGATAAAGTAATCGCTGTAGATGCTAAAGTAGACATCGATGAGAACGCATTATACCGTCACCCGGATTATGCTGCAATGCGAGATACTGCAGAAGAAGACCCAACAGAAGTTGAAGCTAGTGCTTCTAACCTTAACTTTGTTAACCTTGATGGTAACGTAGGTTGTATGGTTAACGGCGCTGGTTTAGCAATGGCGACTATGGATATTATTAAATTGGCTGGTGGTGAACCTGCTAACTTCTTAGATGTTGGTGGAACTGCAAATGCAACAACGGTTAAAGCGGCTTTCAACATCATTTTGAAAGACCCTAATGTGAAAGCGATTTTAATTAATATTTTTGGTGGTATTGTTCGTTGCGATCGTGTTGCTCAAGGTGTAATTGATGCTTACCAGGAAATTGGAAATATCCCTGTGCCAATCATCTGCCGTTTACAAGGTACTAACGCAGAAGAAGCTAAGAAATTAATAGATGAGTCTGGACTTAAAGTTTACTCTGCAATTGCGTTAAAAGAAGCTGCAGATTTAGTAACTAAAGTATTGGCTGAACAAGCGTAGAAAAAGTTAAAAGTTGAAAGTTAAGGGTTGAAGGTCGAGAGGCCAACAATGAAAAAATGCTTCAATATAAAAATAAAAAAGGCCTGTTCATAATCATGAACAGGCCTTTTGCGTTTCTGGTTGGTGAGACACCTAAGAGTCGGTCCACTGGAGACAAACTCATTTCGATAAACCAAAACGAAAACGATCGTCGTCAAATAAATATGCAAAACGGCCTATTTCATTAATCATAATCTTTATTTAAAAGTGTCTCTTCATCAGTTGTATGCATGTAAAATAAAGACAACTAGTGATGTAGTTTTCTGAGTTTTTTATTCTATTTTGTAGCACACAAAAACACAAATGAAATGAAAAAACAACTACTATCGCTGGCTATGCTATGCGCTGTTACATTTGCTTCAAATGCACAAACCGAAAAAGGATATAACCTGATTGGAGGAAGTATTTATTACACCAAGGATAAACGGACGCCTGAAAATTTAACTAGTCTGAATTCCCTAGATCAGACTAACTTCGGCATCATTCCTCGTTTCGGGCATTTCGTAAGCACAAATTTGGCAATTGGTTTGAGCGCAGGCTTTTCGAGAAACAAAGTTTTCTACGAATCAAACTTTTACACGGGTACAAGTACGTTAGTCAGTAATTCTGAAACTACAAACAAAAATTTCAATGTAGGCCCGTTCGTAAGATATTACGTCAATATTGTTGATAAATTTAAATTTTTCGGTCAGGCTAACGCCTTTGTGGCTTTTGGAAATTCCATTTCTCAGGATGGCGGTTCAGTTACCGTTATTCCTCGAAGTACTAGGTACAAAACGACCGCATACTCGGCAGCTGCTAATCCAGGCTTTGCATTCTTTCCTACAAAGCACTGGGCATTCGAGTTTTTTTTCCCTTTACTCTCCTATAACAAATACAAAATGAAAGATGACGGAAATAATGTCGGATCTCAGGCTTACCAAAATGAAGGATTTCAATTCGGACTCGATTCATTTAATCCAAGCCTGGGACTCAATTACCATTTTTAATAAAGATCTGCGGCGCTATCGCTTGGATTATGGTGAATTAAACTAAAAGTAAACCAACTTATCAGATAAACAATAGACGCGCATCAAAAAATAAAAAATGGCCTGTTCGTAAATCACGAGCAGGCCTTTTGCGTTTCTTGTTGGTGAGGGCACCTAAAGAGATAGATGGAGTGGCTCACATAGGATAAACGAACTTCGAAAAACGATAATCGATAAACGGACAACGAAAAGCATTCATCTTAATTAATACCTATTTTTTCTTCGTTTCTATATTCGGCAGAAAACCCGTTAACAGGCCAATCAAAGGAAGAAAAGCACAAATACTAAATACATAATCTATCCCTTTCGTGTCGGCAAGTTTTCCCAACAACGCAGATCCGATTCCTCCCATTCCGAAGGCAAAGCCAAAGAATAAACCAGCCACCAAGCCCACTTTCCCTGGAATCAACTCCTGCGCATAAACCAAAATAGCAGAGAATGCAGAAGCCAGAATCATCCCGATAGGTACAATCAATACGCCTATCCAGAACAAATTGGCATGAGGCAATAACAAAGCAAAAGGTGCTGTACCCAAGATAGATGCCCAGATCACGTATTTCCTGCCAATTTTATCGCCGATAGGTCCACCCAGTAATGTTCCGGCAGCCACAGAAAACAAAAATACAAAGAGATAAATTTGCGAAGTTTGAACGGAGACTTGAAATTTGTTGATCAGATAAAAGGTAAAGTAATTGGTTAAACTTGCCATGTAAAAATATTTTGAAAAAATGAGAAGCAACAAGATCACCACCGAAAAGATGACCTTATTCCGCGAGAATCGGCTTACCTCAATTGGAATGGCTGCTTTTTTACTTCTTGCGAGTACAAAACCTTTATACCAGTTGCCTACGTAAGTTAAAATTACAATCGCCAGCAATGCAATCGCGGAGAACCAGATCACGCTAAATTGTCCGTAAGGTACAATGATCCAGGCCGCAAGTAAAGGACCTAATGAGCTGCCTGCATTTCCACCCAGCTGAAAAACCGATTGCGCTAAACCACGCTTCCCTCCGGAAGCAGCATGCGCCATTCGGGAAGCCTCCGGATGAAATATAGAAGAGCCGATTCCAATAAAAGCAACAGAAATCAGCATGGTATAAAAATGGGCTGATTGCGATAAGGTAATTAATCCCGTAAGGGTAAACGCCATGCCAATCGCCAGAGAGTAAGGTTGTGGTTTCTTATCGGTATACAAACCAACAAAAGGTTGCAGTAAAGATGCGGCCATTTGAAAAGTGAGTGTAATTAATCCGATTTGCGAAAAGCTTAAATGGTAATTCGTTTTAATGATCGGATAAATTGCCGGAATTAACGATTGGATCGTATCATTTAACAAATGTGAAAAACTAAGTGCAAAAAGGATTGGGAAAACAGTTTTTTCAATGATAGGAGAAACGGTATTATTTTCAGTCATAAGGATTAAATTACTGATGCAAAGGTAACCATTATAGATTTTATGCTTCGCCGGATAGCCAATAAAGAAAAACTTTTATTCTAACCATCCGTTTATCAGATATGGAAAAGAATAAAACAATTATAGGCCTTTGTGGAAGTCTTCGAAAAGGTTCTTATAACGAGATGTTATTAAAAGTTGCCGGCAGTTTATTACCGGATGATGTTCATTTCGAGATGGTAAGGTATGATGATATTCCTGTTTATAACGAAGATCATGATACACCAATTGCAACAGAGCGGCCCGAGAGCGTGACGAGATTTAGAGAATTATTAGCTACTGCTGATGCTTTTATAATCGCTTCACCTGAATATAACTATTCAATTCCTGGCGGATTAAAAAATGCTATTGACTGGGCCAGCCGTGGTAAAGACAACCCGTTAATGCATAAACCTGTTGCCGTTTTAGGTGCCACACAAGGCCTTTGGGGAACAGTGAGAATGCAAACAGCATTTCTTCCGGTTTTTACTTTTTTAAACATGAATCCTGTTTTACAGCCAGAAGTTTTGGTTGCACAAGCTCAGAAAAAATTTGATGAGTCCGGAAACCTTAATGATGAAATGACAATAAGCATTATAAAAAAGAAAATTGATAAGCTGATTTCTGCCTGCAGTGTTTGATCATATCCCGATTTGCGCTGACAAAATAACAGCTAAAAAGTCTGACATTTATGCTAAAAAAGTCAGATTGTCAAGTTTTATCTATTTAAAATTCAATCGATCGATTAACTTTTAGTCACACAAAAATAATAATAAATTAACACCAATTTCATATGTCATTATCAATTAAGCAGTTGGTTTGAAACTGATTTTTTGATGACGATAAAATATTTTATTGGCATCGATATTGACTTTTCAGCAAAAATAGTCAGACATTAAAATTAAAACTGGCTATGTTTTTAAACAAATAAATAATATTACGATGAAAAAATTATTATTATCATTAGTAGCAGTTGCGGGTTTGGTTTATGGTGCAAATGCACAAACTGAAAAAGGAAAAATTATGTTAGGTGGTAGTGTTGGTTTCAATTCTACTAAAGTAGAAGGTGCAGCAAAATCTGACGTTAGCTTTAACATCGTACCAAACGTTGGTTATTTCGTGAGTGATAACTTTGCCATTGGTACAGGTGTTGGTTATACATCAAACAAAGAAGTGAGTGATAACAACCTAAACCAAGCTTTCAGAGTGGCGCCGTTTGGCCGTTACTATGTTAATTTATCAGATCAGTTTAAATTCTTCGGTCAGTTATCTGTACCTATGGAGTTTGGAAACGATAAATTTGTAGATAACAATGGTGATACAGGTGCTAAAATTGCAAAAACTACAGATATCGGTGTTAATTTAGCACCAGGTTTTGCTTTCTTCCCAACAAAGAAAATTGGTATCGAAGTTTCTGTTAATGGTTTAGGTTATAATAACCGTAAAGTAACTAATGAGATTACTGGTAACGAAACTACCATTAATTCATTCGGTTTAGAAGCAAGTACTTTAGCGCCAAAATTAGGTGTACAATTTCACTTCTAGTTTTTAGCGCTCTGCGCTAAAATACTGGAACTTTTATAAGCGCGTCTCGACTGTAAAGCCGGGACGCGCTTTTTTATTTCTTTTCCCTGATCGCCTTAAATTCCGAACCTTCTTTCCACTTTGGATAAGATTCCTCATTACTCAGGCGATAGCCTAAATCAAAAACCAGTCTTATATCTTCCACAATACCAGATAAATCCCAGGTTTTAGCATCAAAATTATCCTGAGGAGAATGATACCTGAATTTCGTAAAATCTGCCACTTGTTTCAAACCCCAATCTCTGCCATTTTTCACATTATCTACGCCCGAACCCGTAAACAAAGATGGTACACCTACTTTTGCCAGGTTAAAATGATCAGAGCGATAATACAAACCGGAAGATGGAACAGGATCTGGAACCACAATCCTACCCTGCTTTTTAGCAGATGCTGCTGCGTAATCTTCCAATTCTGACTGGCCAAAACCATAAACTACAATGTCTTTGGTTTTGCCGGCAATGCCCATCATATCCATATTAATGTTGGCCACTGTTTTAGCTAAAGGAAAAACCGGATGTTTGGCATAATATTCCGAGCCGAGCAAACCTTGCTCTTCTGCTGTATAGGAGATGAACAAAATAGTCCGATCTGGTTGCTTGGATAATTTCTTAAATGCCGTTGCCAATTCCAATAGAGAGGCCACACCAGTAGCATTATCTACCGCGCCATTGTAAATCGAATCTCCCTGAACTTTTTCTCCAATACCTAAGTGATCCCAGTGGGCAGAATAGATAATGGCTTCATCTTGGTTTTTATTGCCAGAAACCTTCGCCAGTACATTATGGGAGAGCGATTTTTTAATCTTATTTTTTATGGTTAATGAGGTCGTTAATCCTAAATCAACGGCCTTAAATCCTTTCTTTTTGCCTGTTTCCAATAAGCCATCGTTTTGCCCGGCCAGTTTAAAAAGTGCTTTTGCTTTCTCTAAACTAATCCAGCCTTCTACCACGGTTCTGTCCATTCCGTTATCTTCAGACTGGAGGTTAAGTTTGGATTTAGACCAGCCACTTCGTACCACACTCCAGGGGTAAGCGGCAGGTTCGGTATCATGAATAATCAAAATCCCTGCTGCGCCCTGCCGGGATGCTTCTTCAAATTTATATGTCCACCGGCCGTAGTAAGTCATGTTTTTGCCTTTGAATAAGGTAGAATCCGCAAAGCCAGGATCGTTGATCATCACGACTACGGTTTTCCCTTTCACATCCAAATCTTTATAATCATTCCATCCATATTCCGGTGCCACAATGCCAAAACCTGCGAAAACTAAGGGCGAATTTGTAATGCTTACCTGATCTTGTAACCTTCGCGATCCGGCAACGAAATCTGATAAATAATGGAGATCCAGTGAACCAGTTTTGCCTTTAATCACCATTTTGTTTTCAGGCACCGATTTAATTTCTACCATGGGCACTTTCTGGAAATAACTTTTACTATTCCCAGGCTCAAGACCCAATTTTTCAAATTCATTTTTTAGGTAGTTGATGGTTTTGGTTTCGCCATTTGAAAAAGGCTTTCTGCCTTCCAAACTATCGGCCGCAATAACAGAAAGGTATCTGGTTAAACTGGAATCGTTAATCGCCTTTACAGCAGTTGAATCCGGAGATATGCTGTTATCTTTACTTCCTTGTTTGCAAGATGCAAGCGAAAGAATTGCACAAGTTGCTAGAAACATTGTTTTTCTAATCATGATCATATTTTGAAATTACAAAGAAATTGGCAAAGGCATGCATTCTGCTTGGCAACAATTTATGAAGTCACCAATTAAAAGTATTAATAGACTATTAAAATGTGATCGAAGAAATCTTAAATATATTATATTAGAAATAAACTGTCCGCTACCTTTTTATCAGCTTAAATTTCTTAACCTGCCCACCGTTTTTAACAATCACGCCTACATAAACACCAGTGGCAAGTGCCATTAAACCAAATCGGTTGGAGCTGGTAGCTTTCTCTTCAAAAACTTTTTGCCCCAACATATTAAATAAGGAAAGGTTGTAATCTTCGAGGGATCCACTTAAAATGGTTAAATAATCTGTTACCGGATTTGGATAGAAGGAAAACTCATTCTCTTTAAGGAAGGTTGCAGAAGCAAGATCACTAACTACATTTCCATTAGCTGTTTCAAAGGTTACCCGGTAGAACTGGATGCCCAGCTTAGGTTTGTCATCGAAAATGGTATAATCGAGTACGTTATTACCTGGTTTCGTTTGTTGCAAAACCGTATAGGTATTCACTCCGGTTTGCTTCTCCCAAATGATATTTTTGATATCCAGAGTAGTTCCAATATTAAGGTCGAGCTTTATTTTATCGGCTGTTGCAGAGGCAAGTAAGCTCCTTACATAACAGGTAACACCTTGCTGGGTATAATCTATGGTGTAACTTTTCAAACCCGTAAATCCTGCACCATTTGCTGCAACCGCAAAATATTTACCTGGAATACTGCTCATATTCAGCTTAACTAAGGTATCAGGAACAGTTAAAACCGGCGACAATACATTATTAATGATGCTATAAACCGTATAATCTTTTGCACCAGCTTGCGGATTCCAGTTTAAAACTATTCCATCCGCACACACATAACCTACTTTTAATACCCTTGGTGAAGATATAACGAAACTTTGGCTAGAAACTACTTCGCCACCAAATTCCATTTTTACAATAGCCTTGGAAAATAAATCAGGTGTACCCCAATTGTAAAAACCTTTTGCTAAATCTACATTGGCATCAATTACCTTCCAGCTCAGGCCTTCATCATAGCTAACTGACAGTTTACCTTTCTTTTCCGGATAGGTATTTTCCCACCGGATATAGTTATCCTCGCCCGCAAAAAAGTATACGTCTTTTCCAGGGGTGATAAACGAAAAGGCATTTTTATACCTGAAGCGATAGGCCAAGGCAAATTTTTGTTGGCTTCCCTGCATAATGCGTTGCCCGTTAACATGGACGCTAAAATTTCCAGCTACCGGATTTTCAACACTTATCTGCTGAATATTATTAATCAAATCTGCCTTTCTTGTGGCTGGCTGAGCAATCGAATCCAAATTTGATGCGCTGCTTAACACCCAGGGCAGTATACTTTCGCCCGAAGGAGTTTCCAGGCTTAAATCTAAACCATTAACCAGGCTCTGTGCAGCATTTACTGTTGCAGCGGGATCATTCCAGGTGATAGTGAGTTTAGCTTCTGCCACATTTGCAGGAATGGTTAGCGGGATGGTTAGATCTTGCCCCTTTGTTACAGAATATACTGCAACCCGATTTTCATCAATAGTTTTTAAAGATTGGGCTACGTTTAGTTTCCCATAGCCAAAAACGTAATCTACCTGCGGGGTTCCCAAATCATCTGCTGAATTAATTAAAGTAGCCCGAATTAATGCAGCAGATGGGGCTTTAGCAAACTTTTGAAGATAAAATTGTTCGAGCAAAGCAATGGACCCACTGCTAATGGCAGCAGAACCAGATGTGCCATCTTCGCCCAGGGCTACCAGTTCGGGTTTTACACGACCATCATAAGCAGGCCCCTTACTGCTTTGGTTTTCCGAAAAGTTTTCGCGATTAATCCCACCTATAACCAGCAGGTTCTTGGCTTGTTTAAAGTTTCCGGTTAAATTGGCCCGTGCGGTCAAGCCCTGATAAAAACCACTAGCCGGGGTCAGTGTCCCACTGTTGCCTGCGGAGAAGACATGAATTAAAGTATCGGTTTCAAAAACCTGCCGATCATATGCAGCGGCTTCAATTCCATAATTATTGTCTATGCCCGTTCCGTAAGAATGATTTTGGACCAGGATCTTGAGCCGATTTAAATCTGATGTTTGATCGGGTAACAGGTTATCGAAACTCGAAAATGCCAGCTTCGCCTTTGGTGCAGCACCAAGTCCGCGGATAAAGGAGTTGCCATTTCCCAATGCTAATGTAGCCATACTGGTGGCATGACTGGTTGCCGCCCCTGAGGCAATTGCCCCGGGAATGGTTTTACCTAAAAGATCAAGGTCAGTGATATCGTACATTCCTTCTTTTAAAGAAATATCAATTCCTGTTCCGTCGATGCCAGGGAATAGACTCCGGGCATTCGTAATCTGATTCAAGCCAAGATCTAATCCGTTGATTACAACCTCATGCCTTGCAATTGGAATGATATCAGCATAAAGGATTTCATCTTCGGCCAATAAGGGTAATAAATCATCAGCGCTTATCTTTATTGTGTATATAGCATGTTGCTGATCAATTGATGTTATTTTCAATCGCTTAAGAAAGTCCGACTTTACAACATTATTGTTAACGGCGAGCCTCACTAAAATCGAATCTCCTTTTTTATTGTTCTTGTTTAAAAACTGCAGCAAACCATCACTCGCTTTCCACAAGCCATTGGCCTGAGTTTGGTAAAGAATATGATAAGCAGAGTTAGCAATATCAGCTTTGCTTACAATAAAATAATCAGCAGTAAGCTGCTTCTTTGGATGCAAATTTTTAATTTCTGCCAGCGTTAACTGGTGATCGAACCTCACCAACAAGACACTATCTCTCGGAAATCCGGCATGATTTGCCTTTTCAGAAATAAATTTTTGAACTTTTTTTTCTACTCCAGGAGGTTGTCCTTGTGCGTTTAAACAAAATGCGCACACACAAAAACATATAACTAAAAATACAGTATTGACTTTCAAAAAATATTTTATTGTAAAATTTTGTTTACATCATAAATCTTCTCTAAATTAGCATTTATAAGGTAATTCACAAATTATATTAACTAACTTATCCAATTGTCCCCAATTAAATCTAAACTAAAATGAAAAAAACCAAATTTTTATCAGCTGCAGCGGCATGCTTATTGTTCACAACTCTATACTCATGTAAGAGTAATGATACAGAAAAAGTGGCCGAAAATAAAACTGATATTTCAGCAGCTACGCTTGAAAAAGTTAAATCTTTAGGATTCAGTACTGAAAACATCCGCAAAATTGATGGAGGCTATTTAGTAGAGGGAGATATTCTTTTAACGGAAGCGAATTTAACTGAAACCACCACCAGTACCAACTTGAATATTGCTGAAACTGAGCAATACCGAACTACGAATGTAGTAACATCTTTACCCCGCGTAATTACCGTTTCTGTTACCAATTTACCTCAGGTATACAGCGACGCTGTGAATACGATGATCTCAAGATACAATTCTTTGGGTTTACGGATCACTTTTCGCAGAGCTAACACAGGAACAACCGGCAACATCAATGTAGTTGGTTTTAATGAAGCGCCAAGCGGTGGATTTATTACTTTAGGTTCTGCAGGTTTTCCTACGGGAGGTAATCCTTTCAACCAAATTAGAATGAATACCAATGCAGCTGCTTATGGTGCAAATCCTAATTTACTATACCTTGCTTCTGTGATCCAGCACGAAGTTGGTCATTGTGTAGGTCTTCGCCATACCGATTACATGAACCGGGCTTTCAGTTGTGGTGCTAGTGGCGCAGGAAATGAAGGTGCATCAAACGTAGGCGCTGTTTTAATACCAGGAACCCCATCTACTCCGGATGCAGCATCTTTTATGTTGGCTTGTTCTAATGGCGGTAACCGCACATTTAATGCAAATGATGTTGTTGCACTAAACTACATCTACTAATCAAAACCAGTTGTGAATTATCTTATTAAGAGCTCCGGGTATTTCGGAGCTCTTTTTTTTGATATCAGTTTTGAACTTTATATTGAATTTCAGCTCCTTAGCCAGGAGGCTAATCAGCCAGTTCTTTAATAAACTTACCATCGGCACCGTACCAAACGTTAACATCAGGAGTGCCTTCAATATCTATCTTATAGGTTATTTTACCGCCTGTGCTGATCCAATCTACATCCTCTATTCTTCCCTTTGGATATTTAGCTTTGATGCTTTTGGCAATCGCTGCCGGAAGCTGATTGTTCGGAATGTCTTTTTCCGAAGAAATATTTTTTCCTGTAGCAGCATATATTGCGCTGTGATCGGTCTTACCTAAATCAAAATCGACTTTGTAAGTTGTACCTTTCTTTTCCCAATCGATATCTGTAGCTTTTGGATAGGCTTTTGAAAACGCTGATTTTACAGCTGCCGGAACATTTTTGCTATCTATGTCCTGGGCGTTACCTGTGGCGATCCCTCCAATAAGAAGAAAAGCTGCCATTGTGATACCTCTATAATTCATATTAAAATAACATGAGAACCTTATTATTGTTTGTATGATGCGATGCCGGGTTTATACACATATGATTCAAAAAAACTAGACAAAAAAATGGCCTGCGTTTTCGCAGGCCATGAAATGTTATTGCTGTTTTCTGGTTTATTTACCGGTTTGCTCAATATCTCTATCCATTTCTACCAGATCAACATCGCTTGGATCGGAGAAATCTCCAATCAGGTATTTATTAAAATGATCTGCCAGTTTCCAGAAAGCATACTCTGTCATATCGCCAAAACCATGTCGCTGACCAGGAATAATTAGAAAATCGAATCTTTTACCTGCTTTCATCAGCGCATTGGCCACACGGATTGAATTTGCCGGATGGACATTATTATCTACATCGCCATGCATCAATAACAAATGGCCTTTCAAGTTTTTAGCCAAATCCGAATTTTTATCAATACTATACTTAAAAGAAGTATCTCCTTTTAAAGAAATGGTTTCCTTTACCCCATGGTGCTTTTCACTCCACCAACGGTTATAAATGCTGTTATCGTGATTACCTGCATTCGAAACCGCAGCTTTAAAAAAATCAGGATAAACCAACATCGCCGCTGTAGACATAAAACCACCACCTGAGTGACCTGTGATACCGACTTTTGATTCATCAATGAAAGAATATTTTGCCGCCAATTGTTCAATAGCTGTTTTCTTATCTGCCAGGCCATAATCGCGTAAGTTGCCATAACCGTAAGTATGGTACCATTTTGAACGTGACGGATTTCCACCGCGATTACCAACCGTGATCACAATGTATCCAAATTGTGCTAAACGCTCCGTGCGATCCATACTCTTACTAAAAGCTTTGTTCACCGCTTCCGTTTGCGGACCAGGGTAAACATATTCTATAATCGGGTATTTTTTATTCGGATCGAAATCAAATGGCTTGTACATTACACCGTACAAATCAGTAATACCATCGTCGGCCTTTACTTTAAAAGGCTCAGGATATTTGTAACCCGCAGCCATTAGCAAGGAAAGATCGGTAGTTTCCAATTCCATCACCTTCTTCCCGTTCCTGTCATAAAGCGTAGATTTTGGTGCGGTGTTTACCCGGGAGTAATTGTCAACGAAAAAAGTATTGTTATCATTCATAAAACTAGCGTGATCAAAATCACCAGCATTCAGCAACTTCATGTCCGAACCATCGAAGTTGATACTGTATAAATGCAGGTAATAAGGATCTTCTTTCGCTTCTCTTCCATTTGCGGTGAAATAAAGCACCCGGTTTTTCTCATCAATATTTACGATGCTTTCGCAATGGAATGCTCCTTTAGTGATTTGATTTTTGAGTTTACCATTACCATCGAAAAGATAGAAGTGTGCCCAGCCGTCTCGTTCACTCCAGTGAATTAATTCCTTTCCATCGTTTACTAAACCCGGACGATTCACTTCCACATAAGTATTAAAGCGCTCATCGATAACAGGCGTAACCTTACCGGTAATAATATCAACGGTGGCAATATCAATTCGTTTTAAATCACGACTGGTACGGGAGAAATAAAAGCGACTATCATTACCCAACCATACGGATGGACGAAATTCATTATCGCGATCCTTAGCTAAAACTGGCTTGCTCCACACCGAAATACTTTGATCTTTAAAGGCCGAAACATTTAATTTTTTATAAGATTTGGCGGCGAAGTCGAAAAGTAAAACTTCATCTTGTGGTGCCTCAGCCTCACCTGGCATCTGATATTTATACGTTTCTAAAGTTGGCCGGCCTGGTGTTACACTGTTGATTACCCAAAGATCTTTTACCTTGCGGGAATCTGTTCTATCTAAAACAAAATATTTAGAATTCGGCGACCAAAGCACATAGGCGCCTCTCCGTTTTTTATTGTTTTTCTCATTCTCTACATTATTTTCACCATCGCCATCGCTGCCATAAGAATAAAACTTAATTCCATCTTTAGTTAACTGATGTTCTACAATAGTACTGTCTTCTTCGTTTTTAACGGCTTTTTTGTAGTTCTCCTTATCCATCCAATAAAGATTGTAATTGCGCGAGAACACAATTGCAGATGAATCAGGCGCAACAGAACCCCAGCTTGGTTTTGGCTTCGGCTTGCTGAAGTTCGGCACCTCAGATAATTTTGCAGATGCCAGTTCGTATTTAAAAGAATAGATTTTCTTTTGCATAGAATCTGCTGCCTTTTTATCTTTTCTATCCGGTTTTAATTCATCAACCGAACTTTTTACTTCGAAAGAAATACTCTTTTCATCGGCAGCAAACTTTAAATTTTCTAATGGCAAATGTTCTGCGTCAAATGGATCGCGAACAATCAGCGTAATCTCTGCCGCTAACTTGGCATTATCAAAAATCTGTTTCTTGGTTTTTGCAGATGGATCGACCAGATACCAGAATTTTCCCTTCGGGCTTTCGAAAGTGTACCAGAAACGATTGCTTAGCTTTAGCCAATGTGGATCAACCGATGTAGCATATACCATCTTTTTCAATTTATTTGGAGAAAAACGTGATGCCAGTTGATAATTAGCTTTAGGCTGGGCCTGAATATTTTCGGTAATGGTGAAACTTTTGGTTTGTGCGGCTACAGTAAGCGATAAGAATTGTGCACAAAAGAATAATTTGTAAATTTTGTTCATTAAGAATGGTTTGGAGCGGCTAAATTATTTAATTAAAGCCAATTTAAACTGCTAACACGTGTAATAAAAACGTTATTCAGCGTTCTTTATGTTAGCAAATATTTATCAACACTGTTTTTTTGATAAGTAATTAGTTGGCAGAATTTATAGTTTTGCATCCATATATATTTACTATGAAATACAGCCTATTTACCATTATAGCAACAAGTGTGTTTTTTTTTACTAGTTGCCAGTCAGAATCATCAACAGGAACATCGTCTGTTACAGATTCTACAGCCAATACAACCACCAAAACGGCAACCACTGCACCTGTAGATGTTTCAAAAATAAAAGTAGCAGATGCCAAAACCATTTTAGCGCGTAAACAAGTACCTATCTTGTGTTATCACCAGGTAAGAAACTGGAAACCTACAGATGGAAAAGTTGGCAAAGATTATATTGTAGAGATTCAAAATTTTAAAGATCAAATGAAAATGCTTGCAGATAGTGGTTACCATACCATCCTGCCAGATCAGCTTTATGCCTATTTAAATACCGGTGCAGCACTACCAAGCAAACCCATCATGCTTACTTTTGATGATACTGACCTGGATCAGTTTACAATCGTAAATCCAACATTAAAAAAACTGGGTTACAAAGCCGTGTATTTCATTATGACTGTTTCTATTGGTAGAAAAGGAAAATTTGTTGATTATATGAGCAGCGATCAGATTAAACAACTGTCAGACGAAGGGAACATCATCGGATCACATACTTACGACCATAAAAATTTCAAAAAGTATGCAGGTAAAGATTGGGAAGAACAGCTGGATAAACCGACTAAAAGACTAGAAGAAATTACAGGAAAAACGATGACGGAGTTTGCTTATCCGTTTGGACTCTGGAATGCCGAAGGTATTCCGGAATTGAAAAAGCGTGGTTTCAGAATGGCTTTTCAACTATCAACCAAGCGTGATGAAAAGGATCCTTTATTTACCATTCGCAGAATTATCGCAAGTGGTTACTGGAGTCCGAAAACATTAAGCAACAGCATAAAAAACAGTTTTTAAGATGGGATTATTTTCAGCATTAATGGGTAACGCGGGTGCGGTTAACCCTGATGAATTAATAAAGCAATATGGTGCCTTATTAATTAATGGCGAGCAGATAGAACTGGGCTTTAAATTGATTCGGGACACCTTTATATTCACCAATAAAAGACTAATACTTATTGATAAACAAGGCATTACGGGAAGTAAAACAGAGTACAAGAGCATAGTTTATAGAGCCATAACCAGATTTAGTGTAGAAACTGCCGGAACTTTTGATTTAGATGCCGTATTAAACATATGGATTTCTAATGAAACGATTCCAAGTGTACAAAAGCAATTTAATAAATCTGTTGATGTTTACGAAGTTCAAAAAATACTAGCCCAACACGTACTTTAATCAAATCATGAAACGATTTTTAGCCATTACCGCTCTTTTTCCGGCACTTTTGGCCGCTTGTCAATCAGATTCTAAAAGCAAAACAGCTGATGTTTCGGTAGTTTCAAAAACTGAAGTAATAGACACCATGAAGCAGAAGCCTGCAGATGCCAAAGCTATTTTGGCTAAACGCGAAGTGCCCGTTTTATGCTATCATCAGATTAGAAATAATTTAGGAAGTGATAGTAAACGTGCACATGATGATATTATTTCTCCCGATAAATTTCGGGAACATATGAAAATGCTGGCAGATAGTGGCTACCATACCATTTCACCAGATCAATTATATAATTATCTCGTATTTGACGGTAAGCTTCCGGAAAAACCAATAATCATTTCTTTTGATGATACAGATGAAGACCAGTTTACAGTTGGCGCTTCTACGCTAAAAAAATACGGCTTTAAAGGCGTTTATTTCATCATGACAGTTTCCATCGGAAGAAAAGGTAGAATCAATTATATGACGAAGGCGCAGATTAAACAACTTTCTGATGAAGGAAATACCATCGCGAGCCATACCTATGATCATAAAAACTTTGCGCAGTTTACCGACGAAGACTGGAAAACGCAGATTGAGGATCCTACTAAAAAGCTGGAGCAAATTACCGGGAAAAAAGTTAAATATTTTGCTTACCCATACGGCGTTTACAAGGCCTCGATTCTACATAAATTAAAAGAACATGGTTTCAAAGCCGCCTTTATTCTTTCTACACCCAGAGATGAAACGTACCCACTTTTAACCATCCGCCGAATCATAGACCCTGGAAGATATACAGCAAAAAACCTTTATTTCAGCATTAATAAAAGCTTCAACAAAACAAAAACATAAGTTCAACTGTAAAACTATAGTCGCGACTTATCGAACTTATGAAAAAGCCTTTATTATTTCTATTCCTGATAGCAGGTCTATTTACCGCCTGTAAAAACAAAAACAATAAAAGTGATTCGAAAACTCCGGAAGTAAATGCTTCCAAAATCCAGTCGATTACAGGTAACTTTTACAAACGTTTGGAAGGTACGATAGCGGGGAAACCAGTTGTAATGCATCTGCAAAGAATAAATGATGATGTTGAAGGCAACTATTATTACGACGGTTCGTGGTTAAATTTATCAACAGATACTTTGATTGGTCAGGATAGTTTGGTACTTGCAGAATATAGCTTTTACAGTTCTTACTTTGAACAAGACCCAAAAGCGCCGAGCATTGCTTTGAAATGGACGGGCAACGGCTTCAAAGGAACCTGGAAAAGTGGCGATGGAAGTAAAAGTTTTCCTGCTGTTTTAGAAGAGAAATATCCGGAAAGCAGTTATCAGTTTACCACTGGCATTTATCAGGATTCGATAATAGCCTATGCCAATAAAGCAAATTCACCTGCTGCACACATTACCTTTGAATATTTAAAGGCAAAAAATAATGATGATGCTGGAAAATGGATCGATAGTCAATTAAAGAAAATATTTGGATTAAAATCTAATGTAGATCGCGAAATTAGCTTTAAATCAATTTCCGCAGCATATTTAAAAGATTATAGCGCTGAAGTTGCCAGTCAGCAGAAAGGCAATAGAAGTGATGGTGAAGATGCCTGGTTAAACTACACCAATAACAGCCAGCAATCTATTTTATATAACGATCGCGACTTTGTAGTCATCGATTTTCTCGCTGATGCCTACACGGGTGGTGCTCATGGCAATTACAGCAGCTTAATGTATTGTCTCGATGTTAAACGCAGGAAGCAAATGGTGCTGAGCGATATCGTAACCATCGACTCGAATAATTTGCAGAGAATATTGGAGCAAAATCTTCGGAAACAATATAATATCAAGACCAGTGAAGGAATAAACAAAGTGCTGTTCGATGATTTCCTGAAACCCAACAAAAACTTCTATTTCAATGGAAAAGGGCTGGCATTTATGTATAATCCTTATGAGGTGGCGAGCTATGCACAAGGCCAGATTGTGGTTTTCATTCCTTTCATTGAACTAAAACCTTATCTGGTTCGGGCGTTTGCTGAACGGATTGGTGTAAAATAAGCCCTGTTTCTAAACCTGAATAAAATAGTGGTTGTTAATTATTGGGTATAGAAAATGTTGCTACAAAATATCGTTGATTAAATACTTATTTCCATTAAAACTCAATTCTTCTCCTTTTTTTGATCCAATGAATATCCTTCCTATCGGTGCCGCCTGCGAAACAGCGATGAACTTTTGACCGCCGACATTTAGTTCGCCTGCGCTAATGCTGATATAAAAATTCCCGTTGGAGCTTAATACTAGACTGCCATTCTTTACTTCTTTGGCTGCATCTACATTTTCAATTTGCTGTAATGCAATTTTCTGCTGACCAGCTTCATAGAGCAGTTTGCTGTTGCGATCCATTTCCTGTTGCATCATCTCACGCGTGGTTTCATATTTGTCGCCTGCACTGCTTTTCGTATCATCATTAGATGCCTGGCGGGCCTGCAACATAGAATATTCAATATTTTCTATTCTATTTTGAATAAAAGTTAGGCACAGCTGATATAATTGAGATTTTAAGGTAGACATAAGATATTGTTGAATAGTTAATGGGAAATAGAAAATGGGAAATGGATTATAGAAACAGGAAATAGGAAATAGTGAAAGAATTGAATTATTTACGCAGGGATAAAGCCATGCCCAAAATTAATTTGATCTTTTTTTCGGGTAGATTTTCAGCAGGATTGATTAATAAAATTTTCATACGGGCTCTTTTCTCTTGCAGCAAATCTTCGTGTTCCATTTGATTTCCATCAACAAAGCCTATGTAAGGCTGGTGATTTTTTTTGTGAATCCAAAGATAGGCGAACATTTTACCTTTATGGTAATAAAAAGGCATTCCATATTTCCAGTGTTCGGTGATATCTGTACAAGCCACCAAAAGCAACCTTAAATATTGGAGGCAACTTTTCATGGGCTCATCTTTTTCCTCGAAATAATGATCCAGCGGATTTAGCATAACATATTCAACTTGATACTTGATACTTTAGTCTTGATACTTGCTACCCTAATCCCCAACTCAAGAACTACTCTTCAATCCAGGTTACCTTCTCTTCTATTGATGTTCGATTGGGTGCCCAGGGTTTTTCATTATGATAACCCATGTAAAACAGGCCGATGCACTTTTCATTTTCTTTTAAACCTAAAAAACTCCCTAAGTCATCAATCAAAGGAGGCGAGCTCCAGTAAGCACCAACCTTCAAACTTTCTGCAGTTAAAGCCATATTTTGAACGGCACAAGATACCGCTGCCAATTCTTCCCACTCCGGTATTTTACCACTAACCGCCATATTGATGGCAATGATGCAATCAGACTGACTTGTTTTTTCTGAAAAGCTATCATATTTCTTTTGAAGGAACTGGTGTGCTGGTACCAGCTCTTTATATAATTTTCTAAGCTCCGCTCCTAGCTTTGCAAGACCAGCTTTTCTGATCACTGTAAAGCGCCAGGGCTGGGTTAATTTATGTGTCGGCGCATAATTTGCGGTTTCCAGAATCTGATTGATTACTTCAATAGGAATCTCTTTTTTGATATAACTCGCTGGAAAAATACTACGGCGTTCTTTAATAATTTGTGATACGATATGGTAATTACTCATGTGGTAAAAATAGCTAAAAGCAGAAAGACTAAAGCTTCAGCCAAAACTTAAATTTTAGGATACCACTAGATTTGACGTTTAGATAACTGAAGTCTTTTATCTGAAATGGCCAACTGTTTTCTAATCTGCTTTACCTTGGCAAAAAAAGCAATACTTTCTTTTTCGATCAGAAAGTCCATCGTTTGAACGAGTTCCTCCCTAATCCAATCATGTTTCTCGACCAAGTTGGCTAATATACTCAGGCAGTGAGATTTAACAGCAACGGGAACCTTATTGTCTATTAGCCAGGTAAAAACAACTTCAAGAATCTGTGTGGTATCATGATGATTGATGATGGTCTTAATTTCAGCGCTGGCTTTTTTATTTGTCATGAAAGCCAAAATCTTCATAAAACTCCGGTTGGCGGAATGATTTGTTTGCATGTGTATACAATTTAGAAATGCCTTTGCATACGGCAGGAACGCAGGTTGATGATTGATATAAACCTGTTCTAAGGCCCACGCCGCTCTAAATCCTATTTGATGATCTTGATGAAAACTACAGGTAATCAGCTCTTCTACAGAAAAAGCATCGTCTGCTATAGTTTTAGCAAATGCCTGTACACTGGCTTTACCAATTGGTATCTTGAATTTATCAATAAGGGTTTGCATCAATATTAGCAGGATGATATATTAAATCTAATCGAAACATGATCAACAAATTACTTCTATTTTTGGAGATGTACCTGTTTAAGGTTGGTCACTTTACTCGTACACGAATTTTAATGCCAATGTTCAGGCATACAAACCAGTTCGCCAAAAATATTGATTTATAAGTATCAGCTTTGCTACCACCATAGCCTTTTATTATTGTATTTCAAAAGCTATCTACCTTGGATACACTTATCGTCTTTCCATTTCCATCTTCAATTATATTGTTTCCGAAAATATCCTTTTTATATACCCGGATGGTTTTACCGCTCCCATCCTCTACAATTTCATTACCAAAGATATCCTTCTTGTAAACGCGGATCGTTTTACCGCTCCCATCTTCAATAATCTCATTGCCAAAAATATCCTTTTTATAAATACGCAGGGCTCTGCCAGCCCCATTTTCAATTACAGTATTTCCAAAAATATCTTTCCTGGCCACGCTTATCGTCTTGCCCGTGCCATCTTCAATGATATCACTACCAAAAATATCTTTTTTGTAGACGCGGATGGTTTTTCCACTTGCATCCTCTACTATGGTATTTCCAAAAATATCTATTCTTCTGTTTAGCACTATTTCATTTGAAAAACCTCTAGCCGCCAAGTCTTCATTATCCAAGTCTTTTTTCTGGTCTAAACTCCTTCCATTTTCTGTATTAATTATGGTGTTGCCAAAAAAATCTTTGCTTTGTTTGCCAATTACCTTTCCAGACTCGTTCTCCAAGACGATGTTATTGAAAAAATCTGTTTTTTGAGTTCCAATGGTTTTACCCTGATGATCTACGATAATTGTCTTACCAAAAAAATCTTTCTTTTGCTTTCCGATAATGTTAGCCTTTTCATCGACAATAATGGTATCGCCAAAAAAATCGACTTTATACTTATAAGTTGTGGTTTGGCCATGAGCAAATGGCCCAATGATAGACATGCAAATGCCTAGGGTTAATTTTTTCATAATGTTTCATTTTTGTGTGTGATACAAAATAGAGAAAAATTCAATACTAAGAATATAAATTTTTATTCCTGAATGATCAAAAAATAACATAATGAAAGGCGTTCTGGCGAATCAATCTCAACCTAAAAGGGAAACAGGCATTGGTCATGGTAGCGCACTGGGTTTTTGGTTGCCAAAAGCACAAGCATGAGTAACCTAAACCCGATTGAACAAAAATACTTTTTATGTTTTTCAAAGTTACTAACCCTAATATGCAAAATGCTGATGGGGGTTAGTAACTTTATATAAAAAGATTGCAGTGAAAGCGGGACTACATACGCCATGATCACCAAACTTTCATTTTCAAATTACTAATCTTAAACCTTCTACCTTTATACCCTCAACCTTTTTCCCTATCTTTGCGGCTTATTTTATTTGTTTATGATTTCAGTTTCTAATTTATCCTTACGATACGGCAAACGCACATTATTTGAAGACGTTAACTTAAAATTTACCCAGGGCAATTGCTATGGTGTAATTGGGGCTAACGGCGCAGGTAAATCTACTTTCCTGAAAATTTTATCAGGAGAAGTTAACCAAACGTCTGGTAGTGTGGCTTTTACTCCGGGTGAAAGAATGGCGGTGTTAAAACAGAACCACTACGAATTTGATGAAGTTTCGGTGCTGGAGACCGTAATGATTGGCCATAAAGAACTTTATGCCATCATGAAAGAAAAAGATGCCATCTACATGAAGGAAGATTTTACAGAGAAAGACGGCGAACGTGCTGGTGAACTGGAAAACATCTTTGCAGAAATGGATGGCTGGAATATGGAAAGCAACGCAGCAACCATGTTAAGTAACCTTGGCATTACAGAAGATAATCACCATAAACTATTAAAAGAATTAGATAATACGCAGAAAGTACGTGTATTATTGGCCCAGGCATTATTTGGCAATCCTGATATTTTATTACTGGATGAGCCAACCAATGATTTGGACATTGAAACCATTGCCTGGTTAGAAAACTTCCTGGCCGATTACCAGAATATTGTATTGGTAGTATCTCACGACAGGCACTTTTTAGATGCCGTTTGTACGCACATCGTTGATATCGATTTTGCGAAAATGAGTATCTATACCGGTAACTATACTTTCTGGTATGAATCTAGTCAGCTGGCGTTGAAACAACGTAGCGACCAGAATAAGAAGATGGAAGATAAAGTGAAGGAGTTACAGGAGTTTATCCGCAGGTTTAGTGCAAATGCATCTAAATCCAAGCAGGCAACTTCACGTAAGAAGGCCTTAGATAAAATCGATATTACCGAGATTAAGGCTTCAAGCCGTAAATACCCTGCAATTATTTTTAATAATACTGGTCGTGAGGCGGGTGACCAGATTCTACAGGTCGAAAACTTAGGTAAATCCGGAAACGATGGTATTTTATTCGACAAAGTTACCTTCATGGTAAATAAAGGGGATAAAATTGCTATTTTATCTCAAAACAGTTTAGCTACCGCAGCGTTTTACGATGTCTTAACTGGTAGAACAACTGCCGATAAAGGTGAATTTAAATGGGGTGTTACGATAAGCACGGCTGATATCCCGAATGATAACTCGGAATATTTTGATGGTAAAGATGAAAACTTAGTCGATTGGTTACGTGAATACTCTGGAACTGATGCTGATGAGCAATTTGTAAGAAGCTTCTTAGGCCGTATGTTATTCTCTGGCGAAGAGGTTTTAAAGAATGTAAAAGTACTTTCAGGTGGCGAAAAAATGCGTTGCATGTTCTCACGGATGATGTTACAGCAAGCCAACTTATTGATGTTTGATGAGCCAACCAATCACCTGGATTTGGAATCTATCGAAGCATTGAACAACGGAATGAAAGATTTTAAAGGTGCAGTTTTATTTACTTCGCGAGATCACCAGTTAACGGAAACTGTTGCAAATCGAATTATAGAAATTACACCAAAAGGAACAATTGATAAGTTAATGACTTATGATGAATATATTAACAGCGCAGATGTTGCAAAACTTCGCGAGGAAATGTATTCGTAGTCCATATCATATTTAAATCAATCAGCCACATGAAATCCATGTGGCTTTTTTTGTAAAAAAAATTCAGTTCACTGTAGCGTTTTGGTATCCTAAACCGTTTAACCCAAAAAACGTTAATGGCCATTAACCAATTTTGTTTATCAAATTGATTTAACTAAAACATGAGAACTAAAAACTACCTTGGCTTAACTACTAAATTAACATGCGCGCTCTTCGCTATTACATTAATATTTTCTGCCTGTAAAAAAAACTGGAATGATGATCCGATCGAAGCTGCTGGAATTGGCTTTGTACACGCATCGCCAGGTACTGGTCCACTGGATTTTATCCTAGACAACCAAAAAATCGGCAGCTTTACCTACACCAATGATCGTGGATACTATGCCGCCTATCCTGGAACAAGAATAGTTGGAGTATCTAAAAAAGATTCGTTAAAATACCTTACTAACGGCACAGCTAATTTGAAAGGTGGCGGATTTTATTCCGTTTTTGTGGTTGACACTTTAAAATCTACTAAACTTTTATTGGTTGAAGATGATTTGAAAGCACCAGAAACTGATAAAGCAAAAATCCGTTTTATCAATTTAAGTCCAGGCTCATCGCCATTAGATTTAGCTATTGAAGGTAATCCAACCGCATTATTTACAGCTAAAGCTTTTAAAGAATTTACACCTTTTACTTCGATTAACCCATCAGACAGTTACACTTTCCAGGTTAAACAAGGAGGTAATGTTAGCGCAACGCTACCAGCTATGAAGATTGAAAAAGGAAAAATCTATACCATTTGGGCGAAAGGATTGAGCAGTAAAACAGACAGCACTAAATTTGCATTGGCTGTAATGACGAATAAATAATATCTACCCGTTGAATTAACACCATTCGATAAATCGGGTGGTGTTATTTTATACTTTTGCAATAGACAAGCGTAAGCTTAAAACTAATCGAAATTAATAGCCTTTACAGGAGTGATCAAAAAAATACTCAGATTTGAGGAGATTTTAAAAGGCTGTGTAAATAACAACAATAGCTGCAAAGAAATGATGTATCAATCATTTTATGGCTATTTAATGGGCATTATTTTAAGGTATACGAAGAACACTGCAGATAGTGAAGAACTTGTAAATGATACATTTATCAAAATATTCAAGAATGTTTCCGGGTTTAAACCGCCTCATCATCCGGAAGAATTGCAACGCTCTTTTAAAGGATGGATTGCACAAATTGCATCCCGGACAGCAATAGATAAGATCAGAAGTTCGAAAGCACATTTGTATGTTGATGATTTAAATGAAGATCAACATCCGGCTACGCAGGTTTCTGTGGCTTCAGATCTTCATGTAAACGACATTATGAAATTATTAAATCAATTACCAGATACGCAACGGCTGGTATTTAACTTATATGAGATCGAGGGATTTGCACATGATGAAATTTCCAAAATTTTAAACATCCCGGAAAGCTCCAGTCGTGTTTATTTAACCCGATCGAAAAATAAGTTGCGTGCACTTTACACCAATACATTAGTTGGTTCATATAAAAAAAATGGATAAGGAATTAATAGAACATATCACCACCCAATTACAAAATCATGAGGAGAATTACGCTCCTGGTGCCTGGGAGCGCTTTTCTGAAAAGGAAAAGAAGCGCGGTGGCTTTGTTTTCTGGCCGCTGTGGACTGCTGCAGCGATAATTCTGGTACTTTCTGGTTTGTTTTTCTTTAATAATGAAGAGAAAATAAATAAGCATACAATCGTAAAGTCTAAAACAAAAAACACGCATTCACAATCAGCAACACCAAAACGAGACGATTTGATAGATAGTCAAATTGCAGCTGAAGAACCAGAAATTATTTTAAACAACAACGAAAGCTCTTACCGTGCAGAAGCTGAAAATACGGTAGAATCGCGATCAAATACCGAAGGAAATCAAACGCCACTTTACGCAGCTAACCAGGTTATTGACAAAACGGTTACGCCAAAAATCAGTACTACCGAAAACAATACAAATCTAACATCGGCCAATAATGGCGTTGCGAATACTGAAGTGAAAGCGGCGCAAGAAAAGACAAAGACAAATCATAACAAAATGACTTTTGAGGATTTATTGGCTTTAGACAGTAAAACAAAACAAGGAAAGAACGCGCAAAACCAGAAAAATCAAAGTCCTAAATGGCAACAGGATGTTTACGTAGCACCTTCGATGGGCAATGATAGTAAAGTAAATATGAATTATGGCTTCTCATTATCCTATGCGGTTGCGAATAAGTTATCGATTAGCTCTGGTGTTTCTTATGCCTCAGTGAGTTCTACTGAATCTCAAAATGCAAGTGCACCTCAAAGCTTATCTGGCAGAAACCTGGAATCTGTGAATGCTAAAGTAAGCGGCATCAATGTGCCATTGGAACTGCGGTATAAAATTTCTGAAAAGTTATATACCGGTATCGGCGTATCTGCATTGGCCGTCATTAATAATTCGCAGCAAAACACTTACATTGTTAATCAGGTTCAGAGTATGGCTTCTCCATCATTTAATGGAACAACAGATATCAGAAGCTTCATTGTAGCCGGAAAAGAAACTGAAGCACAGCCAGAATCCAAACTTGATCCTGATAAATACATCGGCTTTTATAATTTTTCATTGGGTTACAAACAGAAAATATCTAAAAAAAATAACATTGCCATCGAGCCGTTTTTAAGGCTTCCTATGAAAACTTTCTCCAGAGAAAATTTAAACTTAACCAATGGCGGCCTACGTTTAAAGGTCGATTTTTAAAAAACGTAACGTTCATTGCCCACCTAACTACCATCTCTTTTGTATATTTGCCGTTAGACAACTACGAATTGAGATGAGAGCACTAGCCTTTTTTTTATTAATATTTATCGGATTATCTGCTAAAGCGCAACATGATCCAAGCGACCAAATGGACTCGCAAAATTGGGATATTATCGGGGGAGTAAAAATTAAAACGGTAAAACCGACTGAAACTTACGCCATCTATAATCCAACTATTCAAAAATATGAAAGTAAGGCATTTGAGCTTTCAGGTTATATTGTACCTATAAAAGACGGCATGAAGCAAACGAAGTTTATGCTCTCTACCTTGCCGATTAACCAGTGCTTCTACTGCGGCAAAAATGGAATTCCAATTATGGTACTGGTAGAAATGGCAGAGCCGATAAAATTTACTTACCAACCCATTACTGTAAAAGGAATATTGAAATTGAATAAGGGCAATGCCATGAACAACCCTCCCGTTGAGCTCACCGCATCAAAATTATTATAAAAAAATCCCGATCGAAATCGGGATTTTTTTTTATCTGTACAGATCGTTTCTATTAAAAGACCTAGTGATCAGCGTGTCCATCTGCACCGTGTGCATGACCATGAGCCAGTTCATCTTGAGTAGCTTCACGAACGTTTAAAATCGTTCCGCTAAACAATAAATTCTTACCAGCCATTGGATGATTTAAGTTTACTGAAACGGTTTCGTCATGCACGGCGGTTACACCAGCTCTGAAACTGTTTCCTTGATTATCTTGCAAAGGGATTACTTCGCCAACTGCCGGAACTTCACCACCAGCATCAATAAACATTGATTGTGGAAGATCAGCAAAAGCACCTGGATCGATATCTCCGTAGCCATCAGCTGCAGATAATTCGAAACTATATTCATCACCAGTTTTAGAACCAGCTAAATGCTCTTCAAACTTAGGCAACATCATGCCTACGCCATATAAAAATACTAAAGGATTTTCTTCGTCTGCTTTTTCGACAAAAACTTGTTGTCCTTCTTCGTTGGTAGTGTGCAATTCATAAGTTAATGCAACTACTGAGTTTGGTGAAATATTCATTCAGATTTTTTTTATTGTAAATACGCTAATGCTTCCTCAACAGTTTTAACCGGCAACTGGCACACTTTATTTCGGCAAATATCTTTTAACTTGATTTACGTCCGTAGCGCAAAGATAACCTAATTATTAGTTTAACAAAAAAAGTGTTTAATTGTTGTCTGATAGATATAAAAATTAGTACTAGTGCGAATAATAGTACTAATCTCTTCTATATTTATATTAGGCAATCATCTGCAAAACTGTAGTAATTATGCTTGTTTATAATCAAATGGTCACACACCTCAATATCCAATAACTTTCCTCCATCTATCAACTTTTGTGTTAACCTTTTATCAGCATCACTAGGATTTAAATTACTACTCGGATGGTTATGCGCCAATATTAATTTACTGCTATTGGTCTTTAAAGCTACGGAAAATATGATCTTCGGATCTGCCAACGTTCCCTGCACTCCACCAACTGAAATATCAACAATTCCTAACACTCGGTTACTAATATTGAGTAGAATTACTTTGAATTCTTCCAGTAGCTCGATTTTACCTAAATGCCAATGTTGCATTAGGATTCTATAGGCATCTTGAGAACTGTTAATTTTTGGTCGTTCAGTGATGTTGTAATTTGATTTGTAGCTTATTTCCACTTCAGCTACTTTAAATGAGTTTTGTTCTTGTACCATAATGATTTTTTTTAATTATGATACTGAGCAAGCTTTCAAACCAATTAAGTAATGGAGGAACGGAATAAATGGACTGTGTGAATGCCACATGAGCGTTTATGCCGTAGTTCCTTTAAACGTATTGGGATGACAAGCTTAAATTTGAGGAATGATTAATAAAACTTCATCCAACAACCTCTAAATATATTATCGTTTAACTGATTAGTTCAAAGATTTACCTCAGACGTTCTACAGGAATATCACTAAAGCCATCAATCACATCTAAATTTCCAACTTCTCCAATATCACCCATGTAACCTATATTGCCAAAATCACCAACGGAGCCGAAAGAAATTCCATCGTATGCATAGATATCACTATAGAGTAATCTATTTGCAAAGGGAACTTGTCCTAAATAGTTCCCTTGCATGTCAATGAAGATATTTGAAGACTTAAGGAAGTGTCCAATATTTGCACCTTTAACTGAGTAAAGTTGTCCATTAATAAGAGTAGCTATATGTTTCCCTTTGTAATTATATAGAAAATCCATTTTTATTTGTTTACTAATATTAAGTTATTGATTAAAGAAGTTTTCATCAGATAAATCAGACCAAAATGATGATCGACTAGGCTTTGATGGTCTTGATTCTCTTGAACTCTTCGATGGTCGTGATGCTCTTGATGCGCGCGAGGGAGCGGAAGCTAGTGATGGTTTAGATGGCCCACCGCTTGCTCCCTTAGAGAAGAGGCTAGGTCGGCCTCGCCGATCGTAGAACCATCCATTTTGCATCCATCCGAAGTATCGTCCATTAAATGAATAAATATATTCCTCATAACAATATCCTACTGGCTTACCATTGTACAAATAGATATATTCATTATCATGCATATATGCTATCGCAACTCCTGCACTATTGTAGTAAGGTACTATTTCCATAAAATATGTTGTTGATTATTATCTTAAATCAATTGATTAAAATTGAAAATGAACGATATCGTTACAAGTTGATGGTTTAAGCTTATCAAGTAAATAGTTTGAATATTTCGCCTTGTGCTGCTCCCGTAACGACTTTACAATTTGCTCCATCCCTTTCAAACATTTGGTCTTTGTAATAAACGGGTGCAGTTCCTGATGCTACTTCAATCATTAGAACCGTATGATCGTGATATGTTATCGGAGTTATCGATTTTGAAACTCTTGCGCGTAGATCGCTTGGGAGGTCCGATTGAGTAATCTTATTTGTTATAAATGATATATAATCATCTAAACTAACTCCTTTCAATTTAGCTTCTCTTTCCAACCCAACTACTCCAAATCCATAGTAACGAGGCAAGTTTGATAAACCATCTAAGGCTTCAACTTTTAAAGTATCTTCTTCTTTATCTGTAACACCGAGAAATAAGAAACCTGACTTTCCTTTACCTAAATTAGCTAGAGCAGCAATGTTTTTCAAGACCTTATTCTCAAATGTTTCATCTAATAATTCACGCTTATGAGGATTAAGTGTGTATAAACCTTGTTTGTAATCATATGTTGCGGCTTCTACTTTAGATCTCATTAAATAGTTTTGAAAATCTAAGGTCATAGATGACTTACTCCTAAATGCCGAGCTCGTAGCTTTGAAATGATTAGCTAAAAGACCCTTGCAAACATTAATATTTGCAATTCTCCCTGCTGTTGTGGTATAGTTCCTATCTCTGGTTAATCTTTCATGAATGTTTGTAAGAGCTTTCAGAATCCCTGCATTATCAAAAGGGATCTTATTCTCATTTATCATTAGATCGTAGAATGCCATAAAGATTGAATAAAAGTCTTCCTTGATAGGATTACTTCCTGCATTAGGATTTACGACACGTTTAAGATTTTGTCCATTTAGATGAGTGTCACTAAAATTTGACATTTCAGACAAGACAATCATTATGTCTTTTTTTAAATTATCCTTTCCAATTCCATTGATTTTTAATTCAATTTCATTTGATTTATCAGCCTCTCCAGTTCCGTAGTATTCATTAAATTCTTTTTTACTTGCTGGCAACGGATTCTGTAATGCCACAGATAACACAATATCAGCAATTAATTGTTCGTCCTCACTTTCTCTCAAATCGTTAACTCTTAATATCCCATGTTTACACCAAAGGGTATCTTCTGCGTTAACACCATATCCATGAGATGACTTATTGTCAATACTGATTTCGGGCATTTGAGAAAGTAAGAGGACGTTATTGGATGCATCTCCCCTGACTTCAGATGCGATCTCCCTAACAATATCTGCAAATTGAGTAATATTCCCTGCTTGTCTGACTTCTTGTGCTGACAAATGCTTGCCATTTGAATTTATCCTTCTAAATGTCTCATTTATTTCCTCAGTACTGGCAGACTTAAATATTGTTATCGGGAAAGGATAAGATATAAACGAAGAAACTTGTTCTTGAGTTATTAAGGTAACGTCTTTCCCTTTGATTGGAACAAATTTCGCCCCTTCAATCTGAGTTTTAGCAAAGGTATAATCGTCGGTATTAAAGTATTGTTCCTTCCCTCCACTAATCATGGGGAATTCGTTCTCGATAAATCCAAAAAATGCATTTAATCTTTGCATTCCATCAATTATTTCATATTGACCATTTTCAACCGTAGCTAACAATATTAATGGGATGGGATATTTTAGCATTATGGATTCTATAAGGTTCTGTTTCTCAGTATGAGACCAAACAAGCTTTCTTTGGTATCTTCTGTTTACTAAAAGCTTATCTTTACGATATAGTTCATAAGCTTCCATTATGCTCATGCTTTTGGGAGATTCAATCATGCGTTTACTTCTTAGTGTTAAAATTGCAATTCATAAACCTACATCTTTGACTTAAATATTCAAAATGAATTCATTTAATAAACGGTTAAATTTGGAGTTTAAGTATTAGGTTAAATAGAATATTAAGTGTCAAGCTTTTGTATATAAGTTCTTCTACATAATAAAGGAAGGCTATATTTTAATGATTAAATGCAAAAGAAAGTTATTTGCTCACCGCTTGCGAACTGAGAAAATGTGTGAGAATCAGCAGTTGCATGGCAACGGGATTCGATCTATGTTTTACACAAGCGATTGGCGAGATATTTGCACCGAATATCGTGACAGTCGTGCAGCGTTTTCGAGAAACGCATGGTGAGCTGAAAAGTGGAGCCTGACTAGATTTATCCAGGATGAAGCGAAGCAAATCCTAGATAAAGATAGAGAGAAGGCTCACGAAGCCATCCGCTTTGCCAAACTTAAAACCATGACAGAATGCAATGATGGCGTGTGTTTTAAGAGGCATTAGACATGGCGCAGTACCGATCTTCCTACCTTATCCCACAGACTTTTGTTAAGGACCACTAGCAGAAAAGTAAAGCATTGCCCCTCATAAAGATGCAGGATAGAATCTACAGCACAACAATAATGACTAGAGATAACCATTCCTCAGTTAAGCCACAGATGAGTGAATGGATTATTGAAAGGAATGATGCTTAAAATAGTTAAAGGATCTAATTCAGGAACGTGAGATTTTTTGAAAGTTTTGCCAATTGTATAGGGTCGGTAATGTTGGCTAACTGATATTTAGACGTTGGTTTATAAACATATTCTTTTGTGTACATCCTATTTTCTTTAATGCAAGCAAAGACCCTGCAAATTAATTTATATCTAATGGCATTTATTACTGATAATTTGTTCTTGCCTTCTGCAATCTTTCTTAAATAATATTCCCTGATATCTTTAGAATGTGTAATAGCAACGATAGCGCAACTATGTATCAATGCTTTCACTTTCTTATTAGCAACTGCGGAAGATTCAGTACGTTTGCGAACAGAGGTTCCAGATTTATATTCAAAAGGTGCTACACCACAATAGCAAGCAAAGCTTTTTGGATTTGTGATATCTTGAAATTCATTAGTAGTGATTAATATTTGCAATGCTGTTATTGCACCTATGCTATCTACAGATAACATAAGCTTCATTTTATGCTTTATTGACTCATCAGAGGTCCAAATAGCCAGGATTCTATCATCTACAGCCTTTATGTCAAGATCGATAGCTTTGATGGTTGGTAGACATAGTCTAGTATTATCATCAGTTATATGTTTGGATACGAACCCCAAATCTTCTTTAAGTGGAACTTTTAAAACTCTTCTTGTTGCGACTAGTCTTGACCTCAACGTTGATAAACTTGCTAGATGTAATAAAATTTCCCGTTTTGTCTGATATAATTGTATTGTTGCTCTGTTATTAACAAGGTATTCAGCTATTCTTTTTGAATCCAGTTTATCTGTTTTGCCCCGAATAAGTCCCATAGAATTTTTTATCTTCAACGGATTGTCCATTACAAAATTTGCTTTTACTTTGCTTAGGCAATCACGAAGAAAATTATTATAAATACCAGATTGTTCCATTCCAAAAATGGTATTTTTAATTGTCAAACCTTTGACCAGTTTTAGATCTTTTACAAATCTATTTATCTCGAAAATTTCGTTTGGTATGACCTTGTGGTAGATATATTTATCTTCTTTAATTAACGTGAAATCTAGAGTTAGTTTTGAAACATCTATGCCTACAAAGTATAGATATTTTTGCTTTCTGTTTTCTTTCATATAATGATGACAAACCTCTTTTAACGGTCGGGCCTTGATTATAAGGATAGGCCTTAAAACCTTCAAAGCGTCTAAGACTTCCCGACCGCATTCAATTCAATTAATGATCCTATAAACTGGGCTTTTCTAGCAAAATTGAGCCGAACTCTAAAGATGTATATAAGTCTATTCCCGTTTACGTTGAAACATAAATCTATCAAATTAAGAGGTTTATATAAATTAAAAATAATAATTCCAGCGGTAACCACTAATTGAAAGAGGAAGGAGGTTAGGACGGCTTAAATATCTTTGCCTCTAAAGCGATATGTTTTTGCATAATAAGTAAAGTCGCCATTATGCTCAATCGAAGCGCTAAGAATGTGCTTACTCAACCAAGAAGTAGTTTCTGGAATCTTCTTAATGATTGCATCATATTTATGTGTAGTGAGATTTAAAAGTACTTTACATCTTAAAATGCTTGTCCCTTCTACTGCGTTTACCGCATCATAAACTTGAAACATATCATCACAGTTACCATGAATTACGACGAATCCTTCTTTAGTAACGACAAAATCAGTCAAATGGCTATCTACTATTCTGCCTTGTTCGTTAACGCGTTCGATCACTTTTGTCAGTAGAAACTCTGTTATTCTATTTATATCAAAATCTGAAGCCTGATCGTGATTAAATAAATTGATGTTGTGCATTTGGGTCGATATAAATTATCGAGAGTCCGATCGATATGGTTTATAAATACAATAAGTGCAGGACTGAACTTGAATGCGCCTTAGAGGTTCGGCAAAAAACCCTACACAACAAACAAGACAACCCCACACTTATTCGTGTAGGCGTTGCACTTATCTGTCCCTGTGTATTTGAATTTTGCCGATTCCTAAAGCAGGACATTTAAGCTTACGCTTATATTTTAATTATATGTTACTCTAATTCTTTACTTCAATATTGATTCGTTTTTGTGTTGTAAAGATAATAACGGATTTTAATAATGGCGTATTCCTACGCCATTATTCTTTAGTTTACTTCCACTAATTTTTCTACTGTATGCAGTGAAACGTATCCGGTTTCTCCCTCCGCAACTCGTCTGTAAAAGAAATTATGCAGTTGATCAGCAGGCAAGAATGTAACACGTAAAGCATATTCAATCCCTTTTGTATTATCATGAGATTCAGTTACTTGGTAAGCATAACGGAGCAATTGATTTGTTAAGTTGCTACCAAACTTGCTTAAAGATTCAAGCCCGAGATCTATGAACATGAAACTTCTTCCATCTTTCGGGCTGATAGACAAAGTGATATTCCAGTGGAATGACAAATGTTCTTTCACTAAGTTTGTATTATGCTCATTGAGTGTGTGGTCAATATCTGCCCACGTTCTGAACTTGGGTAGATCAAACTTATCCATTAGTTCTATTGCTTTGCTTACGATTAAAGTGTAAGCTTTCTCCACCTCTTTGTTAGTTAAGAGTAATTCTGAATCAACTAGAACGTAGTTGGTTTTCTGTTGTTGTTGTTTTCTTGTTTGTTTCATGATTTTAGGGTTAAATGGTTAAAAACTGGTGTAAATGAAAAAAGCATCCTTCTGGGATGCTTTGCTTGTTAGAATTCATAAGATTTTACAGTTAGCCTTTTGTTTTAATGGCTCTAATTCTCTTGGTAAAGGTTGAAATACGATTTATTTTTTAAAGGTTGGCTCTTGTTATATAGGAAGATTGTCTGGTAAAGCACTTTATCCCAATAAAACGATGGGGGTGTTGTAGCGTAGAGGCCGGGGTCGTTCTTTACAAACGAGATTTAGAATTTTAAAAAATTAAAAATTGATTTAACAGGAATGCCGAGCAAACTGCCAGGCATTCTCATTTATTATCAAATATTGCACTTTCCCTTATAAGAAGTAGGTTTTAGTAGTTTTTAATCAATTTTAGGAGAACCAATATCTAATTCAAATAACTGCAAAGGTGATGCTTTAGCTTTAAAAGTTGCAAAAACGATATTTTAGTAATAAACTATGCTACCATTTTAAGCTCAAATTGCTTACGCAAGATTAGAAATCCATTTACAACTTTTCCACTGCTATCTTTAATCTTGCATGGGTTTAAATCAAACCTTCCATCTTCGCCTAATTGTTCTGCTGTTGCATTTCTATTTATTTCTAACTTTTTATAAACGGCAGTTAATTTATCCTTAATATACGCTTTGGTATACCGTTGATGTACTTTGAACTCCAAATCCAACAGTTTTAATAATTTAGGTTTCGCATCAATATCCTGTTGCTCTATTAGAACCTGTTTAATCCGTTTCTCATTAAACTTTAGATCTATAAGCTTATCACACCCTAACATATGGTATGCCGTATAAATGAATGGGTTTTGCTCCTTAATCTTTTGTAATTGCTCATCTACATTATTATAGATAAATTCTTCTTTTTCCATGTAAAGCCCCTTAATCTGATCAACTATTTGTTTATATAAATCAGCTTTAGATAATCTGTTATTTCCCTTTTCTAATGCCTGATCTTTAACAAGGTTGCTCTTTTGATGGGTAACAAAAAAACCTGCGTCTTTCCAAGCTTTCTTTATAAATGATATATCATTGTACTGCTCATCGCTAACCTGACGGTTTACCAACTGATCTAACTTTTCATATTTAAGTGTGGCAGATTTATTTTGTTTATCCAATTCAGCGTATAGTTCTACAATATCTATCTCTTCCTTAGTTGGCTCTAAACCACTTTCTTTATAGGCTTCAAGTATCTCGTTGTACTTTTTGATTTGTAACCCAGCACGTATGGCGTAGTCTCTACTGATTTCTTCCTGACTTTTCATAATTTTAGTTTTTCGATGGTTCGTAATGTGTATTAATTTATGATTTGGCGATCTTATTCTTCCAAGTGCCTGAACGCCTTTGTTAGATATGCCAACCTTTGTATGTTCTTGATGAACGTTAGTAAGAAGCACAAGTGTTGCGTTATCGTCTTTTAAATCCCATCCCTCAAAATACTTAGATGTATAAAAGCTAACCTTTAAATATCCTCCATTAATAGGCATAGGTTTAAAACAGCCTTGTTTAAAAGTCAGTTTATCTAAGTTTCCCTTTTTATCACTGCAATAAACATTACAGCTTTCAATATTACAGAGTTGTATAGTTTCCACTATATCCGTTACAGAGTTTAAAAAGATGTGCAAATTCCCCTTTGCCGTTTCGATAACTCTCTTGAGTGCAGCGTAAACACTTATGGCTTCTATAAGGGTAATGTTATCAATGTAAGTTTCAAGTTCATCTGGATTTTTAAATGTGATGGTGTGTAACTCTAATTCCTTAAATCTTGGGTCGCTAAACACATAAGGTGTAGCAGACATGATGGATTTGTTCTTGAAATTCCAAAAATAGTTTAGCGGTATCATCATGGCCTCTCTGTAATCTTCAGTAATAACAGAGTGGCCTTCGTCAATAAGGAGAAAGAAGTTTTCATACAGCTCTTTGAGCAAATTATTGTCATCTGCCACCCTTATTAGCTTATTGAAGTTGTCAGGTATAACCATACACTTTTTGCCAACTTTATCTTCAGTTAACCATTCCAATATCTCATGGTCGGTGGTATGTTTAGTAATTGCAAAGATGGATTTCTTACGTACCTTCTCTTTCTCTGTATCACTTTCTTGTTCAACTGTTTTACCCTCAATTATGCCTTTTGTAGGCACTATAAAGATTGTGTTACGGCTTTTATCTTCTGTTTCTTTTTGTGTACCACCTATGGCGCACCTGCCTTTATTTATGAATGAGTTAAATGGTAACTGCTTAAATGCTTTACCAATATAATCGGTAGTTGTGAGGGTGTAAACCTCTTCTTTTTTAAATTTCATGGGTATTCAATAATGGATTTAATATTAAAAATCTTGCACTTGAATAATCTCGAACTTTTAAGAAACTTGGAACTTTTGGGAAACTGCAAACATTAAAAAAGCAAACCTGTTTGCTCGGTCTGCTAATTTAAATCCCATTGAATATCTTGATAATAAACTTCGATTGAAGTATTACAAATATAAGAAAAAAAAGGGAATGTTAATAACTTAAACCACACATAATCAATCAAATAACCAAGCACTGGTCTGGTTATTTAATATTAATTATTAGTAAAGTGTATCTTTGCTTTATTCAAATAAGAAACTGTTTGTTTTATTCTTTGACATATTGAAAGTAACTAATGGTTGAACAGAACCACTTTTAAATTAAAAATTAGTTCGATGCGTCTCACTTATTAAATAGCTGTTACTAGTGAGGCTTAAGACTTCGACTCTTTAACAAATTATAAAATGGCAAAACGTATTTTATCAACAGGCAGTTCAGCTGCTGCCGAAAATGTGTCTTTGAGTGTATTAACATTCGGACAGAAAACAAGGTTTAATTATCTTTCTTCAATATTTGAAGATGAAACTACTGTGATCAATATTGTAAAGAATATTGAGCCTCGTGGTCAAAATAGTTGGACTCAACTAAATGAAAAACTGAGCATAATTGCAAATGCAGATTCTCAAGGTAGGGTTTATCATAACGCTATAAATCAAGCTTTCGAGATTGATGTAGAATATACTTCTGATGATATCATTAAAATAATTGGAGATATACGTAGACGTTTAAACATGCCAACTCATGTTGGAAGGTTAAAACGTTATTGTGAAGATGATTTCTTTACTATATTTATGATTCATGATGTAGTAACCACTACTTCAATTGGAAACAAGCGAGCATCCAGATCTGATGTTATAGCATTTAAACCAATAATTAGCTTAATGCAAGCAGATTAGATACCTTACTTTCAATATGTTTAAAATATCAAAGCCCACTTCTCGTGGGCTTTGATATTATTCCTGTGTTGCTATTATTCTGTTGGTAGTTACCCAATTGATATCGTTGTCTGGAAATTCTTGTTTAATAATGTCTGCTACTTGCTGCAATGTAGCTTTTGTAGCCCAACTCTTCTCTGACAACTGGTTAATCCATTCAGAATCACCGTCGCTCATTTTATCCGCTAATAGGTCATGACGGATGGAATAAAAATCTTCCCCATTTTCGTCGTAAAAAACTAATGAGCCATCCTCCAATTTAATTTCTGCTACCTCCATTTAAATATTTGATATTTTAACACGGAATAGCTTTATTGCCACTCCGCCTTAAATATAATAAAGTATTATAAAGTTGAGGTACTTGTATAGCAATAAACCCCAGTTTACCTATTTTATCGCATTTAATTCTTCGACAGTAATTGGCCCGCTGATATCATCGCTTCTATCATATATTTGGGTAGTAGTAACTTTGCTATGTCCCGCCCTCTTTTGAACTTCATAGACGCTATTTACTTTTAAAGCCTTTGTAATGCTTGTATGTTTGAAATCGTATATTAAAATATGAGCAAACTGCGGATAATCCTCTTTAAATGGCAGTAGAATACGCTCTCTAAACATTGTTTGAGTAAATATCTTTCTCTGTTTAGTTTGATTGTAAAATCCAATAATGTAATCTTCACTTTCAATCAATCTTTCAGCTTTTATCGTATTCTCGTAAATCTTTTGGATTAACTCCTTAACGACTTCGCTTATAATAATCTTTCTCCATTTCCTACCTTTAGCATCAAATACCGTTATGGTTCTATTAGGTAGGTCAACATGTTTTACATTAATGTTTAACACCTGTATTGGTCTCAATGTATTTTCTGCTACAAGCCGAGCCATTAAATGCAACCTCAAATACCTTTCACTACTCTTTACCACTTCGAAAAATTCAATAAATAATGATTGATTAATCTCATTAAATTTTGATTGCTGTTGGGTAATATCAAGTTTCTTTAACTTACTTGCGTGGTTATTTATGGGTAATTCCATTATTTGGCTCAACCATATATAAAATCCTTTGACATACACCATCTGTAGATTAATGGTACTGTTACCTAGCCCCCATTTCTTTAGGTAACTACGATAGTCAATCCAGATAGTGGTATTTAGATCAGAAAGTAAATGGTCAGGAAAACGCTTATCGATAAACGTTGTGACTTTCTTATCTCTTTCGGTATAATTATAGATATCCTTGATCTCTCCTATTTTGTGGCGCTTTGTATGATACTCGAAAAACATATTTAGAGCATCAACGACCTTGGTTTGGATGGTTATGGTGGAATCTGAAGATGATTCTTTAATGCTTATAGATTTGGCTAACTCGTTTATTTTAAACTCAAACAGATTGCGGAGCAATAATAGCTTCTTATTGACAGACTTAAATTCTTTTACTTGTTCTAAGTATTTATTATAAATCATCTTTACACCCTCTTTAACTTTAGATTGTTTACCATTATAAAAGTATTCAATGCAATAGAGAGGATATTTGTCGGTATTAGAATTGTGAGGGGTTACTAAAATAAATCTGATTCCATTAATGATGGCTAATTCAGTTCTTATTGATTTCATTTGATTATGGTTTAAGTTCGTGATAAGTAGTACTAAACTAGTACGAACGTAAAATCAATAGTACGAATAAGACCATGAAATAAAGCGTACAACAAACTCAATAAGTAGCTGATTTACAGCATATTCATTCAGATTTTTTTTATTGTAAATACGCTAATGCTTCCTCAACAGTTTTAACCGGCAACTGGCACACTTTATTTCGGCAAATATAAACTTTTGTTTCATTGCTTTGCTTCCCTTTTAACAGCGGTAAGTTACTTTTTGTTCCACCTAATGTAATTTTGTTAGGAATATAATGATTGCTTAACTCCAATTTAACTACATCGGTTTCTAAACCTGTGATCGCCACCTCATTTATGCCGTAAATTTCATTTAGTAATAAAATTGCCCAGTTGGAGTAAGCAGAGCCATAAGTTTTTATTTTAGGATGAACCGCAGCCAACATTTCTGCCTCTTTTTCAGTATATTGTTCCACATCAAACAACAATCCCAGCTTTTTAAAATTTAAAGCCATGGTAGAATTAGCTGCAGGAATTACGTTATCCATGACTTCGTGCTTGCGCGCAATTAAACGCTCTCCTTCTGCAGAGGTATAGAACAACATTGGCGAATTGGCATCGCTAAAATTAACCAGAACGTAATCTGCCAACAATTTTGCTTCCTCCAGCCACTTTTCATCAAAATCATATTCATATAAAGCAATTAAAGCTTCGATGAAAAATGCGTAATCATCTAAAAATCCAGTGATGGATGCTTTTCCATTTTTATAATTGCGATATAAGCCACCTCCATCAGACTTCATATTTTTGATAATAAAATTGGCTGCGCCTGCGGCTCTCTGGTAATACAGATCGTGGCCCAATACCTGAGCAGCATCTGCCAGGGCTTTAATCATCATCCCATTCCACGCAGTGAGGCATTTATCATCCAGTCCCGGCCGAATCCGTTTACTCCTTACTTCGAGCAATTTGGCCTTCGCCTGGTTTACCTTATCAAATAAGTCTTCCGCCGAAATGCCAAATTTATCCAGAAGGGTTTGGTCATCAATTGTTTTTCTTAAAATATTCGTTTGTTCTTCTTCCCAGTTCCCCTCTTCCGTCACGTTGTAATAATCCGCCAGTAATGCGGCATCATCTCCCAAAATCTGATCAAACTCAGCTTTATCCCAGATGTAAAATTTACCTTCTACCCCTTCGCTATCAGCATCTAAAGCAGAATAAAACAATCCTTCTGACGAAGTCATTTCATTAAAAGTCCACGCTATAGTTTCAACAGCTGTTTGTTTAAAAGAATCAAATTTTGTGCATTGATAGGCCTCAATATATAAGCTAATTAGCTGTGCATTATCATAAAGCATCTTTTCAAAATGCGGCACATGCCATTTATCATCTACAGAATAACGGGCGAAACCTCCGGCTAGTTGGTCGTAAATGCCTCCTCTGCTCATTTCTTCCAGTGTATGGCAAACTGCTGTAAAAACAGATTCATCATCATGGAGAAAGCCATAGCGCAATAGGAAAACCCAATTGTTAGGCAGCGGAAATTTCGGCGCACGGTTGTAACCGCCGTAACCAATATCAAAATGGCGTTTCCAGGGTTCAATAATTTCTGTTAAATGATTTTCAGTATAGTCTTCTTTATTTTCAACAGCGATTACTTTTTCACTATCATTTATACCAGCAGTTAATTTTTCTGCATATTCAATGGCTTTATCGGGTTCGTTTGCCCAAAGTTCAGCCACATTTTCCAATACATTAATCCAATCCGTTTTACGGAAATAGGTGCCCCCATAAATTGGACGCTGATCTGGTAAACTGATGCAGTTTAACGGCCAGCCACCGCTACCTGTCATCAATTGAATAGCATACATATAAATCTGATCGATATCCGGCCGCTCTTCGCGGTCTACCTTGATACATACAAAGTGCTGATTCATCACTTCAGCAACTTCATGGTTTTCAAAACATTCGCGCTCCATTACGTGGCACCAGTGGCAGGCTGAATAGCCGATGCTCACTAAAATCAGCTTATTTTCTGCTTTCGCTTTTTCTAAAGCTTCTGTACCCCATTCATACCAGTGAACCGGATTGTAGGAGTGTTGAAGTAAATATGGCGAAGAAGCATGAATTAAATTATTAGGCTCAAGATGTAGATTTGACATAGGTTTTCGAGATATAAAATGGAAACATAAAGCTATTAATTATCTACAAACGTGGTTGATTTTAGTTTTTGTTTTTCTATTTTAGATGGCAACCAATCTATCTCCATGGAATTAGCTAAAAACGATTTATTCAGCGTTGTTAAGGAAATCATTATTCAATCGCACCTCAAAGTGTACCAGGCTACAAGTTCTGAATTACTTGAATCGTACGGGGAATTGAGTTGGCCCCATTAACGCCTTTTATCCTAAATAGCAAACCTTACACCTTCAGCTTTTAACCCTCAACCTTAAAAAAATGAAAATCACACATACCGAAATATACCGCTTCAGCATCCCGATGGAACCCTTTGTTATTGCCACGGGTACGATGCATTTTGCTCAAAATGTACTCATCAGAATTTATACTGATGCGGGCATCCATGGAATTGGCGAGTGCTCTGCCTTTCCGATGATTGTAGGCGAAACGCAGGAAACCTGCATAGCAATGGCGAAAGATTTTGCGGCCATTCTAAAAGGAAAAGACCCGTTGGAAATCCCGGAACGGATGAATGATCTTTTGGGTTATGCGGACCATAACCACACCATCAAGAGCGCATTTGATATGGCTTTGTTCGATATTGCTGCAAAACACGCTGGCTTGCCACTCTATAAGTTTCTCGGCGGGACAAAAAGAACCATCGAAACGGATATGACAATTGGCATTGACACACCTGAAGGAATGGCAATTACAGCATTAAAATATCAAAGTCATGGTTGCAGGATTTTAAAAATCAAATTGGGAAAGAAAGTTCATGATGATATTGAGCGTGTGAAACAGATTAGAGAAGCTGTTGGTGAAGAAATGATTTTGCGCCTGGATGCCAATCAGGGCTGGAGTTTTGACGATGCTTTATTTGCACTGGGAGAACTGGAAAAATATAACATCGAGTTCTGCGAGCAGCCTATGCGAACCTGGTTTGACGATAAATTGCCAGAACTGAACGTAAATTCTCCGATTAAATTAATGGCAGATGAAAGCTGCTATAATCATCACGATGCCAGAAAACTGATTAATAGTCAATCTACAACTTACCTAAACATTAAATTTTCTAAGTCAGGTGGAATTTTGGAAGCACAAAAAATTCATGAAGAAGCCTTACAAAAAGGGGTGAAGTGCATGATTGGGAGTATGCTCGAAAGCCGGATTGCTTTAAGTGCTAACTTACATTTTGCTTTAGCAAGTCCGAATGTTGTATTTTTTGACCTTGATACTGCTCTGCTTGGGCACCTGGTAGATCCTGTGGTGGATGGATTGACTTACAATGGTTATTTCCTTGATGTACCGGAACTTCCCGGAATTGGCGCAGAAGCCGATGAGTTTTTTTTAGAAGAATGCGAAAGCTGGAGCATTTAGTTGATTAGAAGTTAGTTCTATAGTAAATTGGTCTGGGTGCAAGGAATCGCCCTTTTATTAAAGGTCAAATAAGTACCATTGTTGATCAATTTATCCCCCCCGACCAATAAACCAATGACTAATGAACTAATGACTAATGAACCAACATTTCCACAAGCGCAGTACTATCTCCATTAAAGGCATTGAAATCGACCACGTGGCCAATCCCGTTAATTTTGGCCTTGTCTGAATGTTGCCAAAACTTCCAGCGGCTTTTATCCAAACGCAGTCTTGGTTGATAATAATGCGCAATCCATAAGGGATATTCATCTAGTTTGCCTTCCAGATTATCCTCATAAAACTTTAAACCAGTATAAATAATTGGTCTTACGCCTGTTTTCATTTCTACATAAGTGAGGAAATCTGAAAGCTCAAGCCTCATTCTTAACGGCGTTACGCCATCTAAAGTTTCGATATCCACAACCGGAGGTAAATCGCCTTTTTCTACATTTACCACCTGTAAAAAGAACTTTGCCTGTGCCCTGCCACTTTTTTTTGGTCTGAAAAAGTGATAGGCTCCACAAACAATTCCCGATTTGGGTGCCTCACGCCAGTTGCGCTGAAAATAAGGATCAACCTGTAAAATTCCTTCCGTAGCTTTAATAAAGGCAAAACTAATTTTAACTTCATCTTCCTTCATTGCCTTTACTTTAGGCCAGTTTATCTTGCCTTGATAGTACGAAACATCAATCCCATGGATAGAATATTTCTTTGGAATTTTAATATTGAAGCTCTCGTAAGTACGGTTATTTGGATCCTGTCCCCAATCTTTTATCCACCTCCAGGTGGCAACAAAGCCATTTAATACATAGCCGTAATATAGCGGAGATAGCAAGATCAAAAGTAAAGCTGCAATAGCCACTTTCATTTGTGGAGAAAGGAAACCAGATTTTTTCTTCTTTCCTACAGATTTTCTGGTCGCTGGCTTTCGTTCAACAGGCTTTCTGGTAACTGTTTTCTTCTCTGCGGGGATTCTTTTCTCTGGCGGCATATCTATTCTGCCGCTAAATTGAGTAAAATCCTTTTAAATAAAAAAATCATTCTCTTGTTTAAAATTCAGATCGCCAAAATGGATCGATTACTCCATCAATACTTTTTCTGAATGCGCTGTAAAACCAGGTTTTCCTATGGCATAGTATCGAAAAATTAAATCTTTTGCTCCTTTTTGATCGGGTTTTACTTTTTCCAGTAAATTTAAAGAAGAATCCTCGTAACCTAGAAAATTATCCTTGTAAACTATAATTTCAGTGGTATAATAAAGATTATGTGGCTCAACATCAGCTATATTGATATTTACTTCATCGAAAACCCACTGGCGTTTTTCAGATCGCTGAATAATCTCTTTCATCTTTTCCAGGTTAAAATTGATTAGTGTTTCTATTTTTTTAGGCATTGTTTCATTATTCTTCTTTTCACTCAGGTTTACCCTAATTTCTTCAGGAATATAAATCACACCTTCCCCGAGCTGACTCGCCAGATTAAGCATAATAAAAACCTGTGGTTCGTTAATAAGTGCCCTGTTAAGGGTTTCGCTTAAAACAATATCCACATTAGTATCTGGCAAAATATAGGTTGTTGCATCGGTAGTTTCGATCTGCCTGATGTATTCATTTAAATCGAACGCTTCAAGCACATTGAGCAGTTTATCGTGGCTCGTCTGATTGACTTCGAGTAATGTAAACTGAATTTCTTCGGGTGTAAACTGAACCATTATTGGAAGCGCTAAAGTTGCGAAAGGTCCGGTACCGGCATAAAGAATATGCACCGGACCACTCTTCTGAGCCAGTTTATCCTGAATAGCCAGATATAATCCCCTTACGAAACGTTGCGTTCTCAGTACTTCCTTTACACAATTAGCCGCCCAAAAAGTTCCTATGGCATTACCAAAAGGTAATTTAATATGGCTGCGTTCATTATTATCACCTGCGTCTACTTTACCAATGTCAAATAACAATTTGGTATAAGCCGCTATAGCAGGCGCAAGTTGATCATGAAAATCTCCTGGTTTAAGTAAATCGTTACTGATTCTTCTCAGTTGTTCTTTTAGATGTTGAGTTGGGTGCATTAATTAAATGGCTTAGATCGTTAGAAAGATACTGAAAGATAGAAAGAATAGTAAAATTATCGATCTGCCAGGTTAAAATAATCGCCAAAAAATAGATGATTGTATTTATTTAGTATCAAATCTCCAATGCTTTAGTACTTTTGTGCGCTGGAAAAATTAACATGTTCAAACTCATCCTAAATACTTATAAATCTTCTTTTAGTGGTTTAAGCCGTGAAACCTGGCTGCTAAGTATTGTAATGATGTTTAACCGTTGCGGTAGCATGGCTGTTCCTTTTATGGGGCTTTACGTTACTCAAAGCTTGCACCGAACGGAGATGGATGCTGGCCTGATCATTACCCTTTTTGGCGTTGGATCTATTTTAGGCTCTGCAACTGGCGGTAAATTGACAGATTTAATTGGTTTCAGGCCTGTACAAATTTTATCCTCAATCATTGGCGGAATACTTTTCATCATATTCTCAACCATTACCCATTTTTCAAGCCTTTGTATTCTGGCTGTGGTAATTAGTTTTTTTTCTGAAGCTTTCAGACCTGCAAATTTTACCGCAGTAGCACATTATGCTAAAGAAGATACCATCACCCGCTCTTATTCTTTAAACAGATTAGCTGTAAATATTGGCTGGTCAGTGGGGATTAGCATGGCTGGTATTATCGCCTCAATTAATTATAAACTACTGTTTATTGTGGAAGGATCAGTAAGCATATTAGTAGGTGTAGGCATTATGTTCCTGTTGCCGAAAGTGCAGGGATTTATGAAAAAAGCAAAAGAAAACCGTAGCAGTATGGTAATTATGAAGCCCTGGCAAGATGCTTTTTACGTTAAATTCATATTATTAACCACACTTTTTATCACCTGTGCCTTCCTGATGTTCAGGGTAGTACCGGTATTTTTTAAGGAAGAATGGCATATCGATGAATTTGCAATTGGAATTATCATTGGCTTAAATGGGGCCATTATCGCTTTGTTTGAAATGATTATGATCAATAAAATAGAAAAGAAAAAATCACCGATGTTCTTTATTATTATTGGTTCCATTTTCTTCGCTGTATCTTATTTGTTGTTAAGCGCACCAATTATTTTTCATGTGGTAACAGCAGTGCTCACCATTATCACTTTCACTATTGGAGAAATGTTTGTTCTGCCGTTTATCAATACTGTTGTAATTAGCAGAAGTAATGAGCATAATCGGGGATTATATGCTGCAGGCTACACCTTGAGCTGGTCTTGTGCACAGGTGGTAGGGCCATTTGCAGGCTTTTATATCGCCAGACACCTCAGTTATAACTGGCTTTGGTTTGGCTTAGCTTGTGTACTGATGGTATGTGCTTATGGATTTAGTTTACTCGATAAAAAGCAGGAGAAAACCATTTTAGAAGGTAATTAAATTCGTTCCTGACTGAAGCAATCGGGAACGAACTTAGTCTTATTTTACCTTTTGGGCTTTAACACCCTCGTTAGTAATCTTCACTGGCAGGATCATTCCATTTGCATCAAATTTCATCTCATCTATACAGGTTTCGCGATGGTTTCCATCGGTTTCTGTTAACGGACGGCGGTGATAAACAATATGATAAGTGCCTTTTTTCTCATTAATAATCACAGAGTGATGCCCTGCTCCTGTCGCAATCGAGGGATCTTGTTTCAAAATCGCACCGACTCTTTTGAATGGTCCGAAAGGAGAATCGCCAACAGCATAGGCTACTGAATAATCCGGACCAGTCCATCCACCCTCGCTCCACATAAAATAGTATTTACCATTTTTAATAAACATGTAAGGTCCTTCCACATACTTATCCGGCGTAATTTCTTTAAAGATTGTTCCGTCTTCAAACGGTAAAAAGCCACTAAAATCTTTATTAAGCTTGGCAATATTACAATGTTTCCAGCCACCATAAATAAGGTAGTACTGTCCGTCTTTATCTTTAAAAACAAATTGATCTATCGGTTGCGCGCCATTGTGAAATTTATCTACCAAAGGTTTGCCTAAATGATCTTTATAAGGTCCTTCTGGCCGATCTGCAACTGCAACACCAATCCCCCCTATTTCCTGATCGTTCTGAATATCGTTGGCACCGAAAAACAAATAATACTTTTTATCTTTCTTAACAATGGCTGGTGCCCACATCGCTTTGTTTGCCCATTTCACTGCCGAGGTATCTAAAATATGTTCGTGTTTTTTCCAGGAAACAAGGTCATCAGACGAAAAAGCATCCAGAAAAACCTGCTCTCTATATTTGGCTGAGTAAGTAGGGTAAACCCAATACTTATTATCGAAAATGGCCGCATCAGGGTCTGCATACCAGCCTTTAAAAATAGGATTACCAGATTGCTGAATCGTTTTAGTAGATTGAGCAAAGGATGCAAATCCTGCTAAAAGTAAAAGAGATGAGATTGAATATTTCATGGGTACAATTTAGAAAAATATTCTGTGAATCTGTTGATGGGTAAAAATCTTTTCAACGCCCTCAAATTTTAGCGTTTGAAATGGAATACCCTAAATAAAAAGTACACAAGGGTGCATTGAAAAAGATTATCGCTTCTCGGTAGACATTCCGATTCAGGGTAAATCAATAGTTATTAGAACAAGAAAATCCCTCCAAATTTATAGAGGGATTTAAAAATTGTGGCGTAATGCCAGAATTGCATTTAAAGCAACGCTTATTTACTTAATTCCGCAAAATATTTATGGAACAAAGGTAAGGTTTCGATGCCTTTATAATAGTTGAAGATATCATATTTTTCGTTCGGAGAGTGTAGCGCATCACTATCTAAACCAAAACCAAAAAGCACCGATTTAATGCCTAATACATCTTCAAATAAAGCTACAATCGGGATACTTCCACCGCCACGGGTAGGAATTGCTTTTTTACCAAAGCTATCTTCAATTGCTTTTTCTGCAGCCTGATAAGCCACGCTATCAGTTGGTGTAACTACCGGTTCGCCCCCATGATGAGGTGTAACTTTCACCTTCACATTTTGAGGCGCAATACTTTCAAAATGTTTGGTAAAGATTTCTGCAATCTCTTCTGAGCTTTGATTAGGTACCAAACGCATTGAAATTTTCGCATTTGCTTTACTCGGTAAAACGGTTTTCGCACCTTCGCCAATGTACCCGCTCCAAATCCCGTTCACTTCTAAAGTTGGCCTTGTACCAGTCCGCTCCAGGGTCGAATAGCCTTTCTCACCCCAAACTTCTGCTATATTAAGATCTTTGGTATATTCTGCCTCATCATATGGCGCAGCATTTAGGGCTTTTTTCTCTTCATCGGTCAGTTCCACAACCCTATCGTAAAATGCAGGAATGGTAATGTGGTTATTTTCATCATGCAGAGAAGCAATCATTTTGCAAAGAATAGTTGCAGGATTCGCCACTGCGCCACCGTAAACACCAGAGTGTAAATCGCGGTTCGGGCCAACCACCTCAACCTCCATATAAGCCAGACCACGTAAGCCAGTTTCAATGGATGGATGTTCCATGCTGATCATAGAAGTATCCGATATTAAAACGACATCAGCTTTTAAGCGTTCAGCATTGTCTTTAACAAAAATACCAAGATTTGCAGAACCTACTTCCTCTTCACCTTCGATCATAAATTTCACGTTACAGGCAAGTGTGTTGGTTTCCATCATCAATTCAAATGCCTTCACGTGCATATAAAATTGTCCTTTATCATCACAAGCACCACGAGCGTAAATTTTACCATCGCGAACTGTTGGTTCAAAAGGCGGAGTATGCCAAAGTTCTAAAGGATCTGCCGGCTGCACATCGTAATGACCATAAATTAAAACCGTTGGCAATGAAGAATCAATTATTTTTTCACCATATACGATCGGATAACCAGCTGTAGGACAAATTTCTACTTGATCTGCCCCGGCATCTTTTAATTTCCGGGCGACGTAATCTGCCGTTTTTAATACATCATCTTTATATTTTGGATCGGCACTAACCGATGGGAAACGTAATAACTCGAACAACTCATCTAAAAAGCGTTGTTTGTGCGTTTCTACATAATTTTTAATCTCTTGCATAACAAAATGAATTTGGGCAAATATAGGATTTTAACGCTAAAGCCATTAGCTACTGAACGAATTCAAATTTTAACCAGGTGAACTGATCGCCATTTGCAATGGTCAATTTTGTTAAGTTTTTAAACTGCTGACAGTGAACTTCAAAACAAAATCAAACAGGAATTTGGGAGTAAGAAAAATTATTTTTCATAAATCGTTTTAATTCATTTTTTAGTAAATTGCGACTTTAACAGATATCATAAAAATCGACCAGAATGATCATTTATAATGAAATTTAGCGCAAGATTAATTTCTTTTCTGCTGCTGCTTTTTGGTTTAGGTATCTCCAGTATTGCATATTCGCAAAATCCACCACGCGTAAGTTGCCCTGAAGCTGCTCAGTTTTATGCAAAAGACAGTATTAATATTGTAACCTTTGGTGCAAGTACTATTGAAGGCGTGAATGGTGTAGGTTTTCAAAACATGCTTAAAAGCAATTTCGAAAATTGCTACGTCAATAAGGTGGTCGATATTACCAATCAGGGTATCGGCGGGCAAACTACCCTTCAGGGGTTGTTAAGGATCGATAACGCGATAAGAGATCGGACTGGTTTTATCGTGATTTCGATGGGCATTAATGATGCCTTGTCCATTAGTAATGGTAGGGGAAGTTTGGCCCAGACAGAATCGAATATGCGCCAACTGATCTCCGCCAGCCTGAAACAAAACCTGGTTCCGATTCTTTGCACGTTACAAAACGTAGACGACAGGAATAATGCACCTATGGTGGCAGTTAATACAACGATCAGGGCTCTTAATACTATTTATAAACGATTAGTAACAGAATATAAAATTTACCTGGCTGATGTAAACGCAGCAGTACGAAGGGATTTTTCCCTGTATCAGGATGCCTTTCATCCAAATGCCAGGGGCTATCGGTTAATTAGCTATGTCATCTTCGACACCATTAATAAAGCCATTTTTGATAGATTTTTACTGTTTGTTGTATCTCAAAATTATCCTAATCCAGCTGGCTCGCAAACTTCTATAGACATTGTTTTACCAGAAACGGACAAAATTAATTTGCAGGTATTTGACCTGATGGGTCGCCTGGTTAAAACTGTTGTGAATGAATATTTAAATACGGGAAAGCACACTTTGGAAATTAACACCACCTCTTTTATATCTGGTATTTATTTTTTTAAAATCACATCTGACTCGGGTAAATATAACACAGCTAAAAAATTCATTGTAGCCAGGTAACTTAATGGCTTTAGTTGGGTCTTAGATGAAATGTGATTTGTTTATATCTTTAAGCCATGTCTGCAGAAAATTTCACCAACGAACCAATAGATATCAGTACGCTTCCTAAGTTTGAAGAAGTAACTATAAAAAGGCCTCATCCAGATTATTTGAAAATCATCTGGATTAATCTTTTCATCTGCATCATCATTACAGGGATACTTTTAGTTTTGGGTTTATTGTTTATAGATGAAATAAAGCTACATATTGTCCTGATTTCTGCTGCTTACCTGATTCTCGTATCCATAATCTGCATCGTTTATCATATAGGTTTCAAAAAACGAGGTTATGCCATCAGAACAAAAGATCTGATTTATAAAAGTGGAGTTATTGCAGAATCTACTACGATCATTCCATTAAACCGAATTCAACATATTGAGTTAAATGAGGGCATTTTATCAAGGATGTTCAAGCTTGGTACACTTCAAATATTCACTGCCGGAGGGCAATCCGGTCACTTAAAAGTTTCCGGTATCCCGATAGATGAAGCAAAAAGCATCAGAGATTGGATTTTACAAAAACTTGATTTAATGGAGAAGTCTTCCACCGATATTGAGACGCTACATGAATAGAGATTTTAGTCAACCGCAACGCGAATCAGCATTGGGCATTATTGTAATGGCTGTTCATACCATTATAAAGGTTACAAAAGCACTATTTTTCTTCCTGATTTATGCCTTCATTAAAATGGGCGGCGCATATAGTGGTTACACCCTCCTTGGGATAGGCATTGTCCTGTTTTTTTGTCTAATCTACGCTTATTTCTCCTATCTTAAATTCACTTTCTTTTTAGATAAAGACAAGCAGGAATTTGTAGTGAATAAGGGGATTTTTAACCGGGATCAAATCATTATTCAGCTGGACAAAATCCAGCAGGTAAACATCAATCAAAGCATTCTCCAAAAAATTATCGGCGTTTATGGCTTGAAGATAGATACTGCAGGGGCCAAAGGCGAAGAAGTAAGTATCAGGGCAATAGATGAGGTTTCAGCTTATAATCTGAAAGATCATCTGCTCAGTAGCCAGATAGAAACAGCGGGGCAAATTTTGAAAGATGCCATACAAGATCAACCTGCAGGAATTTTAAAAATTAGTTCATGGACTTTATTTAAAGTAGGCCTAACCTCGAACTATGGAAAAAGCCTGGCCTTAATCACTGCCTTCCTTTTATATGTGATTCAAGAAGCCAGACATATAATGGAGGTCTTCCATATCAATAAGGATATCGTAAAAAGCACCTTTTTGAGCTTTGCAACTATATTTTCACTCGCAATTATTGTCGCCGTTCTCCTCGTTGCATTTTTAGTTTTCAACGTGGCGCGTACATTTTACAAATATTTCGAACTGGAGATTATTAGGCATAAGCACTCCCTGCTCCTATCATCCGGGTTGATTGCGAAGAAGAATACGCTGATTAGTCCGAACAAAGTGCAGGTTACTGCATATAGCCAGAACTATTTTCAAAAAAAGTTGGATATGCTCAACATGCGTTTGAAGCAGGCACATTTTGGCGGAAATAAAAAGGATGAAGAAATGCAGGGTAACACCTTAGAAATTGTAGGCTGCAATCCAACGGAACGGGACGAACTCTTAAAAATGGTTTTAGGAAAAGTGCCGTTGAAAGGCAAAACTTTTATCCCCGATTGGCGATTTTTGAACCTGCCTGTTTTTTTCAAGCTAATACTGCCCGTTGTTATCTTTTTATTAGCGGCCTTTAAAATCCCAGAAATCAAGCCATTTATCGGCTTTGCGGCGGCTTATTTTGTTATCGGTTTTTTGATGATCTTTATCAGCTACCGTAAACATCGGCTTTCCGTTAACCAGGAATTTGTGATTAAAACCAGCGGAATCTGGGATATTTCTAATGAAATTCTAGTCCCATCGAAGATACAAGCCATCACAACTTCACAATATCCCTGGCACAGAAGTATTGATGTTGGTCACATGTGTTTGCATACCGCAGCGGGAGAAATCAGGTTTAAATATGGAAACTACTCTGAAATCAAACAACTGGTAAATTATTGGCTTTATCAGGTAGAAAGCAGCGAGAAGAACTGGATGTAATTTATATTATCTTCTCTGTTACTTACGATATATAGCTCAATAATAAATATCAACGCAATGACTTATATGTTCTTAGATGTCTAAATGGTAGAAATTAGTTACCATATGGGACATATAAGTGCCCATCTCAGCGTTCAACAGCGAACGTTCATACCACCCATGGCTTATATGCGTTAAATAATTAAAATCAGTCAACCATATAAGACATATAAGTTTTCACCTTAGCTAAAACAGCAAATTATCAAACACCAGCCTATATGTCCTTAAATGTCTATATGGTTAAATAACCTTGAAAGCGAAATAACAATATTGGTCTGCTAGCCATATCAGACATATAAGTTTTCACCTCAGCGATAGCAAATTGTCAAACACCATCCTTTATGTTCTTAAATGGTTAAAATAACCTTGAAAGCGTAATAACAATATTGGTCTGCTAACCATATCAGACATATAAGTTTTCACCTCAGCGATAGCAAATTGTCAAATACCATCCTATATATTCTTAAATGTCCTATTTGGTTAAAATAACCTTGAAAGCGTTATAACAATATTGGTCTGCAAACCATATCAGACATATAAGTTTTCACCTCAGCGACTTGATGGTTTCGTTAAACAAACCTGATCAATTTGATGTAAACTCATTGCCAGGCCTATTTTAAATAACCTCCACGGATAACAAGAGATGCCGTACTCACACAAATGAGAAACTAATTACCAACACTTTTAGCAAAAAGACCTGAGAATTGTTATTTTTGAACCTCAAAAAAACAGGAGCCAATTGGACTATTTAGAAGGATTAAACCCACAACAAAGAGCAGCAGTAGAGAATACAAAAGGACCGGTAATGATTGTTGCGGGTGCTGGTTCAGGCAAAACACGTGTAATTACTTATCGTGTAGCACACCTGATCCAAACCGGTACCGACCCATTTAATATCCTTGTTTTAACCTTTACCAATAAAGCCAGTAAAGATATGCGTGAGCGTATTGGAAAAGTGGTTGGTGCTGAGGCGAAAAACATCTGGATGGGAACCTTTCACTCCGTTTTTGCTAAAATCTTAAGGGTTGAGGCAGAGAAAATAGGTTATCCAAATAATTTCACCATCTATGATACGGACGATAGTAAAAGTGTAATCCGTGCCATTTTGAAAGAAATGCAACTGGACGACAAATTATATGCGGCCAACTTTGTTTTTGGCAGAATCTCTTCCGCAAAAAACAATCTAATATCCTGGGGTGAATACCAGGCCAATGATCAGATTCAGGCAGAAGATATCCAAAATAAACGTCCTTTAATCGGCCAGATTTATGAGCAATATGCTAAACGTTGTTATAGAGGCGGTGCCATGGATTTCGATGATCTCCTCTTCAAAACCAATATCCTGTTAAAAGAACATCCGGATGTTTTAAATAAATACCAGCAGAAATTCAGGTATTTAATGGTGGATGAGTACCAGGATACTAACTTTTCGCAGTATACCATTGTAAAGAAACTGGCCGCAGCCTATCAGAACATTTGTGTGGTTGGTGATGATGCGCAAAGTATTTATGCTTTCCGTGGAGCTAACATTCAAAACATTCTAAATTTTGAACGCGATTATCCTGATTTAAAAGTTTATAAACTAGAGCAAAACTACCGCTCTACACAGAATATTGTTGATGCCGCAAGCAGCATCATCGCTAACAACAAAAATCAGCTAGAGAAGAATGTATTTTCTGAAAATGCTGAAGGCGACAGAATCAAGGTTGCACGTGCTTTTACCGATAACGAGGAAGGAAAACTGGTTGCAGAATCCATCATTCAGGAACGTGGAATAAAAGGCTACAAACATAGCGACTTTGCCATTCTTTATCGAACAAATGCGCAAAGCAGGGCAATGGAGGAAGGTTTAAGGAAGCTGAATATCCCATACCGCATTTACGGCGGACAGTCGTTTTACCAACGTAAAGAGATTAAAGATTTAATTGCTTACTTCCGTTTAACGTTCAACCCGAAAGATGAAGAAGCAATAAAACGGGTAATTAACTATCCTAAACGTGGTATTGGCGATACATCTGTTGACAAAATTATCGTGGCTGCCGATCAAAACAATGTAACCATGTGGGATGTAATTTCTAATGCGCATCAATATGTTGACGGTCGTTTAGCTAATCAACTGAATGATTTCTCGATGATGGTTCAAAGCTTTCAGGCGGAGGCTAAAAAGCTGGATGCTTATGATTCTGCTTTATTTATTGCCCAACATGCCGGTATTTTGAAGGAACTCTATACTGATGACAGTGTAGAAGGCCGCTCGAGATACGAAAATATCCAGGAGTTATTAAATGGTATAAAAGAGTTCGCAGAGCGAGAAGATATCGAGGAGAAAGGTCTGGATATATTTATGCAGGATGTAGCACTTTTAACCAACGATGATAAAGATGGCGACAAAAACAAAGACACGGTTTCGTTAATGACCATTCACTCTGCTAAAGGACTGGAATTTAAAAATGTGTTCATAGTTGGCTTGGAAGAAAACCTTTTCCCATCGCAGATGTCGGTAAATTCCCGCTCTGATCTGGAGGAAGAACGTCGTTTGTTTTATGTAGCCATTACCCGTGCTGAAATAAAGCTAACCATTACTTATGCTACCTCGCGTTACCGTTGGGGAACATTAACAAACTGTGAACCAAGTCGTTTCATCAACGAGATCAATCCACGGTTTTTAGAGTTAGACGTTAAACCTTCGAAGAGCAATATGATTGAAGGGAACTTTGACGATGAACGCAAAACCTGGACTTCACAGCCCCGCGATTTTTTCAGCAAACCCAAGCCAACAACAACTAGCTCTGCCCCACCGCCACGTCCGAAAACAACTTCTCTGCTGGCAAAAGCACACGTACCAACGCCGGGATTCACGCCGTCTCAACCCCACGAGTTTCAGGGAGGTATGGAAGTGGAGCACGAGAAATTTGGATTTGGTAAGATCATAAGCTTAGAAGGAAATCTACCAGATGTGAAAGCGACTGTCTTTTTCCAGGGATTAGGAAACAAACAACTGTTATTGAAGTTTGCCAAGTTGATGATTGTGAAGTAATTTCTGAGCGTTGGAACAAAGTTTGTAGGTTTACCCATATCTGGTTTATTCATTTGGTAAGCTAACAGGTCGGTTTTTCAGCGGATTCATATCCACTACCCATAACACGGCTATTGAATTTTATTCGCCAGTTTTTAAATCGACCCGCCACAAAACCCTCTCCAGCTGGAGAGGGCAGCTGCAATATTTGCCTTGCATTTAACTTTCGGTGAGATCCTATTTTCCGACTACCAGCCCCGCCTTTATTTTCTTTGCAAAAACTTCAAAACTTTGCGGTTAAATCGCCGCTCAAACTTTGAAAAACCACAAAATTATCCTTATTATTGAGTTCGGTTCACCCGATTCAAAACCATGCAACTTACCAAATTAGAAATTAAAGGTTTCAAGAGCTTTGGCGACAAGGTGACCATCAATTTTAATGAAGGAGTTACTGCTATTGTTGGACCCAATGGTTGCGGAAAATCAAATGTAATTGATGCGATGCGTTGGGTTTTGGGTGAGCAAAGCACCAAAGCATTACGATCAGAGAAGATGGAAAATATCATTTTCAATGGCACCAAAAACCGCAAGCAAGCACAATTGGCAGAGGTTTCATTAAGCTTTGATAATACTAAAAATATTCTCCCAACGGCTTATTCACAGGTTACGGTCACGAGGAAATTGTATCGTAATGGCGATAGCGAATACCGCCTAAATGATGTTCAATGCAGATTGAAAGATATTACAGACCTCTTCCTGGATACCGGAATTGGTTCCGACAGCTATTCTATTATAGAGCTAAAAATGGTCGACGAGATCATTACCAATAAAGAACATAGTCGCCGTTCATTATTCGAAGAAGCCTCGGGAATCTCAAAATACAAGCTTCGCAAAAAACAAACATTCAATAAATTAAAAGATACAGAAGCCGATTTAGAACGCGTGGAAGATCTACTTTTCGAGATCGAGAAGAACTTGAAAACACTCGAAAACCAGGCTCGAAAAGCTGAGCGTTATTATAAATTAAAAGAGCAGTATCGAGAGTTAAGCATTCAACTCGCTACGCACAGAATTGCATTTTTCCGTACTGATTTAAATGTACTGGAAACACAGGAGCAACATCAGCAAATTGCCAGAACAGCATTGAGTACAAAAATTGATCAGACAGAAGCAGAACTGCAAAAGCTGAAGTTAGGTAGCATCTATCAGGAGAAAAACCTGTCTGTGCAACAGAAAGCAACGAATGAATTGGTTTCAAAAATCCGTGCTTACGAAAGTGAAAAGAAGGTGAAAAATGAACAGATGCGCTTCCTTCAGGAAAAGGAAACCCGTTTGTCCGGGGAATTGGAAAAAGATAAGAACCAGCTTAATCACATTAAATATAACATTAAGCGGTTAAATGAGGAAGTGCTAACAGAAACAGAAATTTTTAATCGCCTGGAAAGCGATTTGAAATCACTGAAAGCTACGCTTGATACTTTAAGAGAACAGCAACAAACAGAGAAAAATAGAATTGATAACCTGGTTAAATCAGTAAGTGACCTGCAAAACCAGGTTTATCAGGCACAAAAAGAAATTGATATTTTCAATATTCAGAAAGATGCTTTAGTGCAAGAAACCAATCGAAATGTCGACGATACGGAAACCAAAACCTTGGAGCTAAAAGCATTCGACCAAGCCCTTGCTGAGCTGGATATTCAGATTGCTGAAAAACAACATACGATTAAACAACAAAAAGAAGCAGAAGAAATTCTTAAGGAGCAACTTGCAGAAACTGATTTGAGCCTGACTTCCAATAAGGAAAAGCTAACTTCTGAGAACCGTAAGAAGGATGCCAAACAAAACGAATACAACCTGACTAAATCGCTGGTAGATAGCTTAGAGGGCTTCCCCGAGTCGATCCGTTTTCTTAGAAAAAATAATGCCTTTGCAAAAAGTGCACTGCTCCTATCAGACATTTTATTTTGTAGCGAGGATTATCGCATTGCGATAGAAAACTACCTGGAGCCTGTAATGAACCATTATGTAGTTGATTATTATGCCGATGCCGTTCAGGCTGTTAATCTGTTAACCGATGCTACCCGCGGGAGAGCTAACTTTTTTATTTTAGAAAATATTCCGGAAAAAACTGCCACCCTAAGCAACTATGAGGATTTAATTTCAGCGCTTTCTGTAGTCGAGGTTGATAAAAAATACCAACATCTTTGTAATCTGCTTCTGCAAAACGTATACATTGCAATAAATGAGCAAGAAAGTCTGTTCAAAAAACCGCCAACTGAAGGTTTAACCATCCTGGCTAAAAACGGCAAATACGCGCAAACTAAATTTACATTATCAGGTGGTTCCGTAGGGCTATTTGAAGGAAAAAGAATCGGTCGTGCTAAAAATTTAGAGAATTTGGCGAAGGAGATTAAACAATCTGAATCGCTTATCAATCAATATACTCAAGCTATTTCTACTGCAACGGAACATATTTTGCAATTAAAAGATGCGTCTAAAGTCAATCAAATTAACATTTTACAACAGGAACTTAATCGCCTGAGTAACGAACAAATCTCCGTTCAAACCCGTCGCGATCAGTATCAGGTATTTATCACCACGAGTGAAAACCGTAAAACAGATATTGAGCAAAAAATAGTTTCCATCGAAAAGTCGCTTTCCGAAAAGTTACCCGCCTTGATTGAACTGCAAAAGAAACAGCAGCAAGATCACATCAACCTGCAGGAGCAACAGCTTAACTATCAGGAAATCGCAGATCAGGTTAATGACAACGCCCAGAAATACAATCAGGATAACATTCGGTTTCATCAACAGCAGAATAAATTATCAAACTTAGAGAGAGACCTTGACTACCGGTTCGTACAGGAAGAAGCTTTGGATAAAAGAATCGCTCAGAATGATAAAGAATTGCAGGAAACATTGTTGCAAATTACAGCAACCTTACAGCACACAGATCTCAGCGATGATACACTTTTAGAAATGTATCAGCAACGTGAAGAGCTGGAAAAAGGCCTTGCTGAAGCAGAAAAAGAGTATTTTGAAAGCAAGGGTAATATCAATGAATTAGAAAATACGCTGACGAACATTCGTAAAAACCGTGAAGAAACAGATTTCCTTTTAACAGAAATTAAGGATAAAAAGAACACACTTAAAATAGATTTAAATTCACTGAAAGAGCGTTTAGCCGTTGAGTTTAACATCGATATCAACGATCTTTTAGAAAAAGAAACGGACGTTGAAGCTATGGAAAGTGAATTTGAAGTTCGCCAGAAAGTAGAGAAAATAAAACGCCAACTGGATGAATTTGGCGCCATCAACTCCATGGCGATGGAAGCTTTCAAAGAAATGGAAGAACGTTATGTGTTTATTCAAGACCAGAAAAAAGACTTAAACGCAGCCAAAACTGACCTGTTGCAAACCATCAAAGAGATTGATGATACAGCAAAAGAAAAGTTTATGCTTGCTTTTAGTCAGGCACGAGAACACTTTATCGTTGTTTTCCGCTCGCTCTTTAACGAGGAAGACAGCTGCGACCTGATCTTATCAGATATTAATAATCCACTCGAAGCGGATATTGATATCATTGCCCGCCCGAAGGGAAAAAGACCGCTATCCATTAACCAGCTTTCAGGCGGAGAGAAAACACTTACTGCTACTGCCCTACTGTTTTCACTTTATCTTTTAAAGCCGGCGCCGTTCTGTATTTTCGATGAGGTTGATGCGCCATTGGATGATACGAATATTGATAAGTTTAATAATATCATCCGAAAGTTTTCTGATCAATCGCAGTTTATTATTGTTTCTCATAACAAACGTACCATTGCCAGTACCGATATCATTTATGGCGTAACCATGGTAGAGCAAGGCGTGTCGAGAGTGGTAGCGGTAGATTTGCGGGAAGTAGCAGCGTAAAAAGAGCAAGAAATAAAGAACAAAGAGTAAGGATTAAAGAGTAAAGACTAGATCTCCATTGACGATTCTACAAAATACATTGTTTTCGTGGTACCTAATAGAATCGTCGTTTTGAACTTTGATTCACGATCCTCATCGAAAAAGTTAACAGATCTTTTCATAGCGTCTGGCTTTAGCCAACGCTAAAACGAATCTGCTAATAAGCCATCCTCCTAAACTTGATTCACGATCTTCATGGAAAAAGTTAACGGATCGTTTCATAGCGTCTGGCTTTAGCCGACGCTAAACAAATCTGCCAATAAGCCATCCTCCTAAACTTGATTTACGATCTTCAAGTTAACGAATCTTTTCATAGCGTCTGGCTTTAGCCAACGCTAAACGGATCTACCAATAAGCCAGCCTCTTAAACTTGATTCACGATCTTCATCGAAAAAGTTAACGAATCGTTTCATAGCGTCTGGCTTTAGCCGACGCTAAACGGATCTGCCAGTAAGCCATTCTCTGACGATTCAACAAACACATACCCTCAAAAATCGGTCTTTGCAAAGGAGATTCTTCATTAAAATCCTGCAAACAGATTGCTTCATCGTGCCCCCTCGCAAAGACGACTAAATTTAACAAATACGTCATTTTCACTACCTTGGTTAACATAACGAAAAGCGTATATTTGTTAATAACAAAAAAGGATATGTTAGCCACAGTTGAAAGGATACTACGAAGAGGGAAAAATCATATGGAAAGATCCCGTTGCTAAATGATCATCGCGACCTTATTATCTGCTGACGAAAAATTCAAACTTTATCCAAATATGTTAAAACTACCTTGATAGCCATCACTTAACTATGAAAATCCTATATATCATTCCACTCGCTATAATGTTCAGTTGCTGTTCATCCGTTAAAAATGAAAGCACAATAAGCTCCGGCAAATTAGATGCACAGCTTTTAAAAGATGTGGAAATCCTTTCGTCTGATGCTTATCAGGGCCGAAAAACCGGCACAAAAGGTGCAGAAATGGCAAGAGCATACATTATAGACCGGTTTCAAAAACTGGGATTAAAATCTTATCCGCAGCATGTCAATTATGCCCAAGAGTTTACGTTTAATTCCCGAGGTGGGGCAAAGGTAAATGGTACCAATGTAATCGGATATATTCCGGGTAAAGGAAATAACGTAATTGTAGTTTCCGCACATTACGACCACCTTGGAACGGTAAAAGATGAAGTATTTAATGGCGCTGACGATAATGCATCCGGAACTGCAGGATTATTAAAAATTGCTGCTTACTTTGCTAAAAACAAACCGAACAACACGATCATTTTCGCGTCTTTCGATGCTGAAGAAATGGGTTTACAAGGGGCCAAAGCATTTGTTGCCAATCCCCCGGTACCAATCGGTACAGTTGCCGTAAACGTAAATATGGATATGATTGGTCACAGTGAAAAAGCTGAACTGTATGTTTGTGGTACCTACAAATATCCAAATCTCAAAAAATATATTGACACCACGAGAAAAGATATCAAAGTTTCCTTAGGCCACGATGATCCGAAACTCGGTCATGATGATTGGACGAACCAGAGCGACCAGGGTGCATTCAATGCAAAGGATATTCCATTCCTCTATTTTGGTGTAGAAGACCATAAAGATTATCACAAAGCGACAGATGAATATTCCACCATCACTAAACAATTCTTTAGTAATGCCGCAGCTACAGTGCTAGATGTTATTAAAAACATCGACCAGCAAACAGGACTGCAACAATCGCTAAAAGATAAATTGCTTATGAAAAATTAACATAATAAGTTTTTATTAAAATCTTCACCTGCCTATAAAGCAGGTTTTTTTATAGGCCAATATTTTACAGCATAATTTTATCAGCTTCACTTACAATTAGTTATAATTAAACTATAAAAATAGTTTGTAAACTATTTTTATAGTCGTAACTTCAATAAAGCAAACTACATAAATAGTTACAATAATGAAAGAACTAACTAAAGCGGAAGAACAGATTATGTTAATTCTGTGGGACATGGGCGAAGCCCTGGTTAAAGACGTAATCGAAAAAATGAAGGAGCCTAAACCTGCCTATAATACTGTTTCTACGGTGATTCGGGTTTTAGAGGGAAAAGGCTTTATCGACCATAAAGCCATCGGTAACACTTACATCTACTTCCCTGTGATAAAAGAGGCAGATTATAAGAAATTTGCACTAGATAAAGTGATGAACAATTATTTCGAAAATTCGTACGAAAGTCTTGTTTCATTCCTGGTAAAAGACAAAATCATGAGCAATGGTGAATTGACTGAGCTCATTCGGCTTGCAGAAAAACTCAAAAAAGATCAATCATGAATTTGATATACTATCTACTCGAAGCCAACTTGTACCTCATCATATTTTATGGGTTCTACAAAATATTTCTGCACAAGGAAACCTTTTATACTTTGAACAGGTACTTTCTAATTTTAAGTACTTTAATCGCCTTTACGATTCCTTTTTTCCAATTGGGATTTTTGCAAACAAACGGTATTGAAAGCAAAATAATGATCAATCAACAAACCGAACCCAGCACCGATCGCTTAACTGTGGACGAAGTGATCGTTACTGTTTATTTGCTCACAGCACTGTTCCTGCTCTCAAAGTTAGTCTGGGGATTCAGGCACCTCTACACGATACTTAAGCAATCAGATAGTAAAACTGAAAATGGTATCACGATCATAGAACTCAAGCAAACAAAATCTGCATATTCATTTTTCCACTTACTATTTATTGATCCGGAATTGCCCCGGAAAGACACGATTATAAATCATGAGCTGGCTCATATTAAGCAAAGACACAGCATTGATGTCTTGTTCTTTGAGATTATTGGAAGCCTGAACTGGTTTAATCCATTCATCTATAAGCTTAAAAACGACGTTAAACTATTGCATGAATACCTGGCCGATGAAGAAACAACTGTTAAAGGAATCGAAAAATATGAATATGCGATGTTCCTCATCCAAAATTCTTACGACAACGAATCGATCCAATTAATGAATCAGATATTTAATTCATCCATTTTAAAAAGAAGAATAAGCATGTTAAATCAGAAAAAATCTGCAAAATGGGCCAGGCTCAGATTGCTGCTGGTATTGCCTGTTACCGGCGCCTTACTTTGCGCATCAACAATGGCATTTACTAAAAATTATGGAGTGGTAGACCTTTATCCGAAAAAGAATGCTGCTTTAATAACCACTCCGCAGGATACTACAAAAAAGAGGAGGGTAAAACAAATTAAGATAGTGCCCGTTCCACCGGTACCGACAAGAAAAGGATCGAAACAAGTTCCGCCACCACCTCCACCACCGCCGGTAGAACCAAACAACAAGCTTCCGAAATCGCCAAATACGCCAAAACTTCCTCCGCCACCACCTCCGGTTGAGCCTAACGGAAATGCACAAGAATTACAAAGTAATATCAGCCTGGGCAAGGATGCGAAAGTTGTAGGTAAGCCTGAAGAACTCACTATTAAAATAGCCGAACCATTACGATTAAAAGCAAAAACGAATCCTAAAAAAGAGATAGTTGAGGTAGAAGTGCTTCCAAAAAACTAATACTTACTGCGGTACGTACACCACAAATTTAGTATCAAAAAAATCTTCTTCAAAATAAGCTGAAAGCGGATACAATTCTGCTTTCAGTTTTGATTCTTTAATTTCTTCTTCCAAATCACCACCTTTCAGGTAAAGAATACCGTTTGGGATGGCATTGATTGAATCCTTTTTAAACTTACCCTGAATCCAGGGATAAAATTCTCCTAAACGGGTAACTGCCCTTGAGATCACAAAGTTGAATTTGCTTTTAATCTGCTCTGCTCTCAAATGATCAGCCTGTAGATTTTCTAATCCTAATGCTGAAGCGACTTCTTTAACAACCTTAATCTTCTTGCCGATGGAATCTACCAGATGAAATTCTGTTTCGGGAAATAGGATAGCCAATGGGATACCCGGAAAACCACCACCAGTGCCAACATCCAAAACCGATTCTCCTGATTTGAACATACAGACTTTGGCTATACCAAGCGAATGTAAAACATGGCGTTCATATAATTCCTCAATATCTTTTCTGGATATGACATTAATTTGTGCATTCCAGTAGCTATATAGATCAAACAGTTGCGCAAACTGAGCAATCTGATTCTCAGTCAGGTCTGGAAAATATTTTAAAATGATATCTGGTTTTACATCAGCCATAGGGTAACTCTTAATGATTGTAACTTATTTCCAATTTACTTTTTTCTTGCCAAATAAGGCTAAGAATCCGTTCAACGTTAAAAACAGAAACAAAAGTATATCTAATATCGGGAACCACCAACGTAAATCGCCGTAGTTTAAACGTTTGAGCAGTTTTGGATAGATGAAACACTTAATGAGGATACTCAATAACAGGATACCTCCTGCCGCATATTGTGCTTCCCTGCTTAAAAACATACTCGCCACAAAAAAACCGTAAAAAAGAAATTGAAAGATAATCTGTAAGCTTAAAATGAATTTGTGCTTTGCCTTATACATTTTTCCAGCCCCGAAATGACGTTTTTTCTGTTTTAAATAACCTCCCCAGGTTCGATTGGGCTCGCTCCAGACATGGCTGTCTGCATTGATGCGAATTTCTGTATTATACCTGTTTGCATGTGCATTCACAAATAAATCATCATCACCGGATGGAATATGCATATGTGCTGCAAAACCTTTATTTTTAAAAAACAACGCTTTTTTATAAGCCATATTCCGACCAACACCCATGTATGGCATTCCTTTCAATGCAAACGAAAGGTAATTTACAGCAGTAAAAAACGTTTCGAAGCGGATCAGTGCATTTAATAATCCACGTCTTTTAATATATGGAGAATAACCCAACACTATTTCTACATTTTCATCTTCGGGTTGTTGCATATCCATTAACCACTGATCAGATGAAGGCGTACAATCTGCATCTGTGAACACCAGCCAATCGTATTTAGCAGCCTTAATACCCATGGTTACCGCGAATTTTTTTCCAGCTAAAAACTTATCGTTATCTAATATTTTTACAACTTTTAGATTGCTGTATTTCTCTGCCATCTGCTCCAGGAATTCTTCTGTACCATCCCAGGAACGATCGTTAACCACTACCACTTCATACTCAGGATAATTTTGATTCATTAATGCAGGTAGGTAATCACTCAAATTGGTAATTTCATTACGTGCACACACCACTACACTTAACGGTTTTCTACCTATAAAAGGAACTTCCTCTACAGCGGCGTTTGCCAATTTTAAATGGACAAATAATACATAATAAAGCTGAACAAACAGGCAGAAAGCCAATATGGAGAGCAGAATAATTTCGGGTAAGGTTAATATCACAGTGTTGAAATAAATAGGCGCAAATTTCGCATTTTAAATCTGCAATATGCCTGATGTTCAAAAAAACATTGCAAATTATATTAATTCATGAAGGAGAAAGTCTGAAGCAATTATATGTGAGATCAGCCATCCTTACTACCCCGCCGAAATTGTTTGCTTTAAGCCATTAAACTCTTAAACAGTATATATAGGTATGTTAAATTTGTTACTTTTGTAACCTATATGAAATTTACTTTACAGGCAAACGATCCGCTATCAAAAGCCAGAGCCGGAACCGTTACCACTGCCCATGGCGAGATACAAACGCCTATTTTTATGCCAGTTGGCACAGCCGGAACAGTTAAGGCCGTGCATCAGCGGGAATTGAAAGAAGATATTGATGCTCAAATCATCTTAGGTAATACTTACCATCTGTACCTCAGACCAGGTTTAGACATTCTGGAAACCGCTGGAGGCTTACATAAATTTATTGGATGGGATCGTCCGATTTTAACAGATAGCGGTGGATATCAGGTCTACTCATTGAGTAAAGTACGGAAGATTAAGGAAGAAGGGGTTACGTTTCATTCACATATTGATGGATCAAAACACCTTTTTACTCCCGAATATGCCATGGATATTCAACGTACTATCGGAGCCGATATCATTATGGCTTTCGATGAGTGTACACCTTATCCATGTGATTATACTTATGCGGCACAGTCTATCAAAATGACCCACCGCTGGTTGAAACGTTGCTGTACCCATTTTGATAATACAGAACCAAAATATGGTTTCGATCAGACTTTATTTCCTATCGTTCAAGGCTCGATATACAAAGACCTGCGAATAAAATCAGCAGAATTTATTGCCAGCATGAACCGTGAAGGCAATGCCATTGGCGGCTTATCGGTTGGTGAACCTGCTGAAGAAATGTATGCCATGACGGAAGTAGTTTGCGATATATTGCCTTACGAAAAGCCTCGTTATTTAATGGGAGTTGGTACGCCAATCAACATTTTGGAGAACATAGCCCTTGGTGTTGACATGTTTGATTGTGTGATGCCCACCAGAAATGCCAGAAACGGAATGCTTTTCACCAGAAATGGAATTATCAATATCAGAAATAAAAAGTGGGAAAATGATTTTTCTCCATTGGATGCTGAAAGCGATTTACATGCAGACCAGGTAACCAGCAAAGCTTATTTAAGACATTTAGTGCACAGTAAAGAAATGCTTGGAGCGCAAATTGCTACCTTACATAATCTACACTTTTACCTGTGGTTAGTTAAACAAGCCCGTGAAAAAATAATCTCAGGCGAATTTTACGACTGGAAAAATAAAATGGTGAAGGTTTTAGGCCAAAAATTATAAGAATGAGTCTGTTAAAAGGAAAGATTAAAATCATTGATCAGTATATTATCGGTAAATATCTGGGTACATTTATTTATACCCTGGCTATTTTCGTAATCATTATTGTGGTATTTGATCTATCCGAAAAAATGGATGATTTTATGAAGAGTGGCCTCAGTTTCTGGGGCATTCTTTCTAAATATTATGCAGGTTCCATTCCTTTTTATGTAAACATGCTCTCTCCGTTGATTAACTTCATTGCCGTAATTTTCTTTACGGCTAAAATGGCTGATCAAACTGAAATTGTTCCGATCTTAAGCGGAGGCGTAAGTTTCAACAGATTTCTCCTTCCATATTTTATTTCGGCAACAGTGATATTTGCGGCTAACCTGGGTTCAAATCTTTACGTTCTTCCCTATACCAATACGTTAAAGAACAGTTTCGAAAACACCTACGTGAAGCGTAACGATCCCTCAACGAAAACCAATATCCACATGAAACTGGATGATAAAACGTACATCTATCTGGAAAGCTTTGACAACAAAACCAATTATGGATATCGGTTTTCGCTTGATAACTTCAACGGAGATATACTGGTACAAAAGATCGTCGCTGATAATATTAAATGGGATTCTACCAAACGAAAATGGCAGCTCAGCAATTACTCTATTCGAAGGATCAATGGCCTAAAAGAATCGATGATTTACGGTAATGGCAAATTAAAAGATACCATTCTGGATATGCGTCCTGATGATTTTTCTGCCTATGCAAATGTGGTTCAGAACTTATCTACATCAGAACTTGCAGACAAAATCCGTAAAGAAAAAATCAGGGGAACAGGTATCATGAACGATTTGGAATTTGAACAATATAAACGATTCCTACATCCCCTTTCTGCTTATATTTTAACCTTGATCGGCGTAGCGCTATCATCACGTAAAGTTCGTGGAGGTGTAGGTGTTTCATTGGGGATTGGTATCTTCATCAGCTTCGCTTATATCGTCTTCAATCAATTCACACAGATGTTCTCTACTAAGGGTGGATTGCCACCCGTAATCGCTGTCATTTCACCAACTATTGCATTTGGGCTGCTCGGCATTTATTTGTTAAAGAGAGCACCAAAGTAATCATGGAAAGCACCAAAAAAAACTTATTAATCCTTCACTTTACAGTATTGATATGGGGTTTTACCGGAGTGCTTGGTAAGGTAATTTCTATCGATGCAGTACCACTGGTTTGGTATCGGGTTCTGATTGCAACAGGTACACTTCTAGCCTGGTTTTTAATTACCAAAAAAGATATCAAGATTACAAAAAAACAATTTATTCAGTTCTTTTTAACCGGCGCTATCGTCGCCATTCACTGGATATTTTTCTTTCATGCCATTAAAGTTTCTACTGTTTCGGTGACTTTGGTCTGCCTTTCTTCCTTCACTTTATTCACCGCAATTCTGGAACCGCTGATCAAAAAACAGCCCATTCAAATCGGTGATATTCTGATTGGATTGATCATCATTCTTGGCATTTACATGATCTTCAAATTCGAAGGTCAATATACGTTAGGCATCATTTTCGGACTGCTTGCGGCGGTGGCTTCGAGTCTTTTCTCAACGATAAATTCTACACTTGTACAAAAAAGCGAGCCCTCGATTATTGGATTTTATGAATTAGTTGGCGGACTTTTTTGGATCACCTTATACCGTTTATATGACGGATCTTTAATCCATTCTTCATTTAACCTGAGTTTGAACGACTGGCTTTATATCGGACTTTTAGGAACACTTTGCACATCTGTAGCCTACGTTGCAGGTGTATCGGTAATGCGAACTTTATCAGCATTCCGTGTGGCGTTGATCACAAATCTGGAGCCCGTTTACGGGATTCTTTTAGCCTTCATTTTCTTCAAAGACAAGGAGCAAATGACAGGCGGATTCTACATCGGAGCGGCCATTATCTTAAGTACGATTTTCTTCTATCCTATCTATAAAAAAAGAAGAAATAAACTCTAAAAAACACATGTGTATTTTAGCTGTATTTTGTCTCCAGCACGAATCCTAAGCAGCTAAAAAAACAACATTTTTCAACGCTATTTTCTTACATTATCCGGCGATAATTTCACATTAAAAATACCCCTATTTCAGTTAACAAATATTGCCGAAGCAACACGCTAAAAAAGTATAAACTTACCTCACCAGATCAACCTTTTTCCATGTACTTTTTTAACAGGAAGTACATGAAAAAAGTGCTAAAAAACCAGAGCTTTCAAAGTGCTTTAGCATCGTTAAGAACTGAAACTTAGCGTCACTTAGCATTGTTGATCAGAGCAAGAATACTAGCAGATTTGCTCCTATCCAAACGAACAAACGGAACTCAAGTGATCGATAATAAAGCCATTTCTTAACGAATTATGGTTCATATTGCTTTCGTCGGGATCAATTTAAAGAAAGGATCAATTTATCAATTAACATTAGATCAAGCTAAACAAATAGAGTGCAAACTATTGATTATCAATAATTTAAATAAATCGAAGTTCTTAAACAAAAATATTGGGCTAAAGTCTTCAAAAAAGATGTTGGTCGCTGAATATCGCAAAGAATTGCCGTTATACCGCCTAAAATGATAGCATTATCTGACCTCTGAAAGCAAAAATTCAAACCAATTTAGCAAGCTATCTTTAAAAATTGAAGGAAAAGTTGAAGGAAAAAGCGCTAGTTATTATGATTAGTCGAAGAACAAACCGGTCTTTTATTACAATCAAAACAACTTCTAAAGTTGAAATATAGGTTCGATGAACTTGTGGTTAATTCTATTGCATCGGAGCCTTATTGAAAAATCTAAACAACATAAATGACATAAAGGCAGTGATTATTTATTATGATTATTTTACAAATCAAAAGCAGATTGAATAGTTCAATAATAAAAAATTCGTTTTCATCGACAAATGTATGATGATTCTTAACCAGCTAAATACAGACATCAGTCAAAACTTTCCCTTTAATTTCCCCTTTACATTTCTTTTTCCCACGACATTAGTTGATAAGATCTGGAAGTCCAAGAATTTATGATTGAAAGCAGAACTGCCTTACCAGTACCTGAAAGATTTTAATTCCGTAAAAACGGCCGAAAATTTTACGCTAATTCGATTAATAAGTGTAATTTAAAGGGCTGAACGTACAGCATTAGAAAACCTGCGTTTCGGCTTAATTAAATGTAAAAAATTAGCTTAAATTATATTTAAATTAGCCAAACTAATGATTTATTAAATAATCATAAATGACTTACAATCAACATATAAATCCACAATATTTAAATATAAAATAGAATTAAAACTAGATCACCAAAAGCACAAATACTAATAATTTTAGCTAAGCTTTTAAATGCATAAGAATAAACACAACAGAAAACTAATTATCAGTTACTTAACGTCGGTATCATTAAGTATTATTTCATATCCTGTTTTTGGTCAAATCTTCAGTACTGCTCAGAACCCACTTAGTGTACATTGGAACTACATTGAATCGGGTGGTTTCAAAATCATCTATCCAAAAGAACTTGAAACTGATGCCCAGCGGATGGCCAGAACGCTACCTTTTATTTACCCAAAGGTGGGACAAGGATTAAGACAACAAAAAACATTCATCCCGCTCCTACTCCAGAATCAGGGAACCATTGCAAATGGCTTTGTTCAGCTTGGCCCAAAAAAGTCAGAGTTCTATACTACCCCTCCTCAATATTTCGATAGTCAGGATTGGTTAAATAACCTGGCCGTTCACGAACTTCGTCACATAGCACAGTTTGACAAATTGACAGGAACAAAATCGCGTCCCTTCCCGGAGTTGGTTTACTTTGCCTACTTTGGAGCGGCCATTCCAATCTGGTTTTTTGAAGGTGATGCAGTAGTTAATGAAACTGCATTGACCGAGTCTGGCCGGGGTCGCCAGCCCAATTGGATCATGCCCTTCCGGACATCAATTTTGGAAGGCAGAAAATTCACTTATAGCAAAGCGTATTTTGGATCCAATAAGGACGTTACACCTGGCTATTATCAAACCGGCTATTTGATGGTTGCAGACCTAAAAGAAAAATTCGGGCAGTTCATTTCAGATAGCTTACTGGAAGACATCCGGAAACGTCCACTCAGGATTTATCCGTTCTCAAAAAGTTTAAAAAAATACACCGGAAAAAACACTAAAGAGCATTTCCTTTCCACCCAGAATAATGTTGCTGAAAAATGGAAAAATCAACAAGAAATTTCAGTGGCAAAAATCTATAAATCACTTAACAAAAAAACCACTTTAGCAACTAATTATTTTCTTCCTGTTAGGTTAAATAAAAATCAGGTTTTAGCGCTCAAGGAAAGTAAACAGGAAGCAAGGCATTTCGTACTGATTAACGACAATCAATCGGAACAAAAACTATTTGGAATTGGGTACCAGGAACAGCCTTGGTTTAGCTTAAAAAACAATGTAATAGTTTGGGATGAAATTCGCTACGATCCGCGTTACAAACAAAGAAGCTATAGTGTAATTTGTACCTATAATTTACAGACCAAAAAGTTCAGCAAATTAAGTAGCCAAAGCAGACTCTTCTCCCCCACCCTATCCAGCGACGGTAAGAAAATCATTGCAGTAAAGATTGAACTCAACAACCAATTTAATCTGGTAGAAATCGATGCATCTACGGGAAGGATTTTGAAGATCTTCCCGAACGTTGAAAATGAAATTTTGCAGACCCCAAGTTTTGATAACACCGGAAATAAAATAGCTTACATAAGCGTAAGTGAAAAGGGAAAAAACTTATATCTATTAGAAGGTGATAAAAAAACTTTGCTCATGGCGGAGAGCAGACAACAATTAAGCAGACCAATTTTTATTGAGGGTAAAGTCGCCTTTAATGCGCACTTTAATGGCATCGATAATATCTATGAAATCGCAGTTGACACCAAAAAGATAACAGCACTAACTACATCCAAATACGGTGCATTTAATCCTTCAGAAACAGCAGATGGAAATATCATTTTCAATGATTATAAAATTAACGGATATGAAATAGCGGAAACTTCCATTGCACAGAAAGTGGTTGAAGAAACCGGCTTTGTGGATTTCTCAGCAGCAGCAGAAAAGCAAGAAAATATAGGGAATGTTTTTACGAATATCCCCGATAGTACCTTCCAATCGAAACGCTATCGCCAGGGTTTAAATCTTTTCAGTGTACATAGCTTGATTCCGGTTATCGACAATGAATATGTTTTTGGTTTAGAACTTCAGTCGAACAATTTATTAAACACAATGGACTTCTATACAGGTGCAAAATACCATAGAGATTTAAAGCGCTTTGAATACACAGCAGACATTCGCTATAAGGCGTTATATCCTGTTTTAAGCGTAACCTATCGGAATAGACCAAAGCGAACCTTCTATCGCACTAAAAACGCAATTCAGCAAGGTGATTGGCGGGAGAACTATATTAAGTTGAATGCATCTCTACCATTGTCATTCAATGCCAGGAATCAGAACTATTCTTTTACGCTGAATACAGCTACGAGTTTTACGCAACGGTACTTATCAGAGAATATGCCATCGAATTTTATTAAAACTTTAAGATTCCCAATGGAGTATAATTTTACTTTTAATCATAGCGCGAGAACCACAGAAAGAGATATTGCACCGAGGTGGGCCCAGATTTTTCGGGCTACATATAATCACCAGCCTTTTGATCGGAATCTCCGAGGTGAGATTATGGCCCTCGAAAGTTTTTTCTATTTTCCGGGATTCGCAAAAAACCATTCCTTCCTTGCAAGTTTTAATTATCAAAAGGCAAGTGGTGTCAATCAATACGCTACCGAAATTGCCACGGTTTATGGCTACAATAATATCCTTGCAAAAAGCAAACTGCATAACAGCTTACTTTTTAATTACCGTTTTCCTTTCGCATTTCCTGATTGGGAAATTGGTCCGCTGGCTTACGTTAGAAATTTCAGAGCTGGCTTATTTTCCCATTACGAAAACATCGGAAAAGAGAAAAATATCAGTGAACCTAAAACTTATGGCATAGAATTGAATACTAGCGTAAACATTTTGCGGTACCAACCTGTTGTAGATCTTGGTGCAAGGTTGGTGTTCGTCAATAAAATATACAATCAAAATCCGATATTAGAGTTTTCTTTCAATTATAGCTTTTAAACTAACACCTTTAAAAAAGGATAAATAAAAATAACATGAGCGCTAAAACCATCTTCATTATCATCCTTACCGTATTACTAACAATTTTCCTAACCGTAAACACCGATCCTGTGGATTTCGACTTTTTGGTTGCAACCGTTCCCGTGTCAAAGCTTCTTGTCATTGGTATCTGCGTGATCATTGGTTTTGTAATTGGCTACATTGTTGGTCGACCTAAAAAGACCTTTAGCAGCTATGATCATGAAATTGAGAGAAATCAGCCTGTTTCGAATAAGAAAGAATTAAGTGACGAGGACAGGGAGTACATTAGCTAGGATTTTAAGGATTTTAAGGATTACAGGATTATAGGATTATAGGATTCAGTGTACTTAGCAACTTTTTCAGGGCTCAGTGTTTGCCGTTTACAAAAAAAAAAATTTCTTGAATATTTGAATATTTTTAGCAACTTGCTGTTGATAAGAATCCCTATTTCTTAAAATAAATTTCTATTTATTTTAAGAAATAGGGTGATTTAACAGGCAGAATTATTGGATCTGCAATGAAGGTCCATTCTTTTTTAGGTTCAGGCTTCCAAGAGAAGATTTATCAGAGGGCTTTAGCTATCGAAATGTCTACTCAAAATCTATCCTTTAAGAAAGAAATGACAATGAGTATCTACTATCAAGAAACAAAAATTGGCTATAGAAGAGTAGACTTTTTCGTTGAAGAGACTATTATGCTCGAACTAAAAGCAGTAATTGAACTGACAGATGCACATTTAGCTCAAGCAATAAATTATCTAGAAGCCTACAAACTACCAGTAGGATTGCTGATTAATTTTGGAAGCAGAAGCTTAACGTATAAAAGAGTTTATAATACAAAGCATCCAGATAACAGGCGTTAGGACTTAGTGGATTGTTTATTTTAAGACCTGGGTTATGAAAAACAAAGGCTATTAGCGCCTTACGGCCTAAGAATTCCATCATCCGAAGTATTTCTACCGATTAACTATCTCAACATCAGAAGGGTTAAAATTTAAAAGTTTTATTGACGACAGGTAATAAGGAAATCCTAAAATCTTATCATCATATAAATCCTATTACAACAGTGCGGTCATGATTTCCCCGTAAAGTAGTCCGCTTCCGCCACCATAGTGCTGAATAATTTTGATATCAGGTTTAGACGCGAGAAGATTTGCTTTTAGCTTTTCTTCCTCATGATGTTCAATGCCATTTCCGAGCAAAACCAAATCTACTTCTTGTGTGGAGCATACCGAGATTGCTTCCTCATCTGTACAAACGCAAATGCCCTTCCACTCCGGTCTGGCATTTAATAAACGGTTCATTACAACCGTAATTTCAGGATCTCTGCCAATATAAAGTATGATCGTTTGCATATAATTTGAGTTAAAGGTTAAAAGTTAAGGGTTGCGAGTCCTGTCCATTAGTCCCATACCTCGCAACCCTTAACACATAACTGGTTTATAATTCCATAGGAACATCCATTAACAACACTTCTGCATCAGCAGAGTTTGCGCTAAAGCTGATATTATCGGTATCCCAAACACCAATTGCATCTCTTCTGCTTAACGTTTGTCCGTTGATGGTTACTTCCCCACTGATTACAAAAGCATAAACGCCATTGCCTTCTTTTTTGATTTTATATTCTGTTTCAAAACCTTTGTCGAATTCTCCCAATGAAAACCAGGCATCCTGATGAATCCAAACATTATCATTCTCACTATTTGGCGATAAGATCTGTTGAAAGTTATTGTGACGCGCAGCCACATCTAATGCCCGTTGATCATATCTGGGTGTAACATTCTTTTTATTTGGGAATAACCAGATCTGCAATAAATTTAACTGAACATCAGGCAGCGCATTAAATTCACTATGACTTACGCCTGTACCGGCACTCATCACCTGAATTTCTCCGGCTTTAATTTCTGCGGTATTGCCCATGCTATCTTTATGAGCAATTGCGCCAGCCAATGGAATCGTAATGATTTCCATATTATCGTGCGGATGTGCACCAAAGCCCATTCCACCATCAATCAAGTCATCATTTAAAACCCTTAAAACACCAAAGTGCATTCTTTCAGGATTGTAATAATTAGCAAAGCTGAATGAGTGGTGAGCGTCTAACCAACCATGATTGGCATGGCCTCTGGTGTTTTCTTTGTGCAAAATAAACTGTGACATAAATTTCCTTTCTTGTTTATGGTACAAATTTACGTCAGGCCTGGAAGCTATGCATTGATTTAGGGTAAGAAGTTTTGAGTCAGCGAAGAACCGTTAATCGTTGTTCGTTTGACGTTAGTCGTTTTTTGAATGACTGGATGTAGAAGGATTACTTACTGCGTATCAGGTCTTTAAATCTCAAAAAAAGCTTATAAATTAAAAAGGCGAGATGGATAAACCATGCTTATCCATCTCGCCTTTCATTTCTCCTTTAGATGGCTTATGCTAGTGCCTGCTCAATGTCAGCTAAAATATCACTAATATGTTCTAAACCGATAGATAAACGAATCGAACCTTGCTCTATACCCACCACGTTTCTTTCTTCTTCAGTAAGCTTATTATGTGTGCTTGTTGCCGGATGCGTAGCAATAGAGCGTGTATCTGCCAAGTTTGCCGAAATCGAAAATAACTGAAGACTATCCATGAATTTACGGGCAGCATGAATTCCACCTTCTACAACAATGGTTACAATGCCACCACCTTGTTTCATTTGCTTCTTAGCAATTTCATATTGAGGGTGTGATGGCAAGAAAGGATATTTAACCAGTTTGATCTTCGGATGTTTCTCCAGATATTCTGCAGCTTTTAACGCACTTTCGCAATGGCGATCCATCCGAACAGCTAAAGTTTCTAAACTCTTCGATAAAATCCAGGCGTTAAACGGCGATAAAGCAGGACCACTATGGCGGGCAAAACCGATAATTTCTGCAATCAGATCTTTCCTTCCCAAAATTATTCCACCCAAAACGCGCCCCTGACCGTCGATGTATTTGGTAGCCGAATGAATGGAGATGTGCGCACCTAATTTGATTGGTTGCTGCAAATAAGGAGTAGCGAAGCAATTATCTACCACCAAAAGCTGATCATGCTTTTTTGCCAGCTGACCAAGAAATTCGAGGTCAATGATATCGATTCCCGGGTTCGATGGCGTTTCGACGAAAATCATTTTCGTATTAGGCTTGATCAAAGCTTCCCAGTCTTCCGGTTTGTCTAAGTCTGCATAATCAAATGTTACGCCCCACTTCGAAAAAACGTTCGTAAGCAATTGATGGGTGGAGCCAAAAACCGATCTGCTTGATACAATGTGATCGCCTGCTTTTAAAAAGGCACCAAACGTAGTGAAAATAGCGGCCATACCGGTAGCCGTTGCAAAACCATCTTCCGCACCTTCCAGAAGGCACATCTTTTCAATAAATTCTGAAGTGTTCGGATTGGAGTAACGGCTGTAAACATTACCCTCTTTTTCATTGGCGAACAAAGCACGCATCTCTTCTGCATCATCAAATTTATAACTTGAGGTAAGGTAAATTGGTGCAGAGTGTTCTTTATGCAGGCTACGTTCGGTTTGCGTGCGAATCGCTATGGTTTCAAAATTTTCAGATTTCATTATGTTATTAGTATCAGGATTTTAGTATCAGGTATCAAGATTTGTTATGGAGTATAAATTGGCATCATGTATTTTCGCCTCCCAGACCTAATACTTGATACTCGCTACTATATACTTACCTTTTGCTATTTTTTTATTTCGTATGTAAAGTTAATTTTTGCTGAGCGTCCCAGAATGTTCGAAACGGAGCAGTATTTATCGAATGTGAGGGCCAGTGCACGTTCCACTTTTCCAGCATTTAAATCACCGGTCAGTTCGAAATGAATTTCAATTTCATCAAAAATCGGTGGCATTTCTTCATCTTTTCGGGTGGCATTAATTGAGATCCGGATGTCATCCAACGGTTCCTTTTGCTTGGTTAATACATTTACCATGTCGATTCCGCTACAGCCACCAAGTCCGACCAATAGCATTTCCATTGGTCTGAAACCTTTACCCTCGCCACCAATCGCAGCTTTTGCATCTAATTCTACAGTAAAACCGCTTTCGTTTTCTGCTTCAAAATTAAATTTCCCGCTCTTGCGGATGAGATTTATATTCATTTTGTTAGTATCGTTGATCGTTTTTCGCTACTCGTTTTGCTCACAACGAGAAACGAAGAGCGAAAAACGAAATTAAATATTATAATAAACTAAGTTGTTTTTTTCCAGTTCGGGCAGTTTAACGGGTTCGTTAAAAATTGCAAAAACCGACGAACCGCTCCCACTCATTAAAGCGAATGTTGCGCCTGCGTCGTATAAACTGGTTTTTATTTGATGAATTTGGGGATACTTTACAAATACCGATCGCTCGAAATCGTTGATAACCTTATCTTTCCATGTTGTTGGAGACAAATGTATCATTTCTTTTAAAGATTGCAAAGGCTTTCGAGGTTTTACCAGTGCATAGGCATCGGCAGTGCTGACGTGTATAGACGGTTTAACCAGAACTTTGAACCAACCAGATAAATCCACTTCACATTTTTCAAACTCATCACCCTTATTGAAAGCATAAACAGGCTTGTTTTCGATGAAAAAAGCACAGTCTGCACCCAGCCTGCGTGCATAACCTTCCATTTGCTCAACCGATAAACCCAAGGCAAACTTTTCATTAATGAGTTTAATTACGAAAGCACAATCTGCAGATCCCCCACCTAAGCCAGCACCCACCGGAATGTTTTTTAAAAGGTTTATTTGCTGCGCAGGAATGTCATAATCACTTTTAATTAACTGGTAGGCCTTAAAACACAAGTTGTCGTTTGCATCTCCGGGAATATCGATACCGTGGATTATGCAGAAGGCTTCTACGGCATCCACAATTTCTACGGCATCCTTAATATTAATCGGATAAAAAACCGTTTCTAAGTTGTGATAGCCATCAGCACGCTTCTCTGTGATGTTTAAACCTAAATTTATTTTTGCGTTTGGAAAGGATAACATTCAGATTTGGGATTTGAGATTTGAGATTTGAGATTCCCTCTCAAAGCCAAATACAGTTCTAATGCAAACATACAAAAGTCAGGCTTGTTTAAAAATCTGTTATTGTAGAAAACTAAAAGATTTCGGGATTGAGATTTTTCACATATTTGTAACTGATAATTTATTCACGATTAAAAGCCTATTTGGGTTTAGGGTATATGAAACAATATTTAGATTTAATGCAGTATGTGCTGAATACTGGGGCACAAAAGCATGATCGTACAGGAACAGGAACCGTAAGTGTTTTTGGGTATCAGATGCGTTTTAACCTACAGGATGGTTTCCCTATGGTGACGACAAAGAAATTGCACTTAAAATCTATTATTCACGAACTGATCTGGTTTTTGACCGGCGACACTAATATCAAATACCTTAAAGATAATGGCGTCCGGATTTGGGATGAATGGGCAGACGAAGAGGGAAATTTAGGTCCGGTTTATGGCTCGCAGTGGAGAAGCTGGCCAACACCAGATGGAAAACACATCGATCAAATCACAAATATCATTAACACCATCAAAAACAATCCCGATTCACGGAGAATTATTGTTTCAGCATGGAACGTTGCAGAAATTGAAAATATGGCTTTGCCTCCTTGCCATGCTTTCTTCCAATTCTACGTGGCCGACGGAAAGTTAAGTTGCCAGTTATATCAACGCAGTGCGGATATATTCTTAGGAGTTCCTTTTAATATTGCCTCTTATGCGCTATTAACCATGATGGTGGCGCAGGTTTGCGGATTGGAAGCGGGTGATTTTGTCCATACTCTTGGTGATGCGCATCTTTACAATAACCACATTGATCAGGCTCATCTTCAACTCAGCAGAGCACCCAAACCACTTCCAACCATGAAAATTAATCCTGATGTTAAAAGCATTTTTGATTTTACGTTCGAAGACTTTACGTTAGAAAACTATGAAGCACATCCACATATTAAAGGTGTAGTCGCTGTTTAGTTCAATAGTCATTGGTTCAATAGTTCATTTGTTTGGGCGCATACCGAAATCCCCTATTCCATAACATCCCCTTATTAATTTTCACTTAATTTAAAAGAGTATGAATTATAAATTAGAGGATTTGGAAGTATATAATTTATCAGAAATAATTTCAGATAAAATTTGGAAAATTGTAACAGGATGGGAATACTTTGCAAAAGACACCATAGGAAAGCAGCTTTGCCGGGCAGCTGATTCTATTAGCGCCAACATCGCGGAAGGCTATGGACGATACCATTTTAAAGAGAATAAAAATTTTTGTTACTATAGTCGGGGTTCGATTCTAGAAGTAAAATCTTTTCTTAGGAAATCAAAAAACAGAAATTTGATATCTGAAAATTGTTATTTAGAACTTTATACAGAACTACAAACCGTTCATCTTAAACTCAATGCTTATATTAAATATATTGGAAAAAACAATCTGAGTTAATTCTTTTAAACTTATCAATTTCCATCCACATAGCCTTTTACTCTGAATATAATACGCTATGCAGACACTACTAAACAAATGACCAATGACTAATGAACACATAAAACCTTCCATTTCAGTTGCCGTAGCAATAGGCGAAAACTTCGCAATAGGAAAAAACAATCAGCTGTTATGGCACATGCCAGCTGATTTAAAGTTTTTTAAACAAACCACATCAGGACATACCGTTATAATGGGCCGGAAAACGTTTGATTCGGTAGGAAAACCTTTACCAAACCGCAGAAACATCGTCATCACCAGAGATACTACACTTAAAATAGAAGGTGTTGACGTGGTAAATGGCTTGGATGAAGCGCTGGCAATTACTCAGAATGAGCAAAAATCGGTTTTTATTATCGGCGGAGCGGAAATTTATCGCCAGGCATTACCAAAAACCGATACACTCTATTTAACAACCATTCATCACACTTTTGATGCAGATACTTTTTTCCCTGAATTTGACAGGAACGAATGGGAAGTAGTAAGCTTAGAACCGCATCAGGCAGATGAAAAAAACAAGTATGATTATACGTTCGAGGTTTTAAAGCGGAAGTAATTTGCGCAATAGCTCTGAACCTCTTAGCCGAAAATAGAAATACCTTTCGTGCCACCTAAACCCGATATGAGCGGCAGCCCCGGTTTCTTCTACCGGGCTACAGCATTTAGCGGGACCGAACCCAAACCAAACGCTGCTGCTCCTGCTTTCCAAATCAATCAGCTGGTATAAGTAGAACATTAAAATGGATGGAGCGTAACGATTGCATTGGTATTATATGCTAATGGAAATTAATCTTAATAAATTATCAGTTAAGGGGTTCTATAGTTTAAAAATTTAATTAGATTTGCCGACTTGTTAAAAAACAGCGAAAGACAAATTATTTTAAACAAACAATGCAAGGAAAAGGTTTTATTAAGTTTATAGCGATAGTTTTAGCTATCGTTTGTGCGTATGCGCTCTCATTTACATTGGTAGCATCCAATGTAGAAAAAGCCGCCAAAGACTATGCGAAGGGTGATCTAGCTAAAGAAAAAGCTTATTTAGATTCGATGAGTACCGAGAAAGTTTATCCGGTTGTTGGATTTACTTATGGGGAAGTTAAAGCTAAGGAGATTAATTTAGGTTTAGACTTAAAAGGCGGAATGAACGTAACGATGGAAATATCGTTAGCGGAGTTGGTTAAATCTTTAGCGGGAAACCCTACTGATGCTAATTTTAACAAAGCGGTTCAAAATGCACAAATTCAATTAAATGCCGGTGGTAAGGATTACATCAAAATTTTTGTTGATGAATTTGAAAAATTAAGCCCTGGTGTTAAACTTGCAGATTATTTCTCTAATCAGGATAATGCATCTCAGTTAAAACCAAGCGCAAGCAATAACGAAGTTGAATCTTTCCTAGAAAAAGAAGCAACCAGTGCAATTGATCGTTCATTTACTGTTTTACGTTCTCGTATTGATGGTTTCGGAGTAGTAAGTCCGAACATGCAAAAGCAAGAAGGCAGTAACCGCATCTTAATCGAAATGCCAGGTGTACAAGATAAAGAACGTATTGCTAAACTTTTACAAGGATCTGCAGAATTGCAATTCTGGCAGGTTTATCAAGTTCAGGAAGTTGTTCCTTTGCTCGAAAACATTAACAAAACATTAGCGGCTACTTTAAAAGCTGATGCACCAGCAGCCACTACCGATACTACTGCAGCTCCTGCTGGTGGTAAATTAGCAGGTTTAGAAAAAGCTGCCACTAAAGATACTACCGCTAAAGGCGGTAAACTTGCTGGTTTAGGTAAAAAAGATTCTACTGCTGTAAAAGCAGAATTAGCAAAATCTAATCCATTATACGCTGTACTTAGCCTTCCTGTTTACCAGGGAGAAAACGGACAGCAACAATTAATGCCAGGTGCTGTAGTCGGGATGTCTTTACAAAAAGATACCGCTAAAGTTAATTCATATTTAAGATTACCTGAGGTTGCTGCAGCAATTCCATCTACGATGAAATTTATGTGGAGCGTTAAACCTAGAGAAGGTTCTAAAGTTTTTGAACTTTATGCGATTAAAGCAGTAAGTGCTGATGGTAAGCCTGATTTAGGTGGTGATGCAATCAGCGACTCGAAAGATGATTTCGATCAGAAAGGTAAACCAGAAGTAACCATGTACATGACCAGCGAAGGTGCTGCGAAGTGGAAAAAAATTACTGCTGAAGCCGCTGCAGATGCGAACAATAAAAAATCGATTGCCATTGTATTAGATAACCAGGTTTACTCTGCTCCAACTGTTCAGAATGAGATTGCAGGTGGCGTATCTTCCATTACTGGCAACTTTACGCAGGCTGATACTAAAGATTTATCAAACATCTTAAAAGCAGGTAAATTACCGGCTCCGGCACGTATTGCTGGTAGCTATGTAGTTGGCCCTACTTTAGGTGCACAAGCGATTCACGATGGTTTAATCTCTTTTGTGATTGCGTTTATTGTGATCTTAATCTTCATGGCCTTGTATTATCACCGTGCTGGTTGGGTTGCCAACTTCGCTTTGTTGATAAACTTATTCTTTGTTATTGGTATCCTGGTTTCATTGGGTGCTGTGTTAACATTGCCTGGTATTGCCGGTATCGTACTAACGATAGGTTTATCAGTTGATGCTAACATTCTAATCTTCGAACGTGTACGTGAAGAGCTTGCTCATGGCAAAACAGTAGCTAATGCGATTAAAGAAGGTTTCAAGCATGCAATGCCTTCTATTATCGATTCAAACGTTACCTTATTTATATTAGGTGCTATTTTATACGTATTCGGTAGCGGTCCGGTTCAGGGCTTCGCAACTACCTTATGTATTGGTATCCTTTCGTCATTATTTGCTGCAGTTGCCATTTCAAGAGTGGTATTTGATTCATTGTTATCCCGTAAAATCGAAGTTAACTTTGATAACAGCTTAACGCGTAATGCATTCAAAAACCTGGCATTCAACTTTGTTGGCCGTCGTAAAATCTACTATATCATTTCCACAATAGTTATTATTGCTGGTATTGGTATGTACTTTAAAAATGGTGGTTTAAACTTAGGTGTTGATTTTAAAGGTGGCAGAACATATTTAGTTCACTTTGATAAAGCAGTTAATACTGAAGATTTAAAATCTAAGTTAGCGCCGGTTTTTGATAATGAAACACCGGAGGTGAAAACAGCTGGGGAAGATAGCCAGGTTAAAATTACAACGACTTTCCACATCGAAGATCAGGATATCAGAACGGATAAAGTTGTTGAAGATGCTTTGAACAAAGGTTTAGTTGGTACAAAATACGAAATCGTAAGTTCTCAAAAAGTTACGCCGATTATTGCGAGCGACATTGTTAACGGTGCGTTTTACGCAGTATTGATTTCATGTATCTTTATGTTTATCTACATCGTTGTCCGCTTTAAAAAATGGCAATATGGTTTAGGTGCGGTAATTGCACTTGCGCATGATGTATTGATGGTTTTATCTTTCTACACCATCTTAGACGGAGTAATGCCTTTCTCTTTGGAAATCGGACAAGATTTTATCGCAGCGATTTTAACAGTAATGGGTTACACCATGACGGAAACCGTTGTAGTATTCGACCGTATCCGTGAGAAATTAAAAGAATCTGGTAAAGAAGATTTACATGGTGAAGAACGTAACAACTTAATCAACTTCGCCTTGAACAGTACTTTAAGTCGTACAATTTTGACTTCATTAACAGTGTTCTTCGTGTTATTGGTTATCTTCATTTTCGGTGGTGATAGCATCCGCGGATTTATCTTCGCATTATTGATTGGTCGTATTATCGGTACATACTCCTCATTATGTATCTCTACGCCTATCGTAATTGATTTAGGAAGTTCTGCAGAGAAAAAATAAGGCTAATACCTTTTAAATATATAGAACGCCTCGATTTGATCGGGGCGTTTTTTTTGCTTTTTATGGTAGTTATCATTATCTAAGATCACGTAAGTAATTAAAAACTGGTGTAAGCAATTAAATTCAAATTGCAATAACAGCGTAAGTTTGAGCCCCAAAACTGGCCATTCTAAACCTTTTAACTATCTTTTTGTTAGTTTAGTAAACAAATAAACGATAGCGCATGAATTTACAGCTTCCGGAAAGTGAACATCCTAGAATAGTAATTGTTGGCGGCGGATTTGGCGGAATTGAACTGGCCAAACGACTTAAAAACAAACCCTTTCAGGTGGTCATGTTAGATAAACACAATTACCATACTTTTCAACCCCTCCTCTATCAGGTAGCTACGGGTGGATTAGAAGCTGAATCTATTGCCTTTCCGCTTCGTAAAATCTTCAAGGGACAAAAAAATCTCACCTTCCGGGTAACCAAAGTTACCAATATCGATGCTGAAAAAAATTGTTTAAAAACTGATATCGGTGACATTAGTTACGACTATTTAGTTCTTGCTACAGGTTCTACGAGTAATTTTTTTGGTAATAAAGAGATTGAACAAAACTCGATGCCAATGAAATCGATCCCGGAAGCATTGGATTTAAGAAGCCTGATACTTCAAAATTTCGAGAAGTCGCTTATTGAAACGGATGTTATTAAAAAACATGCATTATTGAACTTTGTGGTTGTTGGCGGCGGACCGACAGGGGTTGAAACATCCGGAGCCATTGCAGAACTCAAGAAGCATGTAATTCCGAACGACTATCCGGAAATGGATTTAAACAAAATCAATATCTATCTTGTAGAAAACTCTCCTGAATTGTTGGGCCCGATGTCGCCACAGGCGCAAGTGAAATCTAAAGAATTCTTAATCAAAATGGGCGTTCAGGTGATGAATCAAACCAGGGTATTGGGTTATGATGGTTTAACGCTTACGCTTCAGGATAAAGATCCTATCATGGCTTCAACGGTGATTTGGAGCGCAGGTGTGAAGGGAGAATTAGTTGCTGGCTTAGACCGGGCGGAAATTGTTCGTGGCGGCCGACTGAAGACTGACAAACAAAACCTCATTGTGGGTTATCAAAATATTTATGCCATTGGAGATGTAGCTTCGATTATTGATGAAGAAACCCCGAATGGTCATCCGGGAGTTGCGCCTGTTGCGATTCAACAAGGGCATCATCTAGCAAAAAACCTGGTTAAAATTATTGAAAATAAGCCTTTAGAGCCTTTTAAGTATTTCGACAAAGGATCAATGGCAACAGTGGGCAGGAACAAAGCGGTTGTGGATATTGGCAAAATACGTTTCCAGGGTGTATTCGCCTGGTTTACCTGGATGTTCGTTCACCTGATGAGCCTGGTTGGTTTCAGAAACAAGATTATCGTGTTTGTAAACTGGCTATGGAGTTACTTCAGCTATGACCGTGGAACAAGACTTATTATCAGAACTTTTGCTAAAGATAGAAGTGTAGATTACCGAAAGGAAGTGGAAAGTGTGAAAGAGGTAGGTTAGCGGAATTTTGTTTTCGGTTGATCGTTGTTTTGCTCATGCGTAAATTGTTGTGCACTATGAGCATTGTTCTTTACTTACTCTTTGTTCCTCAAAATCTTTTCTTTGCGAGAAACTTTGCGCACTTTGCAGTTCAATCTTCTTAAAATTTATGAGCGGGAATAAATTTAAATTAGTGGAGTGCCCACGCGATGCCATGCAGGGATTACATAATTTTGTACCGACAGCATTAAAGTCTGAATACCTTAATTTGCTTCTTCAGGTTGGGTTTGATACACTTGATTTCGGCAGTTTTGTGTCACCGAAAGCAATTCCTCAGCTTGCTGACACCGCTGAGGTTTTGGCTAATTTAAATTTGAATGGTACAACTACTAAGTTGTTAGCTATTGTGGCTAATTTGAAAGGTGTCGAAGCGGCCATTAAACATCGGGAGATCACTTATCTGGGTTTCCCATTTTCTATCTCAGAAACCTTCCAGCAAAGAAATACCAATTCAAGCATAGAACAATCGTTAGTAACTGTTGAGAAAATGCTTTTGCTTTGTGCCAATCACAACAAAAAGGCAGTGGTCTATCTTTCTATGGGATTCGGAAATCCTTACGGCGATGATTGGAATTACGAAATTGTAGAACAATGGGCGGACATTTTAGTAAGCAAAGGTGTAGAAATAATCTCATTGGCTGACACAGTTGGGATTTCAACGCCTGAAAAGATAAAGGAAATCCTGCCAAAACTTATCTCGAAATTTAGCGATACGGAGATCGGAATCCATTTGCACTCCACTCCTGCTGAGCGATTTGAAAAAATCGAAGCAGCCTATTATGCTGGCGTAAAGCGAATTGATAGTGCTTTAAAAGGTTTTGGCGGTTGCCCAATGGCAGCAGATGATCTTACCGGAAACATAGCAACCGAAGAAGTAATTGCGTTTTTAGATGCTAAAAGCGAAAACTTGAATTTAAATATGGAGAAATGGAACGAAACGATGGCTTTATCAGGGAAAATATTTAGATAATATCGATCAGTAAACAATTACATAACAGTAACTTCCGTTCAGGTAAGAAGCAGTCCTAAAACTGCTGAGTGAGAGCATCGGTCAAAACATAGCGATCGCATTAAGATTGCTTTGTGCATAACAACTTATCTACCAGACGCCATTGTATAACCACAACGTCATTGCGAGGTACGAAGCAATCCTACAACTATGGGTGGGTACATTAACCCTAAAGATAGTAATCTTACAACGCTGAATGGGCATTAACTAAAATATAGCGATCGCATTAAGATTGCTTCGTGCCTCGCAACGACTTAACTTGCTATCCTCAAACCTTCTTCACCATTTTAAAGTGCTGAATTCCGGCTTCTTCAAACTGATCGCCTTCTGCTAAGAAACCGAACTTGGCATATAAACTCATTGCATCTAACTGCGAATTTAGGTAAATATAATGCGCGTCTTCAGGGAGATCAGACAACGCCTCCGCAATTAATGCACGACCAACACCCTGCCCCCTGAAGTCCTTTAATACCGCAAAACGTTCCAACTTATAGCCTAAGTCAGTCTTTCTCCAACGGCAGGCGCCACAAGGCTTCCCATTGTGTGTGGCTAAAAAATGAATGGATTCATCTTCGTGCTCCCATTCTAATTCCGGTGGACAATTCTGTTCATCAACAAAAACAATTTTGCGTATGGCGAATACTTTATCTAACTCTTCCGGGTGGATAACTTTTTGAACCTGTAAGCTCATGATATAGGTTGTTTAAAATGTTTATTGGAATTTAACTTCGTTTCATTCAATTCTTTTGCTACATCAATAGAATGCGAGCAATGAATATCGGCCTCTTTTTTGGCAAGTGTAGCAATCGTAACATAAAATTTATGCAACTGATCGAGTTCGCGCTCACTCAAATCTTCAATATCAACCATGCGGTTACTTGCACCTTGCTGAGCTGCAATCAGTTCGTTTAATTTCAACTGAATTGCTTTGCCATCTTTATTCTGAGCTTTTTGGATTAAGAAAACCATCAGAAAAGTAATAATGGTTGTTCCTGTATTGATCACAAGTTGCCATGTTTCGGAATAATGAAACACGGGGCCTGTTACCGCCCAGATCAGAACAATTAACGTAGCAGCAATAAAAGCAAAAGAACTGCCAGTGAACTTAGTTGCAGCATTAGCAAACTTTTCGAAAAAATTATTTTTTTTGATGTTGGTTGTAGATTTTGTCATCACATGTCGTTTGCTTAAATGTAATTATAAAAAACAAACAAAAGCGCCATAAGTTTTCCAACCTATGGCGCTTTTGTTTTCAAATTGTAATGTTAAGAAGTTGAGAAGTTAGAAAGTTCAATGTTGCAACATTCCAAGCCTACAACATTCCAACTGTATCATAACTTATCGTTTGCGTTGATGCAATTTAAATCTTCAAATGCAGCAGTTAAGCGCTTTACAAATGTTTCTTCACCTTTACGCAACCAAACGCGTGGATCATAATATTTCTTATTTGGTTTATCATCGCCATCAGGGTTACCAATCTGTCCCTGAAGGAAAGCTTCGTTCTTTTTGTAATATTCTAAAATACCTTCCCAGAATGCCCATTGCATATCAGTATCAATATTCATTTTAATTGCACCATAAGAAATTGCTTCTCTGATTTCTTCCTGAGAAGAGCCAGAACCGCCATGGAAAACGAAGTTAATTGGCTTCTCTGCAGTTAATGCGAATTTCTCTTTCACAAAATCCTGAGAGTTTTTCAAAATAACTGGTTGTAATTTCACATTTCCAGGTTTGTAAACACCATGAACGTTACCAAATGCCGCAGCAACCGTAAAACGTGGCGATACTTTACTCAATTCCTCATAAGCATAAGCAACTTCACTTGGCTGAGTATATAGTTTAGAACTGTCGACATCACTGTTATCTACTCCATCTTCTTCACCACCGGTAACACCTAATTCAATTTCGATCGTCATGTTCATTTTAGACATACGCTCCAAATATTTTGCAGAAATTTCCATGTTTTCTTCGATAGATTCTTCCGATAAATCTAACATGTGTGAAGAAAATAAAGGTTTTCCGGTTTCAGCGAAGAATTTTTCACCGTGATCTAAAAGGCCGTCAATCCAAGGCAATAATTTTTTTGCAGCATGATCTGTGTGCAAAACCACTGCAACACCATAATGTTCTGCTAATAAATGTACATGTTTAGCTGCAGAAACTGCACCTAAAATACATGCCTGCAATTTCTCATTATCTAAAGATTTACCTGCGTAAAACTGCGCACCACCATTAGATAATTGAATCATAACAGGCGAATTTACTGCCTTAGCAGTTTCCAATACCGCGTTAACCGTATTTGTACCGGTTACGTTTACTGCTGGTAAAGCAAACTGATGTTTTTTAGCCTGCTCAAATAATTCTTGAACGGCATCTCCGTAAATTACGCCTTTGTAGCCTTTTAAACTCATCTCTTGTTAATTTTATTAAGTCCGAAGTTATAAAAAAAAATAACATTTCAAGCTTTTGTAACAACAGAATTATTTGCTTGACAACGAAATAGAGGCTATTTAGCGTAAGAATACCATTATCCTTAGTGTAGAAACTACACACTGTTGCTAACAATTTCCGGCTCCCAAACCTTAAAGGCAAGTTTTTAATTAATTAGGAAACATTTCGAAAATTCACAATCAGCTATGAGTATATGACTATTTTACTCATGATAAGGGTCTACTTTATTATATTTTTCGTTTCTTTGCAATCCAATTCTTTAAAAAATTATATGGCTTGGTTTAAGAGAGAAAATAAAGGTATCATCACCACAACAGAAGAGAAGAAAGAGGCACCGGATGGCGTGTGGAATAAGTGTCCAAATTGCAAAAAACCGCTACATCAAACAGAATTGCAGGAAAACAAATACGTTTGCCACTACTGTAATTACCATTTGAGGGTAGGTTCTAAAGAATATTTTGAAGTTTTATTTGATAATAATGAGTTTACGGAGCTTTTCGCCAATCTTACTTCCGGCGATCCTTTAAACTTTAACGACAACAAACCTTATACCGATAGAATTGTAGAAAGCCAGGCTAAAACTGGCCTAAAAGATGCCATTCGGGCGGGTGTTGGTAAAATTGAAGGTCAGGAACTCGTAATTGCCTGTATGGATTTTGCTTTCATTGGCGGATCTATGGGTTCGGTAGTAGGTGAGAAAATTGCCCGTTCCATCGATTATTCCATTAAGCATAAAATTCCCTTTTTGATGATCTCAAAATCAGGTGGTGCACGAATGATGGAAGCTGCATTCTCTTTAATGCAAATGGCAAAGACATCCGCAAAACTAGCTTTATTGAGCCAGGCGAAAATTCCATATATTTCTTTATTAACTGATCCTACAACTGGGGGTGTTACAGCTTCATATGCCATGCTGGGTGACATTAATATCGCAGAACCGGGTGCATTAATTGGCTTTGCTGGTCCAAGAGTAATCAAAGAAACCATTAAAAAAGATCTTCCAAAGGGTTTCCAAACTTCAGAATTTGTTCTTGAGCATGGCTTCCTCGATTTTATTGTGGATAGAAGAGCCATGAAAGCCAAACTAGGTGCTTTTATTAAAATGATGAACAACTAGTTGGTTCAATAGTTCATTAGCCATTAGTTCATTGGTCTGGGTGCCAAAAAAATGAATTCATAATATTTAGAAAAGCAGGGCTGGAATAACTTAGGTTAGTTCAGTCCTGCTTTTTGTTTCAAGTCCTCGCTGCGCTGTGGGCTTTTCACGTCAATCAGGTTTAGCTCAAAGTGGTTCATTAATACTTAGGATTGGTACCTTCCTTTCTAAAAGCTAGAATAGCTATTGGGATTTATTATATTTTCCGCCTGTTGAAGCAGGCGGCAATGATAGTAATAACAATCGCTATAGCCTTCATGCTATTCATTGTCATTGACTTTAGTCAATAGCAATCATATTAAGAACAATTGGCCTTTATAAAAACCCCTCACTCAATATTTATTTTCTATAAACTAATTCCGCCTGTTGAAACAGGCGGCAATGATAATAATAGCGATCGCTATAGCCTCCATGCAATTCATTGTCATTGACTTTAGTCAATGGTAATCATATAGAAAAGCAATAGGCCTAATAAACCTCTCGCTCAATATTAATTTCTATAACTAATTCCGCCTGTTGAAACAGGCGGCAATGAATAACAACAGCGATCGCTATAGCCTCCATGCAATTCATTGTCATTGACTTTAGTCAATGGCAATCATATAAAAGCAATTGGGCTAATAAACCTCTCGCTCCATATTTATTTCTGCAAACCAATTCCGCCTGTTGAAACAGGCGGCAATGATAATAATAGCGATCGCTATGACCTCCATGCTATTCATTGTCATTGACTTTAGTCAATGGCAATCATATTAAGAGCAATTGGCCTTTATAAAAACCTCTCGCTCAATATTAATTTTCTATAAACTAATTCCGCCTGTTGAAACAGGCGGCAATGAATAACAACAGCGATCGCTATAGCCTCCATGCTATTCATTGTCATTGACTTTAGTTAATGGCGATCATATTATAGCAATTGGCATTAATAAAGCCTATCGCTCACTATTAATTTTTCTATAAACTAATTCCGCCTGTTTAACAGGCGGCAATGAATAATAACAGCGATCGCTATAGCCTCTACGCTATTCATTGTCATTGACTTTAGTCAATGGCAATCATATGAAAAGCAATTGGCCTTTATAAAAACCCCTCGCTCAATATTAATTTTTCTATAAATCAATTCCGCCTGTTGAAACAGGCGGCAATGAATAACAACAGCGATCGCTATAGCCTTCATGCAATTCATTGTCATTGACTTTAGTCAATGGCATACCCATGTGCAACATTTCTATTATCATCCATTTCCCCTCCCCTTATTGCCTATTTTAGCCAAATCAAACTAAACTTCATTATGAATAAAAAACTACTCCTACCCGCCTTACTTCTATTTACATTGTCTATTGCTTTTGCTCAAGACAAAAAAGTAATCGATAATATTGTAAAGGAAGTAAATGAAAACTCCCAATTAGAGAAACTGGCTCATGAGCTGTTAGATGTTGTCGGCCCGCGTTTAGTAGGTTCGCCACAAATGAAACAAGCAAACGATTGGGCCGTTAAAAAATATAGCGACTGGGGCATATCTGCAAAAAATGAAAAGTGGGGCGAATGGGCTGGCTGGGAAAGAGGCGTTACTCACATCGATTTAGTAAGTCCTAGAGTGAGGTCGCTGGAAGGCACACAATTGGCTTGGAGTCCCTCTACCAACGGAAAAGCAATCAATGCTGAAGCGATTATCCTTCCTGCGATCACAGATTCCGTAGCTTTCGGGAAATGGTTACCGAATGTTAATGGGAAGATTGTGTTAATCTCTAGGAATCAACTTTCTGGCAGGCCCGAAAAGAATTGGGAAGAGTTTGCAACAAAAGATTTATTTGAAAAATTTAAAAAAGAAAAAGCTGAGGCATTAAAAGCGTGGACAGCGAGCATGGCAAAAACTGGTTACAATGCTAAAACGCTCCCTGTTGCTTTGGAAAACGCTGGCGCTGTTGCAGTGGTGATTAATAATTGGTCGCAAGGATTTGGTGTAGATAAAATATTTGGCGCCAATACCACTAAAGTCCCAACATTAGATTTATCAGTAGAAGATTACGGTTTAGTGTACCGCCTTGCTTTAAATGGCAATAAGCCAATGTTAAAGATCGAATCAGAATCTAAAAAATTAGGCGCAGTACCAACCTTTAATACCATTGCCGAAATCAAGGGAAAACAAAAACCAAAGGAATATGTGATGTTATCTGCCCACTTTGACTCGTGGGACGGTGCAAGTGGTGCCACAGATAACGGCTCCGGCACCATCATGATGATGGAAGCGATGCGCATTTTGAAGAAGTTTTATCCAAATCCAAAACGTACCATTTTAGTTGGGCACTGGGGAAGTGAAGAACAAGGTTTAAATGGCTCAAGAGCCTTTGTAGAAGACCATCCGGAAATTGTAAATAACCTGCAGGCTTTATTCAACCAGGATAACGGAACAGGTAGGGTAGTTAATATCGGCGGACAAGGATTTGCAAAATCAAAAGACTACATTACTCGCTGGTTAAATGCTGTACCGGACACCATTAAAAATCAAATTAAGACCAGCTTTCCAGGAATGCCTGGTGCAGGAGGATCTGATTTTGCATCTTTCGTTGCAGCAGGTGCTTTGGGCTATTCATTAAGTTCCACCAGTTGGGATTATGGCACTTATACCTGGCATACCAATCGCGATAGCTACGACAAATTAGTATTCGATGAGATCCGTAGCAATGTAATCTTAGCTGCTATTATGATTTATATGGCATGCGAAGATCCAGAGAAAACATCAACAGAAAAAGCAACGGACTTGCCTGTAAATGAAAGAACAGGTAAACCGGCAACCTGGCCTGTTCAAAGTAAATCGAACAGAAAAGGTGGATTGTAAATAATCTCAAGGCATTTTGAAGGAGTATCTGGAAACAGATGCTCCTTTGTTGTTTCATCAGTTATGGACTAAAAACTTTTAATAGCAAATCGCAAGAATTGCAGTGCAGCAAAAAGTATTTACATGATCCGTTTGGGGTCTTCACCAACCGAAGCATACATATATGAAACATTTAGACATTAAGAAAATTGATGGATTCATCATTTCGGTCGGTGAGACACACGAATGATAGATAGAACGGAAGGCCGTCGAAGGATTGACAAGCTTTACTTCAGGCTATTGCCTAAAGACTCTCAACTTACCTTATTCCTCTTTCTTCTGAAACTTATAAAACAAGTAACCTAAAAATGGCAAGATCAACACACTTCCCAGCAGTAGCGCTAAACCCAAACTATAAATAGTTTTTTCAGGACCAACTGTTTCGAAAAGTGAAATTGCATTTCCGTTTTTTAGTCGGATAAAATTGGGAAAGTGAGCATAACTAATGGCTACAAGAATCATGGTTACCTGGAAGCCAGCCAATACCCGTAGAATCTTTGTTTTGCCTTTAATCAGTAAATACCAAAGTAAAATCAACGACAGACTCGCTAAAACGATAGCCGTTAAACCAACTGTATTTTTAAACACCCAATCAATCAACGGAATTTTATCAATCTGCGCAGCTATAAAAACCATTGCGCCGAACACCACTGCTGCAATATTCATGTATTTGGCCTTCTTGATAAATCGCCGCTGCTCAGGTATGTCTTCAGTTTCACCAATTAGGTAAATCGCAGCAAGAAAACCACACAAGGCAACGGTAAATAATCCTACGGAAACTGAAAACCAATTTAACCAACTCCAAACATAGGCAGTAAGAAAATCTTTCGCTTCCGTATCGATGTGACCTGAAATGACACTTCCCGCAATAATGCCCAGAAATAATGGCGTAATAAAACTCGAATATCGAAAAATACGATTATAAAGCCATTGCATATCATCCTTAATGGCATCGTAATGTCTGAAAACAAAAGCTGTTCCCCTGGCAATAATTCCGATCAGCATAGTAAGTAATGGGATATGCAGGTAAACCGACATTGTGGTGTAGATATGTGGGAAGCCAACAAATAAAATCACAATCGCGATAATTAACCACATGTGATTAGCCTCCCAAACCGGCCCAATCGCCTGATACATGGTTTTTCGAGTTCTGCTTCTGTTTTTAGTAGAGGTAAAAAGTTCTATAATGCCAGCTCCAAAATCGGCGCCGCCCAAAAGGAAATAAAGGAGAATGCCTAAACATAAAAAGGTGATTACGACGTATTCCATATTAGAAGGTGATTACAGAGATTAGAAAATGATTACATGGATTATAGTAGTTACAACGATTTAGATTACAGGAATCAATGATCTTCCTTTGCCGCAGACCTTTTCTGACTAGCGCTATTTTCATCATACAATACCGGAACCATTTTAATTTGTCGGTAAAGCAAAAAGGTAACCACTATGCTAAGCGAAACGTAAATGGCAGAGAAAATGTAAAATGAATAAGCGATACCAGGCATAGGCGTTACGGCATCTCTCGTACGCATAATGCCATAAATAATCCAAGGCTGCCGTCCAACTTCAGTTACCACCCACCCTGCTTCCAAAGCGATATAGCCTAACGGGATGGCAAATACAAACAGTTTAAGCAACCAGATCTTTTCGAGAAAGGATTTTTTTCTAAATAAATTGATAAAAAATACCAGCGAGATCAACGCTAGAAGTGAGCCAATTCCAACCATAATCTGAAAAGCATAGTGGGTGATGGCCACAGGTGGTTGCTCATCTTTAGGAATCTGATCCAGGCCTTTTACCTCCGCTTTAAAATTTCCATGAGCAAGGAAACTTAAGGCACCAGGAATTTTAATCGCACCTTTTACAGTCTGTTCCTTTTCATTTACAATTCCACCTATTAATAAGGGGGCAGGCTTCTCAGTTTTATAAAGCGCCTCCATTGCTGCGAGCTTAGCGGGTTGCCGTTTTGCCACATCTTTAGCAGAAATATCCCCACTTAAAGGCTGTAACAATGCGCCAATGCAGGCAAAGACAGCTGCAATTTTAAATGCCCTTAAATGAAATACCTTATTCTGATTTCTTAAGATCATTAACGCATGCACGCCTGCAACTGCAAATCCTGTAGCGGTAAATGCCGCTAAACACATGTGCAAAGCCTGAGAAAACCACGCTTTATTAAACATGGCCTGAATAGGATCGATATTTAGATACTGCCCGTTAACGAAATCGAATCCTGCCGGACTATTCATCCAGGCATTTGCGGCAACTACTAAAATTCCTGATGCCAGGCCACTTACCCCAACTACCATTCCGGTAAACCAATGAAACCACTTATTCAGTTTATCCCAACCGTAAAGAAAAAAACCCAGCGCAATTGCCTCAATAAAAAAGGCTGTTCCTTCCAATGAAAAAGGCATTCCAAAAATCGGACCTGCGTGCTCCATGAATTTTGGCCAGAGTAAGCCCAGCTCAAAAGACAACATGGTGCCAGACACTGCACCAGTAGCAAAGAAAATTGCTACGCCTTTACTCCAGGCCTTCGTCAGGTTTTTATACACCTCATCGTTGGTTTTTAACCATTTATAGTGTGATACGGCCATAAAAAATGGCATCACCATTCCAATACAAGAAAAAATAATGTGAAAGCCTAAGGATAAGGCCATCTGGGATCGGGCAGCTAAAAAATCATCCATATCTGATATTTGGATTGGTATCACGCAAATATAACTGATAGCGAATTACTTATATATCTTTTAACTATCTACTTTAACAGTATTTGAAATATAGAATGTTTTTAAATTGAAAATAGATTTGGTTGTCGGTTGCTGACTTATTTGGTATCGAAGAAATTGCCTGTAAGACAAACCATAACGATTAAATACCTTTTAGTTCATCAAACGCAGCGGTTAAGCTTCGTTGGATCCCATCGCCTTGCCATTCCGTTGCGTCTGGGATAGCTGTTGCTTTCAAAATCTCTTCCTTGCTTTTCCCGTTTTTGATTTCGCCACTTACAAAAGTTAGCAGACTGTGCAAGTAATTCCGAAAGGCTTTCACATCTGCCTTATTTCCGGTTACTTTTTCTGGCTCGCGGCTATGTCCGAAAATAAACAGCGTATCATTATCGAACTGATTATATATTTTATCTAAAGCAACAATCCAATTTCCGATATGGGCGCCGTTTTCACGGTCGATATATGGATACTTTCTATTGGAAACTAAATCACCAACATGAACAATATTTGCATTTTCAAAGTGATAAATGGCGTCTCCATTGGTATGACCAGAACCATAGTAATAGGCACTTATTTTCTCATCTCCAACTGTTGCTTTCCAACCCGTACCAAAGGTGGTATCTGGTAATAAAACCTGATCTAGGTTATTTGCTTTTTCGGCAGCCCTTTTCTGATTAACCAGCGAATTTTGATGAGCAACTACTTTTTCAGCTATTCCTCTAAATGCGATATTCCCGGCAGTATGATCGCCATGATGGTGCGTATTGATCAGGTATTTAAATGGTTTATCCCCCAGTTTCTTCAACTCCTCTATCACATGTGGTGCTGAGGTTGGGAACTGCGAATCGATTACTGCAAAGCTACTTGAAGAATTTAGCCAGCCAATTGTTCCACCTTGTTCTGTGAAAATACCAACGTTATTTCTTAAAGACTTAAAGATATGTGCAAAAGATTTTTGATGGGCGAAGACATCACTTTTATAAATAGACAAAAGTGCCATTGCCAATGCTGAATTTTTAATAAAGTTTCGTCTCTCCATTTTTACTCATAATAAAAGCCACAACAATATGCTGTGGCTTAAATTTAATAATTTTACTGAAATTATGCTAATCAGCAGCTATATTCCTGAACCTGGGGTTGTACCCGGCTCATGCCCCGGACCGAAAGAATTATTTTTACGATCGTTATCTTTATGAAATAAATTGGTAGCTACTTTCGATGATTTATTTTCGTCTAACTTTCTATCATCTTTAACATCTTCTGCTGTTTTATCGAGCAATTCGTTCTCAATAATTTTGCCTTTTTCTTTATTGGTTTCCATAGTGATTTAAAATTGATGTACTATAAGAACACCTCAAAAATAATATTGTTTTTAATAGCTGTTTTTGGAATAGTTTTAGCTTGAACAATAACATTGTTCTACCTCCCCTTTTGAGGGAAGTATCAAAACATTAATTATGTACATGAATTAAAACATCGCTCCCGGGAGTTTTACTAATTCATGTATTGAACCAAAAGAATGAAATTTTCTTTTATGGACTTTATCAAAATGATGAGAGGATTCGAAAGAAAATTTAGATGAGTTGTAAATGTGTTTTCTTTCTCCAATCAATTTATTTTCTGATTGAACATTGTCTTGATTTTGGGTAACTTGATTGGTTTCCATAGCTACGAGTTTAAAGGAAGCTTACACCTCCATGGTTAGATAAATTTTAAACGTGATTAAAGTTCTCTGCCAGAGAACCTGCAAAAAAGTTATTTTAAAATTTGCTTCACCTTATACCATGGGATTTGATAAGGTATCGTAGAGGAACAGGATGTATTGGCTTTTTGGTTTGCCTTTGTCTTGATTAAATCTAAGGTTTTAATTTCAAATTTACAAGCGCTATAAATTTAATTTCTTGCTTATTTATTAAGAATGAGATAACAATATTTCTAAACTAAAGAACGGAACTGCCTTAAATAGCATCACAGTTTTACCGAGCTTAAACCTAATTGTAGTGAAAAGCCCGCAAACCCGATTTTTTATCGGGTGAGGACTTGAAACGAAAAGCAGGACTAACAATAAGCAGGGAGCTGCATTTGCTTTCCAAAAGCAAAAACTTATTCAAAAAAAAATCCCGACTCTCATCGGGACTATTCTATTTGGTTATTGATATTTTTAGGCTAATGCATTTTGCTTCACCACCATTTTGACTTTTTCTATTACATAATCCAATTCCGCTTTAGTAGTGTATTTACTAAAAGAAAAACGAACGGAAGGACGATTAGGATCTGCATTTATCCCGTTTAAAACATGCGAGCCAATGTTCGATCCTGAAGAGCAGGCGCTTCCCCCGGAAGCACAAATCCCGTTAATATCCAGATTAAACAACAACATATCTGCCATATCCATTTCCGGAAAAGAAACGTTTAACACCGTATATAAACTTTTATCTGCATCGGTCTCACCATTAAAAGCAATTCCAGGAATTTCTGCAATCAGTTGATCCTTTAAATAATCTTTTAAAGATTGAATGTAGTTTTTGTGTTCGTCCATTTCTGCATAAGCAATTTCTAATGCTTTTGCTAAACCAACTATACCATAAACATTCTCTGTTCCCCCACGCATGTTGCGTTCCTGTGCGCCCCCATAAATCATTGGCGGAATTTTCACACTACTGTTCACATACAAGAATCCTACACCTTTCGGCCCATGAAGTTTATGTGCTGCACAAACAATAAAGTGGGCTTTCAGCTGGCGAACATTGTGGACATAATGTCCCATCGTTTGAACCGTATCTGCGTGATAAATTGCATTATATTTTTCACAGATATCGCCTACTTTAATCATATCAGTAAGCGTACCCAATTCATTATTAGCATGCATCAATGATACGAAAGTACGATCGTTGTTTTGCAATAATTCCTCTAAATGCGCATAATCAATGTTTCCTTTTTCATCGATATTTACAAAACCAAGCTTATCTATCTCCCCATTTTTAAGCATCATATTTAAGGTTTGTTCTACCGCATGATGCTCTATTTTAGAGGTAATGGCATGTTTAATTCCATAGGCAGAAATGCCGCAACGGATCGCTGTATTATCAGCTTCTGTACCACCTGATGTAAAAAATATTTCAGACGGCGAGGCGCCTAAAAGATTAGCAACACTTTTACGGGCTTTTTCAACCAAAGTCCGTACCTCGCGTCCAAGCGCATGAATTGCAGAAGGATTACCAAAATAGTTTTCCATCACGTTGCTCATTTCTGCAATTACTTCCTTGTCTAACGGTGTTGTAGCTGCATTATCTAAATAAACCCTTTTCATATGTGTTCTGACCATTTAAATAATTCACCTCGGATGATAAATCATTATTAATTTTATTATGTCTTTTGGAGCGATCTATGTTTTTACAAATGCAATATTTCTTTAATATCAGAAATAATTTTATTTGCGAGACTTTCTGCTACGGTTTCATTTTCCGCTTCACTATAAATCCGGATAATAGGCTCCGTATTTGAGCGTCTCAAATGTACCCAGGTTTTATCAAACTCAATCTTTAACCCGTCTATCGTACTATGCGGCTGTCTTTGATACTTTTCTTCAACTTGTTTTAACAAGTGATCAATATCCATTTCAGGTGTAAGCGTAATTTTGTTTTTTGAAATGTAGTATTGTGGATAGCTGGCTCTTAACACGGAGATTGACTTTCCAAATTTGGCCAAATGTGTTAAAAACAATGCAATCCCAACCAATGCATCTCTGCCATAATGAGATTCCGGATAAATAATACCGCCATTCCCTTCGCCACCAATAATGGCATCGGTTTCCTTCATTTTATTTACTACGTTCACCTCTCCTACTGCAGAAGCATGATATTCTACACCTGCTTTTTCACTAACATCACGGAGTGCACGGGTAGATGATAAATTGGAAACCGTATTTCCCGGCGTATTTTTTAATACATAATCGGCTACAGCAACCAGCGTATATTCTTCACCAAACATGCTCCCATCTTCATTTACAAAACATAAACGATCTACATCAGGATCTACAACAATGCCCAGGTCTGCATTCTGCTTTTGTACTTCTTTCGAAATAGCACCCAGATTTTCTGGTAAAGGCTCTGGATTATGTGGAAAATGGCCATCTGGTGTACAATATAATTCAGTAATCCTTTTAACGCCTAATGCTTTTAACAAAGCCGGAATAAATATACCTCCCGTAGAGTTTACACAATCAATAACAATTTTGAAATCTGCGTTCTTAATGGCTTCAACATCTACCAATGGCAAGGCCAGCACCTTATCTATATGTTTTTGCAGGTAAGTATCATTATTGATTACTTTCCCTAATTTATCTACATCAGCAAACTCAAATGCAGCATTTTCGGCAAGGTCTAAAACCTCTTTTCCATCAGCATCGCTGATAAATTCTCCATCTGCATTAAGCAACTTTAATGCGTTCCATTGTTTAGGATTATGGCTTGCAGTTAAAATGATCCCGCCACCTGCGTTTTCTTCTGCTACCGCGATTTCTACAGTTGGTGTAGTTGATAAACCTAAATCAATCACTTCGATGCCAAGGCCCTGCAAGGTGCCAATGACCAAATGGTTAACCATTTCACCAGAAATACGCGCATCGCGACCTAAAACAATTCTTTTAACTCCTGTTTTCTGAACAACCCAACTTCCAAAGGCAGCGGTAAATTTCACTACATCAATTGGCGTTAAGCCATTTCCTGCCTGTCCGCCTATTGTTCCCCTTATTCCCGAAATTGATTTTATTAAAGTCACTTATTATATTTAATGATAAGCATCAAAAATAAGAAAAAAAACAAGATGGCAGCCCTTTTATCCCCTTCACTGTTGTTAATTTACATTTAATTTATATCTGTTGATTTGATATATCCAATAGAAGTGACCGACCAGGTTTCTGCGATCTGCGGTGATATTAAAGATAATGATAAAGCATTTTTGTTTAAGAGCTGAATAACATTGCAATATTGTTGCATAAAAACTTCAGACTTATCCTTATGCCATGGTAAAATCTTATATTTGCGGAAATTTGGTTATTTTAATGGTTGCTCAAAGAATGTTAAAACGGCTTCGGCTTTGAATTTAATGTTCGGCGTTTAATCCAATTTTATCTAAGTTTGCAACCTTTAAAATACAAAAAGCTTTTTTATGCAGCGCAAATGGTTTCAATATTGGTTTAATTCGCCATATTATCATATTCTTTATCAACAGAGAAATGATGCTGAAGCCGAATTCTTCATTGATAAACTAACGGAGTTTCTTCATCCGGATACGGATTCGAAAATGCTTGATATTGCTTGCGGAAAAGGCAGACATTCCATTTACCTCAATAAAAAAGGGTTCGATGTTACCGGGATAGATTTATCCGAACAAAGTATTAAATACGCCAAACAATTCGAAAACAGCAAGCTTCATTTCCTGGTGCACGATATGCGTAAGCTTTTTTACATCAACTATTTCGATGTTGCACTGAACCTATTTACAAGTTTTGGTTATTTTGATACGGAGAAAGAGCATGTTAATGCTTTAAAAACTTTTCGAAAATGCCTTAAGGCCAATGGAATTTTAGTTATTGATTACTTTAATACTGAAAAGATTATCAAAAATCTGAATTCATGTGAAGTGAAATCATTAGACGGAATAACCTTTAATATCACAAAAAATGTGGTGGAAGGAAAAATCATTAAAAAGATAAATTTCGACGATAAAGGTAAAATATACAATTTCGAAGAGCGGGTTCAGGCCTTTAGTTTCGAAGATTTTGAACGCATGATGGAGAAAGCCGGAATGGTGATCCATAAAGCGTGTGGCAACTACGAACTGGACGATTTTGATGGAAGTACATCAGACAGGCTGATTCTAATTTGTAAAAAAGCATGATAGAAAGCATTCAGCAATTTGACCTGGAATTGTTTTTGAAAATTCACCGCGGACTTTCAAACGGCTTTTTTGACTGGCTAATGCCGCTCATGCGAAACCGCTATTTCTGGTCACCGCTATATGCTTTTATTGTTATTTTTTGCATTAAACAATATAAAAAACAAGGCTTTTATCTCATTGGGATGTTGATTTTCACCTTCGCCGCCGGAGACACGATTTCGGCCAGAATAATCAAGCCCTTGGTTGCCAGGGTTCGCCCTTGCAACGACTTTAGCCTCACCAATGAAATTATCCACCGTGTACCCTGTGGAAGTGGCTTAAGTTTTCCATCAGCACATGCCACCAATCATTTTGCTATTGCTGTTTTTCTTATCGGTATTTTTTACAGCCGATGGAAACCTATATTACCAATTGGTATTTTCTGGGCCTTTATTATCAGTTTTGCACAGGTATATGTTGGTGTTCATTATCCGGTTGATGTTACCGCAGGTGCTATACTCGGAACGTTAATTGGGTTTATCTGTTCGAGAATGTTTAAAAAATTACAACCTGATTTTTAAGCTATGGAAATCTGGAAATTCTGCGTATTATTCTTTTGTGCCTTTATCGGTGGCACTGCAATCTTTTTAGTTAAAAGTGATAAATCAAAATTACTGAAATTAATTCTTTCTTTCAGTGGTGCCTATTTATTTGCCATTACCGTTTTGCATCTAATCCCCGATGCTTTCGGCGGACCTGATAAAAGTGAAATCGGAATTTTTATACTGGTCGGCTTTCTGCTGCAGGTATTTTTAGAGCAGTTTTCTGAAGGTGTGGAACATGGTCACATCCATAAACATCATGACGGACATGTGTTTCCTTTTGGAATTATGATTAGCCTTTGCCTGCATGCATTTTTAGAGGGCATGCCATTGGCTAAAGAACAACATAATGAATTAATTTTTGGTATCTCATTGCACCACATCCCTGCGGCATTTGCTTTAGGAAGCATTTTACTGCAAAATCATTTTAAAAAGGGGTGCATTATTATTTATTTAGCCGTTTTTGCCATCATGGCTCCGCTTGGATTTTATGTAAGCCTTGGCCTAAGCAATGGTAGTATTGGCGGTGTTGAAGCTTATTTCAATAAGATTATGGGCGTTGTGATTGGGATCTTTCTTCATATTTCTACTACAATCTTATTTGAATCCAGTGCAGACCATAAGATTAACCTTAAAAAAATGATCGCCGTTTTATTGGGAATAGGCGTTGCACTGATTGGTTTTTTTGCTGGTCATCATTAGTATTGATCCTATTTATCGGTAAAAAGATTTGTAATTTTCACTATATTGGTTTATGGATGAGATTGTAAATGAACCTGCTGCAGAATACAAAAAGAGACGCTACACCGTTCAGGAGTACCTGAAAATGGAAAATGCCTCGCAGGAAAAGCATGAATATTTTGAAGGTAAAATCTTTCCACTTGATAGAGCGGTTGGTTCAGCAGCGGTAACATCGATGTCTGGCGCTGCACTTAATCATAACTTTATATTCTCAAATACTTTCGGTTTTCTCAGCAGTAAGTTATATGGTTCAAAATGCATTCCTTTCGGTAGCGATATGAGAATGAACATTCCGGAGAACTCTCTCTTCACCTATCCGGATATTTCTATTTATTGTAATGAAATTAAACACCTGGATGAAGATGAAAATACAGCACTGCTCCCAACGGTGATCATTGAAATTCTTTCACCATCTACCAAAGATTATGATAGAGGTAGTAAATTCAAACTCTACCGCGACATTCCATCATTAAAAGAATACATTATGATTGATTCTGGTGAAATCTTTATTGAGGCCTTCCATCTCAACGAAAAGCAAAACTGGGAATTGAAAGAATACAAAAACATAGACGAGAGCTTAAACTTTTTTAGCCTCGGTTTTAATGTCATGCTGAAAGATATCTATCAGCATGTTAGATTTGGTAGCAAGATATAAGCACTTCATTTTAACAGCTAAACAGCAATAATAAAAAGCTGTAGAACAACCTGTTACAACACTATCCGTTTTTAAACGTTTAATAATTTATTTTTTTTCAACCTCAGCAATAAATCAAGTAAATTAGTGCATGGATAATATTGTAAATGAGCCTGCTGTAGCTTACGAAAAGAGACGTTACACTGTTCAGGAGTACCTGGAAATGGAAAATGCATCACAAGAAAAGCACGAATATTTCGAAGGTGAGATATTTGCTATGTCTGGTGCCAGTGATAATCATAATGAAATCTTTAGCAATGTTTTCGGAGAAATTGCTAATAAACTTAAAGAAAAACCCTGCAGACCTTATGGGAGTGATAAACGGATGAGTATTCCAAAGCATACTTTATTTACTTATCCTGACATATCTATCTATTGTAACGGTTTAATACATAGCAAATTTGACGAAGACACCTCAACTTTGCCGACAGTAATCATAGAAATCCTATCTCCTTCAACAAAAAATTACAATAAGGGTAAAAAATTTAACCTCTATAAAGATATTCCGTCATTGAAAGAATATATCATGATTGATTCTAGTGAAATCTTTATTGAGGCTTTCCATCTCAACGAAAAGCAAAACTGGGAATTGAAAGAATACAAAAACATAGATGAGAGCCTGAGCTTTATTAGCCTTTATTTTGATATTAGATTAAAAGATATCTATCAACACGTCAGGTTGTAGCTCTACATTTATTTTTTATTCTTCTTTTTTCCGTATCCCCACGGACAATGTCTACACTTATTCTTGCAACAAGAACCACGCTTTAGATGATAGGCTTCTGTGAAAACCATGAGGCCATCTTCGTTAAAATAAAAGTCTTCACCTTCTTTCATATTTAATTTTGAATGAGTGGATGATTGAATCTTGAATGCGTGAATAATTGGGTGTTAAATAACTTAATGCCAGGTATTGCTTATATTGAATAACCTTGAATCCTTTCACTCAATTCAATATTTTCACTTCCAGCCGATCTTTATAATATTCTTTTAGTTGGCTTCCATCGCCATGCAATGTCCATACTTGTTGTGGAGCTACCTTTTCGATGGTCTCTAAAATCGCCTTCCAGTCGGCATGATCAGAAATATATAATGAAATTCCATTTTGTTGCTGAAGATTCTTCCAACCAGAGGCAAAAGCACGAACTACATTAATGGCCTTATGGTAACTGTGAAAAACCATTGGTGGAACAATATAAACCTGATGCTCCTGAATATTTTTCATCACCTTTCGGTCGTACATTTTATAATTTCCTAATTTCATTCCATAATCTTCGTAAATTTTTACAAAAGGCATAATACTATGATGAACCATCACGTTTTTATCCGGACAATGTTGATTAAGCAATTGAATAATCCGTTGACTCTTTCCTAACGCATAAGCACCAAGCATGATATTGGAATTGGTTTCGTTCAACTTCTCAATTTCTGCTATCGGCGACGGATGTCTGGTATCCGGATTGGCAAAGGTACTCTCTGTGATCAAAACATCAGCCTTTACAAACTCAAAAGGCTCGCAGGTTTGATCGGGTTCAATTTTGTAATCGCCTGTATATAGGTATTTTGTCCCCTGATACTCCATTAATACCTGTGCGGAGCCTAAAATATGGCCTGCTGAATAAAAAGTAATGGATACATCCTTAATTTTAAAAGACTGATGGTATGATTTAATATGAAAATCGACCGCTGCAAACTTACGGTAACGGTGTTTCATAAAAGATTCGGTAGCAGCAGTACAATATACATTCTGACTTCCTCCAATGGCATGATCTCCATGTGCATGAGACACGACAGCTTCTGTTACCGGCTGTTTCGGATCTAAGTAAAAATCGCCGTAAACACAATACAAACCAGCAGGTGTGATGGTGATAAAATCGTTTAAAATCATTAATGGGATTTACAGGGTTTCAAATTCAGGTAATATTCTGGTCAGTTAAACATTTTGATCAGATCAACGCATTTTATTATAGGCTTAATGATTTGGCTGCTATTAGAAACTGTTTATGCAAACTTAAAACCTGTTCAATAATGGAATGCTGTTCATCATTCATGATAAAATGATTGGCCATTTTAGCTTTAGCTTCGTCAGTCATTTGTTTATCCATTCTGGCGCCTACCTGCGCTGCCGAAACCTGATCGCGTTGCATGACTCTTGCAAGCTTCAGATTCAATGGTGCGGTAACGAGGATCGATGTATCGCACATTTTATAGGAACCACTTTCAAACAAAAGCGCGGCTTCTTTCAGTGTATACGGTACCGCCGAATCAACTTGCTTTTCCCACTCTTCAAATGCCCTGAATACAGCTGGGTGAACCAGTGCATTTAATTTAGCAAGTTCCGCCTTGCTGTTAAAAACGATTCCAGCAAGATGTTTGTTGTTCAGTTTACCATCAGAAGCATAACTTTCAGCTCCAAAAGCTGACTGAACGCCATCAATCAGTACCTGATCTGTGACCATAATTTGTTTAGCCACAGGATCAGCATAAAATACAGGAATGCCTAAAACTTCAAAAACTTTGCATACAGTTGTTTTGCCACTGCCTATTCCACCTGTAATACCTACTTTATACATTATTTTTCTACTACAAAATCTACTTTTGATGGATTAACGTTGATCAGTTTACAGTAATCGGGGAACTCCGTAATCTTAACGGTAAACTGCTTATGCGCTAAATCGCGCCATTCATTTACATCTACCGTTGCAGTGATAAAATTTTCATTCACCTGGCTATAATTGCCCAACGCAACTAAGAATGTAACCTTAACTTTTTTAGGATACAGCTTAATGCTGTTGTAGTTCTTATTATTGATCACCTTCAAGGGTACTTCAATCGTTTTCTCGGTAAACTCATCAACGGGTAGCTTCACCTCCACTGATGAGGGGAAGATGCTTACATTTTTGTGAACACTGTGCTGTAAACCTACCCGAACGGTTGTACTGCTCTGAATTTTACTTAATTTCAAAGTATCAGTCGGCCAGAAAGTAATTTTGTTCAACTCTTCAGCAGGTCCGGCTACCTTTACATATTTTGGGTTAAGAATAATATCACTGGATATTCCATATTGACTGACAAAATCCAGTTTGTTCACCAGATTGATAGCAACCTTTTTCACCGTCCTCTTGGTGAAATCAAAATACAAGGTATCGGGTTTCACTGATATCACTTTTTGGGTACTTTCAAGTTGCCTGTTAACATTATACAACTGATCTGAAAACGTAATAAAATCCTTTGTATTGAGCTGGCTAAGGCTCACTGATATGGAGGTAGGGTTAATTCGCAGACGTGAAAATATCAATTGCCAACCCGTTCCCTCTACTTGTAAATCTACTGTATCTGACTGCAATGGATAAAATGCCCGGCGGGTGGGTGCATTTTTAAAAACCAGGACTGTTTTTGCGGTATAAATGTATTTATTATTCAACGCCATAAAAAGCCATGCTGCGATTGCCAGAAACAAACAGGCCAGGAGTGTAAACACACGTCTCTTTTCTATTTGGGTTAATCTAATAAAAGGCATATTTTATGATCTAATTGACTATCGATGCGAACCGTTTACAACACACTATCGCCAAATGTAGTAAAACTAAACAGGTGCTCAAATAGAAAAGATGCAAAGAAGGAAAGAAGTTGTTGAGCCTGATGTTTAATTTGTCCTGCCCCACTTCTTCTATAGCATTCAAATTAAATACAGAAAGCCGTCGCTCTGGTGAACAACGGCTTTCCATACGGATATAAGTATCTTAGGCTTTTGCCGGTACAGTTACTGCTTTTGTTGCATCCAAAGAAACAGCTGATTTATCAAAACGAATTTTAACACCTCCTTCAACTTCGATTAAGAAGGTAGTATCGTTCATATCAGCAATACGTCCGTGAATACCAGCTGTAGTGATAATTTTATCACCTTTTTTTAATTCAGCTACTAATTTTTTATGTTCTTTAGCTTTTTTAACCTGCGGGCGGATCATAAAGAAGTAGAAAACTACCATAATTAATACCATTGGTACGATTGTAGTTAGCATATTGCCTCCACCTGCTGCCTGTAAAATTACTGTTGATGTCATTTGTTATTTATTTGATGTGTGTTTACTATTTAATTGAGCAAAATGCTGAACATTACATTATTTCCCAACGCGGACATCACCTACCAGGTGAACGCTTGTTGTTGCCGGATTTGCATTAGAACTAACCGTGATTACTTTATCTTGCATGCCTTCTTTGCCTTCGCTGTTAAAAATCACTTTAATTACGCCTTCTTTTCCAGGTAAAATTGGTTCTTTTGGCACTTCTGGCACAGTACAACCGCAAGTTGCTGTTGCATTAGAAATAATTAACGGGCTTTTACCAGTATTTTTGAATTTAAACTCATGATTTACTTTCTCACCTTGTTTAATTTTACCGAAATCGAAAATATCCCGTTCAAAAACAATTAGCGGCGCATCCGCAGATACTACAGTAGTACCAGTATTACCCGTTGATCCTGCAACTTCAGCAGTTGAATTATTTGCGTTACGACATGCAGTGAAAGATAACGCGGCAATGGCCAAGATGAAAACCTTCTTCATAATTACTCTTCGATTAATCCACGACCGATTTTTTTAATGGTATTGTTTTTCTTCAGGTCGCCTAAAATTTTGTCTAAAATACCGTTTATAAACGAATTACTTTTCGGTGTACTGTAATCTTTTGATAACTCTAAATATTCGTTAATGGTTACTTTAACCGGAATTGAAGGGAAATTTAGCAGCTCACAGATGGCCATCTTCATTAAGATCGTATCCATTAAAGCAATACGTTCAGATTCCCAGTTTTTAGTCCGCTCGGCAATCATCTCCTGATACTTAACGTCATTCTGCAAAGTATGTACAAATAAATCCTGTACAAATTTGCTGTCTTCTGTCCAGTCGGCGCTAATTTCAGTTAACTTATTTTTGAATGGATCATCAAACGTAAAATTCTTCAAAGTTTTCGCAACCATCCCTTTCATCACTTCGTGATCGACTTGCCAGTTGATAAACTTCTCCTCGAAAACCTGAATGATAGCCTGGTTCTTGAGTATAATTTTTCTAAAGATGTATTTGATAATGTCTTTTGATGATTCTAAACTTTCGTTAGGATCTGCCAGGTAATCTGCATATTCCTGAGAAGCTTTTAAAGAATTGAATACCGTTTTGCGAATCTCAGGATCAAAGCCCCAATCAACTTTGTATTTCTTAACCGCTGATACGTACTCCGGATTCTGCTGCATTAAAACGCTGAACTTATTGTGCAGCAATTTCAAATTTGGATTTAAATCGTCTGCAGTTTTTATGTGCTTATTGGCACGCTCTGCAGCGTCGTTAGCCGTGAACTCGGTCACTTCTACCATTAGCGATAACATCCAGATGTACATTTCGTACACGCTGTCGATGCTTTGCATTAAGAGCTTTAAATCTCCTTTAATGTCTTTTTTGTCTGCCATGTGCCAAGCAAAAATATTTTGCAAAGCTTTGATCCTTAAGTGCCTTCTGTTTAACATGAATGTAAGAACGAGTGCGGTTATAAAACCTGTTGTTAATAATTATTAATATGATGATTTAATTTTTTTAATGTCGGCAATTCGTTTTTCAGCAATTCGATTTGCAGCAATATTGGTTGATATTTTTTCAGATTTACTTAACTTGATTACGCTCCTGGTGGCATCGTAAATATTTTCGGTAAGCTGAACGGTTCTTTTTTTACCAAAACCCGTTAACTCAGAATAGCAGGCAATTAATCCTCCTGCGTTAATCAGATAATCAGGCGCAAATAAAATCCCCTTTTTTAACAGCAATTCACTATCGAGAACCTCATCTTTGAGCTGATTGTTTGCAGAACCTGCAATAATTGCAAATTTCATGCGCGCTATAGTTTTGTTGTTCACTGTGGCTCCCATTGCACAAGGTGCATAAACATCGGCATCTATTCCAAAAATTTTATCCGCCTCTATTGGTTTTGCTTTGTATTTGCGGGCAACATAAGTAAGTTGTTCCTGGTTAATGTCGCTAATTAACACTTCAGCATTTTCCTTTCTTAATAAAGCAACCAAATGTTCCCCAACATTTCCGATCCCCTGCACCACAATCGTTCTCCCGGCAAGCATATCTGTTCCGAAAACTTCTTTAACACTTGCTTTAATTCCTAAATATACACCTTGAGCGGTAAAAGGAGCAGGATTTCCGGCACCACCTAAAGATTCTGGTACACCAGTAACATGATTGGTTTCCATCCGGATATATTCCATATCCTTCGTATTGGTTCCCATTTCCTCTGCGGTAATGAATTCGCCATTCAGATTTTTAATAAATCTGCCATAGCTGCGCATTAATGTCTCTGTTTTATCTTTTCTGGAATCGCCAATGATGACGCCTTTTCCACCACCCAGATTCAATCCGGTTATGGCTGCTTTATAAGTCATTCCCCGCGATAAACGCAAGGCATCCTCCAAAGCTTCTCCTTCGGTTGCATAACTCCACATCCGCGTTCCACCTAAAGCAGGTCCGAGGGTAGTATCATGAATGGCTATGATTGCTTTTAAACCAGTATCCGGATCATTACAAAAAACCAATTTCTTGTGCCCATAAGCACTTAATTGAGCTAAAATTGATGAATCTGACGGAGAATTTGCTGGCATATGAACGTTCGGCTTACTTGCTGCAAAATTAAAATAAAAAAATCATTAATACGTGCATTTAAAGTAACTATAACGAAATTAATTTCATTCTAATCTTTGGTTAACGAAGTTTTAATCTATGTACAGCCCATCTGCCGCCAATAGATTATGTCAGTGTATGACCAATTAGCTGAGCATCTGGCTTTAGCCATTTCTAAAATTTGCCCTTTTAAAAAACTTATCACATTTAACAAACCAAAGGACAAATAAATATTCGGATTGAAATAACAAAATTAGCTAAATTTGTATTACATGAAACATCTGCGCAGACTAAACAAATACTTTCTTAAATATAAATGGTGGATTATTCCCGGAAGTATTTTCGTGGTGATCTCTAATATTTTCGGTGTTGTACCGGCACAGGTTATCGGTTATGCCGTTGATTTAATTACAGAAAACGTTCAGATCTACAACCTGTTCAACGGTTTTGAAAGACAGGAGATCATTTATAGTATTTTTAGCAGTAACCTGCTCTACTTCGGCATTCTGGTAGTAGTGCTTTATGTTTTACGTGGGCTATTTCTTTTTTTTATGCGTCAAACCATCATTTTAATGTCGAGGCATATCGAATTCGATATGAAAAATGATATTTACCAGCATTATCAGGAATTAAGTTTAGGTTTTTACCGGCGAAATAATACGGGTGATTTAATGAACCGTGCAACTGAAGATGTCAATCGTGTTCGAATGTATGTTGGTCCAGCCATTATGTATACGATTAACACCTTTGTTTTATCAGTACTCATTATTTGGTCTATGTTTGATGTAAACTCCAAACTGGCGATTTACTGCTTATTGCCACTCCCCTTCCTGGTAATTATAATTTATTACGTAAATACATTAATTTTTAAAAAAAGCGGTAAAATTCAGGAGCGGCTTTCAGAGCTATCCAGTTTTGTGCAAGAGCGCTTTTCGGGCATCCGGATTATTAAATCGTATGTGCGTGAGGACTATACCAGAAACATGTTCGAAATTCAGAGCAACGATTATAAGAAAGACTCCATGAGCCTGGTAAAAGTTTCTGCCTTGTTTTACCCAACGATGTTACTTTTAATTGGCTTAAGTACTATCCTTACCATATATATTGGTGGTATCCAGGTGATGAATGGTAGCATCACGGCCGGTAATATTGCAGAATTTATCATTTACATTAATCAACTTACCTTTCCGGTAACCATGCTGGGTTGGGTTACTTCACTCATTCAGCGGGCGGCGGCATCGCAAAAAAGAATTAATGAATTTCTGGATATTCCATCTGATATTCAATCGACTGAATCGGAAGATAAAGAAATAACCGGCCACCTGAAATTCGAAAATGTTAGTTTCACTTACCCTGATACTGGTATTCAGGCATTAAAAAACTTAAACTTTGAAATTAAAGAGGGTGAGTTTTTAGCCATTATCGGTAAAACCGGTTCCGGTAAATCCACGCTGGCAAATCTAATCATGCGGATGTATGATGTGCAGGATGGATCAATTTCTATCGACGGAAAAAACCTGAAATCGTTAAATTTAAAAAACTACCGGAGCCAGATTGGCTTCGTTCCACAGGAAGTTTTCCTGTTTTCGGATACCATTAAAAACAATATTGCCTTTGGTTTAGATCAGGTAACTGATGAAGAAGTCTACAATGCCGCTAAAAATGCATCGGTTTACCATAACATTATTGATTTTGAAGAAAAGTTTGAAACCATGCTAGGTGAGCGTGGAATCACACTGTCAGGCGGACAAAAACAGCGGGTATCTATTGCCAGGGCTTTGATAAAATCGCCTAAAATTTTGATATTCGATGATTGTTTGTCGGCGGTTGATACCCGGACAGAAGAAGAAATTCTACAAAATCTAGGCAAATTGATGGAAGGCAAAACCAGTATTCTGATTGCACATCGAATTTCTACCATTAAAAATGCAGATAAAATTTTGGTATTGGATAATGGAAAAATCATCGAACAAGGCACACACAGTGAATTACTTAGCTTAAACGGGAGTTATACAGAACTTTACAATAACCAACTTTTAGAAGAAGAAACACGAAGTATTTAAATTGTATTAAATTGTATTTTGAACTTTAAATATTTGCTTTATATTTACCGAAACCAAAAACCAACATCAATACCAACCATGGGAGAATTCGACAACAAGGAAAGAGAAGAAGTTTTTTCAAAGAAAGTAAGAGCAGGCAAGAGAACTTATTTCTTCGACGTGAAGGCTACTCGCTCAGGTGATTATTATTTAACAGTTACTGAGAGCAAGAAAAGATTAGAAGACGGCGTATTCGTGAAGCACAAAATTTTCTTATACAAAGAAGATTTTGAGAAATTTACAGAAGGCTTAAATGAAACTGTTGATTACATCAAATCTCACCAGGATGTTGTTGAAAAACGCTATGAATACACCGAAAATGGCGAACACAGTCCAAAAACAACTGACGATTTTTCGTTCTAAATAAAATATAACAGAAAAGCCTTTGCTAAAAACAAAGGCTTTTTTTGTGATGATTTGATAACCGTAATCTGGAAAGGTTACGCAGCAGCCATACCGGCACCAACCATAAATATTAATAAAAAGTATCCCACAATTACGGCAATTGTAATAATTCCCCAAAATTTAAACAGCGACTTTACGTTCTGCATTGCCGTATTTAAACTTTCCTGGCTTCCAAATAATACCCCCTGCTTTCCATTATTAGAAATTCTAAGGAGCAACAGGCTCGGATAGAAATAAAATAAGCCTAATGCTAAGTAAATAATGGTTATTGCCATCGATCCACTTTGCCCCAACGCACCAAATTGTTTTGCCAATGCCGGGTTACTGCCTAAAAGTGACGGAACGCTGAATGACACTAATACCAACAACGCAGCGAGGGCGAACCCCACAAACGACAAGAACTTAGCCCATTTAGTGATATCATAAATATAGCTCCGCATTTCTTCCGTTACAATCAATTTCACTTCCTGCGGTACTTCGTTTTCTAAATCATCCATATTTATAATCTGTAATTTTCGTTAAACTTAGAAAAAATATCCCTCAGCAACAAATTAGTACCTTTAATTAAACAGTTTAAAAGCTTATCTTTGCCCGATTTTTAAGACGAAAGACGAAAGACGAAAGACGAAAGACGAAAGACGAAAGACGAAAGACGAAAAACGAAAGACGAAAGCCGAAACGATGAACGGAAGACAAAAAACGAACAACGAAAAACGCTTAAAAACAATTAATTTTCACAAAACACTATAGACGATATATAAATGGCATTACAATGTGGTATAGTTGGTTTACCAAACGTAGGAAAATCAACACTTTTTAACTGTTTATCAAACGCAAAGGCGCAAGCGGCAAACTTTCCCTTTTGTACTATTGAGCCAAATATTGGCGTAATTACAGTACCTGATGAGCGATTGACTAAACTCGCTGAGCTGGTTAAGCCAAATAAGGTACAACCAAATACCATTGAAATTGTAGACATCGCCGGCTTAGTTAAAGGTGCATCAAAAGGTGAAGGTTTAGGTAATCAGTTTTTAGGAAATATTCGCGCTACAAATGCGATTATTCACGTTTTACGTTGTTTTGATGATGGAAATGTAATCCACGTTGATGGTTCGGTTGATCCGATTCGCGATAAAGAAATTATTGATACCGAGCTGCAACTTAAAGATTTGGATACTGTAGAAAAACGGATTCAAAAAGTTGAGAAAATGGCTAAAACAGGCGGCGACAAGGATGCTAAACGTACTTACGAGATTCTATCAGTAGTTAAAACGCATTTGGAAAATGGTAAATCTATCCGCACCGCTGCTTTAGAGCAAGATGATTTCGATTTTATTGAGGATTTGGGTTTATTAACTCAGAAACCAGTAATGTACGTTTGTAACGTTGATGAGGCTTCTGTAGTTACCGGAAACAAATATGTGGATTTGGTAAAAGCCAATGTTGCTGATGAACGTGCGGAGGTTTTGGTGATCTCTGCCAAGATTGAATCGGAAATTGCAGAACTGGAAAGTTACGAAGAGCGTCAGGAGTTTTTAGCTGATTTAGGTTTAGATGAATCTGGTGTAAACAAATTGATTCGTACGGCATACAAATTATTGAACTTATATACCTATTTCACTGCAGGTGTACAGGAAGTGCGTGCATGGACCATTACAAAGGGCTTTACTGCTCCGCAGGCTGCCGGTGTAATTCACACTGATTTTGAGAAAGGTTTTATCCGTGCAGAGGTGATTAAATATATTGATTTCGTAACGTTAGGATCTGAAAATGCCTGTAAAGATGCTGGTAAATTAGGTGTTGAAGGTAAAACTTACGTAGTAGAAGATGGCGACATCATGCACTTTAGGTTTAATGTTTAAGTGCAAAAGAATATTTGAATAAAGTAAAAGAGCCACCTTCGGGTGGCTTTTATTGTAAAACAGCATTTTTTCTCTCGTAGCTTATTAATGCTGGTTATCTTAGGTAATTGAAGAATAGTGGTATAACTCACCTCCTCATAAAAGAATTCTTTTTTAGTGGATGTTTTCTTCCCGCAGATGACGCTGATTTCGGGGATCATCCTGTGTGAATCCCGTGTTCTGCGAGATATTCTATTATTGCTTCCTAAGACCTCTTGGAACAACTATATTTCCAGTCCATAAGCAGCCAACTGCGCCTTCGTATCTTCGTAAGTAGTATGGTAAATGCCTTTTAAACCTAAACCTTCTGCTACCTGAACAAAAAGCATCCGGTCATCTATGTACAAACTTGTGGCTACATCACTTTGTGAAATATCTATAGCAACCTTGAATATATCTGCATCTGGCTTACGGAAGTGAACAAAACTCGATGAAACAAAGAAATCTACGAATTCATTCAGTTTAAAAGTGTTAATCCTGTATTGGTTCAGTTCTCTGCCTTCGTTGCTAATTACAGCTACTTTTAAGTTGTATTTCTTCTTTAAATCACAGATTAACTCAATCATTTCCGGGTAGGGCAATGATTTCTTAAACATAAACGTTTTGAAATCATCATAAGAAAAAGTCCGTTCTTTAAAAAAAACGATGCGCTCCAGGTATTCGTCAAGGGTTAATTTACCAACTTCATAGGTATCAAAAGTAAGGTGATGACGTTCTTCCAGATCTACTGAATCAAGATTAAATAATACGGAAGCCTCTCCCCGGGCGTGCCTGTCCCAGCCGTTAGTTAATAATACCCCACCAATATCAGTAAACAGCGTTGTGATTTTATTTTGCATAATTTGAACTTAAAGTAAAACACCTTTTAAAAATAGTAAAGCAAAACTGAAATATATAATCAGGCCGGTAACATCTACCAGCGTTGCTACAAAAGGTGCTGATGAAGTTGCGGGATCGGCCCCAAGTCTTTTTAAAATGATTGGCAGCATTGATCCGCTTAACGATCCCCATAGCACCACGAAAACCAGTGAAACGCTAATGGTAAAAGCTATTAATACCCAATGTTCTCCATATGCATCAGGCCAGGCTAAATGCCAGAAAAAGATTCTTGCAAAGCCGATAACACCTAAACAAAAACCTAATAAAAAGCCAGAAGTAAGTTCCCTCCGCATTACCCGCCACCAATCTTTTATGGTAACTTCTCCAAGGGCCATGGCCTGGATAATTAATGTAGAGGCTTGTGAACCACTGTTTCCCCCACATGAAATGATCAATGGAATAAACAAAGCCAAGACCGTTGCTTTATGAATCTGTCCTTCAAAAAAGCCCATGGCTGTTGCAGTGAGCATTTCTCCAAGCATTAAAATTGCTAACCATCCCACTCTTTTTCTAACCAGATTAAATATAGAAGTATCCAGATAGGGCTCATCCAATGCTTCGGTACCCCCTATTTTGTGCATATCTTCCGTATATTCTTCGTTGGCAATCCAAAGGATATCATCCACTGTTACAATACCAAGAAGGATATTATTTTCATCCACTACCGGGAGGGCTACCCGGTTGTTCATCCTGAAGATGTTAATCGCGTCTTCCTGCGGATCGTTCGCCTTTAAAGCAATGAAGCGTTTATCAGTCAGTTCTCCTATAATGGCCTCCGGATCGGCAAGTAAAACTTCCCTGATCCTGATATCATCCAGCAAAACCCCATCTTTATCGATTACATAAACCACATCAATGGTTTCGGAGTTTTTACCATACCGCCTGATGTGTGATAAAACCCGCGTAACCGACCATTCCGGCTTCACGGCAATATAATCCGGCGTCATTAAACGGCCAATACTATATTCATTGTAGCCTAAAAGGGCAAGCGATTCCTTCCGTTCTTCTGAAGGTAAAAGTGAAATCATTTTTTTCACCACATCGCCTTTCATCTCCCCGAAAAGTGCTGTACGGTCATCAGGAGGCAAATCTTTGATGATTTGATTCAGCTTATTGCCAGAAAGTTTTTTGATAATGCGTTCCTGTGTAGGAAAATCAAGAATTCTAAAAACGTTTACCGCACGGTTTAATGAAATGGTATCAATGAATTTAGCTGCACATTGCGGAAGTTCGTCGATTAAAGCCTCAACATCGGAAATATTCAACTGATCAAGATACAACTTTAAAGCTTTATCATCCTCTCTATTAAGTATTTCCCGAACCTCTTCTACAACCAATTCTTCCATAAACAACTTATTAAATTTACTACATGCCTAAACCTTTATTAACGGTTCGCAAAGGTGCGTTTTTATTTTTATAAAGCAAACGATGGCCCTTCAAATTCATGTGGCAAAATGCTCAAATTCAATACAAAGATCGTCAGACAGATGATAACTCATTTTGAAGCGAAAAGATTAATAATTCTTTAATCTAAATTATATACGAAATCTGAAGGCTTTGCCATGCCTGCGTACTTAATCAGGAAATGTTCAAAATATGCCTGGAGATAACCTTCAAATTTTGGTTGCTATTGTATCCGTCAGGAGAACAATTCTGTATAGCGTTATTCTTCTATAAAATCAGTTTTTGTAATTGTAAAGATACGTCACTGTACATAACAGTTTATAGCCTTCCGAGTAATAGATTTGGGTAAACCAAAATATAATTTTCATGAGAAAACAGTCTCCAAAAACAGTCTGGCCAGGCCTGGCTATTTGCTTAATTTTATTTTGTCTTAGCGGATGCAAAAAATCTTCAGGCGATTTACAAGACATTTCGGGTTTATCCGGATCTACAACACTTGCTAATCAAACAAAATTAATGGCTACTGCGGCGGCAACCGCAGCAACAGCATCTGGTGAAGTTACCGGCTCTGGCGGAAATTTCACAGCAACCGTAAACGGCGTAAATAAATACTCCGGTACAAATTACATCTCTGCTATCCAGGCTGCAGTTAACGGACTTACTGCTGGCAGAACAGTTAAAGAATGGGTAACCGTTCGTGTATCAGGCGCTTCAGGCAGTTCTGGCGGATCACTTAAATACGTGAATATGGCAAGTAACACCGGAATTGACTTTGCCGGCAATACCTTTAATGCGAACAGTGGCGATGCATTAATCATTCCGATATGGGCCGATCGAAAATCGAATGTGGAGGTTAAAAACCTGAAGGTTACAGGCAAACCGCGCTATGGCATCTGGTTTAAAGGCTGCAATGGCATGAACATCAGCAATATTACCATGAACATTTCAGTGCCTGCAACAGATTTAGGCTTAGGCATTAGGGTGGATAACAGCACCGGTTCTACCAGCAACCTAAACATTAGCGGAACAATTAACATTACTGGTGGAGATAATTCTATTGAGACCTACGGGGTTGATGGCTTCTCTATTGGCAATGTAACTTCGAGTAATAATGCGGCGTGTGGCGTTTTACTTAATCAATCAAAAAATGGCACTGTAGGCACCGTTACCGGGACAAATAATAGCACCACTGGATCAGTTACCGGCTATGCGACCTTTCGTTGCGCCAATAGCAACGGTCCAAACGTTACCTGTGCAAAAGTTTATTCACGTGGAAGTGGTCGCGGTTTTTTCAGTGTTACAGGCAGTAACGGATGTACTGTGAATACAGTTGACATTGCAAACACGGCCTTACAAGGGGTCTTTTTGCAAGATGCCACTAACACAAAAGTTTTAGCAGGTACAGTGAGCAATGGCCACCCGAATGTACAGCATCAAAATGCGACAAATTGCAGTACAAAAGTTAACGGACAAACCTACACTGCTTCAAATGGCAGCTGGTAAGATTCAATTATTAAATAGGCGGCATCGAATTTGCCGCTTATTTAATCTTAAAGGAGCAGCATTTCCTTTTATTCTTTATTTCATTTTGATGCAACTCAACATAGGCTGCAACGCTCCGGCAGAAAAAGATGCGGGTAAAAAGATCTCCAATGTTTCTGTTTACAATGCGGCTTATTCCTTGCCGAAAGAAATCTTGAAAGCCATGCAACAAGAATATCCAAACCTCGTCATTATTGAGAAATCAGCTTATTCAAAATTGTTCTGGGATTTTTATGATACGCAAATTTTTCCATCGGTTTCAACAACGGATATTAACAATGATCAAAAGAATGATTTTGGATATATTGTTAAGGTTAACGGTAAACGCAAGGTAGCCATTGCCATTTCTGATGGAAATAAATACCGTTACTGGCTTTCACCTTATGCACTAGGACCAATAGAAAAACAGGGCGTAGACTTTTGTATTGATGTAAAACCAGCCGGAAGAACCGACATTGTGAACCCTGTTCCCCATTCGCTAATACTTCAAAAAAATGGATTCTTGATTAAAAAACTAGAACAGGAGAACCTCATCCTCTATGCAAATGAAGGTCAGATCACTTCGTTTTTTATGAAATAAAGTAATGAAATTTAATAGATGAAGATTTTGCTAATGAAACAGGAATCGTTTCTTGTACTGATACTAATCGCCGCACTTTTTCAGTGTTGCGGAAATAAAAATACCTTTAAAGATATTGATGGCAATGTATACCATAGCGTTCAAATTGGAAAACAGACCTGGATGGTAGAAAATTTAAAAACAACAAGATTTAACAATGGAGACACAATTGCTTGCCTAAACAATGAGTTAGCCTGGAAAGCTGGTAATGGCCCGGCTTGTAGCACCTATGGAATTAAAGATTCGCTTGATACTGATTACGGCTTGCTTTATAATTGGTATTGCATCGGCGATAAACGCGAACTTGCACCTAAAGGCTGGAGAATCCCTACAGAAGCAGACTTACGCGAGTTACTCCAGTTTGTTGCTTCGGATACTACTGCAGCTTCTCTTTTAAAAGAGCAGGGAACTCAACATTGGTTGCCTTCTTTTACCGAAGGAACTAATACAACTGGTTTTTCTGCACTGCCAGGAGGCTATAAAGAAGCAGATGGGAAATCCTATATGCGTAAAAGCAATGGCTATTACTGGACGACCAAAGGAAGCTTTGAGTTTTACCATTGGAGTTCCAGGGTTTTCCAGGCTTTTGCTAACATTGAACGGGATGCTAAATTTATGAAATATGGTTTTTCTATAAAGTGCATTAAAGAAAACCCTTAATAATTGTAATTTTATCAAGTGCATCAACAAAAGGCTTGTAAGGAATAAATCTTATCATAAGCACGTTACTTCATATTTTCTACTTAAATGATTCATCATTTGTACTGCTTCTATCTTTTTACCAAACGCATAGATTTAGATTAATCATTAACAGTTATTGAATTTATGTCTTAATACTCATACAAAAAGCAAGCTAAGTAACATTCTTGTTAATTTACGGTTAATACCTGATAAAATCATCAATAGATGTGGTTTGAAAGTCGCTTAAATTTGAGCAAACCAACTTACAAACAACATGCTAACTAAACTAAAGACTGCTTTGCTAGCCATAACCATGCTCTGTTTTATCCAATTGCATGCCCAAACGGCACTTGTAAACGGTAAAATTACAGACGCATCTGGGGCAGGGCTCCCAGGTATTACGGTAAAAGTAAAAGGTACATCGCTGGGTGTATCGACAGATTCACAAGGTAATTTCGCAATCAAAAGTCCAAACTCCTCCGTACTTATCGTGAGTGGAATAGGGTTTCAGACTAAAGAATTTACTTATGCCGGGCAAAATCCTATTATTATTGCACTTAAAGACGACCAGCAGAATTTAAGTGAAGTAGTGGTAACAGCCTTAGGTGTGAAGCGCGAAAAACGCAACCTTACTTACAGCTCTCAGGAAGTAAAAGGTGAGCAGCTTACGCAAACTAAAGAACCAAATTTAGTTAACGCACTTGCCGGAAAAGTTTCAGGCGTACAAATTACCAGTTCTTCGGGCACGCCAGGGAGTTCATCCAGAATTGTAATCAGGGGCGCTAACTCACTTTATGGAAATAACGAAGCGCTAATGGTAATCGATGGTATTCCGGTGAACAACGATGAAACAGGAAACTTAAATTCAGGCCCTGGAACAAACAGGATTGCGGATTTAGATCCTAACATTGTTGAAAGCATTAACGTATTAAAGGGCGGAGCAGCAACTGCACTTTATGGATCGGATGGTGCTAAAGGCGTGATTATTATTACGACCAAAGCTGGTGCGCAAAACAAAAAGCCTTCGCTAAGCTTCTCGTCTTCCCTATCCTTAGAAACTCCGCTATTACCAGAAATTCAAAATAAATATTCACTGGGCTCTAACGGAAGATATTTCGATGGTGTTACAGAAAAAACAAGTACATCATGGGGTGCAAGAATGGATACCCTGAAAATAAACGGGCAACCTGCACAGGTTTATGACCAATCTGATCTCTTTTTTAAAACGGGTAAAACCTACACCAATACCCTCGGTTTAACCGGTGGCGGAACCTATAGTTCTTATTTTCTTTCTTACACCAACCTCGCACAGGAAGGAACAGTACCCACTACCTCTTTCGATCGGAATACTGTTTTTGGAAAGTTTAGCACGCAAGTTTTAAAGAATTTGGACATGACCTTTTCATTAAACTATGCCAATACAAAAAATAACAGGGTACCAGAAGGATATGCTTTAGAAAGCCCCGTTTGGACCATTTTTTCCGCGCCTGTTTCTTATAATTTACAGCCGTCTACTAACCCGGATGGATCGCAGCGCTTATACCGTTTCTCCAGAAATAACCCTTATTGGGCATTGGATAACATTAGCCAAACTTCAGTGGTAAACAGATTTTTGCCCACCTTTAATGCGAATTACAAGCCATTAAGCTGGTTAACAATAACAGAAAGATTTGGAGCTGATGTTTACACTGAATTAGGAAAATACCATGAATCATTACTATCAGTTTCTAACCCAAATGGCCGGATTGTAAACAACAGTTCTAATTTCAGACAGTATAATAATGATTTGATCATCTCTGCGAACAAAAATTATGGTGATTTTAATATTGACGCAATTTTGGGTAACAATATCATTTCTACCTATTATCAAAGTTCTTATGCCAATGGTGTTGGTATTACTGTTCCTGGTTTTGATAACATCGCCTCAACATCAACCGTAAAGTTTACAGAGAACAGTTTTCTAACCAGAAAAGTAGGATTCTATCTTCAATCAAACGTTGACTATAAAAAGTTTTTAATCCTATCGCTAACAGGCCGATATGACGGCACATCCGTACTGGCTAAAGACAATAGTTTTTATCCTTATGGATCTGCTGCTACGAGCTTCATCTTCTCCAATTTCTTTTCAAAAGGAGTTTCTGATATCATGAGTTTTGGCAAATTAAGGTTATCATACAGTACAGTTGGTAACGCCAGTATCGGTCCTTATAGTTTGCTTACCCCTTATGAATCTCAAAATGTAAGAAATATTGCATTCCCTTATCAAGGGCAATCGGGCTTCTTAATTAGCGGCACCTTAAGCGATCCCAACTTGAAAAATGAGCGGATCAATGAATTTGAAGTGGGATTGGAAACTGGCTTTTTCAAAAACCGTTTGAGCTTAGAAGTGACCTATTTCGACAAAAAGACCAAAAATGGAATTATCCCGAATGTAGCATTGGCACCTTCAACAGGCTTCAATTCGACCAGTGTAAATACAGCTGGTATGCAAAACAAAGGTATTGAAGTATTACTGACTGCAAGACCTATCAAAACCGAAGATTTTAGCTGGGACCTAACCTTAAACTATAGCAGAATCAGAAATAAAGTTACATCTATCTATAATAACCTGAATCAGGTTGGTAATGGATTTACTTTTATCATTGTAAATCAACCTTACGGTGTAATTTATGGAACCCGCTACGCTAGAAATAACGAAGGTAAAATATTAACCGGAGATGATGGACTACCTTTTTCTGCAGATGAGCAGGGGATTATTGGCGACATTAATCCAGACTGGATGGGTGGAATCATCAATAACTTCAGGTATAAACAATTCACGCTGAGTTTCTCTTTCGACATGAAAAAGGGTGGCGATATTCAAAACAATGTGGATGGATATGGTTACTTCTATGGAACGCCTAAGGTTACTGAAAACCGTGAACCACGAATAGTGGATGGTGTAAATGCGACTACAGGTTTGCCGAATGCGGTAACTGTTTCAGGCCAGGCCTATTATCAACGAATTAACAGTGTACTGGAATCAGTAATTCAGGATGGCACCTATGTAAAATTGAGAAACGTAAGTTTTGGATACAATTTTAAACCGGTATGGCTTCAAAAAACACCTTTCAAAACCCTTAGCCTTCAGGTAACCGGCAGGAACTTATGGATCTATGCGCCACACTTTACAGGCGGAGACCCTGAGGTAAGTTCTTTTGGATCTTCAAACGGTTCCCAGGGCATTTATTCATTCTCCACGCCAACATCAAGGTCAGTAGATTTTGCTTTGAAGTTAACATTATAGGTATCACAAAGAAATAATCATCATGAAAAAGATATATTTTATTCTAAGTTTTGCATTTATGGCAGCTTTCGCTGGATGCAAAAAATATATAGACGTTAATTACGATCCAAACAGACCGATTGATGTAAAAGAATCGCTAATGCTGCCACCGATCCAGATGCTGATCTCTCAAAACATCAATGCATCAGGAGATGCCAACCTGAGTGTAGTCCTTCAGCAATACCTGCAGGTAATGGCGCTAAACCAGGTTGCACCCAACTTTGGCACTTACCAAATGTTTAGTGTAGATATGGACGGTGACTGGAACAATGTTTACGTGCGAACATTGAACAACCTTAATTTACTGACCACGAAGGCAACTACAAATGGCAATTCTAAATATGGCGCGATTGGTAAAATTTTAACGGCTTACACGCTGGGTTATGCAACCGATGCCTGGGGAGATCTTCCCTACAGCCAGGCTTTTAAAGGAACAACTGTGCCTACGCCTGTATATGATAGTCAGCAACAAATTTACGTACAGATTCAGCGTTTGTTAGATGAAAGCATTACTAACATTGACCAGAATACGGGCTTGGCACCTGGTGCCGATGATCTCGTATATTTCGGAGATATGGCGAAGTGGAAAAAACTAGCTTATACTCTGAAAGCCCGTTATTATATGCACCTTACCAAAGCACCTGGCACAACGGCAGCAGCGCAGGCGCAACTGGCGCTAACCGCCTTAGCCAATGGCATGCAAAATAACAACGACGATTTTAAGGTAGCTTTTACCGGTACTGCAGGTGCTGAAAACCCTTGGCAACAAAACTTTTTACCCGGCACCACCTTCGTACTTGCGAATACTTTTGTAGATAATTTTAAAACCAGAAACGATCCAAGATTAAGTAAAATGATTAAGCCAGCCGTTCAAACGGGATTATATACCGGCAGGCAAATCGGCCTTGATGAAATCGGGAGTTTAGAATCTTACTCCATTCCTGCTGAATTTTATGCAGGAGCAAACGCCAGCAACTACCTCGTAAACTATACTGAAGCGGCGTTTTTAAAGGCCGAAGCTACATTGATTATTTCTGGTGCAAGTGCAGCACAACCGTTTTATACAGAAGGTGTACTGCGCCATATGGAAAAGGTTGGTGTAAGTACAGCTGATGCAAACAACTACCTTGCAGCACGAGGCACATTAAATGCTTCAAACGCATTACGTTTAATTATGGAAGAGAAATCTATCTCGAACTTTCTTAATTCTGAGAATTATACTGATTGGCGCCGAACCGGATTTCCTGCTCTTACGAAAGTAAAAAATGCCCTTTCCGAAATTCCAAGGAGAGTTTTATATCCAAATTCTGAAATTACAGCAAATCCGCAGCCGCAGCAAAAAGCCAAAATTGTAGATCGGTTATGGTGGGATGTTAACTAACTTAATTAATAAGCCTGTAGGTAATTATTGATCGAAAAAATTTAACTCAGTTTTTAATTCTAATAAAAAAGGAAGCCATTGGGCTTCCTTTTTTATTTTAAATCTATTTAAAAATAATTTTTTTGGTGTTCCCAGAGGGATTCGAACCCCCATCGGTGGTACCGGAAACCACAATTCTATCCATTGAACTATGGGAACTTTGAGCGGCAAATATATAACTTGCCAGCCAATTTCGGCGCATGAAAATAAAAATAGTAGAATATAATTTTCGCTAGCGTAATCCAGAGCCAGATCAGGAAATTTCCTTCTCCCCATCTCACACCATACAGTAAACTGTATGCCACCCCATTTTACTTATTTGTCACTAATTGTTTACGCCTTCCATCTGCCCATTTTCGTTGTAACCAAGTAATTTCAATATTTTTACTGACCCTAACATAGATTGGTAGCCTTTTTGCTAGCCGACGAGCCAGTTGCTCCCCGGTTTTCACAGGGCCTATTGACTGAAAGAATATAAAGACATTAACAAGAAAAAATGGCTAAAAACAACAACTATGATGCCCAGTTTTGCGGAAACCTGGCGATACACCAGACCAACACGATACAGGATTACGGTTTTTTGCTGGTAATAGATAAAACAAACCTTGAAATTATTCAGGGAAGTGAAAATTGTATCCAGATTTTCGATAAAGAAATTCAAAATCTTATTGGTACAGAACTTTCCTCCTTCCTGAATGAGGAAAATCTGAAACATTTTAAAATAGAAATTAACAAAGGTGAACGCAGCAGGCTTCCCGTTCATTTCACCTTAATTAATACTTCGCAGCCAATTGCCCTTAATATTTTGGCACATGTTAAGACAGACTTTGTGATCCTGGAGATAGAAAAAGAAACCGATGCCATAGAAAGAACTTTCACGGATGTTTTTCAGGAGGTCCGCTCATTTATTTCTACCATTGAAAAAACAAGCAACATAAAAGAAATTTGCGAGGCCAGCATTCGGGAGATCAGACGTATCGCCGGTTTCGACGGCATTAGAATGTACAGCTTCGATAAAAACTGGAATGGAACAGTTATCGCGGAAGAAATTACCGGCGGACTGGAAAGCTACCTTGGCCAAACTTTTCCAGCATCAGATGTACCTAAACAGGCGCGGGCCTTGTATATTAAAAATCCTTACCGCCTTATTCCGAACAGGCTCTATCAGTCGTTTAAATTATTTCCGGTTATTAATCCAATATTAAATGGTTTTTTAGATCTGTCTGATTGTAATCTTCGCAGTATTGCCAGCGTACACCTGGAATATATGGCGAATATGGGCGTTACCGCTTCCATGTCTATCCGGGTAATGGTAGATGGAAACCTCTGGGGCCTCATCTCTTGTCACCATCAAACCGCCAAATACCTGAGCGTAGAAAACAGATCAATTTTTGAGTGGCTGAGTATGGAAATTTCCTATCGGATATCTTCGGTAATTATGCAGGAACAATTAACCTGCTCAACCGCCCTGCTCAAGAAAAAATCATTAATTACAGAAAATATTTTCGCTAAGAATAGTATTGTAACCGGACTAATCGACGATGAAAACCAAAACCTGTTATCTTTGTTTAACGCTACAGGATTCTCAGTCAGCCTTGACGGAATCGTTACCAGTAAAGGGATGGTACCAGACAGCGAAGATCTGGAAAACCTGATGTTATGGATTGAAAGTAAGTCTTTGGTAAATGTATTTAGTACAAATAACTTAGGCGAAGTATATGAAGAAGCAAATGAATTTTTAGCTATTGCAAGTGGTTTACTCGTGATACCAATTAATTCGGGAACTGGCGATTTTCTGGTTTGTTTCAGGCCCGAAGCAGTGAAAAACATTAAATGGGGAGGCGACCCCAATCAGGCAATAAATTTTGAAAAAGACGGGAAGCGCTACCATCCCAGAAATTCATTTAAGCTTTGGCTCGAAACTGTTGATGGCCAATCTGAAGACTGGACAGAACCAGAAATCGAGACTGCTGAATCGTTAAGGAATTTCCTTTTTGAATTCAGTTCTAAACAGCTACACAAATAGTGCGCAATGACTGAAACAAAAACAAAACAAAGCTTAAAAAGATACGACAAATACATCGTAGCCATTGGTGCATCTGCGGGTGGCCTGGAGGCTATTCACGAATTTTTCGATCACATGCCGGCCAATGCCAGTTTCTCTTTCATCGTAATTCAGCATTTATCTTCAGATTATAAAAGTCTGCTGGTAGAACTTGTTGGAAAACATACCCACATGAAAGTGTTCGAAGCAGCCAATGAAATGGCAATTCAGCAAGATTGTGTCTACATTATCCCCAATAATAAGCTGATTACGGTAAGTCATGGCCGGTTAAGGCTAGCAGATAAATCACTGGTAAAAGCACCCAATACGGCAATTGACCATTTTTTATATACCCTTGCCAAAGATAAAAAGGAGAAGGCAATTGCCATAATTCTTTCAGGAACCGGAACTGACGGTACAAAAGGCATTCAGGCCATTAAAGAAAACGGCGGAATGGTGATTGTTCAGGATCCTGCTTCAGCGAAGTTTGATGGCATGCCAAATAGTGCCATTGCCTCCGGAAATGCAGATTTTATTCTCACCCCACCACAAATGCACCACGAATTGTTCAATTATGTGAACGAGGAACCCGTTAAAGTACTGCAGAATGGAAAGATAAATGAACAACTGCTCGAAGATATTTTTAAAATCGTGTATCTGCAGAGTGGAAATGATTTCAATTTATACAAGACGCCAACCATTATCAGGCGGATTGGACGCCGGATGAATGAAAATGGCATTAAATCGCTTAATGATTACGTTAACTTCCTTAATACAGATCAAAAGGAATCAGGCATACTGGCACAAGATTTTCTAATTGGTGTAACCAAATTTTTTAGAGATGATAAAGCCTTTGAAGCTTTCAACGCACAACTGGAAAAAATAGTTGAGCAAAAGAAGAATGGCGATACCCTAAAAATATGGGTTTGCGCCTGCAGTACTGGGCAGGAGGCATATACAGTAGCCATTCTTGCCAACGAGCAAGTAGAAAAATCTGGCAAAAACATAGACATTAAAATTTTCGCGACCGACATTGATGAAAAAAGCATAGAAATTGCCAGTAAAAATCAGTATCCGGAAAGTTTAAAGAAAGAAATTCCGGCTAAATACTTCAAAAAATATTTTGTTCAGGATGGTAAGTTTTACAGCATTACCACTGCTATTAGAAAAATGGTGGTTTTTGCAAAGCACGATGTCATTAAATCGCCGCCATTTATTAAAAATGATATCGTTACCTGCAGAAACATGTTGATTTATGTAAACAACATCCTGCAAGAACGAATTCTTTCTGTATTTCACTTTTCGTTGGTTCAGGGAGGGTTCTTGTTTTTGGGTTCAAGTGAAACAGCCTCCTCTCTTAAGGATGGTTTCACCGAAATATCCGGCAAATGGAAAATTTATCAGAAAACAGGCAGCATCAACTACGCCAGTTACAACACTTATCACACTGCCGCGAGATCTCAGCCGGAAAAAGGCAAAAAGAAAACCACTGCTGCAGATTTTGCCATGAGTCCGATTGAAAAAAGTTTAAGTAATTTTTTAATTAAAGATCTTGGCTATGCCGGAATATATGTAGACAAATCTTATATCATGCAGGATGCGATAGGCGATTATCGCCGGTATTTGTCCCTGCCTGAAGAAAAGATTGAGTTAAACATCTTGAAAATGGTACCTAAACCGGTTTCCATTATCCTTAATACTGCGCTTAGAAAAGCATGGAAAGATCACATTGTTACCCATTTAAAGCGGGTGCGCTTTAGTAGAGACAACCATGAAAGTTACCTGGATATCTCCGTACAGCCGCCAGAACAGGAAAGTAGCAGCGTTTTTACGCTGATTATATTTGGGGAAAGCACATTAGAAACCATCCCCGAAAAGGATGATTCAGGGATGTTCGATAGTCATGATGGCAATCAGAACGAGTCTATCTTCGAACTAGAGGCCGAACTCAATGAAACGCGAAACAATCTTCAACTGGCTGTTGAGGAAATGGAAACTACGAATGAAGAACTTCAATCTACCAATGAAGAACTCCTTTCTGCCAATGAAGAGCTTCAATCCAGTAATGAAGAACTTCAGTCACTCAACGAAGAGTTACACACTTTAAATACAGAACACCAGCTCAAAATAAAGGAACTGGTAGACTTGAATGATGATTTAGATAATTATTTCAGAAGCACAGATATCGGGCAAATCTTCGTGGATTCGGGCATGTTCATCAGAAAGTTTAATGGCGCGGCAATTAGCATGGTTAACCTCATTGAAGCAGATATTGGCCGTTCTATTGAACATATCTCCAACAATATTAAGGCGCAGAACCTTAATAACGACATTCAACAAGTGTTGATTGATGGCCATGTGATTGAGAAAGAAGTCCAAATCAGGAATGGCAACAGCAGTTTAATGCGCATTATACCTTACATCCGAAAGGATGGAAAAACAGATGGTGTGGTGATTACTTTTGTAGATATTTCTAAACTAACGGAATTAAATAACATTATTAGCGGCGTATTTAATGCCAGTTTAAATGGTGTCTTGGCTTTTAGGGCTGTTCGGAACAAGCAGCACTTTATTACAGATTTTGAATGTATTTCCTTTAATGAAGCCTCACTTCAAATCTTAAAGCGATCTCGGGAAGAACTGCAGCAATCCAGGATTTTGGAAGATTTGCCAGAACTTACAAGTGGCAATCTTATGGAGCGGTATATTGGCGTAGTAGAAAAAGGGGTTCCGTTGCAGCTGCAGTTTAAATTAAATGACCATATATGGCTTGAACTGGTTGCCGTAAAAATGTCTGATGGCTTTGCGGCTACACTAACCGATATTACAAAGCAAAAAATTTCTGAGGAGAAGCTGAAAAGAAACTACAATGAATTACTCGGAACACGTGAAAATCTAAAGCACTTAAATTTAGAACTCGAACAAAAAGTTCAGGAACGCACCATGCGGCTATCGGAAAGCGAAACCAGGTTTAATCTTGTTGCCCAGGCTACGAATGATACCATCTGGGACTGGAACCTGGCGGAGAATACCATGTGGCGAAGTCAGAACTTTACCACCATATTTGGCTATGAAAACACCCCTGAAAACCAGAACATTTCATTCTACTTTCAAGCCATTCACCCCGATGATAGAAAAAGAGTTAAGGATAGTGTTTACAATGCCATTAACCAGGGAAATGAACAATGGACATCGCAATACCGATTGGAAAAAGCTGACGGAAGTTACGCGACAATTTTAGATCGGGGCAGTATTTTATTAGATGAGAACCAGGTACCCTACCGAATGGTTGGCTCCATCCTGGATATTTCTGTGCTGGCAGATACCGAAACCAAATTGGGTTCAACAGAACGGAAATTCAGAAAAATATTCGATTCCAATGTGATAGGAATGATGTTTTCAAATATCGCCACAGGCCGAATAGAAACAGCTAACCGAAGTTTTCTGGATATGCTGGGTTACACCGCTGAAGATTTTGAGCAGGGCAATATCAACTGGAAAACACTCACGCCGGAAGAATTTATGCCCATCAGCAAAATCTCTGCTGAGCTATTAAAAACGGAAGGCTTTTGTCCTCCGTTCGAAAAACAATACCTAACCAAAAGTGGTAAAAAATTAGATGTTTTGGTAGGTTCCGCTATACTTGATGATGATACAAACGATGCGGTAACTTATGTAATTGACATCAGCAAGCAGAAGAACACTGAAAAGCGCAGGAATGAACTGCAACATCTGATTAAGAAACAGCAGGACGAATTTTACAGTATTTTCCAGAAAGCGCCGGCGTTAATCAGCATTCGCAGGGGTAGCAATCTTGTGTTTGAATTTGTAAACGAATCATTCGTAAAATTTGATGGTGGCGAAAACTACATCGGCAAAACGATGAACGCGCATTCTCAGTTTGCCAAACCAGAACTCAAAGCCATTGAGCAAAAAGTGATGGAAACGGGTAAAACGTTTGTTGCTAACTCCTATCTGCTTCAGCAAGAAGATAAAGGTACAGGCAAAGTAACAGACAGCTGGTTTGATTTGATTTTAAACCCGGTTTTTTCTGCTGACGGCGTAATAGATGGAATATCTTTTTTTGGTTTCGAAGTAACGGACCTGATGATTGCACAACGCACAACTAAAGCACTCATGAACAAGAAAGATGAATTCATGAGCATTGCAAGCCATGAATTGAAAACTCCTATTACGAGTATTAAAGGTTACCTGCAGTTTGCAACAAAAATGGCAAAAGAAGAAAAATTCGGCCACATTTTAGAATTTGTAAGTAAAGCCAACCGCCAAATCAGTAAACTTACCAGCCTGGTAGATGACCTGCTTGATGTGACCAAAATCCAGGCCGGCAAAATGACCTTTACGATTTCAACGTTCAACATTGAGGAGATCATTGCAGAATCTATAGATGGCGTGCAGGGAAGTTTGGGCGATCAAAAAGTGATTAAAGATGTTGATGATGTGATGATTTCTGCTGATAAAAACCGGATAGAACAGGTAATTTCCAACTTCCTTTCCAACGCACTCAAATATTCTCCGGAAGGAAAAGAGATCAGGATTTCAGCAAAATCGGATGGTAAAAATTTAAGGCTCGCAGTAAAAGATCAGGGAATTGGGATTCCTAAAGATAAAGCAGAATTAATTTTTGACCGTTTTTTCAGAGTAGATGAGTCTTCTAAGCACTTTTCCGGCCTTGGCCTCGGTCTTTACATTTCCGTTCAGATTATTGCGCGTCATTCGGGCAAAATCGGGGTCAACAGTGAAATTAAAAAAGGATCTGAATTCTGGTTTGAGATTCCACTGGTTCCGGAGTCTTAAATTTTAGGATAGGAATTTGATCGCAGATGATTCCTATCCTGAATTAAAATCTATTTATTAAGCTAAAAAGACTAAACTTAAATGAAAACAACTTATTTTTAAATCCATCTGATCGGAATGGTGTTATGAACCTATGAACATCATTAATTGTCAGCAAACATTGGGGTTATACAAAACTAAAGCACGTAATATATTTATGAATAATCGCAGCCCTTTCACCTTGGTAACTTTGGCTACCTTTAAAAAAACTGGCATTTGCAGATAATGAATATAGTTGGCAAAAGCACTTTTCACCTAGCAAGCAAAGAAAGAACCGATCACGCAGCACAGAAAGTGTTTGCCAAGACCCCACCATCAACATTACAAACAAGTAAAGAAACCTGGCTACTTATTGGTTTTTTTGGTATTTTAAAATTTTGCATTCATTTAACCGGTATCTCAAAATATGGGCTTCATGCAGATGAATTATACTATATATCGCTAAGTGAACAATTTGTCTGGGGTTTTCTGGACATTTCTCCCTTTGTAACCTGGATGGCTAAAATCGGTTCAGCATTATTTGGAACTTCCATTACTGCATGGAGAATTATTCCTTGTATTTTTGCTGCAGCAACAGTAACGCTCACTGGCCTGATGGCCAATTACCTGGGTGCGAAGAAACTCGGAATTATCATCGCCTGCTCTGCCATTATCTGCTCACCTGCCTTTTTAGCCACTTCCTATTTGCTTCAGCCTGTAGTATTTGACGAATTTTTCTGGGCACTTCTCGCTTTCTCGGTATTGAGATTCCTGCAAACTCAAAAACCAGGTTTTCTCCATCTGACAGCCTTCACTTTAGGCTTTGGGATGCTGAATAAGTATACTATTGTAATGTACCTCGTAGCTATCGTTTTAGCATGGATCATCATCTATAACCGAAGGTTAAAAATAGATTGGAAGAAGTTAATAAGCCCCGGCTTGCTTTTGATCGTTATAATTGCACCTAATGTATTATGGCAATGGTTTTACGGCTTTCCAATTTTCGGCTATTTGAAACTGGTAGGCAACAAGGCATTTTCATTGGATATCGCAGATTATCTGTTTCAACTGTTTTTCTTTCATGGCGCCGGCGTTGCCGTGTGGACTGCTGGTTTTCTATTTCTTATCATGAAGAAGAATGAAAACAGGTTTAATTTGGTTTGGCCGGTTACCCTTGTAATTCTGATAATTCTACTTGCGCTATTAAAAGGAAAGCTATACTATGGCCTTGGCATGTTCCCCATATTATTTGCCGCCGGAGGATGTTGCTGGGAAATGATATTTAAATCCCGCGTAGTGCCAAAATACATTTTTGTGTGCACTATCTATTTATTCGGTTTAGCATGCCTTCCGCTCGTTATCCCGGTTTTCCCCATTTACATTTGCCGCGAATACATCAAAAAAATGGTGGCCTATACGTCATTTTCCAGACCAATGGTTTGGGAAGATGGATCCAGTGGAACCATTCCGCAGTTTTTTGCTGATATGACCGGGTGGAAGACGCTTTCCGTTAAGATATCAACTATTCAGCACAAAAACCAACACGGTAAACCAATGGTGGTGCTAACAGATAATTATGCAATTGCCGGAGCTTTAAAATATTACGCCACATTTTCAACTCCACAGGTAATTTCACCAAATAATAGTTTCATGCTGGAATCTCCGGGGAACCTTCCAACAGGCACCATACTTTATCTTTCGAAAGATGCTAAGGTAGCGGTAGATAAACTGGCGCAGCATGTATCATTATCTGAAGAATTGCAGATGGAAAATTCGCATCTCAGAGGCGTTAACATCTACGTCCTTTCAGGTGCAAATGAAACATTTAGAAAAAAATATATTAATGACCGCAGAAAATTCTTCAACCCAATAGAAAGCATCAACCTGGCCAGGGCAAAAAATAAATTGAATTGGATACGGTTATTTTAAGGGGATTGTAAACCAGAAACTGCTTCCATCTCCTAACTTACTGTCTACACCCATTTTACCTCCATGTCTTTTTATAATTTCAGAAGAGATGTAGAGGCCCAGCCCCAGGCCGGAATATGCCCTGCCATTGTAACTTGCCCTGTAATACCGGTCGAATAAATATGGCTGCACTTCGGCATCGATACCATCACCAAAATCCCTGACGGTTACTTTAGCCTGATCTTCAACCCTTTCTACGATTAACTGAATTTCAGAAGAATCGGATGCATATTTTATCGCGTTATTGACCAGGTTTACCATAACCTGATCAATTCTATGCTCATCGGCAAAAACTTCTAAATCCAGATCACCCTTAATAACCAATTCATATTGACCAGCCACCCGAACATGGTCACAACACACAGCAAACAGCTCTGACATTTTAAAAGTTGTTTTTTCCAATTGAAGCTGACCTTCGCTAATTCTATTTAAATTTAGAAGTTCATTAACCAAAGCGTTAATCTTTTCCATGCTTTTACACGATTGCTCAATCAATTTAGGCAGCATTTCATGCGAAGGATTATCCTTCAGCTTCAAGAGCATTTGCAGGCTGGCCCTTAAACTGGTGATTGGTGTTTTCAATTCATGGCTTGCAATACTAAGAAAATCGTCCTTCTGGCGTTCATAATTTTTACGGGTGGTAATATCAACACTTACGCCCGTAAGGTGTGTAGCGTTACCATCAGCATCATAGATCAACATGCCAGAATCATTGATCCAGTGCAGCGTTCCGTCTGGCCATTTTACGAGGTATTCTGAGTGATATTCAGATCGGTTAGCAACCACATCTTCCATCAAACCCTTAATGTAATCCCGGTATTCCGGAACAACAATCTCCATAAGCTTAGCAAAATTAAACGTATCATCGTCGCTCAGCCCGAAATTACTTTTACACTGTGCTGAACAGGTAACAATTCCCGTTGCTATCTCCATAGAATATGAACCCAGTCTGCCTAACTGTAGCGCAATCTCCAATTGGTTGTTAAGCATTTTCTGCTCATCGCGTGCCTTTACCCTGTCGGTGATATCATTTGCAATAACAATGATAGAATGAGTCTCACTATTTTCATTTTTTAGAGGCTCATAAATAAAATCAAGATAACGGTCTTCTAAGACACCCTCAATTGCCATTTGCACTACTATTTCCTTTTCGGTATAGCTCTTTCCGGTGGTAAAAATATTATGGAGTATTGCTATAAAGGGTTGAGTATTTAACTGTGGTAAGGCCATGTCGACCGACATACCAATGATGTCTTTCGTTTTACCCCAAACGCTGAGCATCATATCATTGGCAACTTCAATGGTTAGCTGCCTCCCATTTAATATACCGATTGCGATTGGTGCTTTCTTGATGAAAGATTTAAATCTGAGTTCGCTTTTACTCAGGTTACTGTTTAATACAATGCTTTGTTCATAAGATTTATTTAAATCCTCATTTGCAGTATTCAGTTTTTCGTTAGTTGCTTCAAGTTCTTCATTGGTAGTCGCAAGTTCCTCTATTGTAGCCTTGAGTTCCTGTTGAGCATCGGTTAAAGCGGTATTTGATGTCGTCAGCTCATCTATGGTATCCAATGCCGATCTTCTCAATTCAATCTGATCCATAGCGGTACTGGCTAATCCTGCAAGAATTTGCCGCTCAGCTGGTGTAAACACCCTGGGATTTTTATCTATAATGCAAAGTGTACCAATCAAAAATCCATCATTGGTAATTAAAGGCGCGCCGGCATAAAACCTCAGGCCAAAATCGCCAACCACATTAGGATTAGCCATTAAACAAGGTTCTTTTAAGGCATCTTCAAAAACGGTTACTTCCTTATCCAATACCGCTAGTGCACACAGGCTTTTACCTCTGTTCGCTTCTTTAGCCATTCCCATCCCTACATTAGCTTTAAAGAAAACAGCTTCTGCATCTACCAGGGAGAGCAGCGAGATAGGAACGTTAAAAATCTGGGTAGCAAGTTTGGCGATTCCATCGAAGCTATCTTCTGATGGTGTATCGGATATTCTGTAACGATTAAGCGCATTTAATCTTTCGGCATCATTTTCGGGCACGATGTTGATGCCAAAGGTATTTTCAATCATTCTCTATGCAGTAACAGCCGAAGGAAAGATATGTTTGAGGTTAAATAGCGTATAAATACGATCACAAAAGTATTTTATACATAGCGTTATCTATTATTTCAAATACGTAAATTAAAGGTTTTTTTCGTTACTCCTGAATAAGTTACGCTAAAGCCTTTTAGCTAATGTTCAACATTGCGTGCTTCTTCACAATTTCACCTGAGTTTTTGTATTGTTAAAATGTCCCTTACTCCTTTCAGTTTTAGAATTATTATATAAATACTTGCTGTTGAAGGCAAAGAAACGCCATGATATTGTTGACAAATTCATTCCTATTCGTTAAGCAACTTCCAAAACTTAAGATTGCTGCGTAGATTTTTTTCGCACTGACTAGTTTTTCATTTATTTGAGTTTCAAACAAATCATATTTTTCGTAAACAAAATACTTGTAAACTTTTTTTTGTTTACAAATGAACTGTTTACAAAAACCGAAACGTTTTTCTTGTAAACATTTTTTTGTTCCGCTCAAAAAATTTCGATTTCCTTATTTAAATCATTTATGATCGGGTAGCTTAGAAAAATCCAACCATAAAAAAATCAACACCGATTTATTCTAGTGGTTGGTGTCTCACCAACCATCACAAGCTCCATCTTACTAATAAGTTAATCAAGAATTTATAAACATGATTTTTCTATTGGTGAGACCATCAACTCATTAGCATAAAGTTGTCAAAGCTTAGAAAAATCCAGCCATAAAAAAAGCAACACTGATAGTGTGTTGCCTCTTAAATTGCTATTAAGCCTTTTCGTTTACTGGCGCCGGAACCGGCTCTTCTGCCTGCCCCTGCTTAAATTCTTTAATCCCTTTACCTAAGCCTTTCATTAGTTCAGGGATTTTTTTCCCTCCGAACAATAATAATATGGCAACGCCGAGGATGATCATTTCCGGTCCACCCAATAATGCGGCAATTGTGAAATCTTTCATAGGTTCTATGTTTTTGGTAATAACATATACGCAGGAAATTTACTATAGGTTTTTCAATTGCATTTTAATTGCAAACCAAATGAAGCCATCCTTCAACAAACCTTAATAAGGTCCTTATCAGGTTTTATATAAATCTTTGAAAAAGATCGTTATAGCTATAATCGTAATTTTGTATGTTTGATTCAGACACAAAATTTAACCCTTAAAACCATTTAAAAAAAATGAACATTAAAAACATTTTATTCACCACCCTCATCGCGTTATCTACCTTAACTATTTATTCTTGTAAAACCAAAAAACTGGTAGCCAAGCCAGATCCAGCTCATGTTGCTAAACCGGCACCACCTGCGGAAGCGAAAAAACCAGAACCTGTACCCGAGAAAGAAGCTGAACCAGCACCAACTGATAAGCCTAATTTTAACCTTGATAATATTCAATTTGAATTTAACTCTTTCGTACTTAAAACGGCCTCGTTTTCTATTTTAGATCAAGCGGTAGCAGAAATGAAAAAATCGCCGACCACTAAGTTTGTTTTACATGGCCACTCATCTGCAGAGGGAACGCCAGAACACAACATGCAATTATCGGTTGATAGAGCAAACGCCGTAAAATCTTATTTCATTAATGCTGGCCTAAGTGCCGATAATTTCACTGTTATTGGTCACGGGGAAAAAGAACCTATCAGCACCAATAATAACGAAGAAGGAAGAACTTTAAACAGAAGAACGGAGATTAAACTTAAAAATTAATTTACTTCTGCTTACGAGCTAAAATAACCTGAACATCCAATAAGTATTCTGAAAACGAAAGTGATCAGCTTAACTTATTGGATGTTTTTTTTGGCATTTTGTTCATTGTTATTATTTCTTTGTTTTTGTAACAAGTTTGTATAAATTCAATAAATATATACTGCGCTCCAATGAACATTGATCACCAAACTATGCACCCGATTTTAATCAGAAACAATGTTAAAATTCTTGGAGAAGGCATCCAGGTAATTGTTTTCGCACATGGCTTCGGTTGTGCTCAAACCACCTGGAAATACATTACTGATGCCTTTCTGAAAGACTACAAAGTGATATTATTTGATTACGTGGGTTCCGGCAACTCAGATATTAGCCAATATAATTACCATAAATATGCAACGTTAGATGGTTATGCCTGTGATGTAATCGATATTATAGAAGCGCTGGGGCTTAAGGAAATCATTTTTGTGGGCCATTCGGTAAGCAGCATGATCGGGATGTTAGCCGCTGTGCAAAAACCAGAGGCATTTAAAAAACTAATATTTATTGGTCCGTCTCCGAAATACATGAATGATTGTGAATACATCGGCGGTTTTGAAGCAGGAGATATCGAAACTATTTTAAATCACATAGCAGAAGATTATTCAGGTTGGGCAAAAGCAATAGCGCCAGCCATTATGGATAGCCCTCATAAACCACAGCTGACTACTTTTTTACAGGAATGCCTAGAAGAAACCAATCCAAGTATTGCACTAACATTTGCAATGGCTACATTCAAATCAGATTATAGAGAAAAACTAAAAGAATTATCGGTTCCCAGCCTCACATTGTCCACTAATAATGATATGATGGCTCCCCCCGATGTTGTCAGATACATAGAAAAATACACACCCGATAATTTTTTAGTGGTGATGAAAGCCACGGGCCACTTTCCACATATTAGTGAGCCTGAGGAAACAATTATGGAGATTAAAAACTTTATTTCAAATATAACGGTGAGGGAAAAGATTACATAAATAAATGACCTCCTTTATGAGCATGTTAATTTCCGTTAGTTACTGATCAGAACTTCTGCAGAAATAATTATCCTGTTTAATTTCATTCACGCTTCGTGTGTAATGTAAATTATTACCATAATCAGGATGATAGGCATCTCCGCATGCACATACCATAACCGCCAAACCTTAACAAAGCTTACGATACTTCTATCAATCGTATTTCATCGAAATCAAGCCATTCATTAATATCGTTAGTTATTAAACATAATCCGAAGAATGAATAACTAAAACCACAGAGAATGAACAAAATGAATAAATCGTTCATTCTTAAAAACCAATCCAAATTTAATCGCGTATATAAGGCCATTCATCTATAGTATGCCTTTACAACGTTTCTGGCTATACCTTAGCAGAATGTTGAATAAATTAATAAAACACAAAACAACACACACACATGAACACCCTTAAGAAAATTTCTATTTTTTCATTAATAATTTTATCTGCTGACACCAGTAATGCACAAAATGGCATGAAAGAACCTTTTGATTATACGCTAAAAAATGGTATGACGATTATTGTATCAGAAAATAGTAAATCAACTGGTGCATTTTCCAGCTTTACTTTAGATCCTAAAGCTTTTCATGCTAAAAAAGATGGTATCGTAGAATTATTGAACGCGGTATTAAACGAAAGCGTTACTGAAAACGATCATATTTTATTTAGAGATAACAGCGGAAGACTTTCTACTAATAACGCTAATTTAGAAAATGGACTGACAGAAATGGGGGCTTTAATTCAAAATGCAACCATCAATGAGAAAACGTTTAATAGCGGTAAAGCAAAATTATTGACCAGCCTGAAAATGCAGGATTATGATTTTGATCAAACGGTTAATGAGCGTTCGGTTATGGCTTTAACGCTTGATGATGTGCAGGCATTTTATAGAGAAATTTCACCAGAAAAAACTTATTTAACTGTTGCCGGAGCTGTAGAATTAGAAACAGCGAAAGCAGCTGTAAAAAAAGCGTTTGGAAACTGGAAAAAGTCTGTAAAAGCTGAAACAATTACAGAAGCGAAATAATTTAATATACTCAGAAAAAACTCCCTGATTAGCTTCAGGGAGTTTTTTTATGCGCAAAATGTTACAGGATTTTCCTTTAGTGAAGATTTAAATGCCCAAACATTCAATATCTTAGCACATCAATCCACATTACATGAAAAAGACCTCTATAATACTACTCCTGTCACTACTAATTACCTCAGCTTATAGCCAAACCACCATAAACCGCAATGCTGATATAGATAAAATGGTTAAATCGGTAAGCCAGGATTCCTTAAAAAATTACATTTCAAAAATGGTCGCCTTTGGAACCAGAAATACTTTAAGCGACATTAAAAGTAAAACCAAAGGCATTGGCGCTGCCAGAAATTGGGTAGTGAGTAAGTTTACTCAATTTGCAAAACAAAGTGATGGCAGGCTCACCGCCTATTTAGATACCACCACATTTAAGCCTGATGGAAAACGAGTTGACCAACCAACTTTATTGGGAAATGCCGTTGCCGTACTAAAGGGAACAGATGCAAATGATAAACGTGTTTATGTAGTAAGCGGACACTTAGATAGCCGTGTAACTGATGTAATGAACAGAACGAGTGCTGCCCCTGGCGCAAATGATGATGGCAGTGGTGTTGCGGGTGTAATTGAAGCAGCCAGGATTATGAGTCAGTATAAATTTTCAGCAACAATCATATTTGTTGCCGTTAGTGGCGAAGAACAATCATTGTTAGGATCTGGCTTTATGGCTGCAAAAGCGAAGCAAGAAGGCTGGAATGTTGATGCCATGCTAAATAATGATATGATTGGCAGCAACAACAGCAGTGAAACGCAAATTATCGACAATACCAGACTAAGGGTATTCAGTGAAGGGCTTCCTGCTTATGAGTTAGATAAAAATGCAAAAAGCATCAGACAGTTCGGATTGGAAAATGATGGCAAAAGTCGCCAGTTAGCACGCTATGTTAAAGAAATTGGTGAGCGCTACGTTGATCAGCTGGAGGTGAAATTAATTTACAGAAACGACCGGTTTTTACGTGGTGGCGACCATACGCCTTTCGTAGAAAATGGTTTTACGGCAGTGAGAATTACGGAGATGAACGAAAACTTCGAACACCAACATCAGGATCTTAGAACAGAAAACGGCATCCGGTATGGTGACTTACAAGAATTTATGGATTTTGAGTACCTCAGGAAAAACACTGGCGTTAACATTGCCGTTTTAGCCAACCTGGCTAAAGCACCATCAGCACCAACCGATGTAAAAATAGACGTAAAAAACCTAAGCAACTCATCTTTATTATACTGGAAAGCGCCTGCAAACGGAACTGTAAAGGGTTATTATGTACTCATCCGGGAAACCAGCAGTCCGGTTTGGGAAAAGAAAATTTTCACTACCGCCACAACATTAACAATCCCGTACAGTAAAGACAATTACCTGTTTGCCGTTCAAAGCGTAGGGAGCGAAGACAATGAGAGTTTAGCTGTTGTTCCTGGAATCGGCCGCTAGTAAAAACGCTAGTTTTTTTCATTGTTTAATCTCAAATTAGCAGCATGAAATTTAAGCCTTTAGCATTTATCATAAGTATTGCCATTACACTATCCATTGGTGCATTGGGTGGGCTGGCAACAGCTCAATCTGTAAAAACCTGGTATCCAACCTTACATAAGCCATCTTTTAATCCGCCGAACTGGTTGTTTGGTCCGGTTTGGACGAGCCTCTATATTTTAATCGGAATTGCCGCCTATTTGGTTTGGATGAAAAGGGATAAGATTGTTCATCTGCCAAGAACGGTGGCCATCTATTTTATTCAGCTGATTTTAAATTTAGGTTGGTCTTTTATCTTCTTTTACCTCCATGAAATTGGTTTTGCCCTGGCAGAAATTCTAATGCTCCTTGCGGTAATCATTTTAAACGCTGTGATGTTCTATAGAATAGACAAATGGGCTGGTTTAATCTTTATTCCTTACATTTTATGGGTAAGTTTTGCATCATTTTTAACTTATAACATCTTCATATTGAATTAATTTTAAAAGAAAACCTTATTTTAGGGGAGTGGTAGCTTTTAAAAGATTTATGCTGTTCCTCTTCGTACTGTGCTATACCCAATTGCATGCGCAAAAGGTGGGCTTGGTTTTTAGTGGCGGTGGCGCAAAAGGCTTAGCGCATATTGGAACATTAAAAGCACTTGAGGAGAACCACATCCCGATAGATTATATCACCGGAACATCAATGGGTGGTATTGTTGGTGCCATGTATGCGTCAGGCTATTCACCCTTAGAAATAGAAAAAATAGCATTAAGTGATGAATTTCAAAATTGGATAAACGGCCGCTATACCAGTGATTATACGTATTATTTTCAAAAAAAAGCACCAAATGCCTCTATGCTCACGGCAAAAGTGGCTATAGATACCGGTTTTCATTTTAACTTCCGATCCAACCTCATTAATGATATCCCTTTAAATTTTGCCTTTTTAGAACTATTTTCTCAGGCATCTGCCGTATCTAAAGATGATTTTAACCACCTGTTTGTGCCCTACAGGTGTATGGTGGCTGATGTACTTTCGCAAAAAAGCATTACCGTAAGTAAAGGCAGTTTAGCAGAAGCCGTTCGCGCTACCATGACGGTTCCTATCGTATATCGCCCTATTAAACTGGATGGAAAATATGTTTTTGATGGAGGCCTGTACAATAACTTTCCTGCAGATGTGATGGAAAAAGAGTTTAAACCAGATTTCGTGATAGGGGCCAATGTATCTTCGAAAACCTATAATGAATATCCAAAAAACTCCGACGACCGGCTTATGAACCGCTTTCTGGTATACATGTTCTTATCAAAATCAGACTCCACAATGATCGGTAAAAACGGTGTTTACATTCAACCCAAACTGGGAGAATACAGCGTAACCAACTTCAGCCCCGTGGAAGAGTTAATTAAAAAAGGTTATGATGCCACCATAGCAGACATGCCCAGAATAAAAGAACTGATTAAAAGGCGGGTTAGCGATGAGGATCTGGCACAAAAAAGAGCAAAATTTAATTCCCGGAAACCAGATTTCAAGTTTAGTAATGTCTCGGTTTCGGGTGTAAATAACCAGCAGAAAAAATATATCGAAAGGTTATTTAAGAGTGATCAGACTACTTTTAATCTGAAAGACATTAAACGCGGTTACTATAAGCTCGTTGCTGATCAGACTTTTGAAACCGTTTATCCAAAAATTTCCTATCAGGCTGCAACCGATAGTTATACTTTTGAAGTGGTTGCCCAGCCCAAGAAGAGTTTTAAGCTAGAATTGGGCGGTAATATCTCTACCCGCCCCATTAGCAATGTGTTTTTGGGTGCTGAATATAATTACCTTAACCGCAAAGCCTATACTTTTGGCACCAGTTTTTATTCTGGTCGTTTTTACGAATCTGTTCAGCTCAATGGAAGGGTAGATTACCCAACAAAACTGCCCTTGTTTTTAGCTGCAGAACTCACCTACAATCACTGGAATTATTATAATACAAGTCAGATTTTTATCGAAAATCCACGACCAATTTACATTGAACAATCCGACAGAAAAATCGACTTAATGATGGGTGTGCCATTAAATTACAACACCAAAGTTGTACTGCATTCTACATTCATCAACAATAATGACCGTTATAGTCCGAACAATACATTTGCGGTAGGTGATTTATTTGATCAAACTATTTTTAATGGTTTTAGGGGATCATTAAACCTCGAAAAAAATTCGTTAAACCGAAAACAGTATGCCACTAACGGCCAAAATTTTTCCCTTAGCTTTAATTATACCACGGGAAGAGAGAATTATAATCCCGGCAATATATTTCGCAATACGCCAGGCTATATCGAACCGGATGCAATAAGCAGACTACATCATTGGGGCAGTATTAAGATCACCCAGGAAAATTATTTTCTTCACCTGAAAAAATATACGCTTGGCTACATCATCGAAGGTGTTATTTCCAACCAGCCCTTATTTAACAATTATTATTCAACGCTACTAGTTTCTCCGGCCTTCTACCCGCTTCAGGATAGCCGTTCGCTTTTCCTCGATAAATTCCGGGCATCAACCTATGCCGCCGGGGGATTGAAAAATATTTACAATCTTAAAAAGAATCTCGATTTTAGAGGCGAGGCCTATTTATTCCTGCCGCACAAAGAATTTGAACGCGCTGGTTTACAAGACATCACCTATGCAAAAGCCGTTACTAAAATTCGCTATGCAGCAACAGCTGGCATGGTTTACCATACCCCGCTCGGCCCGGTGAGTTTAAGTTATAATTTATATAATGATGCCATTAAAAGAAATGGTGTATTATTGCATATCGGTTATTTAATTTACAATAAACGTTCTATAGAATGAAACACCTTATCCTATTTTGCTCGCTCTGCTTAATTACGTTTTTCAGCACGGCTCAAACCGCAAGCATTAACAACTTCCTGGTCAAGGAAAATCTGATTAAAAACAATAAATTAGCTATCATAGCTGCCGATTCGCTGAATGTTCCCAATGAAAATATTAACGGAACATATACTTTTAGTGTAAGCGGTTTTACCCAAGTACTTAAATTTAACGATGGGATAGCAGTATTGCCATTACCGGTAGACAAATCTACCTTTGTTTACATTAAACACCAAAATGACTCTGGTACGCACAGCAAACTCGTTTATGTGTACAAAAAAGAAAATGATTTAAACCCTTATACCATTAATAGCTTGTGGCTGTTCATCATTCCAATTGCTCTTGTTGTTATAGCGTTTGCATTCAGGAAGCTGATTATTTTTGTTGTCATTGCATTTTTGGTGTTCGTGTATTTTAACCATAGCGCAGGTTTAAATCTTTCTACTTTTTTTGAGAGTATATTTGATGGTTTAAAAAATCTCGTCTGAAGCTGCTTAAAATTTTAATCTATCAACTTGCGAAATTTCAAAAGCCTGTGTGTGAATAATTTCGCAGGTTTTGATAACAATACCATAAAACTTCGGAATTATTTCCAATGACAAAGGCCACCAAAATTTCGCAAGTTTATCCTCATCCCTGGAATTTAGAATTATCTGAGTTCTGACAAATTCCCTTAATATTCATTAAATATGCGCGTAGCTGTTATAGATCTGGGCACAAATACGTTCCACCTGCTTATTGCAGAGATAAACGGTAATGATTTCAAGGTATTATACAAAACAAATGTTCCGGTAAAACTGGGCGAAGGCAGGATAAATGACAATATCATCATTCCAGAAGCGTTCGAACGGGGAATCAATTGCCTTAAAACTTTTAAGGAAACAGCGTTAAGCTTTCAGGTAGAACGTATAAAAGCCACGGCAACTTCTGCCGTTCGCAGCGCTGATAATGGAAAAGATTTTGTTGAGGCTGTGAAAGCGCAGGCAGAAATGGAGATTGAAATTTTATCAGGCGAGGAAGAGGCTGCACTTATTTATGAAGGCGTAAAGTTGAGTGGCGCTATCGAAGATTTATGCTTAATTATGGATATTGGTGGTGGAAGTGTAGAATTTATCCTGTGCGATACAGAAAAGCTTATCTGGAAAAAAAGTTATAATATTGGCGCCGCACGATTGATGCAACGATTCTTTAAATCTGATCCTATTTCAGATCAGGATAAAAATAATATCCTGGCACACATTCAAGAAGCGCTAAAAGACTTGTTTGCTATTTGTGAACAACACCAACCAAAAACATTAATCGGATCAGCAGGCGCCTTTGAAACCTTCGCAGAATTAGTGAGCGTGGCTAAAAACGAGAAGATAGACCTATCCCAGATTAAATCTTATCTTTTCAACTTCGATGAATACATCGGACTTTCTATCAAACTCATCAATTCCACACACCAGCAAAGGGTACAAATGCCTGGTATTATCCCACTAAGGGTAGATTTAATTGTGATTGCAGCGCTCATCACGAATTTTGTTTTAGGCAGACTTAAGATCAATCAACTCCGGCTCTCTACTTATGATTTAAAAATGGGATTAATTGCCAAACAGTTATTCATCAGTTAATTTTTAGCCGGGATGATCATTTTCCCCATAATGATCGGGGCATTTTGTAACGTTAGATTATTTTGCTTAACCTTATTATAATCAAGTGTCATTGTTGCTGCAAAGCGTGCACTCTCCACAGAAAGCACATTGCTTTTAAGATCTAAACCATATTTAAAAACGAATTCATATCTACCATGTTCATCTGTTATTGCATGGTATTTGGTATTTAGGATAACCAGACGAATTCCGGGAACCGGTTTTTTATCTGGGCCTAAAATCAACCCCGAAACCCTGGTTACCGTATTTGGCTTTTTATCGTCCTTTTTACTAGTAGGCTGGGTTGTAATTTCCGTAGACACCCTTGGAATGGCGGCACTAGCGTCCTGAGCAAATATTGCTGCGCCAATGGCCAGTACACCTAAGTACTTCATCCAGTTTCTATTGGCAGGCTTAACTAACAAATAATAATTTAACTGATTGAGCTGCGTAACCGTTAAACGACCACAAACCGGAGTGCTTGCTCGGGTTAATACAGAAAGAATTTCAGCGTTGGTGTAATTCGTAAAGTCGATCACGTTTTTATTGCAGGTTCGACAGAAACCGAAATCTGCTTCTTTTTTCATCTCTGCCCAATTTTGTGTGCAGGGCTCATCAATTGTAATGTTGGTATTTGAGTTTCTCATGTTTTCGGTTTTGCCTACATGATGAGAAAGAAATCAAGATTCCATAAGCAATTTTAAATATAGGAGTTCCGTCAATTCATTATCGTACCTAAAAAAAAGCAAATTCAATGTAAATATCACATCTATTTACTTGATCATTTTGCAATTATAAAAGCAAAGTATATGTTTGTAACTAAAGCGTAGTTACATCGTTGAGTAAAATAGAAAGGCTTATTGTCAGATTTTATCCAAGCCTAAAGATCAACCTCGAAGGGGTTAACTATGTGCTAAGATTTTGGTTTCGAAGAATTACCAACAGGCAAAACAGGTGGCTCAAGAAGAAAGTTTGCTAATGAAAATAAAGATATCATAAGCTTACATAAACCCCATCCAAAGCCTCTTGTAAAATATTACGTAATTGAACAAGTATTAGCGTATTTGAGAAAGGAAAAATTTAAAATGTTTGATAATTTAAAATACAAAGATTATACCGCATCAGTTCATTATAGTGCTGATGATGAAGTATTCTTCGGCAAAGTTTTGGGTATAAATGACCTCATTACTTTTGAAGGGTCATCAGTAAACGAACTTAAAGCCGGGTTTGCGGAAGCGATAGAAGATTATTTGTGATCGTGCAAAGCATTGGCTAAATCGCCAGACAAAACTTATAAAGGCGTGTTTAATGTTAGGGTACCTTCAAGTTTACACAAAGAAGTTGCGCTATCTGCATCACAATATAAAATGACTTTAAATGATTTTGTTAAAACGGCATTATCGTATGCAGTTAACCATAAAAGCGATGTAGTATCTGCATTAACGAAATAACACCTATCTCTGATTTAGATTATTAAGATGTATTAAAACATTAATAACAGGTTTTAATAATCAAACCATCCGCCTTAAAGGTTCCCTCCTCCGAAGGAGGGAAATTGCGATCGCGTAAATCCCCTATTTAAATGGATATCGCAGATCGTATTACCATTTTTTGATCACTATTGTACGGAAGGATAGTCTGATCAATTTAGAATTTCTTTGTAGTTTAAATAATGAATTCACTATTATAAACCTAAAAATCCTTTGAGTTCACCATACAACTTTTCAGTTGGCAAACCCATTACATTGGTATATGACCCTTCGATGCGCTGCACCACAACCAATCCCCACCAATCTTGCACACCGTAACTGCCTGCTTTATCATAAGGTTGGTAATGATCGATATAAAAATCTATTTCTTCGCTGGTAACAGTTTTGCAATAAACGGCTGTACGATCATAAAAGGAATGGATTTTACCGCCTTTCACTAAGGTTACACCTGTATACACCTCGTGTTTGCTGCCAGACAACTTTGCCAGCATTTCCTGTGCATGCTCTCGGCTGGATGGTTTACCAAGAATTTCACCATTGAGCGCCACGATGGTATCAGCAGTGATGACTATTTCATCGCCAGCTTCAAAAGCTCTTGCTTTTTGCTCTGAAATATAAACCGCAATTTCAGCTGGATCTAAGCCCTCAGGATAACTTTCATCTACATCTTTAAGCGATACCTCAAAGTCTAGTCCCATTAAGGTTAAAAGTTCTTGTCTGCGGGGAGATTTTGATGCCAGGATAATCTTTGGAAAAGTAATAGCCATAAGTAATTTTTTGCTAAAATAAGAAAAGCGACTTAATGCCGCTTTTCTTATTTAATTTTTATCTTATTAATTACTGCCACCGCCCCGCATGCGTTTTTGCATTTCAGCGCGCTGCTCTTTCTGCCAAACTTCGTAAGTTTTTTTCTGATCATCAGTTAATATCGCCGATACCTTAACATCGTTTTCGGCACGGAATTTCTGAATTTTTTCTCTCATGGCGTCACGATCCCCGCCTTGCATTTCCTCACGCATCTTTTTCATAGATTCTGCCTGTTCGGTAAATACAGCCGTTAACTTCGTCTTCTGGTCATCTGAAAGTTTTAGTTTCTCATCAAGCTGCTTAACGCGCTCTTCAGGTTTCATCATCATACCCCTTCCACCACCTTGTTGTGCCTGAGCGAAACCAGCTATCCCTAGCATTAATCCGCAGATCATCAGTAATTTTTTCATGTTGTTGTTTTTATTTGATGTTTGAAATGGTTGGAGTAGGTGAAAGAAAAAAAGTTTAATCACGATATGTAACGTAGCCGTTGCAAATGAAAATAATGATCTATGTGCTGATGTGGTCCTGAGAAACCATAAAATCCGTTGGACCAAAGCGATTAAATGGTGGATGAGACAAAGCTGCGAACAGATCTGGACTAATGAACGAATGACCAATGAGCCAACCTACTTACCAGAATCGGCAGCGTTCGAATTTTCATCGTGCCATCTCCCCTGCACTTTCATAACTTTTTCAATAATATCACGAACGGCAGTTTTGCCGCCACTGTACGGAGATATAAATGTAGAAATGGCTTTAATTTCTTCCACGGCATCGGCAGGGCAAGTTGGAAGCCCTACCATCTTCATTACTTTTAAATCGGGAATATCATCACCCATATAGAGTACTTCATCCGCAGTAATATTTTTGTTCTTGAGGTATTGGTTAAAGATTAAAACCTTATCACCAACACCCAGGAATACATCGGTTATTCCAAGGTTAAGGAAACGCCTGCCCATGGCTATACCATCACCGCCGGAGATAATACAAAGGTTATACCCTCTTTTAACAGCAAGTTGCATCGCATAACCATCTTTGATATTGAAAGTGCGCAGCGATTGTCCGTTATCAGTTACCTGTACAGAACCATCGGTTAATACGCCGTCAACATCAAAAATGAAAGTGGTGATTTCCTTAAGCTTTTGGAGAAACATTTGCGCGTATGACGTTAGGTTTTAGGTGTTCGGAACCAACTCAGGACTAAGGACTCCGAACTCAGGACTCAGGACTTAATTACTGATTATCTCTCCATTCGTAAACCCAGGCAGATTGAATTTGCTCCAAATGGCCTTCACTACTTTCTTCACGGGTACCTTTAAAATTTGGAAGTTCTAAAACCCATTCTAAAAGCTCGGTGAAACGAACCCGGTAGATTTTGGCTTCAGTAAAGTCATCGCCAAATTTCTCATACAAAGACATCGCAATGTCTTCATAATCGTTCCAGTAGAAAGGCAATGCAAATTTATCGTTGTTCATGTTGTTGTAAAGTTAAAGGTTGATAGTTACGGGTTGCGGGTTAAAAGTTCAGGGTTGCCGGTTATGAGTTAAAAGTTACAGGTCTGGAGTACTATGTCTATACCATCATGATTATCGAAATAATCTGCAGACTCAAGACTAAGGACTTTTTGACTAAAGACTAATCTAATGTCCCATAAAACCAGACTGATCTGGAATAGTTACTTCAATATCGCCATTAATGACAACGCATTGGCAACCGAGGCGGGAAGTAATTCTAGGACGGACAGCTCTATCGATAAAATCTTCTTCTTTATCGGAGATTTCCTCCAGATTATCCATGCCTTTGGTAACGTATACATGGCAGGTACTGCAGCCGCAAACGCCACCACAGTTGTGTTGGAGATCAATTCCGTTATCCAGACAAACATCTAAAACAGATTCTCCGGCAGCAATGGGTAACTCTAAAGATTCGTGATCGGCCTCTTCAAAATTTATTTTTAGTTTAAAAATGCTCATAATTGTGTTTGCAAAAGTAATAAGCTAAAGCGGTAAATATGCTATTTCGACATTAATTTTATGCTGTCACTTAAATTTTTATAAATATTCTGCAGTTCGGGCATGTTATTTAACATGCTAAAATGCTTACTTAAAGTCGTTTCATCTGCTCGTATTGCCGGCCCCGTTTGTACATTTTCGGGTAAATTAGTCATCACCTTATCTGCAGTTTCTTTAATTAACGGCCTGATGATCTCAAAATCAAGTTCATGCTGTTTGAGGAATTGATTTGCCAAAGCATAAAGATGATTCGGGAAATTACAGGCAAAAACTGCCGCCAAGTGCAATGCCTTTCTTTTACTTCCTTCTACGTGATAAACCCGCGTGCTCAATTTAGCAGCCAGATTTTGTAAAATACTTAATTGTATTTCATCAGTGGCTTCAATGCACAATGGAATCTCATCGAAAGAAACTCCCTTAGTCTTAGAAAAGGTTTGCACAGGATAAAGAACTCCTGCATGTTTTACCTGAGATGATAAGGCACTAATATCAGTTGTTCCGGAGGTATGCAAAACAAGACCGTTCACAGATCTCAATTGATGTCCAATACTTTCTATTGCATCATCTTTAACAGCGATGACATATAAATCGGCATTGCCCTTTACGTGAGTCAAAACGTTAATCGGTTCTCCACCTACCAAATCAGTTAATGATCTTGCATGGTTTAGATTCTGACTATAAACCTGCACAATCTCCTCGCCTTTGGCTACTAAAGCCTGAGCCAGATGTGTGGCAACATTACCAGAACCTAATAGAACAAACTTCATTATTATGCGATTTTCGCCTCTTTTCTTCTTCTGAAAATAGAAAGTATGAAACCAACCACCATTACGATCGTTCCGGCCCAATATAAATTGATAAATGGAAATTCTATAGCTTTAAAAACAACCCAATCCTTCGCTTGCTGTGGTTTTTCGAAAATCTGTAATTCTACTTTCTTCTCGTCTGGTAAAACCTTAGAGAAACGGAATTTAAGATCTAACTCTTCTACTTTACGGGCGAAATCAAATGTATTGTTTCCTTTAATTAAGAACATTGGCTCCGCATTATAAATTTTACCAGCCGAATTAATTTCTAAAGGTAAACCCACTGCATAATCGCCTTGTGCTAAAACTAAGTCTTTCGCTACCGGCTTATTGTTAAGCGCTTTTACCGTAACTACGCCACTCGAAGTATGAATGGTATCACCTGCAGAAACTTTAACAATTCTGGGCGCTTTGTAATTTTCATCGTCAGAATGACCTTCGTGATCGCCATGACTTTCTTGCTTAATCGCTGCACTCGTGATGTGGGTATAAACATCATAAGTTAAATAATGCTTGGTATCTGGGGAAGCAATCAGTCCCATCTTCTCATTATCCTGAACATGAGGATGTAAGTTGAAATCTTCTTTAACTTTTCCTGTTTCTTTATCTAAAACCTTAAAATTTAGCGTATAGATGGTATTAGGAGCCTCAGTAGTATCACTTACATATGTTACCGTATACTTGCCCATTTCTTTAGGCTCGTTTTTGTATAACATGATGTTCTCTCCAGGTTTTTCTGTTTTTTCAAAATCCTTTACCGGAATAAAATTATTGGCATTAATAGATATTGGTTTATTTGTGGCTGCAGAAATTAAAGCGCCCAAAATCAAAAAGGCAAAACCAATGTGGGCAACTGCAGAACCAGCCAATTTAGCTTTACCACCAAAAGCCTGATATAAAATTGCGGCGTTTGATAATATTGCAAATACACAACTGAAGGTAATTAAGATATACATGGTATTGGTATATATATCTGCTATCCAAACCAAACCTGCTGTTAATACCAATGCAAACAAGATTGCAGATACTAAACTGCTGTAGAACTTACGGGGATCGGTACGTTTGTATTTTAAATATTGTGAAAAACCAGAAATCAAAGTAATTAAAACGGCAAACGGAGCCTGCCATTGATTGTAATATTTTACGGCATCAATTGGCGGGGAGAAATTTGTTCCAAAAGCCTTATTGAATACGGGAACTGATGTAGAGAAAATAACCTGTATACAGGCAACAGTTACCACTAAGGCACCGATAAACATCCAGAATTCTCTTGAATAGGTTTCCTCATCTTTAGTAGTGATGGGTAATTCTTTCCATCGTACCACAATAAGTACTACCGCAATTGCTGCAAATACAACATTATAAAGAATCAGATGACCAAACATTCCCATATCCGTAAATGAGTGCACGGATGTATCGCCTAAAATTCCGCTTCTGGTTAAGAATGACGCATAAAGCACCAATAAGAAACTTAAGAAAACTAATGCAATTGCTGTGAAATAGGCATGACCGGTATTTTTATAGGCAATCATTACGTGTACGGCACCAATTAAGGTTAACCATGGAATTAATGATGCATTTTCTACCGGATCCCAAGCCCAAAAACCACCGAAGTTTAAAGCCTCATAAGCCCAGAATGACCCCATGATGATACCAGTTCCCAAAACCATTACCGCAAAAAGGGTCCATGGCATTGCAGGTTTAATCCATTCTTTATATCTTTTCTGCCACAGTGCTGCAACACCATAAGCAAATGGAACAACCATACTCGCGAAACCTAAAAATAGAGTTGGCGGGTGAATGACCATCCAATAGTTTTGTAATAATGGATTTAATCCTTTGCCGTCAGTGATAAACTTAAGGTAGTTTTTATAATTTTCAGGATTTGCAAAAACAACAGGTGCCTGTGCTTTTAAATCCATTGCATCTCTCAAAAGTATAAAAGGAGAGCTACCGATGCGCTCACCAAGAATTTCTACACCCAGTAGCATTGAAGTCAAAAACACTTGTGAAAATGCCACAACCGTCATTACCGGACGCTCCCAGGTTTTTGCTTTCCAGATTAAAAGCGCACCTAAAAAAGATTGCCAGAAAGCCCAAAGCCAGAAACTTCCTTCTTGTCCTTCCCAAAATGCAGATATAATATAGTATACGGGAAGTTGTTTTGAAGAGTGAGATTGAACGTAGTAATATTCAAAATAGTGACCTAAAATTAAATAAAACAGGGTTACCCCGATGCCAATAATGGAAGCAAAATTGATAAAAAAACCAATTCTTCCAAGATTTCTCCAGGATTTATCCTGCAGTTCTTTATCACGACTGGCAAAGAAATATGATATGGTTGAAAGTAACGAGGCACTAAACGCCAGCACAATGAAAAACTGCCCGATTTTACCCGGCAACAGGTTTTCGCCTACAAATTGAATATCCATTAAAATTAATTATATTTTTTCGCCGTACTTACCAACAGTATCAACCTTGCCATTCTGATTTACTTCAACCAGGTTATCGTTATATTTAGACGGGCATTTCATTAAAATTTTCGAAGCATAAAATTTATCTCCATCCATTTTACCTATCAAAACCAGTTTCTCAGATTTTTCAAAATCCTGAGGCTTAGTTCCATTGTAAACGACCTCTCTGATTTCACCTTTTTCATCTTTCATATGGAAAGCAAAATGATTGGCATCTTTAGCCGCATCATAATACATTCCTTTAGATTTTTCCCAATATCCCATTACATGCTCTTCCTTCTGAGAGCTGGTTGCCTCTTTAAAATTTGAATAAGTATCTGTATTTGCATTTAAGCTAAATAAGATCCCTATAGAAATTGCAATAGTAATTAATCCAATGATTGCACTTTTTTTCATGTTGTGTTGTTGTGGTAAAAGCTGGCAACAAAGATAGAAAAATAGCCTTAGCGAACATTCTTTTACCGTTTTCGTGTCGTTATATTGACAATTAGCTGATTATCGAAAATCATGGCTAAAACGATTAATAAATCAATCGAACACAATACCTCATTTAAAATTTCTTCGATTGTACATGCATCACTAAAACTGAATGACGAATTACACTCAACAGAAAAAAAAGACGATTTAAAATTTCAGTTAAATGATTAAGTTTGACGATCAGATAATTGTTTTTTTCCCGACTATAATTTGCCCAATTCTACAGATATGAAAGTTAAGCAGTGCTATAAATTCCTTTTCTTTATTCTCCTAATTCCCACTTTATCATCCTGCTTTGAAATTGTAGAAGAAATTAATTTACGCAATGATGGTACCGGGGATGTAGTGCTGACCATTAACCTGAGTCAAAGTAAAACAAAAGTAGCTTCAGTAATGCTTCTGGATAGTGTGCAAGGGTATAAAGTACCCAGTAAACAGAAAATTCAGCAAGAACTGGCAGAAGCGGTTGCCTACCTTAAAAAATCTGAAGGGATTTCAAACGTAAAAAGCACCAGCGATTTCAACAACTACATCGCTGCCATCAGTTTCAGTTTCAAAGATATATCAAACATCAATAACATTACGAGGAACATCCTGGCCAGGCAAAAAATAAAGGCAACCAATACTTCTTCTTACAGCTTCAATAAAGCTACCAAAACATTCGCCAGAAAGTACCAGGCCATCGGCACGGCCAAATCTGAATTTAATAAATTGAAAAATCAGGATAAAGCCGTCTTCAATGGCGCAATGTACACCAGCATCTACCGGTTCGAATCGCCTGTAACAAATGTAACTAACCCGGCATCAAACCTTTCAAAAACAAAAAAAGCAGTGATGCTGAAAAGCAGTATCACCAATTTAATCAACGGAAAAATTAACGTTTCCAATCAAATACAACTATCAAAATAAAATGAAAAAACTCCTTTTTGCGCTCGCTTTGCTGTTCTCTGGCATCCAAAATTATGCTCAGGATTTGGTAAAGAAAATTCCTTCAAACGCCTTTACCGTTGCCACGATTAAGGGCGACAATGTATTTAAACTCATGTTTGTGAAAGATTTTAACGAATCTTTTGTAGGCAAAAAACTATTAACAGAAACCTCTAAATCGCTCGATAAAAATTTCACCAGCATCGAAGACTTCGGAATCAATCTGGAGAAAAACATGTATTACTTTAATCAGCTGAGCGACAGTATTACTTACAATTGCTTCCTGATTCCCATTAAGGATGCAACCAAATTTGAAAGTTTAATAAATGATAAAGAGAAGAAGTTTACGCTGGACGGCGAAACCAGAACGATGATCATGCCTGACAGCACCAGCCTAATTAAATGGAACAACAACATGATGTATTTCGTAACCGGAAGCATTAAAAGCTCTTTCTTTGCTGATTCTGTAAAGTCTGCAAAATACGGCATTAAAGATCTCCGCTATCAAAGCGATGATGTGCTTACTGATAGCGCTACCACCGTAGTAGATTCAACTTATTCAGCGGAGCCAGTTGTCACAAATCTTCCACCACTCGTTATACCAGAAAAAACTCATAAAACACCAGCAAAGAAAAAAAGTGGTGCAAAGAAGAAATCCGGAAAGAAAAAAACCACGGTAAAAGCAAAAAAAGCGAAACGTATAGAAGAAGTTGAAGCTGTTGAAACAGTAGACTATGCAACGGATTCTGTAGGGTCGGCTAATTATGCTGACCAGTATGATGACTACCAAAAAGAAAAAGCGGAACAGGATGCAAAAACTAAGGCATTAACTTATAACTGGATCAGCGAACAGGCAGATAAAATTTTTAATACCAATTACGAATCGATAGAAAACAATAAATCTTACAATGCCAGCCTGGATAAAAGCGCTATAGCGGAGATTTGGGTCTCTAGTTTGCAAGATGTTTACAATTCCATCTCACCGGAATTTGGCAGCTATGGAAAAGCTGGACTTATGAAAGGCTATGGTAGTTTAACTGCTAAATTGTTTATGGATGATAAAAGTTTCCGCATTTCTACAGGCCTGGAATTAGCAAAGGAGCAGGCTGATTCTTACAAAAAAATCATGAACAGGAAAATCAATAAAAAATTCCTGAGTTATGTAAACAGCGATAAAGCCATTGGATTTATGGGTTATGCCATTGATACCAAATCCTATTTAGAAGAGTTTCCAAAGTTGATGCAGCAAACCTATGGCTCTTTCTTGGGTGGCAGAATGGATGAAGAAATTTCTTTGGGTACGGATTTATTCACCCTGTTATTGGATGAAGAAGCGGTTAGCAAGGTGGTTAAAGGTGATGCCTTATTTATCATTAATGGTTTAAATACGCGCGATGTAAGCTATACCACTTATGATTATGACGAAGATTACAACCAAACTGAAGTAACCAAAACCAAAAAAGAAACCTTACCTGATTTCCTTTTCATGTTCTCTTCTGAAGATCAGCGCCTGATGAACAAGTTGATTAAATACGGTATTAATAAAAATCGTGTGAGTGTTGAGGATAATATTTATAAAATTGAGGAAAAGAAAAGTCCGGTTGACATCTATTTCATGATTAAAAACAATATCGTATTTTTCGGTAACTCCCTAACAGAGATGAAAAGTATCAACAACAACAATTTCCACGCAAACATCAGTAAGACTCATAAAACCCTGCTCAGCAAAAATAATTTCAGCTTCCTGTTTAATGCAAAAAATTTAGTTGGAAAGGTACCTGATCAGGAGTTCGGCGGCGAAGAAACAGCAAAGAAATTTAACGAGACCTTGGGTAAAATGGGCAATGTGTATATGAAATCAAATCCGATTAAAGGAAATATGGTTTCTGCAGACATTAGCGCGGAAATTCCTAACGGACATGAAAATGCTTTAAAATATTTGTTTACGTTGATTGAAAACGCAGCTAAATAACAGCTTTTAGTTGACAGTTTGCAATTGAAAGTTGAATTGATCACCAAAAAAAAATTGCCATGGAAGCAGAGAGGTCACGGAAAGTACTTCTCTGCTTTTTGTGATGCTGTGGCAAAACTATGATTGAATAAGCTATGAAGAAATTTTTTAAAATAATAGCAGTGATAATCTTATCACTGCTTATTTTTTTTGTGGGCATTTTTAAATATAGGCAATATCGGGCCAACCAGGTTTTAATTCCCCGTAATGCAACGTCTGTACTGAAGATTAGCACGGATGAAATACTGAGAAGTCTGGCCGCTAATATGATTGCTTCCCCGCGTTTTTATCTGAAATCAGATGATCAGCCAAAGCCTACTGTTGTGCAAAATAAACTCGCGAGTGGTTTAAGAATTCCGGCGAGTTTATATTTATTTACGATGGAAAATCAATCTACAAACGCAATATTTACAAGGTTTGATGTGAAATCAAAAAATAATTTTGAAACTTTCATACAGCAGACGCTCAAATTCAAAATCTTAAAACAACAGAATGGAATGAGCTTTGCATCATCAAGTTTAGGTAACGTGGTTATTTGCTACAATACTGAAGCTGCCGCAATTGTATTTTCTGGTGAAATTAAAAATTTCGATTCAATATTAATTAACCTATTGAAACAAGAAAACTTCTTGAAACTTAGTGAAAGTAAATTCAATACGTTAAAAGCATCAAGTCATCATATTGCCTATAGCGATACAAAAAACCGCTTCAATATCGACTTTAATACCGGGGCGTTTAATTTTGATGCTGAATTTTCTACCGAGGCCATTGTTCCTGCGGCAGAACCTAAACACCGCATATTTAATAAAGAAAGCACCGCTAGTTTTTGGCTGAATGCAGACTTTCCAACAACAGAAAATAAAACATATCGTTTTAAGAATGCCATAATAGAACGAGACAGCCTCCTTAAATATTATAAAGGTTATCTGGATTTTGAATGGACCAATAGTACTTCTCAAACCGACTCCATTATTACTTATGAATACAATGATGATTTTGAAAAAGTCGAAAAGATAACACTGCAGAAAAAAGAGGTTCCAAATTTTACCTTAAATATTGCTGCTAATGCCAATGGCTTGAAAAGCTATCTTAATCTGCAAAGAATTATCAATCTGGATAGTGGTACGGTTAACAAATCAGTTTTCCCGCTTTATAAGGCTTTTGTCAGCGGCAATAGTGAACAGTTTCTTTTGGGAACGACTAAAGATCTTAAAGTTGATACAAAAAAGGAAGGCTCAAAAGATTTCCTTTCCCTCGATGTAAATTTTAAGAAACTAAATACTCAATTGAATGTTCCCGGCGTAAATCGATTCCTAAAAAGTTTTGACAGACTGAGTATTAAAGGCAAAGCGGTGAATGCGCATCAAGTTCGACTTGACGGAAGGGTTACTTTGATCAATGAAGATATTAATTCTCTTTACCAGCTATTGAAAGATTTTTAAAGTTCATATCTGCGCTTTTCTTTTATATTTCTGATATTTGAATAATCATCTTTTTTACATGCTACACAATAATTTAATTCTCATCCTGGTACTTTTACTTGGCGTTACCATTTTAGTTATGGTGGGCCAAAAGCTTAAGATTTCTTACCCCATCTTTTTGGTTCTCGCTGGCTTATTCATTGGTTTTATACCCGGAATACCACATATTAAAATTGATCCCGACATTGTATTCCTGCTGTTTCTACCTCCCCTACTTTACGAGGCTGCCTGGTTTACCTCCTGGAAAGCTTTTTGGGAATACAAGGGGGCTATCTTTCTAATGGCCGTAGGGTTGGTATTTATCACATCAGTTGCCGTTGCTTATGCCTCAGTGGCATTTATTCCTGGCTTTACGCTCGCGCTAGGCTTTTTATTGGGCGGAATTGTATCTCCTCCAGATGCGGTAGCCGCAGCAGCAGTACTTAAGGGCATGAAAATTCCGAAAACGGTAAGCGCATTGCTTGAAGGCGAAAGTTTAGTAAACGATGCTTCCAGTTTAATTGTATTTAAATTTGCATTAGCTACCGTAACCACCGGTACTTTCATTTTGCAGGATGCCGCTGTAAACTTTGTATCAGTTGCGGGGCTTGGCGTAATTATCGGCCTGGCCATTGGCGGAATATTTTATGCCATTCACCGATGGCTGCCTACTACAGAAAATATTGATACCGTGCTCACGTTACTCACCCCCTATTTTATGTACATCGCTGCAGAGCATTTTGAAGCTTCTGGTGTAATGGCAGTAGTTTCTGGCGGATTATTACTTTCGAGTCAATCTCATGTAATTCTCACCTCAAACTCCAGAATAAAAACAGTTTCGGTTTGGTCTGCACTTATCTTCTTACTCAACGGCGTAGTTTTCATTTTAATAGGCTTGGCATTGCCAGATATTGTAGCCGGATTGGGGCCTGATTATCCAATAAGCCAGGCAATTGCATACGGCGTTGGAATTAGTGTTCTTGCACTGGTTGTTCGTTTTGTATGGCTTTTCTCTACTTCAAGTATTACCCGAGTGTTCAACAAAAAAAGTAGAATCCGTTATCAGGATCTCACCTGGCACTCTTCTTTGGTGATTGTTTATGCTGGTATGAGGGGTGTGGTATCATTGGCCGCCGCGCTTTCCATTCCAGTGATGATTTCGGAACAAATCCCCTTCCCCTTAAGAAACCTGATTTTGTTTATTACTTTCGTTGTGATTTTTGTAACGCTTGTTGTTCAGGGCTTAACGTTACCACTATTCATTAAATTTCTGAAAATCCCCGAACCGAAACATAAGCTTTCTGAACAGGAACAAATCAGCCAGATTAAATTGAAACTGATTGACCTTTCATTGGATAAATTGGTAAAAGATTACCAGTTTCAGTGTACGCATAACGAATTGATGGTCAACTTAAAAGCCGAGCTGCAGCATTCATTAAAAGAAAAAAAAGATACCATTCAGGCTTTTAAAAAAGGCGATATTAATTCCGTTGACCTGAAAGCTTATAACGAAATCGTGCTTGCTTTAATACAGGTTCAGCGGGACGAACTCCACCATTTAAAGGGGAATAAAAGCTACGATGATGATATCATCAGAAAAGAAGAATGGCGGTTGGATCTGGAAGAGTTAAGTATCACTTCTTAGCTGATTTTGATTAGGCTACATTCGATATACGCCAGCTAAACAAGCCGCTGTAGCTAAACCCGATTGAAGTGGATGCCGGTTTTTTTCCGGCAGTAACAAAAAGCGGGGCTAACCCTGTGCCACATTGCACGGAACCATACCTTTCCAAAACAAAAAATCCTTGCAAATAATACATCTGCAAGGATTTTAGCCTCAAGCTTTCAACTTTGAGCTTTAAGCTTTTAACCTATTAAGGCCAAACACCTAAGTTCATATAAGAAACTGCAATCTTATCAATCGAATTTACGAAAGCAGCTGTTCTTAATGTTTGTGTACCTGGTTTTACTTTTAACGTTTCACGGATTTCGTGGTAAGAATGAATCATGGTATCTTCCAAACCAGAGTTTACCAATTCCATTTCCGATGCACCTTTAACAATCATTAAACGGTGTTCTGGAAGGATAGTTTTGCCTGTTAAGTTTTCTAAAGTGGCAATCAGGTTTGCATTTGAATTGGCTGCATAGCGGTTTTCCATACGGCCGAATGCTACGTGAGATAGATTTTTCAACCACTCAAAATAAGAAACCGTAACACCACCGGCATTACAATACATATCAGGAATAATGATTCCCCCCATTTCAGTGAAGATGGCTTCAGCCTCTGGTGTAGTTGGTCCGTTTGCACCTTCAGCAATAATTTTTGCTTTAACGTTACGGATATTCAGTTCGGTAAACTGGTTTTCTAAAGCAGCCGGAACGATGATATCACAATCCTGTTCTAAGCCTTCCATAGAATTTCTAAAATCTGTAGCGCCGGGGAAACCTAAAATAGACCCGGTATTTTTGCGGTGGGCAAAAACTTCATCAACATTTAAACCGTTAGGATTATAGATTGCACCTTCGTACTCACATAAACCTACGATTGTTGCACCAAATTCGGCAAGGAATTTTGCAGAGTGGTAGCCCACATTACCCAAACCCTGAACGATTACTCTTTTATCAGCCAAACCAGCTTTCAGGCCAATTTTAGCCATATCTTCAGCAACATCCACACATTCGCGCACGGCATAAGCCACACCACGACCGGTTGCTTCTTTACGACCGCGGATACCGTGTAAAGCGATTGGCTTACCGGTTACACAACCTAATGCATCCAACTGACCAGGATTCATCGTCATATAAGTATCAGCAATCCAGCTCATTTCACGTTCACCTGAACCGTAATCAGGAGCGGGAACATCAATACCAGGACCGATAAAATTCTTTTTGATTAATTCTGTGGTGTAACGGCGAGTGATGGTTTCTAACTCGGCTACGCTATATTGTTTGGTGTTAATTTTAATTCCACCTTTTGCACCTCCAAAAGGTACATTTACAATTGCACATTTGTATGTCATCAAGGCTGCAAGTGCCATCACTTCATCCTCATTAACCATTTCGCTGTAACGAATACCGCCTTTGGTTGGACTCATGTGATGTGAATGCTCTACACGCCACGCATCAATCACTTCAAAACCGTTTCCTCTGCGAATAGGAAATTGGAAACGATACACACTATTACACGCTTTAATCTGGTTCAATAAACCTTCCGGATGGTTGGTGAATTGAGCCGCACTGTCAAAGTTCTTGCATACATCTGCAAAAAACTTGTTCTCGTCTGCTAGATTAGCCATTATTTATCTTTTATGAATTAAGTATGCCGCAAAATTGCCTAAAAAAACTGCATATATCCAAATGAAAAAACACTTAGTGTAAAGGAAACACCAATTGAAAATGAACTAAAAAATAGCTTTAAAACGTTTAAGCTTAGTTTTTGCCGGTGTTTTCTTTTTCTATTTTTTTTAATCTTTTATCGATAGAGAAAAGATAAGCCAATAAACCGACTAAAATGATAACTATACATACAACTACTACGTATATTTTACCATCGCTACGCAACTTATCGGCCATTTCTACACCGTTTTCCTGTGCAAATAATTGTATGGTTATAAGCATTAATATTAGTGAGAACAATACTTTTTTCATGTTAGTTTTATTGGAATGTTTTGATGTTGAAAGTTTAATTTGGAAAAGGAAGGACTGGAAAAAGCACTTCTGTATCTATTCATCCTCTGCACTTGATCTTTGCTCCTTGATCCTTATTCTTTGCACCTTACTCGCTTAATTCTGTTGTTGATTATTTTCAATTGAACGTATTCGAAAACGAATGGTATAAACCCAGTAGCCAATAAGTATCCAACCTAAACAGGCAGGATAAAAGACCATCCGCATGCGGCTATCTAAATCATAGCTGTTAAAACCGGGATTGCCACCATTGCCCGGATGTAAAGAATCTTTTAAACGGGGAAGAACAAAAAGCAAAACCACCATCATCGGGAAGGCGAAAATATTGTAAATAGCAGATATCTTTGCTCTTTTTTGCTCTTCATCTATTGCGTTGCGAAGAATTAAATAAGCGAAATAAAGTAATACTGAAATAGCTGCGAAGTTTTGTTTTGGATCGAAACTCCAAAATTGCCCCCAGGTATACTTTGCCCAAATGGCACCGGTAACCAAGCCCAGGAGACCAAAAACAATTCCGGCATTTACACTTTCTACTGCTTTTAAATCGTCGATTTCACTTTTAGTGCTCAATGTTTTTATACTATAGAAAACCGATATGGAAAACAAAACAATCATAGCAAACCACATGGGTACGTGGAAATATAGGTTTCTGATTGATTCATTGATAATAGGCAACCGTGGAACGCCAAGTAATAACCCTGCAATTGCAGTATAAATCACTAACACCGATCCTAAGATTTTCCACCAAGCTTTGTTCATATAAATTTAATTTTGATAGTTAATTTTGAATGAGGGAATGTTAATGTTGAATGAGCGAATTTTGACTGAAAGAATGTTGGCTAACCATTAATTAAATTTATCTATAATTTTATTTTTTTAACAGTAGAAATTCTATGCACTGATTCTGTCATTCTAAAACTCAATCATTCTATCACTCATTCATTTTAATCCCTCCAAAGGTAAGGAAATAACAATAAAGAGGTTGCAACGGTTAGTACATTTACTAATAATAACATGCCAATTTCATCGTAACTATTCTCCCACGGCAAGCCGTCTACAGCATTCTTAGCTAATTTTATTAGAAGGATTAACACAGGAATGATAATTGGAAAGCTGAGAATAGCCATCAGCATTCCCCCATTACCGGCTTTACTGGCTATGGCTGAAACCATTGTAAAAACAGTTGAAAAGCTAATGCTTCCCATCACAACGGCCACGTAATAAAGCAATAAATCGGGTGGAGTGAAAGTATCAAAAACCAAAGTATAAAAACCTAATGCGATGGTAGTCAAAACCAGCATCAACAGGATATTATAAACAGTTTTTGAAATTAATATTGCTGCTGGGCTAGCCAATACGTAATTGTACAATTGCTGCCCTTTAGTTTCCTGAAGAAAACTTTTAGAAACTCCGTTTATTGATGCGAAAAGAATAATGATCCAGAACAAAGCGTTCCATGCAAGCTTATCACCCAGACTTACGAAAGATAAGTAGCAAGTAAAAATGGTAGAAACTACATACAATAAAATTCCATTGATGGTATATTTGGAACGCCACTCTAATAGTACTTCCTTATGGATTAAATATTTAACCTCTTTGGCTAATTGCATAACTGCAAAGATACTTTTATTGATAAATTTTCGCAGTGTAATTTGTTGGATTGTTGTAATATTGTTTCAACATTTAGCCTGGAAAAATTTTGTATTAGGTGCTTTTTTGGTGGCCAACTCGTCCTTGGTTTTCCATGAAATAAAAAGTAAATACGGATTAGGTTTTCCATAGGCTTACGCATTAATTTGGATATTAACAGCTGTAAATTGAATATGAAATACGCATCAGTAATAGCGTCGCCTATCGGCATATTAACCATCCTTGCTAATGATGACTTTGTTAAAAGTGTTACTTTTGCAGAAACAGATGTAGCAGGATTATCAGAAAATGTATTAACCAAAAAAGTTGCAATTCAATTGGCCCAATACTTTGAAGGGGATCTAAAGGGTTTTGATTTTCCAATTAAGCAAAAGGGAACCGAATTTCAGCAAGAGGTTTGGCAAAATTTGCTCAGCATTCCCTATGGGGAAACAGTTTCTTATGCGAAGTTTTCTGAACATAAACCATTAGCCATTCGGGCCATTGCCGCAGCAAACGGAAAAAATAATATTGCCATCGTCATTCCTTGTCATCGGGTGATTGGAAGCAGCGGTAAACTGGTTGGTTACGCCGGCGGTTTATGGCGCAAACAATGGCTGTTGGAACACGAGAGAACGATTGCCCAAAAGGGACAAACCACAATAAATTTTAAAACATGTTAGAGATGAAATTGGACAACGACGAGACAAAAGGTTACCTAAAAGCCATCAGACTGATTAATATTGAGAATAATGATTGCACATTTGAGATTGGAAAAATCCCGGTCCTTCGAAATATTAATGCATGCTATTTCTTCGCAAAAACGGATGTTTCAACTTTGGAAGGAATACCTCATCCGGCACCCCGCAGACAATATGTAATCACTATAAAAGGAAAATTAAAGTTTGGTGTAACTAACGGTGAAACGTTTATGATCGAGCCTGGAGTAATTCTAATTGCCAATGACACCAAGGGAATTGGCCATACCTGGGAAATTGTTGAGGGCGATGAATGGGAAAGAATTTATATTCCATTAGATGAGGATACCGATGATCTTTTTGTGGCGGATTAAAATTTAACCGCAAAGGCCGCAAAGAAAAGGCGCAAAGAAAGCAAAGTAAAGGTTGCGTATGTGACTCAGGTGATAAAATTTTACTGTCCTGAGAAACTTGACCACAAGGGCATTAGAAAAACACAATGGGTTTATGCGCCTAAGTAAGGTTACCTTTTTATCTTATGAAAACGATTTGATCAACTGGGTATCGAACGCTATGATTATTTCTTCGTAGTTGCGGCCATCCAGATTATAAATTTCTATACATCATGAGTCGCAATCCAACCATGCCAAAAAGACTCATGATGAAATAGTCGCCAGCTTCTAAGCGAAACGATAGTAAGTAAGCAAATTATTTCACAATTTCTGGGCTAGTTGCGGCAGCAATCTTGTCGCCACGTTTAGTGCTGAACAGCATAAATAAAACACCGACTAAAAACACGATCCAACCCCATTGAAAATGGACAACCTTGCCAATCAGTTTGTTTGCAAAACCATATTTTGTATAGTTATTCGCGGTAAAAAAAACGGCAACAATTGCTAAAACATACCAGATTGCCATTACAAAACTCATGAATCTAAATGCACCAGCTTTTCTGATAAAAAAGAAGAGCACTGCGATTACGATTATCGCATAGGTAATCATAAATAAACGTGCATCAGATTGATACAAGTTCCAGTTTCCTTTTATAGGCACTTTTAACATCGGACAAAAACTTGCAATAATGCAAAGTAGAATACCTACAAAAGCCCTGAATTTATTTAAGATTAACATATTGATTTACTACTTTTTCCTGCGGGTTGATTACACAGATTACCTGCGGGTTGATTAAACAGATGTAAGGATTCCACAGATTTTGATAAATTTTAATACTTGATTAGAATATAGTTTATAGGTAACTTGATTGCCGTATTTCAATGACTCCCGACTCCCGACTCCCGACTCCCGACTAACTACTGCCCTTCTACAATACCCATTTTTTCTGCGAAATGCGCACAATAATCCCGAAGATCTTCCACAATTAAAGTTTCATTTGTCGCCTTCAGAAAGCTATCTCCCATGGTTTGTAAGGTTTCATAGAAGAAACGTTTCATCTCATCAACAGGCATATCTTTAGTCCAAAGATCTATTTTCAGCGTGTTTTTGTAATTATGATCCCATACGGATAAAAACATTGCCTTTGCCGGCACTTTATCTGCATTTCCAGAGTCTGTACTTTCCCAAAGGATATTATCTGGATTATTGGCGTCGTCTAACTCAACTGTTAGTTTAATTTCTGCTGTCTTCATTTTTTAAAATTGATTCAACCGATAAAAGGGGTGACACAGATTTATCGATTATTTTTTCGGTTGCAAAGATGCTTATTTTTTACTTTGAATACGCCATTGATGGAGCCATAAGGATTATTTTACCAATAAATTACGCTGCCTTCTTTAAAATCACGATCAAAATTAAAGTGATGATAATAAATATCGATTCAATAATCCAGATTCTTTTGAGGTCTTTTACAGCGAAACGAAAAACCAGATCGGTAACGAAAGTGATCACCACCAAGATCCCCAATCCCCACGCAATTAAGCCGTTTATATTGATATTGGGATAAGAAGCATTGGGATTTAAAAAAAGATAACATGCTGCAACTGCTGCGCCAGCGCCAATTATATTTAAAGGCGTAATCCTTAGTTTCATCTGTGGTATTTATTTGCTTTCAATTGCGAAAGGAGCCTTTGCCGAAAGGTTCGCCATCTTATTTTTTCTTATCGAATTTTTTACCTTTTTTAAAACTCTTAATTTCTTTTCCAGCCTTGGCTTTAGCCTTTTCTCTTGCCTTTTTCTCTATAGCTGCGGCATGTTTCTTCTCATGAAAGGCACCTTGAAAATCAGGATCTTCCTTACGTTTCTGCATGTCAATTTCCTTAGCAATATGCTGACGTTCTTCATAAGGTGTTTCATCAATAAAAACACCCTCCGGAATTTCAGCAACCGGAATATACTGGCGAATTAGTTTTTCAATTTTTCGGATATAATATTTTTCTGCATCCGTGGCAAAAGTAATGGCATCTCCTTTAGAGAAAGCCCTTCCTGTACGACCGATTCTATGCACATAATCTTCGATGATAATCGGCACATCAAAATTAATTACGTGACTTACATCGCTGACATCAATTCCCCTGCTGGCTACATCTGTTGCCACCAAAACGCGGATATTGCCTTCTTTAAAGCTATTAATCGAATTAATTCTGGTATTCTGACCTTTGTTAGCATGAATAACACGTACATTCTCTGCACCATACCTCCGCTCAATGAAACTGAAGATATTATCTGCTACTGTTTTTGTTTTACAGAAAATGATCAGACGGCTAAAAGCCTCATCATTCTTCAACAGGTGCTGAAGCAGGTTAATTTTGGTTTTAAAATTTGGAACATAATATAAAGCCTGCGTTACATTGGCTGCTGGTGTAGCTTGCGCTGATGCTTCAATAACCATAGGATTATTTAAGAAATCGCCAGCAATTTTCTGTACCAAATCGCTCATTGTTGCAGAGAATAGTAAATTCTGACGTTTACGGGGCACAATTTCCAGAATCCTGTGGATAGATCCAATAAAGCCCATATCCATCATTTTATCCGCCTCATCCAACACCAAAAACTTTATGCTTTGTGTATTGATGTCGCCTGCTAAATAAAGATCAAGAAATCTTCCTGGTGTAGCGATCAAAATATCAACGCCTTTAGCAATTTGCTCTTTCTGTGTTTTTGGACCAATCCCGCCAAAAATTACCAGCGAACGCAAATCAGTATAGGTCGAAAATAACTTCACTTGTTCTGCAATTTGCATGGCCAGCTCACGTGTAGGCGATAAAATCAAAGCCCTCGGGTTTTCACCCTGAGCATATTTCAATTGCATTAAAATTGGCAAAACAAAAGCCGCAGTCTTACCTGTTCCTGTTTCTGCAATCCCGAAAATATCTTGTCCGGATAATACAGGCGCGATCGCTTTTTCCTGGATTGGAGTGGCAACGGTATAACCTGCATCGGCAACTGCATTTAAAATTTGCCTGTTTAACTTAAATTCTTCAAACGATTTTGCCATAGCGCACAAAGATAGTGATTAAGGTTGAGGGTTTGAAGGCGTAAGGAAGAAGGTTTAAACCCAATTGTAAAAACCAAAGCCTTTATAAGGCTGAAGGTTTGAAGGCGTAAGGCAAAAGATTTAAACCTAATTCTACTTTGTCACCAGTCTTGATACCTGATACTTTCTGCTCGATACTTACTAACTTAACACTAATTTACTACCTTTGAAACCATGAATGCTTACCTGATAAAAGCCGCCACAATAGTAAACGAAGGACAAAAAATTGTAGCTGATGTATTAATTAAAGATGGATTAATTGCCAAAATTGGGCAAAATCTTTCCGCGCCTGAAGCACAGGAAATTGATGCCGAAGGACAATACCTTTTACCAGGAATGATTGATGATCAGGTCCATTTTAGGGAGCCGGGCTTAACCCATAAAGCAGATATTTTTACCGAAAGTATGGCAGCCGTAGCTGGCGGAATAACCTCTTTTATGGAAATGCCCAACACTGTACCGAATACTTTAACGCAAGCATTATTAGCAGATAAATATAAAATTGCGGCAGAAACATCATTGGCAAATTATTCGTTTTACATGGGCGCCAGCAACGATAATATTGAAGAAGTGCTTAAAACGGACGCTAAAAATGTTTGTGGCATTAAGGTTTTTATGGGATCATCAACCGGAAATATGTTGGTTGATAATGAGAAAACATTAGAAAATATTTTTAGCAAAGCACCGATATTAGTCGCTACACACTGTGAGGATGAAGCCACCATACGCCAAAACCTGGCAGAATATAAAGCTAAATATGGTGACGATTTAACTATCGACATGCACCCCCTCATCCGCAGTGCCGAAGCGTGCTATAAATCTTCATCGTTAGCAGTAGAATTGGCCAAACGTTATCAAACCCGTTTGCATATCCTGCATATCTCCACAGCTAAAGAAATCTCTTTATTTGATAATACCATCCCGTTAAAAGACAAAAAAATTACTGCTGAAGCCTGTGTTCATCACCTGTGGTTTAACGACAAAGATTATGCAGCAAAAGGTAATTTCATTAAATGGAATCCGGCTGTTAAAACTGAGGCTGATCAAAGCGGGGTGCTTCAGGGGGTATTAAATGATAATATTGATGTAATTGCAACTGACCATGCACCTCATACCCTGGAAGAAAAACAACAGGCTTATGCCTTGGCACCTTCCGGCGGACCTTTAGTTCAACACGCTTTGCCAGCGCTATTAGAAATGCATTTGCAGGGGAAAATTTCCTTAGAGAAAATAGTAGAGAAGACAGCGCACAACCTGGCCATTTGTTTTGATATTGAAAGACGTGGATTTATCCGGGAGGGTTATTGGGCTGATTTAGTTTTGGTAGACTTAAAAGATTCGTGGAAGGTAACCACATTAAATAACTTTTATAAATGTGGCTGGAGCCCATTTGATGGCGATACTTTCCAGGCCAGTGTAACCCATACGTTTGTCTCCGGAAATCTAGCCTACCAAAAAGGAAGGTTCACTACCGACCAGATTGGCAAGCGATTGACTTTTGCAAGATAGATTTTTAGCAAAAAACGTTTATTTTTAGAGATTTTGAGAATATTTGCATAAATTAGTTTTTCAATTAAATCATAATGAGCAATTTACAACTATTTGCTGAAATATCCTCGCTGCCTTCTAACCTTAAGGAGGAGGTAGCTGTTTTTGTAAAATCATTAAAAGACAGGTCTTCAAAAATCTTCGAAGAACCTCAGGCAACCTATAAGTCAAATTTAAAGACCTTCCTGCTTCAGGGACCTGTGTTTTCAGAAGATCAGATCAAAAAAATAAAAGAGACCACCAATTCAATAAATGAATGGCGAACCAAATAATGGTTGATACGTCTATACTGATAGATTATTTTAGGAAAACAGATAAATCAAAAAGCAGGCTTTTTCAATTGGTTCAAAAGTTTGATGAAATTTGCATATCAAGCATAACTGAATTTGAAATTTATACAGGAGCAAACGATCTTCAGATTGATTTTTGGAAAAGTATGCTATCTGAATTTATTGTGTTTCCATTTGACGGAGATGCAGCGCTGATGGCAGCGGATGTCCAAAATAAACTTAAACAAAAACGGAAGAGCATAGATAAAGCCGATTTATTTATTGCAGCAACAGCTATTGCGAATAACCTAACTTTCGACACCCTTAATCAAAAACATTTTCAGCATATTGAAGATTTGAAACTTTTAAACTGACCTGTCATTTCAGATTATAGTTTTGCTATATTTGTGTAAAGAGAATTCAACAAATATGGAAACATTAATTGCACACCCTAAAAATAAAGAGCAACTCACTGCTTTGAAAGCATTTGTAAAAGCACTAAAAATTGATTTTACAACGGAAAAGAGCCCTTATAACCCGGAGTTTGTAAAGAAAATCTTAGAAGGCGTAGAGGAAAGAAAAGCTGGCAAACCTGGAAAGGTAATCGATGTGGAAAATATGTGGAAATAAAATATTTGTCTATTGGCACCAAATTCACATCTCCCTATACTTGTAGTTTAATATAATTAGCTATGAAAGTTGAGTTACACAAAAAGGCGATAATAGATTTTGAATTTTGGAAAAACTCAGGTAACAACGTAATTCAAAATAAGATACAGCAACTCATTATTGCGATAAAAGAAGACCCTTACAGAGGCATTGGTAAACCAGAACAGTTAAAATACGATTTGGCTGGTCAATGGTCCAGGAGAATAAATCAAGAACATAGAATTGTTTACGAAGTAATTGACGACATTCTGCATGTCTACTCTCTAAAAGGTCATTACAAATAATGCAAAAAAAACTCTTCCTCAAATCAGCTATTTTAATCAGTTTAGTCCTACTGATTTTCATTTTCGGCTTATTCCCGAATGTAGTTCAAAAATATTATTCAACAGGGATCTATCCTTATATTTCCTCATCATTAAGATTTATATCCGCAATCTTTCCTTTTGCCATTGGCGATATCATTTATGCCCTGCTGATTGTCTTTGTTATATATAGGATTATCAGATTTATTAAAAAAAGAAAAGCCTTAAAACGCGAACACAGAATCATCGTTCCTGTTCAAATTTTAAGCTTTTTCCTCATTCTTTACATTGTTTTTAAACTGGTTTGGGGATTAAATTACAGCAGGCCAAGTGTAAATGAAGCGTTGGGCATTGGAAATCGAAAGTATAATGTGAAGGAACTCGTTTCACTTGGAGAATATTTCGTAAGGAAAACGAATGCTTTAAAAGCGAAGCAAAACAAGAACGATGCCTATGCTATTACTGATTTAGAAGCTAATTCGGCAAAGGCTTATGATCTCATGGAGCAAAAAAATCCATTATTTGCATACCAAAACCCTTGTTTAAAATCAGTTTTAATTCCATGGATCATAAGTAAAATTGGAATCGAAGGTTATTATGCACCTTTATCCGGCGAAGCCAATATGAATATGAATCTGCCGGATTTTGTTAAACCATATGTTTCCTGTCATGAAATTGCCCACCAACTGGGCATCGCGTATGAAGACGAGGCCAACCTTTTAGGTTATTTAACAGCTGGCAACAGTCCGGATGTGAACTACCAATATTCAGCAAATTATGAAATGCTCCGCTATATTTTATTCGAAATCAGGATGAAATCGCCGGATGAGTATAAGTTACTTCATGATAAGTTATCGCCCGCAGTTTTAGTAGATTTTAAAACGGAAAAAGAATTCTGGCGCAAGTACAACGGCGAAATGTTCGCCTATATGGATGCGGCTTTTGATCGCTTTTTAAAACTGAATAATCAGAAAAAGGGAATCAATAGCTACCAGGACATTGTGATCTGGCTGTGGAATATACATAAGGATGAGTTAAAAGTTACCTGATTAGGTACAGGAAGTAAGTATTAACAGATCATGTCCAATCAGATTCATAGATTTATAACTCGTAACATATAACCCGTATCTTTCAACTTACAACCCGCAACCCATAACTTTTAACTTAAACGGGCAGCACACTACCCATGTATCGCTTCCCTGGTTCCAAAACTTTGAATCAATTCACCTTCAAATTCCAGCCATTCTTTCCAGCGTTTATCTACATCTACATCGACGGTATATTTACGGGCAAAGTTTAAAAAAGTGGTGTAATGTCCTGCTTCAGAAACCATTAATTCATGGTAGAATTTAGCGAGTTCTTCATCCTTAATGTTCAGTGAAAGTACGCGAAAGCGCTCACAGCTCCTTGCTTCAATCATTGCAGCAAACAAAAGTCTGTCAATAAACGACTGATTCCGGCTGCCGTCTTTCTTACTGAATTTGACCAACCGCCCTACATAGTCATCTTTTCGCTCTCTGCTTAAGGTATAACCCCGCTGCTTAATAATTTCAATTACCATTTGAAAATGTTGCATTTCTTCAATCGCAATTGTGGTTAATTCCTCAACAAGACCCTGATGTTCGGAGTTCTGTGTAATTAAAGTGATGGCATTAGTGGCCGCTTTCTGTTCGCACCAAGCGTGATCGGATAAAATTTCTTCTAAATTGGATTCTGCAATATTTGCCCAACGCGGGTCTGTCAACAATTTTAATCCTAACATGTGGTACTTATAATGAGCAGCAAAATTAAGAATATTTAGCATAGGTTTAATATCTCCCTCAAATTAGAAGACTAATACAGTTTGGCTTTTGGACGGAGAAATCACATCAATCTGCAGCAGACAAACAAAAAACCCTTATTTTGCACAAATTTCAAACTATGCGAGAAAAGAAGTTATTGATTATTGGATTGGTCTGGCCGGAACCTACTTCTTCTGCAGCCGGAACGAGGATGATCCAATTGATCGATTTATTCTTAAACAGCGGTTATCAGATCACCTTTGCCTGTGCCGCTTTAAAGAGCGATTTCAGTTTCGACTTTACAGGAAGGAATGTATCTGAACATCAAATCAAGTTAAACGATAGCAGTTTCAATTTATTTGTGAAAGATTTAAATCCAGCTATTGTATTGTTCGATAGGTTCATGGTTGAAGAGCAGTATGGGTGGCGCGTTCAGCAGGAATGCCCGGATGCACTTAGAATTCTAGACACGGAGGATCTTCATTTTTTAAGAACCGCAAGGGAACAAAGCATTAAAAAACAAATCGCTACAGATTTATTCTCAGATTTGGCAAAACGAGAGATCGCCTCTATTTTACGCAGCGATTTATCACTAATCATTTCTGAAAAAGAGATGAAAATCTTAACACAGCAATTTAAAGTTGACGTTTCAATTCTTCATTATTTACCGTTTCTTGAAGAGGAAATAACGCCGGAAATAGCTTCAGACTGGATTCCTTTCGAACAAAGAGCAGACTTCGTTTTTATCGGAAATTTTCTTCATGAACCAAACTGGAACACGGTGCAAACCTTGAAAAACAAAATCTGGCCAACATTAAGAAAAAAAATTCCTGGTGCTAGTTTGAATATTTACGGTGCTTATGCTTCGCAAAAAGTGATACAGATAGAGAATAAAAAAGAAAAATTTTTCATTAAGGGAAGAGCAGATGATGCTCGTGTAACTTTGGCCAAACATAGGGTTCTTCTTGCCCCTATTCAGTTTGGCGCCGGGGTTAAAGGAAAATTTATTGATGCCATACAAGTGGGAACACCATCTGTAACCACGCAAATTGGCGCTGAAGCAATGAAAGGTAATCTTTCCTGGAGCGGTTTTATAGAAGATGATTATGAAGTTTTTATAAACAAAGCCGTAGATCTCTACCAGGATCTAACACTCTGGCTTTCCGCTCAGGCAAATGGGATTCAAATACTGAACCAACGTTACAATTCACGCCATTTCATCGCCGATTTTAATTTCAGAGTTGCTGATTTGCAAACAAAATTATCCGCGCATCGTGAAAACAATTTTTTTGGCCAGATCCTCAATCATCAGGCGATCCAATACACCAAATACATGTCACTCTGGATTGAAGAAAAAAACAAGCACAAATCATCATCCTGATTGAACATTCTGACAGGGAAACGACACCCCTATCCTCTATCGCCGATAAATATTTTCAAATTCGTTTGTAACATTTCCGAAATATATTCTAGATTTGCGCATTATTTAAATTAAGTCTAAATAAAAACCAAACAGAATCGATGTATCATATCTACAAAAAATTATCATTACTGATCATTTTTATGGGTGCTTATGCCCTTGCCTCCGCTCAAGAATTAGTTATCATTAACGGTAAAGTAACCGATGAATCAGGAGATGTTATCCCTGGGGTGAATGTATATGCAAATAATGGTAACGAAAAAACCACTACAGATAACAATGGTAATTTTACTTTATCCGTAAGTAAAACGATTCAAACCATAAAATTCAGCTATGTTGGGTATATCACGGCCAGCAGAAATATTAATCTGAACCGCGATAAGATCACCTTAAATATTAGCCTTTCGCCAACAAAATCAGATTTACAACAGGTTGAGATTACAGGAAGGAAAGAAAAAACTTATAAAAACACCGCAACATTTATTGGAAGTAAATCAGAAATTTTATTAAAAGATCTACCGCAGTCTGTTTCTTACGCCAGTAAAGAATTAATCGCAGATCAGGGTGCTGTACGCGTGGGTGATGTGGTAAAAAACTTCAGTGGCGTAAATCAGTTTAGTTTTTATGACGATATTACCATCCGTGGATTTAGAATAAACGGCGGCAGTAATACCCAATTAATCAATGGTATGCGCAGCAGCACAGGTTTCTGGAAACAGCCTTTGGCCAATTACCTGGAGCGTGTTGAAGTGTTAAAAGGGCCATCATCAGCATTGTATGGAAACGCCAGTCCGGGTGGTGTACTCAACCGCGTTACTAAAAAGCCTCTGGCAGAAACCCGTAAATCACTAAGCCTTTCTATGGGAAGTTATAATACTTTTCGTGCACTTGCAGATGTAACCGGACCAGCAAATAAAGATAGTACATTACTTTATCGTTTAAATTTCGGATATGAGGATGCAAATTCATTCCGCGATCTACAATTTGATAAAAATGTTGTCATTGCGCCATCATTAACGTTTCTACCTTCAAAAAACACAAGCTTAAATTTCGATCTGGTTTACAATGATTCAAAAAGCCGTTTAGACAGAGGCCAATCGGTATTTGGAACGGGGAATTTGTATTCTACACCGCAGTCAACCTCTTTAAATACCGGAAACGACCGTTTAAATGAAAAAACATATAACGTGTCGCTGTCATTAAATCATCGTTTCAGCGATAACTTAAATTTTACTGCATCTTACATGAAAACCGGATATAGCGAAGATCTATATGAGCATAGAAGCGCAAATAGTTATGCTTTAGACGCTACCGGAAAAGCAGTAGATAACCTGGTTGCCATGCAGATTTTCAACAGGATTCGTAAAAGGTACGTGGATAACTTCTCGGGTTTTATCAATTATAAAATTAAAACAGGCAAAATAGAACAAACCATTGTTGCCGGATATGATTTTGCAAGTGAAAAACTCCCTGTTGGTGCTTCGCAACTTACGGCATCTAACTATCGTAATGCTGCAAACACCGGGTCAATTGCTTTTGTAAAATCAGATTATGATAAAGATCCAACCAACTACATTAAACGTTTCCTTGTGGTTAATAATTTATTGGTTCCTAACGTACCATCATTTAATTTAAATGATGTGATGGCTTCGCAAAGGATGCAGGATGACAGTAAAAGCTTTTTTGTTCAGGCAGCTTTTGATCCAACTTATTATTTCCTTCATGCCGGATACGTACAAGACAATATCAAATTTGGAAAACTGCAAGCTTTAATCGGCTTACGCTACGAATATTATACAGATTTTGCAAATTACCTCAAGCCTACTGAAGCCAAAACACATTCAAAAGCGTTATTACCAAGATTTGGTCTCGTTTATTCCGCCACCCAAAACATTAACCTATATGGAACATATGTAATGGGCTACACACCACAAACAGCTTCCACCCTTTCTAACCCAAATGCAGGCGGTCCCTTTGATCCCCTAGAAAGCAATATGGTTGAATTTGGCGCGAAAACCAGCTGGTTGGATAATCGCTTAACGGCTTCTGCTGCCATTTACCAGATTGAACAGAAGAATGTAACTTACCCGGCAAATGTAGCGGGTCAGCCAGATCTTTTACGTGCAGTAGGTAAGGAAAGATCCAGAGGAATAGAATTTGATTTGATTGGTCGCGTTATCCCTCAGTTAAGCATATTGGCATCTTATTCATACAACAGGGCATATATCACAGATAGTCCAATTGCCGCAGAAATTGGTGTACAAAAACCCAACGCGCCAAATAATACGGCCAATGTTTGGTTAAAATATAATTTTGTGAGTGGCACATTGAAAGGACTGGGTATTGGTGGTGGCTCAAATTACGTAGATTCCAGAACCCTTTCTCAAAACTTAACCCAAACCATTCCAAGCTATACTTTATTTAATGCAGCGCTTTATTACAACATTGGAAAAGTGCAGGTTCAGTTTAATATGAATAACATTACCGATAAAAAACATTGGGTTGGCGGATACGATTATATCAGATTGTTTCCGGGTACGCCATCAAATTATTTATTTACTTTGGGTTATACATTTAATTAATTGGCTTGAAAAAGTTTAAGAAAATAGCAGCATTTCTGCATCTATGGCTCGGCCTGATCAGCGGGTTGATTATCACAATCGTCTCAATTACCGGCTGCATTTTCGTTTTCGAAGAGGAGTTATTTAATGTCTTCCATCGAGATTTAGTTTACATACAAGCAGCGGAAAAACCGCTGCCGCTTTACGTGTTAGAAGAAAATGCACAGCAGGCGCTTCCTAAGGGCGAAAAAATCAATTTGCTTGAGGTTAAATCAGACCAACATGCCTATGTTTTCTCTGCTAGTAAAGTCAATAAAAAATCCAAATCTATTTTTTACCTTGATCAGGTAGCCTACAATAAAGACGTTTACATTAATCAATTTACTGGCAAGGTTAATGGCGTAGTGAACCGAAAATATGAGTTTTTCAGGCTGGTCAGGATGACCCACCAGTTCTTATTGCTAAACAGGCAAATTGGAAGTCTCATTGTCGGCTCTTCGGTATTGATGTTTTTAATTATCATTCTTACCGGATTTGTGATTTGGCTTCCTAAAAAACTCAAGAATTTAAAACAAAGGTTAACAGTTAAATGGAATGCTAAATTTAAACGCCTCAACTGGGATTTGCACAGCACATTTGGCTTTTATGTAATCCCGTTTGCACTCATTATCGTGGTTACCGGATTAGTTTGGTCGTTCAGGTGGTGGGAACTTGGTGTTTATAAATCTCTCGGAACATCCAAAAGACCTAATCTGGTTAAAGAATATGTTAAGCTTCCGGACGAAGTAAAAACAAAAGAAGCGAGCAACACTGCATTAAATACCATTTTAAAATTGAATCAGGGGAATTTTAAAATCATCCTGCTTAATTATCCAGAGGATGAAAAGATGAGCATGATGGCTACTGTCCAAATCGTCAACAATGGAGATGCCTGGCGGGGATTAAGCTATTTTTACTTCAATCCAAATACAGGAATACTGTTTGACAAAATGTTACATCAGGATAAGTCACTGGGTATGAAATGGCGAAATTCCAATCTTGATATCCACGATGGTGGTATTTTTGGGTGGCCAACTAAAATCCTGGCCTTTCTGGCAGCCTTAATTATCGCTACGCTACCTACCACTGGTTTTTTAATCTGGTTAGGAAAAAACAATAAAAAAAAAGGCTACGTCTAAAACGAGATAAACATCGTTCAATCTTTACATTTTGAACCCCAAAAGTTTTTATCTAACTTTTGGGGTTCACTTCAACATCAAGGCCTCTAATATTTAAAATTAGCGAGCTATTTAAAAGTTAAATGCTAATTTAGTGAATAATCTGCGTCCGTTAAAGCCCATTTGAACCGCATCCCAGGCACCGCCTGTTTCCCCATCGTAAGCAGAAAGTTTGGCGCCTTGTACATAACCTAAATCGGGATGAACATTAAAAACATTATCCGCTCCAAAAAAAACAGTCACTCTTTTCGATAATTTATAAGAACCGTAAAGATCTGAAACCATTTTTCCTGAATAATTAAACTGCTCTAAAACGGTAGTATTAGGGTCATTATCCAAAGCAACTAAAGGAGGATAAGTGTTTTCATAGCCATAACCTAAGATAGAGATCTTGCCATAATACAAGAAGTGAGTGCCAATCATCCAGTTTCCAAAGCCGTAATCCAGGTTTAAACCTAACTTAACCGGCGGCGCCGAAGCTTTAATATAAGCCTGTTCCCTATCGCTAAAAAATGCCTGTTGATTTTCATAAGACCCATTTAATACCGATGGAATATTGATTTGATCAATATTCAGACGATTCAGGTTGCCTGTAAAAAGTACTCTGATACTCTTATTATCAAACTTTTTGTTATAGTCGATTACCAGATCCAGGCCATAATTGGTCGTATGTACTGCATTGGCAAAAAACTGTGCCTGTGTTACGTTTAACTGGTTTAAGATAGGCTTTAGTGCCTGGATGCTTTCATCGAACTGACCAGAAAGCACTACTCTATCTTTTATATTTATACGATATCCATCCAGTGTTACAGTTACATCAGAAACCGGTTTCCAGGAGAAACCTAAACTGGCGTTAACTGATTTTTCTTGTTTTAAATCTGGAATGCCTGCAGCTTTAGTGATAGGACTATAATTTGGGGCAATCTTCACTTCGAAAACATTGCCGCCCTGCACATTGGTAAAGGTATTGCTAAAATTAATCTGTTGTAAAGACGGCGCCCTGAAACCGGTACTTAGTGATCCACGAACATTAAAATTATCGGTTAATTTATATCGTGTAGCAAATTTATAGTTGCTAGTGAAACCAAAGTCACTATAATTTTCGGCTCTTACGGCTACTCCAAGCAACCATTTATCAGTTGCATCTAATTCTGCATCTACGTAGGCAGCAACGTTTGAACGATTTGCATTAACCTCATCTGCTGGCTGATAACCTGGAAAACCCTGTGCACCCGTTGCTTTATTCGCATTATAGTTTGAATAAGAATCAGGCTCACCAGCAAAAATTTCATAAGCTTCGTACCTATGCTCCAGTCCAAAAGCCAGGTTTAATCCGGAGGCAACTGTAGGTATTACTTTGCTTAGGTTAAAATTAACGGTATTTTGCAGGAAGGAGAATCCGCCATCATCAAAATGAGTTTTACCTGCCCCTAATGATGCATTGAAGGTTTGATCACCATAAAAATGAAAATTATTTCGACCTAAAGTATTACTCAAATCCCAATTCCAATCTTTACCCCAAATACCTTTTATACCTGCCGCAAAGGAAAGATCCTGAATTTTAGTTTGAATGAGCGGATCGAAATAGGTTTCGCCATCAATCGTGGTTTGCAAAATTGGATTCCCAATTACACCATCGGGAAAACGTTCGGGCCTTTCTGATAAATTTCTAGTATAAGCGAATGATTCAGATGCTTTATAATTTCCGCCACCGAATGAATAAATGACTGTTTTCGTGTTGGCTAAAGGTAATTCCATGTTATACATCAATCCTCCGGAAGTCACCGATCCATCTCCGGTAGCCCTTCGTACGGTATTAATAGGAAGACCATCTTCCGTACTCAAATCTGTATTTAGGTTTTGCCTGAATGTTTTGCCATTCTTAAAGAAATTGCCAGAAAAGTTAATAAAACCATTGTTTTCGCCAAGCGCCAACCCATAGTTTGCACCAACAGCTAAAGCGTTGCCATCTATTGCGCCACTGTGCCTGTATTGACCAAGTTCTTTACCATAATACGTATTGAATTTCGGATCGTGATAACCAGAATAGCCGGTGTTAAAGCTCAACTTACCTACATCTCTTTTTAATATTAAATTAATTACCCCGGCAATTGCATCAGAGCCATACTGCGCCGAAGCCCCATCTCTAAGAATTTCCACACGATCTATAGCAGATTCTGGTATCGCATTTAAATCCGTTCCGGAATTCCCTCTTCCTCTTGTACCAAACACCGCTACAAAAGCCGTTTGGTGACGGCGTTTTCCATTCACCAAAACCAAGGTCTGATCTGGGCCTAAACCTCTTAACGTAGCTAAGTCGATTTGATCGGCACCATCAGAACCACTCTGTTTATTGAAATTAAAAGATGGCGATGCGGAGTTTAAAATAGAGGTTAAATCCATTTTTGCGGTGGGCATGTTTACCTGATTTATCCTGATCACATCGACAGGAACGGGTGTCAGGATAGAAGAACGACCTTTGCCCCGCGTACCAACCACCACCAAATCAGTTAAGTTTTCAGAACTTTCAGTTAAAGTAATAGTCAACTGGCCGGAGTTTGCCTGTACTTCTTTTGGTGCATAACCAACGGCGCTTACAATTAAAATGGCGTTATTTGAAACAGAAATCTGAAAATCACCATTCAAATCAGAAGATATCCCTTTATTAGAAGCCTTTTCTTTTATAGAAGCTCCGATCAACCCCTCACCTCTAGCCGTCACCACCTTACCTTTTATAGTATTTTGCGCAAACGAGGTAAAACACAGAACAAATAAGACAAATAAAACACTAAGTAGTCGTTTTTTCATAGATTTTCTTTATTATTTTATCTAAATATATACATAACACATGTAAACAGACATAACATACCGGAATAAATGTATTATTTCACTAGTCGCGAACTACAATAGCACTCAGCTTTGACTCCAAATTAAAACTGAATGATTTCAACCTTAACTATTCAACTTCGTAACGTACCAAAATTGCATCTCATAACCTTTCAACTTTACAACATTCCAACAATTTTAAAACAACTATTGTGTAAATTCGCCACATGGCAAAAATATCAATCAACCTTGCTACAGGTTCGTTTCAAAAGGAAGAAATAATAGTCGGAATCGATTTAGGCACCACAAATAGCCTGGTGGCCTTCATTAATCCCGACAAAAATCCCCAGGTAATAAACGATTCAGGAAAAGGCCTATTGGTGCCATCTGTAGTTTATTTCAACAACCAGAACGAAGCCATTGTTGGTAATGAGGCAAAGGAATTTTTAACTACCGACCCGTCAAACACGATTTTTTCTGTTAAACGATTATTAGGTCGTTCTTACAAAGATGTAGCAGATCATGCTTCTACTTTCTCCTATAAAATCATTGATGATGATAGCGATGCTTTGGTTAAGATCCAGGCAGGCAATCGCTTCTACACGCCTATTGAATTATCGGCAGAGATTTTAAAAGAGCTGAAAGCAAGAGCGGAACATGCATTAAAAACACCTGTAAACAGAGCCGTAATAACTGTGCCTGCTTATTTTAATGATAGTCAGCGCCAGGCTACCCGCGATGCAGGTAAACTTGCCGGTTTAGATGTGATGCGGATTGTAAATGAACCTACCGCAGCCAGTTTGGCCTACGGAATTGGTTTAGATCCATCGCAACAGAAAACCATTGCTGTTTATGATTTAGGCGGCGGGACCTTTGATGTTTCTATCCTTCAAATTCAAAATGGAATTTTTGAAGTGCTGTCTACAAATGGAAACACTTACTTAGGTGGTGATGATTTTGATAACGCTATATTAAACCATTGGATAGAAAAAAATAATTTAGATCTTAAGGTATTAGCGGAAGACAATATTTTAATGCAAACCTTACGCTTACAGGCCGAGGCTGCTAAAAAAGCATTGTCTACACAAAATTTATACAATGAAAAGATAGGCGAGATCTGGTGCACACTGGATAAGCAAACATTCGAAAAGCTCATTTCTAGAAAGGTTGAAGAAACCATCACAGCGTGTAAAAATGCTTTGAAAGATGCGGATTTAACCGCAGCAGATATTGATGAAGTGATTTTGGTTGGCGGCTCTACCCGAACTCCATTTGTAAAACAACAGGTGGAAGATTTCTTTGGTAAAGCACCTCAGGATAATATCAATCCGGACGAAGTTGTAGCTTTGGGTGCTGCCATTCAGGCTGATGTACTGGCCGGAAATCGCTCTGATATTTTATTGCTTGATGTTACCCCGCTCTCCTTGGGGATTGAAACCATGGGTGGGTTAATGGATGTGATCATCGCCAGAAATAGTAAAGTTCCAACGAAGGCCGGTCGTCAGTACACCACCTCAATTGACGGACAAGTAAACATGAAGATTTCAGTTTACCAGGGAGAACGCGATTTGGTGAAGGAAAACCGCAAACTGTCTGAATTCGACTTAAGAGGAATCCCTGCGATGCCGGCAGGCTTGCCTAAGGTTGATATTAATTTTCTGTTAAATGCTGACGGAATTTTAACGGTTCAGGCCATTGAACTTCGTTCTGGCGTAAAACAGGAAATAGAAATTACGCCAAGCTACGGCTTGAGTGATGATACCGTTGAAAAAATGCTGATTGATAGCATTACACACGCTAAAAGCGATGTAGAACAGCGGATGCTGATTGAAGCAAGAAGTGAAGGCGAACAATTGCTTTACACCGCCGACCGTTTCATTGAAAAGCATGCAGAACATTTAACGACAGAAGAAATTTCTGAAACCAAGGTTCATATTGAAGCATTAAGAATGGCTTTAGCTGGAGCTGATAAAGATACTATCCTTAAAAAAGCTGATGAGTTAAATGAATTTACACGTCCATTTGCTGAACGCGTGATGGATGCTGCAATTTCTACTGCAATGAAAGGTAAGAAGATAGAGTAGTCGTAGTCTTTAGTCCGTAGTCCAAAGTCTGGAGTCTGAAGCCCAAAAGATAACACCATAAAAAATACGGCTCAAATTAGATCTTTCAACACATTGATATAACTTTAGCGCTTAATGGTTCAATGGTTTTTTATTTTGGAAATTATCCATCAATCGCTGTGTTTTGGAACCTGAATCATGGCATTATGAAAATGTGCTGAAGTTAATTCTACCTAATTTCGTTGTGTCACTTTGCGATTAATTACGCTCTTTTCTTATCATAAATCAAATTCCATCAACCAACAATACCTTAACTTTGTTAAACAATTTTAGCATTATGGAATTAGGTATCGGTATGTTCGGGGATTTGCAAATCAATGCAACAGGAGAAATCCAACCTGCACAACAAAGACTTCAGGAAATTATTGAAGAAATAAAACTCATGGATGAAGTGGGTTTAGATTTTTACGGCATTGGCGAACACCATCGTCCGGATTATGCCGTTTCAAGTCCGGAGATTATATTAGCAGCGGCAGCCACCGTAACAAAAAATATTAAATTAAGTAGCGCAGTTTCTGTTTTAAGCTCGAGTGATCCGGTAAAGCTTTATCAAAATTTTGCAACGATAGATTTAATTTCAAATGGCCGTGCAGAATTAATGGCTGGCCGCGGAAGCTTTATCGAATCATTTCCATTATTTGGATATGACCTCCAGGATTACGATGAACTTTATGAAGAAAAACTCGAATTACTTTTAAAAATAAATAGTGAAAAGAAAGTTAACTGGAAAGGCAAATTCAGAGCCAGCCTGGTTAATCAGGAAGTTTTGCCCAGAGCGGTGAATGATCGTTTGAAAATCTGGGTAGCAGTCGGTGGAACGCCTGAATCTGTAGAACGTGCCGGGAGATTAGGCTTACCGGTGATGTTCGCTATTATTGGCGGACAACCTGTTCAATTTAAACCACTTTTCGATTATTACAAAAAAGTTTATCAGGCTTACGGTCATGATATGAATAAATTTGAGGTAGGGGTTCACATGCATTCGCTTTTTGGAGAAAATAGTCAGGATGTGTCAGACTATTACTTCCCGCTATATTCTGCACAAATGAATAGAATTGGTAAAACACGCGGATGGGCACCATTTCAAAGAAACCAGTTTGAAGCAGGAAGAAGCGCTGATGGAGCTTTGATTATTGGAGATGCGAACGAATCTGTAGATAAAATATTGGCTATAGAAGAAACTTTTGGCTTAACCCGTTTTTCTGCCCATATGGATGTTGGCGGTCCATCGCACGCAGCAATGATGAAATCTATTGAGATTTTCGGCAATAAAATTGCGCCGGCAGTTAGAAAAGCGTTAAAGCAATAAATTTAAACTTTTACTCTTTTAAACGCTTGAATAATGCTGTAAACATAGCAGCCTACACAAACCGCAAAAAGGCTCTCTAGCAAGGCGAAAACGATCATCACAGAAGTTAAGGCAATTGCCGCAATAGACAAATTACACAAAAACATCGCCGTAATCAGTAAGCTGAATCCAAAGCCCAAAGTTGCGGCGAACTTTTTTGGTGCCAAGTCTTTCATCTGCGGTTTTAATGTCAAAGATTTAGCAATTTGAAGTGCGAATAACTTTAACAGGCTAAAATTTCCAGTGCCAAACGCCCTTGCTGCAAAATCAACGATCAGGAATATGATCGCCCAGTAATTTGATGATATCAAACAAGAGAGCGCAATCAAAGCAACCATAAAAGCGATGATTCTGATCACATTCTCATTTACTCGCTCAGCTGATATCGGACAGGAAACTTCCATAATATGAAATATTTTATGTTAAAGATATTCTTTTTCAGGTAGCTATTCCTCATAGCAGCCTCGTTTTTACCTGCAGATTACCTGCCATTTTCAGCAATCATACTGATGATCAAACAAGTGCCAGAACTAATTTCGTTCGCATTTTAAATTTCGTGCCTATACTGATCAAATGCACTGTTACGGCTGACACACTTTTGACCGTCCAATCTAACAATTAAGTGTTCAAATAAATATGAATCCTTGAGATTAGTAAACACCCGCATCAATGTGTTTAACTGCCAAAATTTTGTATCTTTCGGCATGAAAAGATTAGCGATTTTAACAGCGTTAATCATCCCACTATTTCTTTGTACATCCTGGGGTTTCTTTGCACACCAAAGAATCAATAACCTCGCCATTTTCACTTTGCCATCTGGCATGATTGGTTTCTATAAAAAGAATATCAAATATGTCACCGAGCATGCTGTAGACCCAGATAAGCGCAGGTATGCAGATACACTGGAACCGCCGCGGCACTATCTGGATGTAGAGAATTATGAAAAAACAATAGACAGCATTCCGGAGAAGTGGAACGATGCGCTGGCGAAATATGGATCGAAATCGTTGAATGCCAATGGTATCCTGCCCTGGCAAATCCAGCGGACATATTATAGCTTAATAAAGGCTTTTAAAACAAGAGATTCCATTAAAATACTGAAGTTTCAGCAGACCTGGGCCATTACATCGGTGATGCGCACGTTCCATTGCACACCACATCAAATCATAACGGGCAGTTAACCAACCAGGTTGGGATCCATGCTTTTTGGGAAAGCCGGTTACCAGAATTATTTTCTTCGAAATACAATTACGTAGTTGGCCGCGCAAGCTACCTGGAAAACCCGTTAAAAGAGGCCTGGAAAATATTAAAGCATACCCATAGCCTTGTTGATACGGTTTTAAACACTGAGGCCAGGCTTGCAGCCTCTTTTCCTTCAGACCAAAAATTCAGCTTTTCTGAACGGAATAACTCAGTTTTAAAGCAGTACTCTATTGCTTATTCGAAAGCTTATCATGATAAGATGAATAACATGGTAGAAAAACAGATGCGGTCTGCAATATTAGAAATCGGGAATTTCTGGTTTTCAGCCTGGGTAGATGCAGGCCAGCCTGAACTCAAAAACCTGATTAAGATTGAGCTTGAACCTGATGCCAGAAAGGAAGAATCGGAAACGGAGAAAAAATATCAGAAGGGCACGATCATTGGAAGAGAAATTTAAGAAAAGCAAAGAGGCGAACATAAATGCTCGCCTCTTTAAATCTTTATATTATTTCTTGGCATCATCGCCTTCGATAATTTCTTCAATTTTCTTAGGTTGCAATCTGCTTTTTACTGCAGCCCACACCGCAGGCACGAAGGTTACAACAGCAATGAACACAATAACGAGTTCGAAATTATTTTTAATGATCGGGATTTGACCGAGCACATATCCACCTAATAATAATGCAACGATCCATGCTACACCACCAATTACGTTAAAGTAGGTAAAACGCCCGAAAGGCATTTTTGCTATCCCCGCTACGAAAGGTGCAATTGTTCTGAAAATAGGCAAAAAGCGGCTGAAGATAATGGCTTTCCCACCATGCTTTTCAAAAAACTCATGAGATTGTTCGTAGTATTTCAGTTTTAAGATCTTATTATTTTCTTTGAAAACCCCTGCTCCTAAAACACTGCCTAACTTAAAGTTTACGGTATTACCTAAAATTGCAGCAACGATTAAGATTACCAACATTAACCAAATGCTTAAACCAGTTTCATGTTCTCCGGCTATTAATGCGCCCATTGCAAACAATAAGGAGTCGCCGGGTAGGAATGGCAAAACTACCAAGCCTGTTTCGGCAAAGATAATGAGAAAGAGAATAAGGTATGTCCAGGTTTGATAATCGTTAACGATTTGCGCTAGATGAACGTCGATATGAAGTATAAAATCTAGAAGTTGATGTAGTAAATCCAATTTATATTATTTTGGGCAAAAGTATGAATATGAAAGCGATTAACTGTTTTTTTAAGTAATAATCTTTTATATTAATTATTAGCAATCATCCGCTTTTGAAGATCACCTGTCCTTGTACCATCGATCAATACCACATAGGTTTTACCTTTGACTACAGTGTTAGCATCAATTACTGTAACAGCGGGCGGCGGGTTAGTGGCGGTTGGCGTAGTAAGCGCGAAAGAAATCTTAGTTAAGCTATTAACCTTTATTGTCTTTTCTACGATATCATTATAGTTCATCGTAAATCTTGCGAAACTGGCACCTTCATCCGCTATAATCACCGGAGAGGTTAACGTATAACCTAAATGCATGAATACAATTTTGGCAACGGTGGTATCAATTCTAACCTGATCTTCTGTTAATATCAAGCTGGGAGGCGCAGTAGGCGTTTTCCTGGTTAGAAATATTGAATAATTCCGGCCGATCTCCAGTCGTTGATTGCCAAGACTCGCCAAATCGGTTGTTCCATCAATGTTTCTCGACGTGAATTTGTAAGTGGAATCTCCGGCTACAACAACATAACTGCTATTGGAACCTGTTACCGTAGCCGAGCCTAATGGTCTGCCATTTTCAAAAAAGTTCTGTGTTGTATCTAAAGAAGAAGCATGAAACACCCTGATTTTAGCATCACCTTTGATAAAGTTATCATTTTTTATGCAAGAACTGGCGAAAATAATTATGATGGCTAAAAGGCAGAGTTTAGAAATTAGAAACGATTTTTTCTTCATAATAATTATAAACACAATTAAAACGTAAAGATAGCAGAAAGCATATTAAAACAGGTAAATTAATTATCTGTGATCACATGGGCCTGTAAAGTTGCAACTGTATTGCCGCTAAACCAAACCGTATAAATTTTACCGGCCACGAAATTGGAGTTGTCTATGACCTTAACTGTGCCGGAACCTACAACATTATAACTAAGGTTTAAATCTGCATCGACAGAATAATAGGCTGATGCATCCTTATACTGTAAACTATTCACAAAGAGCGTTCCTGCCTGTACACTAACGTTAATGCCTGTGGTAAAAAATGGGGTTAAATTGATGAGTTTAATTTTTGCCTTTCCGGCTTCGGTATTGCTCAAATTGTCTTCGTAAAATAAAATCTCTTTAACGCCTGCCCGGTTGCTAACCAAAAAAGTGGTGTAAGTGATTGAAGGCGTATATTTTACAGCACTTGCTATTTCTGGATTATTTGCACTTACAAATTTTACATTTCTGTCTCCGGATACCAGCTTTAGATAATCAGTGGATTCTGTGAAAGCAAGGGTTGCGTTAGGAACCTTTTCACCATCAATAGAGATATCCTGCACTGAAACAGATTGTACCGCATTTACAAACTTCACTTTAGATTCGCCTTTTACCTCGGGATCTGGATCAGTTTTTTTACATGATGTAAATCCCGTAAACAGAATTATAGAAAGTAAGACGAGAGTAAGGTGGTTAGAATAGCGTTTCATAGATTAGGTTTGGTTATAAACAAAAATGGCTTGGTCAAAAACCAAGCCATTTTAACATATACACTGAAGCCTTAGTAGACTAGTAACTGTTATTGAGCATCACCGGCATCACTAACATTAAAACGTCTTCATTTTCATCATTCGTTTGGGGAATCAATAAACCAGCTCTATTTGGAGTGGAAAGTTCTAATGTCACTTCATCACCGCTTAAGTTAGTCAACATCTCGATCAGGAAACGTGCGTTAAAGCCTATTTCTAGGTCTTCACCATCATACTGACAGCTTAAACGCTCATGGGCCTCATTTGCAAAATCCAAATCCTCTGAAGAAATATTAAGTTCGCTTCCGTTGATTTTCAATCTTACCTGGTGCGTAGTTTTATTTGCGAAAATAACTACACGGCGAAGGGTGTTTAAAAATAAACCCCTGTCTATTACTAATTTATTAGGATTATTCTGAGGAATTACTGCCTCATAATCTGGATAGCGCTCGTCTATTAAACGACACACTAAATTAATGTTATCAAATTTAAAGAAAGCACTTGTTGCATTATAATCTACTGAAACATTAATGTCTGTAGATGGCAAAGCAGCTTTTAAAAGTGTCAGTGCTTTTTTCGGAAGAATAAATGAAGTTGCCTTATCTGCCTTACTATCCATACGGCGGTAGCGAACCAGTTTATGGGCATCAGTTGCTACGAAAGTAATGTGCTGAGGTGATAACTGGCAAAATACCCCAGTCATTGCCGGACGTAATTCATCATTACTTACCGCAAAAATGGTTTTGGTAATAGCTTCAGTTAAAACCGATGCAGGCAAATTAACTGATGAAGCATTTTCTACCACTGGAATTTTAGGGAAATCATCACCATTTTCTCCACTCAACTTATATTTACCATCACCTGCACTAATTTCAATGGCAAATGTGCTGTCATCAATATTAAACGCTATTGGTTGATCTGGTAATGTTTTAAGTGTATCTAATAAAATTTTAGATGGAACAGCCACTTTACCTTCTTCCTTTGACTCAACAGCTAATGAGGTGGTCATGCTGGTTTGTAAATCGGTAGCTGAGATCGTTAAGTTTCCGTCTTTAATTTCGAAAAGAAAATTTTCTAGTATAGGTAAAACTGTACTGCTGCTGGAAGCACCATTTACAGTTTGCAGGTGTTTTAATAAAGTTGATGTGGATACAATAAATCTCATGATATCATTTAGTCTTCTTCAAAAATATAAAAATTATTTAGCGTACTTGTATTTACGGTAATAATGTTGAAAAATTGCAAAGAATATTAACAATAACAATGGAACCACATTATTTATAAACTGCCATTTTGTTTTTTCAAGCTTAATTTTCGACTTATCGAGCAACCTGATCTTTACTTCCTTATTTCTGAGCATTATCAGGTTATCCTCATCCGTAAAATAATCTACAATATTCAACAACAATGCTTTGTTTCCGTAAGTCCGCTGGCTGTAGCGGTCAAAACCCAATGGATAAGGCGACCCATCCCGCTCCGAAACCTGATTTCTGAAAATATCGCCATCGCCAAGCACGATCATTTTAGTGGGTTTACTAATCACATCCATTGTGTAAGGTGATGCAATTGCAGCAGGTAAGGGCCTGCCCGCAAATACGGACGAAAAACTTCCTTCCAGCATTAAACCAACATGTTGTGGTACACTTTGGAAAGCCCTTGGATCCAATTGTTCACTCACCATTTGTAAATGAAAGGGTTTTGGCGTTTGAAAAACTTTATTAAATGCAGAAGTACTTAATATGAATGATTTCATTACTCCCCTTACGCCGATGCTGTCTACCGTGCTCGGAAATTCAGTCTTCACACCATCTAATTTTTTGACTACGCTTTGGCTCGTATCGGGCAGCAAAATCGGGAAGTAGACCCACGGCAACAGTTCCATCTGGCTTTGCCCACCAACTACGCCGGTAGAAACCGGAATTTCTGCACAGTTTGCAGGATCAGCAATCAAGTTGTAGTTGATTCTTGCGCCATACATAAAAAACATATCATCCAGGTTCAGGTTGCTGTTTGTAGCCAATTGTACGTTTCTTCCTCTTAAACTATCGAGTTCGGCTTTTACCTGATCTATACTCCAAAGCACCCGACCGCCATTCATTACAAAATAATTGATCTTGTATTTCTCAGTTTCTGTAAAGGGTTTGGTTGGCTTCGCTACAATTAGCATATTAAGCTTATCCAGGCCGGCCTTATCTATGGTATTCAGGTCTACTCGCCCTACTTCGTAACTACTGGAAAGTGTCCGAATAGCATCCCCGACCTGCAAATCACTCAGTTCTCCATTTGATTCGGTAAATCCAATCCGGGGATTCTTTCCAGTGATCACTTTCTTCAGATTGGAGGTGAACACATACTCCAGGTTTTCAATTGCCCTGTTGATATTGTCTTCATAACTTCCACGGGTGTCTAAATTCTGAAATAATTTGACTGGAAACTCTTTGTTATCAGTTTCGATCATGGCCATCGGGTAAACCAATTTCTGCGTTAACCCCTCTTCAGTTTTGACGCTTAAATTGGTGGCCTCAATGCCTCTTTCATATAAATTATTGATCACCGTATCCTGGTCAGCCTGACTTAAACCTGCCAGTGGATCTACAAAAACAACCTTTAAATCTCCGGAGGAATAAGCTTGATAATCTGTTAACAAATCATTTACGGCAGATTGCAGGCGTTTAAATGCTGGAGGCAATTCTCCGGCTAAGAAAACAGTTACTATAACAGGTTTTTTGTTATTCAACAGTATAGATTTCGTTTTTTCACTTAGCGTGAATCGCTGATCTTCCGTAAAATCAAAACGATAAAAAATATATTTTCCAAGAATATTAACGGCGAGGAGTGCGATTAAAAGCAATATAACGTTCAGCCATTTTTTGTTTTTTCCCATTATCGCTTCCCTCCTACAGTTAACTTGGTGAACAATAGAAAGATCATTGTGAAGCTGATGAAATACAATAAATCACGCGTATCCAACACTCCTCTGCTTATAGAAGTATAATGCTGATTAATGCCGAAACTTGAGATATCGCCCTGGATGGCTCCGAAAGCAGGAACCTGACTGGTATAATCAAAACCTAAAAAAGCAAAGGCACACAAGGCGGCACAGATAACAAAGGCAATTACCTGATTTTTTGTTAATGAAGAGGCAAAAATGCCAATTGCAGTAAAGGTTGCCCCGAGAAAAAACAAGCCAATATAGGAACCGATTACTGCTCCGGAATCGATATTTCCTTGAGGAAAACCCAGTTTTGAAATGGAATAATAATATACCAATGTGGGAATTAAAGCAAAAAACACCAGTACTAGGCTTGCGAAAAATTTCGCGAAAATGATTTGCCATAATGTAATGGGCCGGGTGATTAAGAGTTCATAAGTTCCCTCCCTTCGCTCTTCTGCAAAAGACCTCATGGTGATGGCAGGAATTAGGAACATAAATAAATATGGCACCAGACTAAAGAAACCACCCATTTCGGCATAGCCATAGTCCAGAATGGAAGTATCTGGAAAGAACCAGAGCAAGAGCCCAGATACCAGCAAGAAAATACCGATGGTAATGTAGGCAACCATCGAACTTAAGAAACTGAATAACTCGCGTTTAAAAACTGCGTACATATAATGTTAAAATGCCGAAGTTAATTAAATATTAGGGGATATTAATGGCACTAAATTGTTAAAATAACAAGAAATCGTGTGGCTGCATCCTCATGACAAATGTAAAATTCGCTTACTGTTTCTTATAGAGAATAGCCAACACCAACTGATAATACCCTATTTTTTTCCTGGTAAAATCTAATATTTTCGCCAGTTATTGTGGTTAAACCCAGGCCATAACCTGCATGAATATTAAAATCATTTTTTAATTGATAACCAGCTAAAAAGTTCAATCCAAAATCTCCTCTTTTAAACATTCCATCAGTTCCAAAATCAATGTCGAAATCTCTCGAATCGTCAACTGTATTCCCGTTCCTGATAGCAGTCCCCACGCTCTTAATTTTTCCACTTACTGCCAGTCCATAATACGGGCCACCGCCAAAAAAGATCTTTCCGCTACCAATATTAACGTTGAAAACTGCATTTACAGGTACTTCTAAATACATCGTATTCAGCTTATAAGAGCCTTGAAAGATAAACAAGTTTGTACCAGGTTCAAAATTTGAGTTATAATACTTTGCGTTGGCACCTTTTCCAATTAAACTTAAACCAGGCTGAATAGAAAACACATTTGATAATGGCAAATTAATTGTGCCACCTAAATAGAAAGATGTAGTACTGGAATAATCTGAGGGCTCAGGCCCGTCGTAAGCAGAAGCCCCACCTTTAGCCGCTATTGTTGGAAAAGTAACTCCGGCTTTAAGGCCAAACTTGACTTGATTGTTTTGAGCAATTGCAGAAACAGATGTAAGGAGAATCGATAATATGATGAAGAGCTTTTTCATGTTTTTTTAGATGCAGAAAGTTATTAAAAAATCTCTATTTAACAAAATGATGATTCAAATAGCAACCAAATTAATCCGTTCCACCCTTAAAAAACGTACGCAAGTCGCAGGCCTGCAAAGCCTTTTGAATTGGTCCGGCTTGAACCAATTAACGTTTCATTTTTACCCATCCAGCTTTCATATCTGATTCCAAAATCGAGCTTATTTTCATTGTTTAAGCTAAACTGATTGCCAATGCCCGGCGACCAGATCATGACGTTTTTTTGCCCATCCTTAAGCGCTAAACCCGCCCCAAACTGGCCTTCTGCATAAAATGTTTCACTTAAATAATACTTCAAGCCCGCTTTAAGTGGAACATATGTGAGATCGGCTATGTGAAAAACTTGTGAACGCTTACCGAAAAAGTTGGCATAACCTCCATTAATGCTAATAGCGAAATCTTCTGTAATGGGAAAGCTCGCCTTCACCGAAAAACCCAAACCTATCCCGGAAAGATTTGAGAAATTACCAGAAGGTAAATTGATTTCAGGGCCAAAACCTACATTCGGTGTGTTTTGTGCCCATAATAGTGAAGTGGAGAATACTAAGGCTAAAGATAATATTGTAATACGAAACATAAATCAGGCCGTAAGTTTTCTAAAAATACTTTCAAGAGAATCCTGATTATATGCCTTCTTAATTCCTTCTAAGGAGTTATTGGCTACAATTTTACCTTTGTTAATGATGATAATATCATCACAAATGGCTTCCACCTCCTGCATAATGTGTGTGGAAATAATTACCGTTTTGTTTTTGCCCAGATCCTTAATCAACGCACGAATATCTACCAGCTGATTGGGATCCAAACCCGAGGTAGGCTCATCTAAAATTAAAACCTCCGGATTATGAATAATCGCCTGCGCCAATCCAACCCTTTGGCGATAGCCTTTAGAGAGCATTCCGATTTTTTTATGTTGCTCTGGCGTTAGGCCTACTAACTTAATCACTTCTTCAATTCTGCTGGAGAGATTACTAAGTGCATAAGTTTGACCAACAAAATTCAGATATTCTTTTACATACATATCCGCGTACAGCGGTGTGTTTTCTGGTAAATAACCGATATGTTTCTTAGCCTCGGTAGATTGAGTGATGATATTTTTGTTAGAGACTTCTGCGGCCCCGCTTGTTGGCGCTAAATAACCGGTAAGCATGCGCATGGTAGTCGATTTCCCGGCGCCATTGGGCCCAAGAAAACCTAAAATACGACCCGGCCTCGCCTCAAAACTAATCGAATCGACAGCCTTTTGCTGATCGTAATGTTTAGAAAGATTTTTAACTGAAATGCTCATTTTTGTTTTATTTAACCGCAAAGAACACTAAGTCTTTCGCAAGGGCCGCAAAGTTAATTAGTAAGAAGATTTTATTTAACTGCAAACTAAGACTAAGTTTTCGCAAAGGCCGTAAAATTAGTTGAGTAAAAAGATTTTAATTCACGAGCGGTGATTTTAACTTCTTATTATACCTGAATTTATCCAGTTGCTCCGCAGCTTGTGGAATATTATCGCCAGATAAAATGTCTGCACCATTGTTTACCAGGTGGTAATAAATATTTCTCGCCGGACTGGCAATTGCGCTTTTATCAATGTTACCCATGGTACCTAATATAGTGGTAATTCCTTTTTGATGCAGAAACTGATATAATTCCTTTTCAGGCGCCGAAACGCCAACGAAAGCCACAATTCTCTCGTTTGGAATTCCCAAATCATTAAGTCTTTTCAAGTCTGATTGTTTCTGTACAGATGCAGAAATCATTAAATCCGGCGCCAGGCGATGAACTTCTTCTGCCTGATTTGCGTTATAGGTAATGATGATAGAATTACTTTCCACCTTATATTGTCGCACTTTCTCGATTACTTTTGCATAAGAAACGCCCCTTTTCAAATCGATTGTTAACAGTACCTTGCCTTTACTCCAGCTTAAAACACTATCCAGTGTAGGAATCTTGAAACCGGTTTCTTTTCCTTCATTATCTTTTAAATTGAAGGCTTTAAGTTCTTCATAAGTGTAATTTCCAATTGGTCCTTTTCCTGTTGAAGTCCGGTCTAATTGATCATCATGCATCACTACCAGCACCGAATCTTTGCTATAAGCGATATCAAATTCGATGATCATCGGATTATAAGCAGTGGCATTGTTAAACGTTTCAATACAATTTTCCGGGAAGCCAGGCATTGGACCGCCACGGTGCGCACTAATTAATGGAAAACGACTTTCCGGCGTCCATTTTAAGAATTGATAGAGCTCTTGAGTGTTATTAAACTTAATATATTGATGAGCTTCCTCCTGGCCGCATGCCGAGAAAATTGCCAGGAAACTCAATAAAAGGAGATGATAAAATTTCATGCTTCAAAAATAGTAAAAAATGGATGATGTAAAGTGTGATAAGGAAAATGGAATATGGTGGCAAACTTTCATTATTACGCTGCTTTTGCAAACTAAACCCGATGGCAGCGAACACGAAGTGCAACGAAGTAAAGCGTACAGCGGGACTGTAGCAACCGATTAGCATTACAATTGCTTTTCTAAAAACCTGGAACCACCTGAGGTACTTTAAAAAATCTAGGTTAATTTTCAATATATTAAAGTCGGCCAATTATAAAACCCGGGTTAAAAACCTTAGGCCTTATACCTTTAAACCCTCCGCCTTTTTATTATCTTTGCTGCATTATGGCTCAAAAGAATAACGACGAACAATTTAAAAATGTAATCTCACACGCTAAGGAATACGGTTTTGTGTTTCAAAGCAGCGAAATATATGATGGCCTAAGTGCCGTTTACGACTACGGGCAATTGGGTGCCGAATTGAAAAATAACATCAAATCGTACTGGTGGAAAGCCATGGTTCAAATGCATGAAAACATAGTAGGAATCGATTCTGCTATTTTTATGCACCCAAAGGTTTGGAAAGCCAGCGGACACGTAGATGGTTTTAACGACCCGATGATCGATAATAAAGATTCGAACAAACGTTACCGTGCCGACCAGTTACTGGAAAATAAAATTGATGAGTTATACGCAGAGCTAAACAATTTCAGCACTGAAAACAAAACTAAATTTCAAGAGTTTCAACAGGAAATTTTAGGTCTGAGCGATGAAGGTCAGGCCGCATGGATTCCCGGTTTTAAAGATGAAAACGATATTCTGGAAAGCGAAAAATATCCATTTATCAACGAAGCCAGCTGGAGATTTGTAAAGAAAGGCTTAGCACTTGAGGTTGAAATGAACCTGGCACTTAAATCTGAAAATTTAGCACAGCTGAAAGATTTAATTGTTGATTATAAAGTGATCTGCCCAATCTCTAAAACTTCTAACTGGACTGATGTTCGCCAGTTTAACCTGATGTTTAGCACCCAATTTGGTGCCATGGCAGAAGGCAGTGATGAGGTTTATCTTCGCCCTGAAACGGCACAAGGCATTTTTGTTAACTTTTTAAATGTTCAAAAATCAGGAAGGATGAAAATTCCTTTCGGTATTGCACAAATTGGTAAAGCATTTAGAAATGAGGTAATTGCCCGTCAGTTTATCATGCGGATGCGCGAATTCGAGCAAATGGAAATGCAGTTTTTTGTTCGCCCGGGTGATGACAAAAAATGGTTTGAATACTGGAAAGAAGCACGTTTAAAATGGCATAAAGCCCTGGGAACTGCACCTGAAAAGTACCGTTACCATGATCATGTTAAATTAGCACACTATGCTAACGCCGCTACCGATATTGAATTTGAATTCCCATTTGGATTTAAGGAAGTAGAAGGAATTCACAGTCGTACCGATTTCGACTTAACGCAACACCAGGAGTTTTCTGGAAAAAAAATGCAATATTTTGATAACGATCTGAATGAAGATGGCAAACCTTATGGTAACTATGTTCCTTATGTAATTGAAACATCAATCGGTTTAGACCGCATGTTCTTATTAACCATGATTAATGCATTCGAGGAACAGGATCTGAGCACGGAGGATAAACAAGATAGCCGTACTTTATTACGCTTACATCCTGCTTTAGCGCCTTATAAAGTTGCCGTTTTCCCTCTTACTAAAAAAGACGGTTTGCCAGATAAAGCACGCGAAATTATGGATACGTTGAAATTTGATTTCAATTGCATTTATGAAGAGAAAGATGCCATTGGCAAACGTTATCGCCGCCAGGATGCTGTAGGTACGCCATTCTGTATCACGGTTGATCACCAAAGTTTAGAAGATAATACGGTAACCATTCGCCATCGCGACAGCATGGAACAGGAACGTGTGGCCATTGCAGATTTAGCTGATATTATTGGCAAAGCAGTGAGCTGGAAGAATTTATTGACATAATTGTAACGCTTAATACGCTAACATTTAAAATAGCATCAGTCGCAGGTTTAAAGCCTGCGACTTTTTTTTGGAAAAATGAATTTATCAGCACACTACGACAAGCTATATTACGAATCGACAGCTAAAATAGCCAATGGCGATTATGAAATCGATCACCTGATTGATGCGCAAGATGATTATCGTTTCGGAATTACCCTGGTGATCAGACCAGATGAAAATATCAGGGCTAACATTCAGCATTTTTTGAGCGAAGTTAAAGCCGTTGATCCACACCAATATTACTATCAAAATACCGATCTTCATTTCACCGTGATGTCGATTATATCCTGCTATGTTGGTTTCGATCTTGAACAAATCAATGTAGCAGACTATATAGAGGTAATAAATGCTATTTTAGCGAAACACCGAAAATTCAAAATTCAATTTAAAGGGCTTACCGCCTCCCCTTCCTGCATTTTGCTACAGGGATTTTCAACTGATACTTTAAACGAAATCAGAGCTGATCTGCGCACCGCCTTCAAAAACACTGATCTTCAGCAAAGTATTGATAAACGTTATGCCATTCAAACGGCACATTCAACCGTTATCCGGTTTAGGCAAGCGCTACAATACAAAGACCAGCTCCTCGAATTGCTAGAGAAATACAGGAACTTTGATTTCGGAACATTTGAAGTAAACAGGCTGGAGTTAGTTTACAATGATTGGTACCAGCGCGAAAAATTTGTAAAGAAACTACACAAGTTTTATCTCTAACATAAGCTGATTTTTGAAGTATTCAAGAAAAGATAGCCCATTTAGATCTGGTAGCTTTGCTTGATGAATTATAAATTATATTTGTTTCTCATTTAATCATATATCTAGACAAATATCACGAAGCGTTATATTAAGAATTGATCACTACATAATACTTAAACTATCGCCACTTTTTCCATCACTTTCCGTTTAACTTTGTTTATCAAAATAAAAGAACATGGGAAAACAAAATAAAATTGCCTTGGTTACCGGAGGTAGCCGTGGCTTGGGTAAAAATGCAGCACTTAGAATTGCTGAAAAGGGCATTGATGTAATTGTTACTTATCAATCTAAAAAAGAAGAAGCCGAAAATACCGTAGAAGAAATTAAAAAGCTCGGTGTAAATGCCGCAGCATTACAACTTGATGTATCTGACAGCCATACTTTCGACAACTTCATTGCGGAAGTAAAAACAACATTGAAAGCAATCTTTAATGTTGATCAATTAGATTTTCTGGTAAATAATGCCGGAATTGGAATTAATGCGCCTTTTGCAGAAACCACCGAAGATCAGTTTGACAGCTTAGTTAACATTCATTTCAAAGGACCATTTTTCCTTACACAGAAGGCATTATCCATTATTAACGAAGGTGGTGCGATTATTAACGTATCTTCAGGATTAGCCCGTTTTTCTTTACCAGGTTATTCAGCTTATGGTGCGTTGAAAAGTGCCATGGAAACCCTTACCAGATATCAGGCAAAAGAATTGGGTGCTAAAGGCATTCGGTCAAATATTATCGCTCCGGGCGCAATAGAAACCGACTTTGGAGGTGGCATAGTACGTGATAACGAACAAATGAATGTTGCAATAGCTTCACAAACGGCTTTGGGTCGTGTAGGTTTACCAGATGATATTGGTGGTGTAGTAGCCTTTTTATGTACTGAAGAAGCGCGATGGATTAATGCCCAACGCATTGAAATTTCAGGCGGCATGTTTTTATAAAACTGCTTGCTGATTGAGTTTGTCGAAGTAACAACCAGTGCTTCGGCAAACTTCTTTTATCCCTAATAATAGTGGGCGTATTAAGCTCCTATCAGTTTACTGATATATTAAAATAGTTTCTTTAAAATAAAGCATTCTTCCAGGCGTTATCCTTTCAAATCCCCCTGAATGATCAAATCCATTTTAATTGCAATGATAACGTTCTTAACTGCCTTAAGTTCATATGCACAAAAGTGGACAGAGGCAGAATACCAACGTGCAAATACCGCCGCCAATGTTTCCTATCTAAGTAGCGAAGAGAAAAATATTGTGCTGTATATGAATCTGGCCCGGATAGATGGCGAGAAGTTTTATCAGACAATTCTGGAGGATTATATCAGCAATTACAATGCAAAAGTCCGCAAATTCCGCAATTACAATGACCTGAAAATTTCTAAAAACAACCCTTATTACCTCTCCCTTTTAACGCACCTGCGTGGCATAAAGAACCTGCCTCTGTTTTATCCCGACGATATACTCTCTATGGTAAGTCGCAATCATGCGATCGATCTGAACAGAAATAACTTAGACACACACGAAAGCAGTAACGGTGATAAGTTTTCAAAAAGGATTTCTAAATACTATCCCAACAAAACCATGAGCGAAAATATCGATTTTGGAAATGCCATTGGTTTGGATATTGTATGCCATTTGCTTTTAGATTGTGGCGTACCCTCACTTGGCCACAGATTTACTATTCTGGATCAGAAAAACAAGTTAAACATTGTTGGTGTGAGCATTCAGCGGCATCCATCTTACAGTTGGTGCGCCGTAATCGACTATGTGGCTAAACCGCCATATTCCAACGCATTGAATCAAAACGCTAACTAATCCTATTTGCACCCATACGAAGTCGATCTATTACTTTGAATGCTAAAATTAACAAGTGAAAAAATAATTTACCTTTGCAGCAAACTATTGAAACAACAATGCGTAAAGTTATTCTCGCCATTATAGATTTTTTTTACCCACCATTTAAAAAATACATCTCACTGCATAATTTTCGATATCTGGCTACAGGTGGCAGTACTTTCGTTCTTGGCTTGGTGATTTTTTATGTTGCGTATAATTATGTATTCACAAAGGAAGAATATCAAATTTTATTCATGACTTTGAAAAGAAATACCGTTTCACTTGCCGTGGAGTTTGCCATTGTCATTCCCTATAGTTTCATTTTAAATAAATATGTGATTTTTACGCACAGCGAAGTAAAATCAAGAACCCAATTATTTCGGTTTCTCAATTTACAATTCATTAACATGTTATTGAATTATGTGTTATTGAAATTCTTTGTTGAGATGTTAGGCATTTATCCCACTATTTCCCGGTTGGTGGTCTCAGTTGCAATTGCTGGTTTCAGTTATCTGTACCAACACTATTTTACTTTTAGTGTGAAGAAACTTGGCGGCGATGCCAAAATACCGAAGGACTAAGTCTGGAACCTATTACCGTTAATTTTGTGCAAACCAATTATTACGCCTGGCTGTTAATTTAGTCGGCGGCTTTCTTGTTTCGATAAATTCAACATCCTAACTTAGCCATCGACCAACTTATTTTCATGATCCCTATGAGCCATTTTAATGATTTTAACAATGCGCAGGTAGCAAAATTGCCTAATCATTTAAAGCAATTTATTGTTAATCAGAATTACGAAAAGTACACTCCGATAGACCAGGCAGTTTGGCGTTATGTAATGCGTCAGAACTACAGCTATTTAAAAGACGTTGCCTATTACCCCTACATCAAAGGCTTGCAAAGGGCAGGTTTGAGTATTGAGTATATTCCTGATTTACAAACCATGAATGATCATCTGGGCAAAATTGGTTGGGGCGCAGTTACCGTTGATGGATTTATTCCACCTGCTGCTTTTATGGAATATCAAGCTTATCGGGTATTGGTAATCGCAGCGGATATCCGCCAGATAAACCATATAGAATATACTCCCGCACCCGATATTATCCATGAAAGCGCTGGTCATGCACCGATTATCGCAGATGCTGATTATAATAACTACTTAAGCTATTTTGGCTCCATTGGTGCAAAGGCCATGTTTTCTGCTAAAGATTTTGAACTTTATGAGGCCATCAGGAGGCTTTCTATTTTAAAAGAAGCTGTCGATGCAAATGAAGACCAAATTGCACAGGCCGAAAAATCATTGCGCTATATTAGCGAGAATATGGGTGAGCCTTCAGAAATGGCCCTGCTTGGCCGCTTACACTGGTGGACCGTAGAATATGGCTTGATCGGCACATTGGAGAATCCTAAAATTTATGGCGCAGGGTTATTGTCGTCTATCGGAGAAAGTGCATCTTGCATGACTAAAGAAGTCGAAAAGTTATGGTACACGATTGATACCATCAATTATCAATACGATATTACCAAAACGCAGCCGCAGCTTTTTGTAACCGAGACTTTTCAAAACTTAAAAGATGTACTGGAACAATTTGCGGATACCATGGCTTTCCGCCGCGGCGGGATGGAGAGTATAATGAAAGCCATTACCTGTAAAAATGTAGCCACCGCTGTTTACTCATCTGGGTTGCAAGTGAGTGGCGTATTTACAGATATTGGCGTAGGCCTGGCTGATGACGTTACGTTCGTTAAAACTACCGGCGCTTCCGCACTGGCTTATCAGGGAAAGCAATTGGCTGACCATGGAAAAAATTACCATGCGGATGGGTTTTCATCGCCCGTTGGCAGACTTAAAGATGCAGATAAGCCCCTGGAAGATTATAGTGACGATGAAATTAAACGTTTGAAAACAGATGATAATAATTCCGGGCTGATTTTTGAAAGTGGAATAAAAGTAGAAGGTCAAATCACCAATATCTTAAGGGAAGATGAAAAAATATTGCTGATCACTTTTATAAATTGTACGGTCACGGAAAGCAATACAAATATTCTTTTCAAACCGGAGTGGGGTAATTATGACATGGCTGTTGGCGAGGAAATAGTTTCGGTTTTTAATGGCGCTGCCGATAAGGATGCCTTTGAAGTGATTACGCTGATTAGCCAGGAAAAAACCCACCAAATTGTTTATGATGAGAAGATGGTAAAATTGCATCAATTGTACAAACGCGTACGTGAGATCCGCGAAAGCGGAAAGAACCTGGAGGAACTAAGCGAAATATTTAATCAATTGAAAAAAGACCACAGGCAAGACTGGCTCTGTGCAGTGGAAGTATTGGAGATTGTCTATCACAAGAAAATCTACCATCAACTGGAAAAGGAAGTTCAGGTTTATCTGGAAATAAAAGCCGGAAGAGAACCCGACCATAAAAAACTCATTAATGATGGTTTGCATGTGATTAAAAACCCGGTAAGCCAATTAATTGTTAACGATTAATTTATTAACTTTACGATTTTGACAACAGTACCAGTACGAGTAGATCATGAACAGAACGCAATAATTTTAGAAAAAAACTCAAGTCATTGTCATTCGTCGAAACTTTAAACGTGGATTATTATTCCATTATAGAAAAGCGCTTAAGAGACCTTATAAATAGCGCAATAAAGCAATCGACATAGCCGATAGCGCAACAGAAAAGTAGTGTTTCAGCATAGCAATGATTCTTCTAAAATGCAAAAGATTTAAACGATGAATGGATTAATAATCTCAAACAACGTATCATCTTAAATTTATAAACAAATTGATGAACCTATATTCATCACAAATATACTTTACCAATGAACATTATAATTACCGGAGCGAGCAGTGGAATTGGATTTGAAACTGCATTAGAATTCAGTTTACATCAAGAAAATAAGATTGTTGCCATTGCCCGTTCGGCAGATAAGTTGCGAAAACTGTTGGAAATTGCCAGAGGAATTAATCCTGAGTGCACCATTCTACCTGTTGAATTTGATATTGTAAATGACGATTACGCGGCACTTATCCCCTTCTTGAAGGAACGTTTAGGGCATATTGATATACTCATTAACAACGCCGGTGCCTTAATCAATAAACCATTTTTAGAAACCACAGAAGTCGACTTAGGTGAAATGCTGCAGAGCAATGTCATTTCGCATTTTAGAATGATTCAAAACGTATTGCCTTTATTACAAAGCGGCAGCCATATTGTAAATATCGGCAGTATGGGCGGCTTCCAGGGTAGCGTTAAGTTTCCAGGGTTATCAGCTTATTCCGCCAGTAAAGCAGCCTTACATACGTTAACAGAATGCCTGGCTTTTGAATTAGCTGAAACAGGAATCAAAGTAAATTGCCTGGCTTTAGGTTCAGCACAGACTGAAATGCTGGAAACAGCTTTTCCAGGTTATCAGAGCCCTGTAATGGCTTTTGAAATGGGTAAATACGTTGCCGACTTTGCAAAAACGGGACATAAATTCTTCAACGGGAAAATATTGCCGGTTGCAGTAAGCACTCCATAAATATTTTGTGTTTGCTCCAACAGTTTGCCCGTTTATTTGTTACAGACTAAATCTAATTTAATTAAATCATGGAAACAAATCCGAATTTTACTAAAACTGAAGACGGCAAAACGGCCTCAATTGTAAGCTACATTACCATTATCGGGTGGTTAGTGGCTTATTTCGCATTGCACAAGGACAAAAAAACATCATTGGGTAGCTTTCATTTAAGGCAATCACTTTTACTCGCTTTAATTTCTGTAGGTCTGAATATTTTCCAACGGATTATTTTATCAGCAACAGGATCAGTTACCTTATTTTACATTTTCAATATTTTATATATTGTACTTTTTGTTCTTTGGATAATAGGCCTTATTGGCGCTATTCAAGGAGAGAAAAAGCTTGTTCCTCTTATTGGAGAAAAAGCACAAACAATGTTTCCGGAAATATAAGGCAACAATCTTTATCATTTGAAAGCTCAGAACTCATTCTGAGCTTTTTTGTTTTAATGAGTTTTCCACATTTAGAGCTCCCTTTATATTTTTTTTATATCTTGCCAATCAACATATGAAGAAAATAACATTCGCAATTCTGTTTTTCATTTTGTCTGCAAGTGCAGTGAATGCTCAAAACATCATCCCTGCCCAATATCAGGACCTGGTTAAAAAGTTAGTCGCAACTTTGCCAAAAAACCCTTCTACACACTTTAATAGTAATTCTTCTGCAAATTCTGAAACTTTAATCGATTTTGCTAAAAGCATGCTGGGCATCCGTTATCGTTATGCGACAAGCAATCCAAAAATCGGTTTTGATTGTTCTGGTTTCGTTAGTTATGTTTTTAGTAATTTTGGTTTTAAGGTTCCGCGTTCATCCAGAGAATTTAGTGGTGCCGGAAAAGAAACTACGCTCGAAAATGCTAAAGTTGGCGATGTATTAATCTTCACCGGAAGCAATTCCCGGGTAAGAAGAATCGGACATGTAGGCATTGTTTACTCTATCGATGAGGACGGAATAAAATTCATTCATGCCTCTTCTGGTAAAGCGCACAGCGTAACCATTACCGAACTTAATGGCCACTACAGGAACCGCTTTATGAAAATTGTAAGTATAATCTAATTACTTTTTATATTTCCACATCCGGCTTTTTCCTTCACTAATCCATTCTATGGAAGTTTCTAAACGTTTTTGTCTGGTACTTTCCGTTTTTGCTTCTTCTAACCAGAGTACGTAGTCTTTTTTATTAGAAGCACTGAAATTTTGGAACACCTTCATTGCCAACGAATCTTCTTGCAATGCATCAATAAAATATTGTGGAATAATCAGCTCCTGCGGAGTCAGCTTTGGTTTAGTGGGTAATTTGACCCCATCTTCATTTAACTGAATAGCTTGTTGAATGTAGGCGATTAAAATTTCATCATCAGGCAGATCAGCCAAAGATTTGATCTTTCCCAACATCCCCATATTACTCGTATTTTTCTCGAAAATATTGAACTCATCTTCAATTAAAGATCCTTTCCAGAAGCCAAATGCGCAGTGATGCTTAAACGCTGCGATGTGGCAAACAGACCCTTTGAAATCAAAAAAGGGCATTCCCCACTTGATGGTCTCTACAATTCTGGCATCCGCATGATGAATGAGAATTCTTAAATGCTCCAGAATCGGAATGGCAAATGGTGCTGATCTTATAATGTATTGATCTACTTGTACAGAGGTATGCATAGCTGGAAATATTAAATGATGTTGTCTGACCCGTTAAAGCTACCTAGCAGTTGCTTAATTTCATGATCAGATCCTAATTTATTTTAAAATAAAAACCCGCCTATATTTTTGAATTTGGATTCGAAAATGCTAGCACGGTGCTATTTGTATTAAAGCAAAACAACCTTCAACGCTAGTTCCACGTTTCCTTCGCTGAGGTACTGCCGGGCAAGTTCATGTAATTCACGTTCCCTGTTGGTGGTATCGCCAATGGTGGCATCCAAAACTTCTTTCACCTCGGGATTCAAAGCAATCAAATCAACTTCTTCATCAGTAGGCAAATGCTCCACATTTCCTAACATCCCCAAATTGTTACCCGTTAATACTTTAGATAAGCGCACAGATTTAGGCAAGGCATCTACGCCAATCCCTAATTTTGCTAATGGTTTGGCTACTTTGAATAAATTATCTTTTGTAACCCTGCAATACCAGTCGCCACCCAATCGCGCAACTAAATCTATTTTCTCCTGATCGATTTTACCTTCACTAGTCAGAATATTTTTATTAATATGAATCAGCTTGATCTCTGCCAAGACAAGGTTTCCTGCACCATGACTCTCGCCCAGCGAAATAACCTGATTTACCACACACTCAAATTGTACTGGTGCTTCTGCCACTCTTGGCGGAGCAACTAATTCAGATTTAAGCATCGTGAACCCAGCCTTCTCAAATTCATTTACTCCCTTTGCATATTCCGTACTCGCCAAACTCATTTGTTGCACCATGTCGTAATTCACAATATTAATTACACATTCTTTTACCTGAAGTACGTTTTCAAGCGTGTGCTTAGTCGTATTGTCACGCACTCTCCTCGCAGGTGAAAAAACACAGATTGGAGGCTTGGTGCTGAACATATTAAAAAAACTGAATGGACTCAAATTGATATTACCATCTGCATCTATTGTTGATGCAAAGCAAATTGGCCTCGGCGCAATGGCATATTGCAGGTAATCCTGCAACTGCACGGCGGATAGATCTTCAGTTTTTAAGGTTAACATTGGTTTTGTGGAGTGGCTATTGTCGGTTAGTATTGGTTAGGGGTTAGAAGTTTAGAATAGATCATGAATAAGAGTATTTGTGTTTAAAATATGAAGATGAACTTTGCTCCTGACAATCCACCCTATTTTCTACTTCGTATTGCTTCCAATCCATTTCTTACTTTCTATTCCCTATTTCCCGCTCTCTTTCCCCTTTCTTCTTCTCAAAAAACTATTTTTTCAATGCAAGAATAGAAAAATCAGTTTTTGCTTTAGTAATGGTATTTGTTAAAGCACCTAAGCCAGTAATTTCCATTTCTACCACATCGCCAGGTTGTAACCATTGCGGCTGGTAGTTTGGATCATTTAATAACCCGGCACCATTGAGTTCCAGGAAACAACCTGTTCCAACGGTACCTGATCCGATTACATCACCCGGAAGAATATCTACACCATAAGCACAGCGCTGAATAATTTCTGCAAACGTCCAGTCCATATCTGCAGCATTGCCCTTAGATACTTCAATTCCATTTACCCTGCACGTCATTTTTAAACTGTAAGCATTGCCTACATGACCATCTTTTGCAGCAACTTTATAGGGTTCCAATTCATCTGGCGTTACCAACCAGGGACCAATTACAGTAGAAAAATCCTTTCCTTTAGCAGGCCCCAAATTCAATAGCATTTCTTCCATTTGAAGGGTTCTGGCACTCATATCGTTCATCACCATATAACCGGCAATATATTCATCAGCTTCTTCCGCTTTAATATTTTTGCCTTTTTTGCCAATAACTACGGCCAGTTCCAGCTCAAAATCGAGTTTTTCGAAATGATCCGGCATACACTCAATTTCGCCGTTCCCCTGAATGGCATTGTGGTTGGTGAAATAGAAAATAGGATATTCATCAAATTGCGGAATCATTTCTAAATTCCGGTTACGACGAGCAGAAGCTACATGCTGTCTGAATGCGTATCCATCCCTGCAACTGGTAGGATTGGGCACTGGTGCGAGGATTTCATAGAAGATTTCCTCTTTTGCTTCCAGGCTTCCATCTTTTATCTGCGTATCAACCTTTTTTGCACGTTCCATCAGTACTTCCCCGCCTTGCAAAAACTCATTCATATTATCTGGCAGCAACTTGTCGCAGCTATTCAGGTTATAAATATGGCCATCAATAAATAGACCTAAATGTACTATGTCTTCGGTTTTATAGGATACGAATTTCATATGATCTGGTTAAAATACATGGTAAATATAGTAAAAAGGTAGGCCGTTCAAAATCGTAGGACCAGCTGCAATGCATAAATCACAAATCTGGAACCGGCCTTTACGCAGACCTTTTCCGCGATTGAATACATTGCTAATTAAAGTGGTGAAAAATTTCTTCCTGCCAAAAAAATACTTACTTTAGCATCATCAAAACCATGATCTTAAAAGCATTACATATTAATTTAGTGAACGACGCCATTGCTGCACGTCGCTATAAAATGCTATCTAAGTTGATCATGGCACAATATTCTTTATAGCTTTTCACTCCTCCCTATTTAATTAGAACGCCTCGCCGTTTTTAATTGTTTACTGTTTTAGATTTTATTTCTAACCTAACATCAATCTATATGCCTGTTTATCATAAATTGGGGCAGATACCCGCCAAACGTCATACGGTTTTTCGTAAGCCGGATGGAAATCTTTATGCAGAAGAGCTCGTATCTACTGAAGGCTTTTCGAGTTTATATTCCCTTGTTTACCACTGTTATCCACCCACCATTGTAAAACATCTGGGCGAACCTTACAGTGTAGAGCCGAAAATTGCCAGAGAAAAGCACCTGAAACATACCAGCTTAATTGGCTTCAACATTAAGCCAGGGGATGATTACCTTAAAAGCCGGAAACCTGTTTTGGTGAACAGCGACCTACATATTGTGCTGGCAGCTCCTAAACAATCCATGACCGATTATTTCTACAAAAACAGCCAGGCTGATGAAATGATCTTCGTCCACGAAGGATCGGGAAAGTTGAAAACCGGATTTGGAGAGCTAAAATTTGCCTATGGCGATTACTTAATTATTCCCCGGGGTACCATTTACCAGATGGAATTTGACAACGAACAAAACAGGTTGTTCATTGTTGAAAGTTTTAGTCCGCTGAGGCCTCCAAAACGATACCTCAATCAGTACGGGCAATTAATGGAACACGCTCCGTATTGCGAGCGCGATTTACGATTGCCGGAAAATCTTCAAACCCACGATGAGCAAGGCGATTTTAAAGTATTAATCAAAAAACAAGGGTTAATTTATCCTTATACCTATGGCACCCACCCTTTTGATTATGTGGGTTGGGATGGCTATCATTACCCCTACGCCTTTTCTATTCATGATTTCGAGCCGATTACCGGCCGCCTTCATCAGCCGCCACCCGTGCACCAAACTTTTGAGGGCCATAATTTTGTAGTATGTTCATTCGTTCCGCGGAAATACGATTACCATCCGGATGCTATTCCGGCACCTTATAACCACAGCAATGTAGATAGCGATGAAGTGCTTTATTATGTTGATGGCGATTTTATGAGCCGGAAAAGTGTAGTAAAAGGACAGATTACGTTGCACCCCGGCGGCATCCCGCATGGGCCTCATCCCGGCACGGTAGAAAAATCGATAGGCAAGGAAAAAACTGATGAACTGGCAGTCATGATTGATCCGTTTAAACCGCTGATGCTTACCGAAGATGCCATCTCCATTGAGGATGAAAATTACCATAAAAGCTGGCAAGTGTAGAGAAAGTCCTGAGTCGGAAGTCTATAGTCTTAAGTCTAATTACCTTATTAATAATACACGATCTAAAAAGATCATCAAATATCACAAAATGGAAACACAAACTTTCGCAGAAAAGATAGCTAAAGCACCAGATTTTCTGCCTATTAATGGAACAGATTATATCGAATTTTACGTTGGCAATGCGAAACAGGCAGCTCACTATTATAAAACAGCATTTGGTTTTCAAAGCCTGGCTTATGCCGGACCAGAAACGGGTGTCCGCGATCGTGCTTCTTATGTGCTGCAGCAAGGGAAAATCAGACTGATCTTAACTACGGCATTAAAATCAGATCATCCGATTTCGGAACATGTAAAAAAGCACGGTGATGGGGTAAAAATTCTGGCTTTATGGGTTGATGATGCCTATGGTGCGTTCGTAGAAACCACTAAGCGTGGCGCAAAGCCGTACATGGAGCCTAAAACGCTTACGGATGAAAATGGAGAAGTGAAAATGAGTGGAATTTACACTTACGGAGAAACGGTGCACATGTTTATCGAACGGAAGAACTATCGTGGAGCGTTTATGCCGGGTTACCGCGTTTGGGAAAGTGATTACCAACCTGCTGATGCCGGATTGTTATACATTGACCATTGTGTTGGAAATGTAGGCTGGAACCGCATGAATGAAGCCGTACAATGGTATGAAGACGTGATGGGTTTCGTGAATATTCTTTCTTTTGATGATAAACAGATCAACACAGAATATTCTGCCCTAATGAGTAAAGTAATGAGCAATGGAAACGGGTTTTCAAAATTCCCGATTAACGAACCTGCTGAAGGCAAAAAGAAGTCGCAGATTGAGGAATACCTGGAATATTATGAGGGTGAAGGCGTACAGCATATCGCCGTGGCCACAAAAGATATCGTTAAAACAGTTAAAGAATTAAAATCCCGTGGGGTAGAATTCTTGAGCGCGCCTCCTGAAGCATACTATAATATGATGCCGCAGCGCGTGGGCAAAATTGATGAAGAAATTTCATTATTAGAAAGTTTAGGTATTCTGGTGGATTGTGATGAAGAAGGCTATTTATTACAGATTTTCACGAAACCCATCGAAGACAGGCCAACACTTTTCTTTGAAATCATTCAACGAAAGGGAGCACAAAGCTTTGGTGCGGGCAATTTCAAAGCACTTTTTGAATCGCTGGAACGTGAACAGGAATTAAGAGGGAATTTGTAATCAGGATTAAAGACTAAAGAGCAAAGATTAAAGACCGAATACATTTAATACTTTGATCTCTATTTCTTAATTACTTTCTTCACTAAAACTTCATAAATGAAGTGCACCTTTGATATAACAAAACACCAGAAGCGATTTCCGTTTTGTTAAATTCTAAAAACTTCATAATTAGTTTTTTAGTTTTCCGGTTACCCTTATCTGATACCTCATGTATTGCAAAATACATGAGGTTTTTTATTTATCATTCTGCGCTTTCTTTTAGCATCTCGAAAAGTTCGTCAGGCCCTCCATCGAATTTAGTTCCATTCACATAAAACGATGGTGTTCCGTTTACGCCGCTTCGCACACCACTTTCAAAATCGTCTTCAACTTTTTCTTTCAGGTTATCTGCTGAAATATCCTTTTGAAATTGCTCCACATCTAAGCCGATGGTTTCTGCCAGTTCTTCAAAAAGATCTTCACTTAAACGATATTGGTTCTCGTAAATCGCATCGTGCATTTCCCAGAATTTACCCTGCAGGGCGGCTGCTTCTGACGCAAGCGCTGCCGGAAAAGCAAGCTCGTGAGATTCTTGCAAAGGGAAATGACGAAAAACAAACCGGATCTGCGTACCAAAAGTTTGTTGTATTTCTTTAATCACCGGATAAGCGTGGGCGCAATGCGGACACTGGTAATCACCATATTCTACAATGGTGATGGATGCAGATTCAGATCCTTCTATATGATCTTTACTGCTTACTTCTGGTTTTAATGTGCTCATATCGTCTGTTATTTTTCTAATTCTTCCAATGCATCTAATATTCCATCGGCACCAGGGTTTATTGCTGTTGGCGATAAGTAACTCCAGGCGACTTTTCCTTCTTTATCAATAACAAAAAGCGCACGTTTACTTTCCCCTACTTCATCATCATACACACCATAGGCTTTTGAAACTTCACCTTTAGGCTCAAAATCTGCCAATAGCGGAAAATGTAATTTTCTATCCTGCTGGAAAGCGTTATGACACCAGGTACTGTCAACCGATATACCAATCATCTGCGCATCGTGTTTACTAAAGTATTTCAGCATTTCATTGTAAAGCGCCATCTGGTCACCACAAACCGGACTCCAGTCAGCCGGATAAAAAGCAAGAATCACATTTTTGCCTTTAAAATCCTTTAGTTTTATTTTTTGATCAGGTGTGGCATTCAATTCAAAATCGGGTGCTGTTGTTCCTTTTTCTAACATGTTTTTTAAATTTATTTCAGGTTATAAAACTTCACCTAAATGTTTGTAATTGGACTTTATCGTATCAAATACCTCACCCATTTTTCCGCCGAGCATCAGCTTCGTCATGGAAATCGTCATCCCTTTTACCTGCTCCCACTCAATTTTCGGAGGCATTGCCAGCGCATTTGGATTGGTCATAATGTTTAACAACACCGGGCCACTTTCTGCAAAAACATTGGCAAGACCTGTTTCAACATCTTCCGGATTACTGATGGTTACCCCTTTAAAACCCATTGCCTGTGCCACCAGTGCAAAATCGGGGTTAATCATATCCGTTTCATTATCAGGCAGGCCGTCTACTTCCATTTCCAGCTTCACCATGCCTAAAGCACGGTTATTAAATACGATAATTTTTATTGGCAGGTTATACTGTTTAATGGTAGCTAAATCTCCCAGAAGCATGGATAATCCACCATCTCCACACAAGGCGATTATTTGTTTTTCGGGATGGGCGAGCGCGGCGCCTATTGCCATTGGCATTGCATTCGCCATCGATCCATGATTAAATGAACCGAGCATTTTACGCTGTCCGGTTCCATCTATAAATCTGGCACCCCAAACGCAGCACATGCCGGTATCTACAGTGTAAATTGCATCCAGATCACTCAATCGATTAATGGTATCGGCTACAAATTCCGGTTGAATTTTATTTTCAGAACCCTGATCTTTAACATAACTTTGTTGGTGTTCTTTTACCTTTCCATAAAACTCCAGTTGGGCCTTCAAAAAGCTATCGTCAGTTTTCGGGGTGATTAAGGGTAGCAAAACGGATACCGTATCCTTGATATCACCGCAAAGCCCCATGTGAAGTTTTGCCCTTCTGCCCAATCGCTCCGGACTTTCGTCAATCTGGATAATTTTGTTTTTCTCAGGCATGAAGTTCTGGTAAGGAAAATCTGTTCCCAATAGCAATACCACATCAGATTCGTGCATGCTGTGGTAGGCAGATGGCTGGCCCAGCAGGCCCGTCATTCCAATTTCGTAAGGATTATTATATTGAATGCCCATCTTTCCTCTGAATGAAAAGCCAACCGGAGCTTTGAGTTTTTCTGCCAGCGCAACAACCTCATCATGCGCATCGGCAGCACCAATACCGCAATAGATTGTGATTTTTTTACCTTCATTTAAGCTTTCTGCCAATAAATTAAGGTCACTGTCATTTGGCCTGATCACTGGTTTGCTCCTGAATAATTGCATCGAAGTTTCACTTTCAACGGCATCCAGCTGCGCAACATCACCGGGCAAACCGAAAACAGCAACGCCCTTATTGTGCACAGCATGCTGAATAGCCGCCTGAAACATTCTGGGTACCTGAGCAGCAGTAGTCGCAATCTGGTTATAGGAACTGCAATCATCAAACAATTTGGTGGTATTGGTTTCCTGGAAATACTCCATTCCAAATTGTCCGGTATCAATAGTAGAAGCAATGGCAATTACCGGAACGTGAGATTTATGTGCATCATACAAGCCGTTAATGAGGTGTACGTGACCCGGTCCGCAGCTCCCTGCGCAACAAGCTAAGCCATCGAGTTCTGCTTCCGCAGCAGCAGCGAATGCTCCAACTTCTTCATTACGAACGTGAATCCACTTCATCTTTCCGTTTCTTCTTACTGCATTGTTGAAGTAATTCAAACTATCGCCGGTAACTGCGTAAACTCTCTTTACGCCAGCTTCAACCAGCATTTCTACCAGTTGCTCTGCAACATTTTTAGCCATGATATAATTCTTAAAAGTAAAGGCAACCTGCCCAATTAAATATGATTACTATTTATACTTAAAAACCAATGGGATTGTTTGCAGGGATTTACAGGCTTTTGTAATATTTAACCAGGAAAGTGGTTATCCCAGTTTTTGTCTTTTAATCAAATATGCCTGAAGTATCGGGTAATAACCAGCTGCAATGTCAGCATCAATTAAATCCACTTTGTATTGTGCACATTTCAGTGCAATTTGCTGACGGTAAGCGGTGATGGCAGCGATATAATTCTCCTTAACCTGATTGGTGTGCACTTTAATGGTATCGCCAGTTTCCATATCAATAAATTGATATGGACGATTTTCAAAATCAAAAGCCACCTCCTTAGCTTGATCAACAACATTGAAAACCACAATTTCATGCTTATTGAATTTCAGGTGCTGTAAGGCATCGAAAAACTGATCGGTTTGTTCCGTACTGGTCTGCGTATTAAATAGATCACTGAAGATCACAACAAGCGATCTTTTGTGAATCAAATCTGCAACCTGATGGAGTGCTTCACTAATATTCGTTTGTGCGTTAACTTTAGGTTTTTCCAAAAACTCTTCCAGTTTTGCGAAGAGAAATTTCTGGTGAACGGTGGTTGACTTTGCAGGTGAATTTAGCAAAATCTCATCAGTAAAAAGGCTAAGTCCGAAGGCATCCCGTTGCTTTTTGAGCAGGTACATCAGTGATGCCGCCGCCTGAATGGAAAAAGTTAACTTATTGCTTTTCGGTTCTGGAAAATACATCGATGAAGAAACATCGATTATAAACTGACAGCGAAGGTTGGTTTCTTCCTCAAAACGTTTGCTGTAAAGCTTATCCGTTTTGGCAAATAACTTCCAGTCGATATTTTTAACATTATCACCGCTGTTGTACTGGCGGTGCTCAGCGAATTCAACCGAAAAACCATGAAAAGGGCTCTTATGTAACCCGGTGATAAATCCTTCGACTACCTGGCTCGCTAATAGTTCCAGATTACCAAAGCTGGTTTCATTATCATATTTAACTGCCTGCATATGGTAAAGCTAATAAAAAGATTGTACTTTATCCATCCCCCCAGCTCTTCCTTCAACTATATAAACACTAATCCATTTTAAAATAAAACCTCGTAGGTTTTTGAAATCTACGAGGTTAAATATTTCTGTCGGCGGGTATCTCCAGCCGTAGAGACATGAATTATTTTGCAGCTATTTTATAGCGTTTGCCATTATCAGTTACCGCATATAAAGCGCCTTTTTTTCCACTAAATCGCGGAAACGTTTTATCTATCGGCTGGTGTCTCCCACCTGCCGAAACATAAAATTTTGGTCGGTGAGACACCAACCAATAGGAGGTTTGAACGACAACTTATTTTGCAGCTATTTTATAGAGTTTGCCATTATCAGTTACCGCATATAAAGCGCCGTTTTTTTCGACTAAATCGCGGAAACGTTCGCCTTTTCCTTCCAGTAATCTTTCTTCGCCTACAATTTTATTGTCTTTAATTACCAAACGGATGATGTGCGAGCCACTCAACGCACCTACAAATAAATTACCTTTCCAAGCCGGAATTTTATCGCTGTTATAAAAGGCAATCGAACCTGGCGAAATTACCGGATTCCAATAATAAATAGGCTGCTCCATTCCTTCTTTCTGCTGAATTCCATCACCCACAGCTTTTCCGCTATATTCAATACCGTAAGTAATTACCGGCCAGCCGTAATTTTTACCCGGTTTAATCAGGTTAACCTCATCGCCACCACGCGGACCAAACTCTGCCTCCCATAAATCACCTGTTTGAGGATTGATCGCTAAACCATCCGGGTTTCTGAATCCATAAGCATAGATTTCTGGTTTTGCATTTGCTTTGCCGGCAAATGGTCCGTTTGGCACGGGCTTGCCTCCTTTCGTGATGTGTACGATTTTCCCGAGTGAAGAATTCAAAGCCTGCGCCTGGATCCTAACTTCCTTATCGGATCTTTCTCCTACACTTACAAATATGTTCCCATCTTTATCAAAAACGATTCTCGAGCCATACTGCAATTTACCAGTATGTGCTGGTGTTGCCCTGTAAATTATGGTTTGATTTTCAATTTTGGTCTCACTGGCGGATAATTTTCCTTTGGCAATAGCCAATAAAACGCCCTTCGCCTGAGGCTCAGAATAGGCCCAGTAAATCATTCTGTTTTTTGCGAAATCAGGATCCAGCGTTACATCCAGTAAACCACCTTGTCCGGAAGCATCAACTTTTGGTAAGCCTTCAATTTTCTTTAAGGGCTTTCCATCTGCACCTAAAATAACCATCGATCCTTGTTTCTGGGTAATTAGAAATCCACCATTTGGTAATACAGCAATTCCCCAGGGATTTTCCAGTTTATCATTAATGATCGAAATGGATAAAGGTGTTTCTGTTTTTACTCCGGCTATTCTGGTTTGGCCTGCAAAGGCTGGTTTATAGTCTGCGGTAGGTTTTTCTGTTTCGACTGCATTCTGAGCGGAAACAGCGGTAATGTTTACGCTGTTTAAGGCGAAACCTGCTATAATAATTCCTAATGTTTTGTTGTTGAATAGTTTGATAGGCATGATTCAATATTTTTATTAAATAAACAAAAAAATAATGCAATAAAAAACCCGAACTCTGTAACGAATTCGGGTAGTATATTCTGACTAACTTAAATTGTAATTAAGCTAATTGTTTGTTCAATTTCTCAGCCAATACTGATTTTGGAACTGCACCAACTTGTTTATCTACAACCTGACCGTCTTTAAAGTATAATAAGGCCGGGATGTTACGAATACCAAACTGCATTGAAATTTGTGGGTTATTATCAACGTTTACTTTTCCAACTACTGCTTTCCCATCATATTCTTTAGCGATCTCTTCTACGACAGGACCAACCATGCGACAAGGGCCACACCATTCTGCCCAAAAATCTACTAATACGGGTTTATCTGATTTTAATACAAGCTCCTCGAAGTTTGCATCTGTGATTTCTAATGCCATAATTATTTTTTTTATGTTCAAATATATGTATTCAATTGCAATGCCAACTATAACGTAATGTCAATTTGACACTCTTATGGTTTGTTGGTTTTAGTTAGCTCGATTTGGAATATATTCCAGAGTAGGTATACACCTAAGCAACAAACCCACTACTCAACCAGAAACCTAGTTCAATTTGTAGTTAACAACATTAAGCCCTAGTAATTGTTCTAAAAACTTATTGTTCGGATTAATTTTTATATTCTTAGATGATAAATCCAACATAATCTGCTTCTCGCTATCAAAAACAGCGAAGTTTAGCTGGCAGTTTTGCTGATCGGAATTTGCCTTATTGTCTGATAAAATTAATTCAATTTCCTTCATCAGCTCATCGTTTACCCGCTCGATCGGTACCTGAATGGTTAAACTTTTAGTAAGTTTATCCCGTAACTCAGACATTAAGTTAATTGCCGTAATTTTGAATTCCCAGTCTCCTGCCTTTCCAAATCTTTCGCCTACCCTACCTCTTATTTGCAAGAAATATCCTTCCGTTAAGAATGATTTAAATTTCAGGAAGTCTTCTCCAAAAAGTGCCATTTCACAGGCATCCTCATAATCTTCAAATACAAACGTACCAAATGGTTTACCTGTTTTTGTGATTCGTTGAGAAGCGGCAACCACTAATCCGCCAACACAAAGTTCCCGATTTTGAAGCTTGGCAAATTCGGCTAAAATATCTTCATTGGTATCGCCCATGCGTACTTTATTAATGATACTCAATTGCCTCACGCCATGGGTACAGAATTTATCAAGTTCCAGCTTATAATTATCTAATGGGTGACCGGATAGAAAGATTCCAATCGCATCTTTTTCATATTTCAAACGATCCATCAATGCCCATTCCGGTGAAACAGGTAAGGAGGGCTCCAAAATTAAATCAGCTTTCGAACCACCAAATAACGAGGCCTGCGAGGTATTTTCATTGTTCTGGAAATCGTTCGCAAACTTGATTATCTTTTCAATTCCATTCATTTTATCATTTGGTCCAATATAGAAATATTGCGCCCTGTGGCCTCCAAATGCATCAAAGGCACCGCTATACACAAAACTTTCGTAAGCTTTTTTGTTTACAATACGGGTATTAGAACGTTTTGCAAAATCATAAACTGACGCATATGGGCCATTAGCACCACGCTCTTCGATAATGCTTTCTACCGCTTTTTCGCCAACGCCTTTTACAGCAGACATCCCGAAGCGAACCTCGCCTTTGGCGTTTACGGAGAACTTCAGGTCAGATTCGTTAACATCGGGACCTAAAACCACCACGCCCATTTGCCTGCATTCTTCCATAAAGAACGCCACTTGTTTAATGTCGCTCATGTTATTGGAAAGTACCGCAGCCATATATTCTGCCGGATAATGGGCTTTTAGATAAGCGGTTTGATAAGCAATCCAGGCATAACAGGTGGAGTGAGATTTGTTGAATGCATAAGATGCAAATGCTTCCCAATCTTTCCAGATTTTTTCTAATGTTGTGGCATTATGACCTTTTTCGGCTGCTTGTTTCACAAATTTAGGTTTCATTTTATCCAGAACGTCCTTCTGCTTTTTACCCATCGCCTTCCGCAAAACATCGGCCTCACCTTTGGTAAAGCCTGCGAGCTTTTGCGATAGAAGCATCACCTGCTCCTGGTAAACTGTAATTCCGTAAGTTTCTTTTAAGTATTCTTCACAGGCATCTAAATCGTACTGAATTTCTTCTTCCCCGTTTTTACGGCGAACGAAACTTGGAATATACTCCATCGGTCCCGGGCGATATAATGCATTCATGGCAATTAAATCGTCGAAAACCGTTGGTTTCAACTCTTTCATGTACTTCTGCATTCCTGGACTCTCGTACTGGAAAATCCCGATGGTTTCACCTCGCTGGAAGAGCTCGTAGGTCATCACATCATCAATCGGGAAATTATCCGGATTGAGATCGATGCCGTGCCTTTTCTTTACCAGTTTAACGGTATCTTTGATCAGGGTTAAGGTTTTTAACCCCAGGAAGTCCATTTTTAATAAACCGGCGCTTTCTACCACCGAGTTATCAAACTGGGTTACGTATAAATCAGAGTCTTTGGCAGTGGCAACCGGAACGAAATTGGTAATATCGCTTGGCGTGATGATTACACCGCAGGCGTGAATCCCCGTATTTCTCAATGAGCCTTCTAAAACCTGCGCCTGTTGGATGGTTTCGGCACTTAAATCTTTCAGCAAGCCCATCGCTTTCAACTCCTGAACACGCTCGTATTCATCGGGACGTAAAGCGTCTTTTAAACTCTTTTCATCGAGGTTGAAAATTTTTGCCAACTTCATATTTGGAATCAGCTTCGCTATTTTATCCGCTTCAAATAGTGGTAAATCCAATACCCGGGCCGTATCACGAATGGACGACTTAGCTGCCATGGTACCATAAGTGATAATTTGCGCTACCTGACTGGAACCGTATTTATTAATTACGTATTCCATCACTCGGCCACGGCCCTCATCATCAAAATCGATATCAATATCGGGCATGGATACACGATCCGGATTCAGGAAACGCTCGAAAAGCAAATCATATTTAATCGGATCGATATTGGTGATCCACAAGCAATAAGCAACTACCGATCCTGCTGCTGAACCACGGCCCGGACCAACAGATACATCTCTGCGACGCGCTTCGGCAATAAAATCCTGCACAATCAGGAAATAACCCGGATAACCAGTTTTTTCGATTGTAGCCAGTTCGAAGTCTAAACGCTCAATAATCGGTGGAGTAAGTTCACCATACCTGATTTTTGCGCCTTCGTAGGTTAAGTGCCTTAAAAATTTATTTTCCCCTCGCTTTCCTCCATCAACTTCATCTTCTTCCACCAGAAATTGTTCCGGAATATCAAATTTAGGTAAGAGTACTTCGCGGGCAAGTTTGTAGATTTCTACTTTATCTACAATCTCCTGTATGTTTAAAATCGCCTCAGGCAAATCGGCAAAAAGCGCCTTCATCTCCTCGCCCGATTTGAAATAATATTCCTGGTTGGGCAGGCCATAACGGTAACCCCTTCCGCGGCCTATCGGTGTGGCCTGCTTTTCGCCATCTTTTACACAAAGTAGAATATCGTGTGCATTGGCATCTTTTTTATTAATGTAATAGGTGTTGTTAGTTGCAACCAATTTCACCTCGTGTTTTTTAGCCAGCGAAATTAAAGATGCGTTTACGCGATCTTCATCTTCCTGGTTGTGGCGCATTACCTCCACATAAAAATCATCGCCAAACTGTTCCTTCCACCAGATCAAAGCTTCCTCTGCCTGGTTTTCACCCATATTTAAAATTTTATTAGAAATCTCACCGGAAAGGTTTCCCGAGAGTACAATAATATCATTTTTATACTGCTCAATAACTTGCCTGTCAATTCGGGGAACGTAATAGAAACCTTTAGTATACGCAATGGACGACATTTTCGCCAGGTTATGATAGCCGGCTTTGTTTTTTGCCAGCAATACCATTTGGTAACCATTATCTTTTGTAGTTCTATCCAGGTGATTATTACAAACAAAAAACTCTACCCCAATTATTGGTGTCATCACCACTTCTGTAGGTCTTTCGCCAGCCTCTATAGCAGCTGCGTTTTTTGCTTCTGCCGCCTTATTATGATTGAGCACGTGGTTTACAAAGTGAAATGCACCCATCATATTGGCATGATCGGTCATCGCTACCGCAGGCATTTTCATGGTTGCTGCCGCTTTAATCAGCGCAGGAATGCTAATGGTACTCTGTAAAACAGAAAACTGGGTATGGTTATGCAGGTGTACGAACGTTGCAGAAGCCAGTTCCTCTTTGTTTCTTGCAATTTCCTGTTTAGAAACGCCACCGCCTTCTGCTTTTTGCAGTCGCCTGCGAATCTCATCAGAAGCTGATTTCAGATTAACATGCTGTATCCCAAAGCTGGGAATGGATGCCGGATTTACTTCCCTGAAACGTGGGAAATATTCTGCATCAACCAGTAACTCTTCTTTTTTGAAAACTTCTTTTTTAATCAGTTCCAGAAAACAACGGGTAGTGGCTTCTACATCGGCCGTGGCATTGTGCGCCTCATTAAAAGGCACTCCGAATAAATAGGAGTGCAACTCTGTTAAGGTTGGTAGTTTAAACTTTCCGCCCCTACCGCCCGGCAGCTGTAAAAGTTGCGCGGTAACTTCTGTACAGGTATCTAATACGGGCATTTCTGCCATGCGGTTTTCTATGCCAAAACGGTGAAACTCACACCCCATAATGTTTACATCGAAGCCAACATTCTGCCCAACAATAAACTTGGATTTTGCGAGAACTGCATTAAATTTCTCCAGCACTTCGGCTAAAGTGATGCCTTGTTCATCGGCCAGTTCAGTCGAAATGCCGTGAATGCGTTCAGCATCGTAAGGGATGTTAAAACCTTCTGGTTTAACCAGATAATCCTGATGCTCAACCATCCTCCCCATCTCATCGTGTAGCTGCCAGGCAATTTGAATACAACGTGGCCAGTTATCCGTATCGGTAATTGGTGCGTTGTAATTACGAGGCAAACCCGTGGTTTCTGTATCAAAAATTAAGTACATATTGTAATCTAAAGAATTAGCCGTTCAGGAATGATAACGGTTCTTCAAAAATAAGGAATTTGAAATCGGATGTTGTCAGGATTTTATCAACAAAATCTTACCGAGATAGGAGTTCGCCCAAAATCAGCACGACGATTCGCTTAACGCATTTCTTCAAAAAATCCATCATCTGCTGAAGCAATCTCCTTTGGAGAAATTGCAAAAAGGAGATTGCTTTGTCGTGCCTCCTCAGCAATGACGACATTAAGAAAATAGTAACGTTTGTGAAGAATCTTCCTTTAGACTTGTCTATCGGCTGGTGTCGCCACCTGCCGAAAACTTTTTTCCGCTGCGCTGGCTTGCCTCGGCTGGCCGCCGAAGGGCTTTTCTCTTTTCCTTGATGAAAAGAGACAAAAATCAAGGCTTGGAACTGATGTCGGATAAAATCGTCAAAGCTTAATTTCGGCAGCACAAGCACCCGATGAAGGATCGGGCAAAATGCGCTGCCTTGGGTTGTGGGGGTTTGAAAGATTGTGGTCGAAGCTTTAAACGTTTTCTCCTTCCATCATTTCCCAGGCCGGATAGCATGGTGGCCATAGCGGGGTGTCATTCAGAGCGCAGCGAAGAATCCCTGTGTTTTTGTCTACTGCCTTCAGTCAACATCGAACCTTTTTATTACGTCATTCCATGAACGGTGGATTAAAGCGGTCGTCATCCTGAGCTTGTTTCAGGATTTACTTCAATAGGTGCTGAACTAAATTCAGCATGACGATTTGGTTATTACATCCCCTCAAAAATCCGTCATTGCGAAGCAGATCCTTTATCTGCTAAAGCAATTTTGCCTATCGGCTGGTGTCGCCACCTGCCGAAAACTTTTTTCCGCTGCGCTGGCTTGCCTCGGCTGGCCGCCGAAGGGCTTTTCTCTTTTCCTTGATGAAAAGAGACAAAAATCAAGGCTTGGAACTGATGTCGGATAAAATCGTTAAAGGTTTACTTCGGCAGCACAAGCACCCGATGAAGGATCGGGCAAAATGCGCTGCCTTGGGTAGTGGTGGGTTGAGAGATTGGGGTCGAAGCTTTAAACGTTTTCTCCTTCCATCATTCCCGAGGCCGGATAGCGAGGTGGCCATAGCGGGGTGTCATTCAGATTTAATAGGTGCTAAACTAAATTCAGCAAGATGATGCGGTTAGTGCATTCCCTTCAAAAAATCCGTCATTGCAAAGCAGATCCTTCATCTACTGAAGCAATCTCTATCGAAAGCCCTAAAAAAAGAGATTGCTTCCTCGTGCCTCCTCAGAATGACGATTTTACTTAAAGAATCGTCTTCCAGAACTTGTTTCAGGATCTTACCTACCTTAAATGTTTAACCCCGCTGGCTTTTTAACCCTACAAAGTTTCGAAATACCTTAAAAATGCTCCTGGCTTACTAATTCGCTTACGTCATATCCCATTACCCGACAGTTCTCAATGATATCCACTAATAAGTCTGCTTCCATTTTTGGTTCTCGCGCCATAATGAAAAGATATTTTTCATCTGGATGCCCCACTACTACATAACTATAGTCATCAGCAATTTCAATAATCCAATAGCCAATTTTAAAGGGCCATAAAAACTGTGCTTTCATGTCACCATCGGCTTTATCTTGATTGAAAAACAGTTTGGAGGTAACAGTTTTCTCTTCTGGCCTCCCCTCTTTGTGGTACGTTGTCAATACGTCGAAGTGATCATCACCTTTTAGCGTATATGTTTCTGTCGTCTGTTTCCAGTTTTTATCTAATAAGGTTGGAATCGAGTAAAGAGAATACCATTTACCTTCAAACGCTTTGTGATCGATATGAGCGATGGGCTTGTTTTCCATGTTTATAGTTGTCAATGTTTTCTAAGTTAACCCTTAAAAAGGCAAAGAGTTTGACCGGGAAAATACATCATTTTGATTTCCGCTTATTTTCTTCCTACCAATGATTAGTTTCTTAAAAGGATTTTTTAACCTTATATTTATTTCTACCTTCGACTAATATTTAGAGAAGCAAACCATTAAAATATAGATATATGAAAATAACGGTTGTAGGTGCAGGCGCTGTTGGGGCTACCTGTGCAGATAATATTGCCCGTAGAGAATTAGCCAACGAACTCGTTCTACTCGATATCAAAGAAGGTTTTGCCGAAGGTAAAGCAATTGATATGATGCAGACCGCTACGTTGCTGGGTTTTGATACCAAAATTAGTGGTGTTACAAACGATTACAGCAAAACAGCAGGTTCTGATGTGGTTGTAATCACATCAGGGTTGCCGCGTAAACCGGGTATGACACGTGAAGATTTGATTGGCATTAACGCCGGCATTGTTAAAGGTGTGGCAGAAAACATTTTAAAATTCTCTCCAGAAGCCATTATCATTGTGATTAGTAATCCTATGGATACCATGACTTACCTGGCATTGAAATCCTTGGGTTTACCGAAAAACCGTATCATAGGAATGGGTGGCACTTTAGACAGTTCTCGCTTCAAATTCTATTTATCTCAGGCTTTAGATTGTAACCCAAATGATTTACAGGGTTTTGTAATTGGCGGCCATGGAGACACCACGATGATTCCACTTACCCGCTTAGCCACTTACCAGAGTTTACCAGTAAGTAACCTGCTAGATAAAGCTACGCTGGACAAAGTTGCGGCAGATACCATGATTGGCGGCGCAACATTAACAGGCTTAATTGGCACATCGGCCTGGTATGCACCAGGCGCAGCCGGTGCAGCTTTGGTAGAAGCCATTGTTCGCGATGAGAAAAAGCTTTTTACCTGCTGCGTTTCATTAGAAGGTGAATACGGTCAGCAAGACATTTGCTTAGGCGTTCCGGTAATTATTGGCCGTGGCGGATGGGAAAAAATTATCGATTTCAAATTAACCGACGAAGAACAGACCGCATTTAATAAAAGCGCTGATGCGGTTAGAAATATGAACAGCGTCCTCGCAGAAATGAAGCTCGTTTAAATCATAAATCAACTACCTGGAAAAACCTTAGAATAACTTAGTTTGTCTTAGGTGGTAAAAATATAAATCCACCACCTTAGAAACCTAAAAATAAAACAGCTGATTAAAACTAAGTTGCCTTAGGTGGTAAAATATAAATCAACCGCCTTAGAAACCTAAAAATAAAACAGTTGATTAAAACTGAGTTGCCTTAGGTAGTAAAAATAAACATGAGATCAATCCCTATCCCATTAAAATTAATAAACTTACAAGACGATGGTTTTCACCTTTTGGTGGAAATTGTTGTTTTTAACGAAATACATTTTGCCGTATTGGATACTGGTGCCTCCAGAAGTGTATTTGATAAAGCGATTATAGAAAAACACCTTTCCGAAACCCTTCAGGTATCAGAAGAAATTAACGCAGCTACGCTTTTTACCACTACCACAACCATTCAAGCCACCATTCCAGAAGTTAGAATAGGTACGCTTAAACTGAAAAATTATGAAACGGTCGCATTTGATCTGCAGTCGGTTAGTGAAACTTATCAGCAATTTGGACACCCACCCATCATTGGAATTATTGGTGGCGACATATTAATGCAGTATAAGGCAGTAATCAATTACGATAAACTTATCATGAGGTTGTATAAGTAACATCTAATTCATTTTATAACCTTAATCATTTTTCTTGATTCATTTTCGCCGATATTTGTGATTGGATAATTTGCATCATGAAAGATATTGAGAATAGAGCCGACATCATCCGCCTGGTTGATCATTTTTATAGAAAAGTGCAGGATAACAAAACAATTGGGCCGATTTTTACACAGGTAGCAAACGTAGACTGGTCTCATCATTTGCCTAAAATGTATGACTTCTGGGAGAGCATTCTTTTCGGAAAAGCAATTTACAAAGGCAATCCGATGCTTACCCATTTTGCGCTGAATGAAAAAGCACCCCTTAAAAACGAAGCGTTTAACGCCTGGAAAACAATCTTTTTTACTACTGTTGATGAGCTTTTCGCCGGAGAAAATGCAGAAACCATTAAGCAAAAAGCACAATCCATTGCTGATTTGATGCACTTTAAAATCAACTCACCAGGTAGAAACATCAACATCGTATAAACACTTTTAATTTCACCTACTTTATATTAAATTTATTTAACCAAATAAACTTAATATGAAATTCTTGAAAATTCTGCTCGGCATCATCGTCGTACTGGCAATTGTATTCGTGGTTGGCTCCTTTCTCCTGCCAAAAAGCTACGTGGTAAACCGCACTACATTAGTTAATGCACCAGATTCGGTTATTTATAAGAACATTGCCAATTTCAATAATTTCTATCAATGGAATCCCTGGGCTAAAATGGAGCCATCTGCTAAAGTGAAATTTTCCGGCACACCTTTGCAGCCAGATCACTTATATGAATGGAAAGGAAAAGAAACCGGATCGGGCTACATGAAAATTTTAACCGTTATACCGAATAGACAAGTGGACATGGAACTTAAATTCCTTGAACCTTTTGAAAGTGTTGCCGATACAAAGTTTGATATAGCACCTGAGGGAAATGGCAACAAAGTAACCTGGACAATGAGTAGCGAACACAACATGCTTACCCAATGGATGTGTGTTTTCAAGAGTATGGATAGCATGATTGGAAAAGATTTTGAAAACGGATTAAGGTCTTTGAAAAAGCAATCAGAAAAGGGAATTTAATAGTTATCGCCGATTCTGAAAAAGATTTAATATTGAAAGAAACTTCGTTAAAACATCTTATTCCTGAGCCTTTTTATTAACGTTCCTGAAAAAATGGCAATTAATATATGTCGTTTTAACCCAAAACGATTATATTGGAAAATTACGGAAGATTAGATCTTGCAAATCCGTAATTTTTACAATTATTTTGCCCTTAAATGAATTTATTAGTAGTAGAAGACGAGCCAAATGTGGTTTCTGTAATTTCGAGAGGTTTGACAAACGAAGGTTTTACAGTTAGTATTGCGCCAGATGGCCTGATTGGGAAACAAATGGCAACTGAAAATAATTTCGATTTAATTATTCTCGACATTATGCTCCCTGGCATTAATGGGTTGGAACTTTGTAAAATCATCAAAGCGCTTAAACCAGGTACGCCTGTAATTATGCTTACCGCTTTGGGCACTACAGAAAATGTAGTAAATGGCTTGGATAATGGCGCCGACGATTACCTGATTAAACCTTTTAAATTTGCTGAACTTTTCGCCCGGATCAGAATGCTTTTAAGACGCTATCATGGCACGGTTAACCTTGATCAAATTATCAGCATTGCCGACTTACAAATAAACTTAAGTGCCAAAACGGTAAACCGAAGCCAAGCCGAAGTAGTTCTCACTGCAACCGAATACCGTTTACTGGAATATATGGCCAAAAACAAAGGCAAAATCTTATCCAGAATTGATATCCTCGAAAATGTTTGGGACATCGATTTTAACCTGGGCACCAACGTAGTTGATGTTTATGTAAATTACCTCCGGAAGAAAATTGATAAAAATGCTGACCAAAAACTGATTCATACCGCCGTAGGTTTGGGTTATGTACTTAAAGAGAAATAATGCAAATTGCCAAAAAGATCACATTACTTTTCGCCATCCTTTCGGCAGTAATTATCTCCCTGTTAAGTGGTTTTGTTTGGTATTTTTCCAATGAGTTTGCTTTTGAGGATTTTTACAAACGCCTGGAGGCCAGGGTAAACATTGCGGCACAAATTAAATTATACGAAGACGACAATAATAGTGTTTACGCTAAAATGCGTAATCAATACCTCGAACGCCTCCCCTCAGAGCGGGAATTTATTATTGATCCAAAGAAAACAACCTCCCAGGTTGATCGCGAATTACCTAAAAGTTTTTATAAAAAAATTAGTTCGGGCGCTATGGCCCGCTATCGGGTTGATAATCATTTTTATGCAGGGAAATATTTTAAAACGTCCAAGGGTGGCTATATTGTAATCATTTCAGCTAACGATCCTTTTGGTTTCCGCGAGCTGGAAGATTTGCAAAAAATTCTGATTATCGGATTTTTCCTTTCTATTATCTTATCCTTTGTTGTTGGATGGAAATTTTCTGACTACATGCTTACACCGCTTAGAAACATCATTAAAAGTGTAAAGAAAATAAAGGCAGAAAATTTACACATGCGTTTGGATGTTAAAAAAGGAAGTGATGAAATGTCTCAGCTAGCTCAAACCTTTAACAACATGTTAAACCGTTTGGAAACTGCGTTTGAGACCCAAAACAACTTCATCAGCAATGCTTCACACGAATTGAGAACACCTTTAACCGTGATTACCGGAGAAGTGGAGCTGGCCATGAAACCGGGTCAGGACATGGCTCAACAACAACAGGCGTTGGCAAAAATTAAAAATGAAGCCGAACGGCTGGAACATATCCTCACCAGCTTGCTTGGCTTGGCACAATCTGGCTTTAATGGAAAAAATCAGCCCTGGGAAGAAGTACGAATGGATGAATTGCTGTGGGAAATTAAAGATTCAGTCAATCAAGTTTATCCCCATAGCATTATTGAAATTGATTTTAGTAAATTACCGGAAGAAGAATCGCTGTTAATACTGAAGGTAAACAAAAACCTGATCAAACTTGCCATATCCAACGTGGTAAGCAATGCATGTAAATATTCTAATGATAAGTTAGTGAGTATAGGAATTGAAAGTAACGGACAAACATTATCAATCGCCGTAACTGACAGGGGAATTGGTATTCCGCAAACCGATATTCAACACATTTTTGAACCTTTTTATCGGGCATCGAATACAAATGCCTACAAAGGTTACGGTGTTGGCTTACCCCTATCGCTAAATATTATCAGGCTACACAGGGGGAGCATCGCCATTAAATCTCAGGAAGGGGTTGGAACGGAAATTAAAATAATATTGCCTTTATTAAGCTTGTAGCGCTATAAGTTGTCGTGCTTCCACTAATATTAGCACCTTCTGAAATTCTAATCTCATTCTAATCTGGTTCTTATTTAGCTGTAATCTTATCCGCTTAAACTTGTATTAATTATTCATTTAAACAAGTAAGCAATGAAAACAGTATTAGTACCAACCGACTTCAATTTAGAAAGTACAAAGATTATTGATGCGCTTGTTCAAGCTCAGCCTCATGAAACCTTGAACGTGATATTTCTTCATGCTTTCAAATTATCTGATTCTATAACCGATATGCTTATGTTAAGCCGTCGCAGCCGCGATTATGAAAACGTAAGCGATGAGTTTTATCAGCAATTAAACGAGTATAAAAAACGCTATTCGAATGAAATCAGTAAAATCGGCATAGAATATTTTTATGGCAGTACGGTATCGGCTTTCAAGAATTTTATAGAGGCATTTGATGTTGACTGCATCGCATATCCAAAAGATTATAATTTTAAAGCGTTAAATAAATACAGCATTGATCCGAAGTTTTTAACAGAAAGATCAGGTTGCGAAGTGGTTTATTTAAACATCATGACACTTCATGTTCAGGAAAATTTAATCGAAAGCCGGATTCCGGAAGCGCAGTTACAAAAGTCGAATGCCTAGTTATTAACGAATAAAGATAAGATATTATGCTACTACGAAATAACATCCCGCTCACCTACACATTTGGAAAGATTAAAACAGAATTGCTTTTCGTAATCAGTTATTCTATTGGTATTGTAGTGCTTTATCAGAATTTTCATGTCACCAGAATTTCTATTCCGGTAGCAGTGCCAGCCCTGTTGGGAACAATCATTTCCCTCCTACTCGCTTTCAGATCCAACCAGGCTTATGACAGGTGGTGGGAAGCCAGAACACTTTGGGGTGCCATGGTAAATGACTCCAGATCAATCTCCCGCCAGATCTTATCTTTTGTAGAAAACCCCTATGGATTGGATGAGGTAAATCAGTTTAAAGAGCGTTTTATTAAGAGACAAATTGCCTGGTGCTTCGCTTTAAGTCAGGCGCTAAGAGGTTTCAATGCGCGCAAAGGACTGGAAGAATTTTTATGTCCGGAAGAACTCGCTTTTATTAAGAAACGCCGGAATGTAACCACTTCTTTGCTGGAGTTGCATGGAATGGACCTGAAAAAAGCGCTAAGTGAAGGCTGGATTAACAAGTACCAGCAAATTGAAATCGATAAATCAATTACTGCATTGTGTAACCACATGGGCGGCTGTGAAAGGATTAAAAATACGGTTTTCCCGGTTACCTACAGTAAGTATATCAATATGTCTATCCACTTGTTTATAGTGCTTTTGCCTTTTGGTTTGATAGAATACTTTGGGTACATGGAAGTGCCTCTTGTTGTGGCAATTGCAGCATTCTTTTTACTGGTAGAGAAAATGGCCGTTCATTTACAGGATCCGTTTGAAAATAAGCCTACAGATACCCCTACTACAACCATCTGTAGAAATATAGAACGCGACCTTTTACAAATGATCGACGACGATAAAATATATGAAGACAAGCCACAAACAGAACTGGCTTCCGTTGGGTCTTATTATATTTTATAAAATCTTAATTCTTAGTTCTATTCCGATTTGGAATGGTTAGTTAAAGCCATAGTATTCGCTCTGGATAGGGAGAAGCTAATGGCACCCATATTAATGATTAATTAATGCGCTGATTTATTGGCGCATTAATTTTTAAAAAGCTTTTTATTTTAATTCAAAAAGATAAGCTACTTAAACCTGATCGCTTTCAAAGGCGAAACTTTACTAATTAAGAGCGAAGGAATAATCAGCACAGTTAAACACACTACAACGGTTACAACATTTAAAGCCAGCACATCCAGGAAATGAAATTCTATTGGGGCATAAGCCAAAAAATATGAAGCCTGATTCAATTTAAACAGGTGGGTAGATTGCTGGAAAAAGCCCAAACCTAAACCTAAAATATTCCCAAGCAACAATCCAATTCCTATCAAATAAGCAGAATTGTAAAGGAAAATCTTCATAATCGACCAGTTACTCGCCCCGAAAGATTTTAGCATGCCAATCATATTGGTTCGTTCTAAAATCATAATTAACAATGCGGTAACCATATTAATTACGCCAACAATTAACATTAAAATTAACAATACCCTTGTATTTACATCCAATAAACCTAACCAGGTAAAAATATTCGGGAAGTTTTCTTTAATGGAGAATGAACGGAGATTTTGAGGCAGCCCATCGAAAATCCCATCCGCAACGGACTTGAGCTTATTAAAATCTTTAATTCTAATTTCTACTCCTCCAATTTCTTCAGGTTTCCAATTGTTTAAGCGTTTAATAATATTGAGGTTTCCGAGTACGAATCCTTTATCTATATCTTCAACCCCGATATCATAAACCCCTACAATCTTAAATTTTCTCGGGCGTAACTGATTTTGCACAAAATACATGATAAAATCATCACCTGTTTTAAGCTTCAGTCTATTTGCAGTATAGTTAGAAATCAATAGTTCCTGCATAGCAGCTGTACTATCACTAAAATCAATTATAGTACCGCTAATAATGTGTTGCTTAATGTAATCCCAGTTATAGTTTTTATCTACGCCTTTAAAATTTATCCCTTCAATCTCATCATTGGCAGAAAGAATGGCTGGTTTAGTGGCAAATGGATAATAGAAATCGATGTCTGGATTGTTTTTTAGTTGTTTTTTAGTTTCAGCATCCAATACGAAGGGCGAATGTTCAAAGGAGTTATTTAAGTCGTAGCGGGTAATCTGAACATCACCCAGGTAACCCCTAACTTTATCCTGAATTTCGGTTTTAAAGCCTTTAATAATGGCGATAGACAGAATCATGACTGCCAGACTCAGCATCACCCCCGCAATTGCAATCCGCACAATTAACTTGGAGAAAGTCCGCTCAGATTTTATGGCTATACGGCCTGCTATGAAATATTCGAAATTCAATTTTGATAATTTTGTAACAGCAAAAATGCTTAAATCCTTTTTAAAAATGACATATATTTGGAATATAATGGCAATAGTTTATACTAAATCATTATAATCTTAAATTGTTTTATATTGTTGATTTATAAAGATTGAATATGAAAAAACACATCAGCTTTGCCTTTGGATTTTTAATTGCACTTTCTGCCTGTGGTCAGAGTCCTAAACCTTTAGATCAGCAAATAGGACCAGATAAGTCAAAGACCCACAAACTATTAATTAAAGACAATATTAAACTGCCTAGCTCGATTAAGACCGGTGCTGAGCAGACTGAAATTTACCTGCCCATGCTGGAGGGTAAGCGCGTAGGCATGGTGGTAAATCCAACTTCAGTAATTGGAACACAAACCTCGGTAGATAGCCTGCTTAAACTGGGTGTGAAAATTCAGAAAATTTTTGGTCCGGAGCATGGTTTTAGAGGTGATGCCAGCGCAGGTGTGCACGTTAATGATTCCGTTGATACTAAAACCGGAATAAAGGCAGTATCACTTTATGGCAAACACAGCACCCCTACCGCAGAAGATTTAGCCGATATCGATATCATGGTGTTTGATATCCAGGATGTTGGCGTTCGTTTTTACACCTATATTAATACGCTTCAATATGTAATGGAAGCCTGTGCGGCCAACAATAAAGCGCTTATCATTTTGGATCGGCCAAATCCTAACGGGTATTTAATTGACGGACCAATCTTAGACCCTAAATTTAAGTCGGGCATTGGCGTTCAACCTATTCCGATTGCACATGGATTAACAGTCGGCGAATACGCTCAGATGTTAAACGGAGAAGGCTGGTTAAAAAACAAAGTGAAATGTAAAATCACGGTGATCAGGAACCTGAATTACGACCATAATATGGAGTACGTTTTGCCTGTAAAACCATCACCAAACTTAAATACGCAACAGGCCATTTTGCTTTATCCATCTACATGTTTATTCGAAGGTACTTACCTTAATCATGGCCGTGGAACCATGTTTCCTTTTACCGTAATAGGTGCGCCTTATTTAAAAGATAAATTCGATTTCAGCTTTACACCAAAAAGCATCAAAGGTATGTCGGAAACGCCATTATTTCAAAACCAGGTATGCTACGGTTTAGATTTGAGAGATTACGACACTTCAAAACTGAGAAAAACTAAACAGGTTAACATTTCCTGGTTAATCGAACTCTACAATGCTTCGCCCAAAAAAGAAGATTTCTTTAATACCAGATTAAGTAAAGAAATGGGGGTGATTGAACGTTTAGTCGGCGTGGCAGATTTCAGGCAGCAAGTGATTGCCGGAAAAAGTGAAAAACAGATCAGGGCAAGCTGGGAGCCCGGATTAAACGCTTACAAAAAAATGCGTTTGAAATACCTGCTTTATCAATAGTTATTGATGATTGAATGAGTGAATTAGAGAATCATTACATAATAATTGAAGGAGAGCATGATTGAATGATAAAATGAATGCAAGTAAAGATTGGCAACTTTGCGTTAATCATCCTTCAGTATTCGCTCAGGCAACAATACTTTTAAACAATACTTACCAAGCTTTGTTGTCTATTCAGCAGACTCAGAATATTGCTAAATAACATTCAATCACTCACTAATTCATTCATTCAATATACTACATCATGAGCGGACCAAAAGAAACAAATGATAATCCAGGCAGCAATTATAGAGAAGAAGTACCGAAAGGGCGCAAACCAGTGGATCATCAAACAGTTAGAAAACCTAATGACAGTACACCGAATAAACCGGTGAAAACAGATAATCCTGCAGAACAAAGGGAAAATGAGGAACAGCCTGTTCACCCGATTAAGCAAGCACCTAAAGCACAATAAGTAAATTGAGGTGACTGGCATCCAGATCACCTCAACTTTTAACTAAATAGAAAATGTTTTATTTGCTTCCGGTAGCTTTCAAGAAAGAAAGCAACACTTTTTCATCATGCTCCAGCCCCAATTTTCCTAAAGTTTTATGGTTGTTCATCTTTTTCATATACTTTTCCAGCTCATTATTTTCATAAGCGGTAATTAATAAGGGATACACATACGAACTTTTACAAACCGCCCTGGTGTTGCCTAATTTCTTTGCCACACAATCGAGTACATTTACAACCGTTTTTTTAGTGTTTAATTCTACGTTTACATCTACAGAACATTTTGCGAATTGACGTAAAGCCTCAAGGGTTCCACCCCAGGTTCTGAAATCTTTGGCGGTAAAGTCGTTTTGCGTAATCTCTTTAATGTAGTTGTTAATTTTGCCAGAATCAATACCCCGGTGTTCTTTCCCATCGGTATAATATTGAAAAAGATCCTGTCCGGGGATATCACGGCATTTTTTCACCAATTTAGCCAGGCTTCGATCATTTAATACGAGCGTTTGCCGAACGCCTTTTTTCCCAATAAAATCGATATTAATCTTGCTTCCTTCAATCTTCACATGTTTATCCCGCAAGGTGCTCAGTCCGAATGAACCGTAAAGCTGTTTATAGTTTTCGTTCCCAACTCTAATCAAAGATTTTTGCAGTACATCCACAGAAATGGCAAGCACTTTTCGTTCATCTAACTCTTTTCGCCGTAAATCTTTAGCCAGTTTTTTGCGGGCTTCGGGCAAAGTTTTCCCAAACTCGTAAAGCCTGAAATACTTATCTTCAGAACGCCTGGAAGTCCATTTCGCATGGTAGCGATATTGTTTCCGGCCTGCAGCATCTGTCCCTGTTACCTGTAAATAAGCATTGGGTTTATTGGCAATCCAAACATTTTGCCATGCCGGCGGAATAACCAGCGCTTTGATCCTTGCCAAATGCTTTTCATCAGTTATTATTGCTCGTTTTTTATCTTCATAGTAAAACTTACCAGGTTTTCCCTTCCGATAAATACCAGGCATAGCATCCGTTACATAAACTAATCCACTCGCCTTAACAACATCTTCGCCTTGTACCATTTTTACTGATCAGGATAATTTAATTTTTAGTTATTTTGTAAAACTTAAGGTGACTTATCACATTATTTTAGAACACAACACTAACGGTATGAAAATAGTTTTTATGGGCACGCCCGATTTTGCAGTTGCTTCTCTTGATGCACTGGTACAGGCCAACTTCGACATTGTTGCTGTGGTAACAGCGCCAGATAAACCTGCCGGACGTGGGCAAAAACTAAATGAAAGTGCTGTTAAAAAATATGCGGCAGAAAAATCTTTTCCTGTTCTACAACCGGAAAAGCTTAAAAACCCCGAGTTTCTGGAAGCTTTAAAATCTTACCAGGCTGATTTACAGGTAGTGGTAGCTTTTAGAATGCTCCCGGAAGTGGTTTGGAACATGCCGCCAAAAGGAACCATTAATCTTCACGGTTCGTTACTTCCGCAATACCGTGGTGCAGCACCAATTAACCATGCCATTATTAATGGTGAAAAGGAAAGTGGCGTAACCACCTTTTTTTTAACACATGAAATTGATACCGGCGATATTATCCTAAGCGACAGCACACCAATCGCGCCTGATGAGACCGCCGGAGAACTACATGATAAATTGATGGTGATCGGCGCAAACCTATTGGTAAAAACAGTCACGGCTATTTCGAACGGTGATTTTTCAGAGCAACCGCAGCCACAAAGTGATGAGTTGAAGCATGCACCTAAAATTTTTAAAGAGGACTGTAAAATAGACTGGAACAATCCATCGATAAAGGTACATAACCTGATTCGGGGCTTAAGTCCTTATCCAACTGCTTTTACCATATTAAATGATAAAACACTTAAGATTTTCAAAGCAGCGTTTGAAGATAAAGAGCCCGGAATTGCTGCAGGTGGCTTATTAACAGATAATAAAACATATCTTAAGTTTGCGACTAAAGATGGCTTTATTAAATTGCTTGATATTCAATATGAAGGAAAAAAACGCATGTTGATTGAAGATTTTTTGAGGGGAATGCGGTTGTAGATGGATTTATCTATGCCTCGAGGTCTACCCTGCTAAAAAGCATTTCAGTACAAGTTCATGGTTTCAAAAAACTGAACCCGTCTCTACAACAGATTCAGTTTTTCATTCAGATACTTAGAAAATTCATTAAAATACCTTTTCCGGCCGTAGCCCATAATCCATTGAATGCCTTGAGTAGCATTGGTAATAAATACCTCTTCGGCTTCTTTTAATATTTCCGGACTGATTTGCGCTTCAATTAATGGAATGTCGTTCATTTTGCATATCTGCATAATTGTAGAGCGCATTACTCCGCCAACACAACCCTCGGTTAAAGCAGGCGTATAAATTTGCTTGTCATACACTACAAAAATGTTCGAACTGATGCTTTCACACAAAAAACCACTTTGATTTAAAATCATCGCTTCATCTAAACGGTTCTGCGTTTTAAACAGCCCGGCCATTACATACAGTAGTGCGTTGGACGTTTTAAAGTTAGAAAGCTTATCAATTGATTTGGTCATCTCATCGAAAACATCAATAATTAAACCTTTGGTATTGAGCTCGTATGCAATAGATTTTAAGGGCATTCCCTCTAAAACGTAACCCGATTTGTTAATTTCCGGAGTATAAATGCCTGCACCCTGGCGGTATACAGAAAGACGGAACCGTACATTTCCATTCCACCTGTTTTTCTTAGCTAAATCTGCGGTTTTTTGCCGGAGGAAATAATCATCCATCAAAGCATGGCCATCAATTTTTAAAGCTTTCATGCCTGCAGCAAGCCGATCGGCATGTAAATCTGCAAACTGAAGTTTTTGATTAATCATCCGCATGCTTTCAAACAAGCCATCACCAAATTTAAACCCCCGATTGGAGGTAGTTAAAACAGGCGCATCAACTGCATGATATTCATCATTAAATAAAAGGTACTCTTGAGACATATTTTATGATGCGATGATGTAATTTTCCCATTTCGTTAAAGCTGCTTTAAAATCTGCCGGTAAGGGCGATTCAAAGTGCAGATATTCCTTTGTTGTTGGATGAATAAAGCCTAAACTTTGCGCATGTAACGCTTGCCTTGGCAACAATTCGAAGCAATTATCTACAAACTGTTTGTATTTATTAAACGTGGTTCCTTTTAAAATCTTATCGCCGCCATACATGGCATCGTTAAATAGCGGATGCCCAATGTGTTGCATGTGCGCACGAATCTGGTGCGTGCGGCCCGTTTCCAGTTCGCAGCTGATTAGCGTAACATAACCCAAACGTTTTAAAACTTTATAATGGGTAACCGACCATTTCCCTTTTTCTTCCTCATCGTAAATATCCATCACCCTCCGGTCTTTTACACTTCTGCCAATATAGCCGGTAACGGTGCCATCGTTTTCAATATCGCCCCAGGCCAGTGCAATGTATTTTCTGGTGATGCTGTGATCGAAAAACTGCCTGGCCAGATGGGTAATCGATTTTTCATTCTTACTAATAAGGAGTAAACCAGATGTATCTTTATCAATTCTGTGCACCAAACCTGGTCTGCCATCATTTCCGGGCAATTGTGGCAATTGTTCGAAATGGAAAGCCAATGCATTTACCAAAGTGCCGTTGTAATTATTAAAACCAGGATGCACAACCATCCCGGCGGGTTTATTCACAATTAATAAATCGCTGTCTTCATAAAGAATATCTAGTGGAATATCTTCCGGATAAACTTCCGTATCGCGTGGCGGATGTGGCAAAACAATCGAAATTTCATCATGCGGCTTTACTTTATAGCTCGCTTTGATTTGTTTTTGATTGACCAGCACATTGCCGGCATCTATTGCATTCTGAATCCGGTTGCGGGAAGCATTTTCTACGCGAACCATTAAAAATTTATCGATACGAAGTAAAGACTGCCCTTTATCTACAATTATTTTTAAATGTTCATATAATTCCTGCTCCTCTGATTCCTGCAATTCGACCACATTTTCCATGATGCAAAAATAATCTTTTACGACCAAGAATTTTGAAATCATTTTATAATTAAAAAAATGGGCTATCTTAGTGATACAAACCGTCCTAAACCCTTCTATCATGAAAAACTCTTATGCAAAAGCCATTTTGGCTTTCTCGCTATTTGCTTTCGTTCAGCGAGCGAATGCCCAACAAGACGTTGGAAATCTGTTTATATCTGGTCCCGAGGATGCTACAAAACTTGTTAATGCCTACCTCGATCCATTGTACAAAGGCCTCGGGCAAGGACTAAACGATGGCTGGACAAACACGGCAAAATCGAAGGGATTTTTAAAATTTGAAGTCAGGGTCTCTGCATCCGCTGCATTTGTACCACAATCTTCCCGAACTTATGATGTAAACACATTGGGTTTAAGAAACATTAAACCGGCAGCGGGCTCATCATCTATCGGGCCAACCGCTTTCGGGAAAGACGAAGATGGCGGACGAATGGAAGTATATACGACCGATGGACTTCCGACCGGCAGATTCTTCAATTTACCAAGTGGAGTTGGTTTTCATACTGTTCCGGCGCCTCAAATTCAGGCTACCTTAGGCCTACCGAAAAATATTGACATTTCGTTAAGGGCCATGCCCAAAATTAATTTTGGAGATGATTTTGGTAGCATGTCGATGATTGGCGTAGGCGCGAAAGTCGAACTTTTACCGCTGATCTTAGGCGCAACAGATCGGCTGATTCCGGTAGATATTGCCATTTCTGGGGGCTTTACCCAATATAAATACAACCTGGATTTGAATATTGATAATACTTCAAATTCAGATCAACGGATCGATGCCCGTTTTAATGGTGTTAATTTCGATGCAATTGTGTCGAAGAAAATCTTATTCTTTACGCCATTTGCCAGTATCGGCTACCAGACAGCAAAAACAAATTTAAAAGCTTTAGGCACTTACAGCTTTGCAACAAGCCCGCTAACATCAGTTAGCTACACTGATCCTGTTTCAGTTAAACAAACGGATATCGATGGCATTCGCGGCAGCCTGGGCTTTCAATTAAAGTTTGGATTCTTCAAATTTTACGGCTCTTACACCCAGGCTAAATACAGTATGGTAAATGCTGGTATAGGATTTGGAATTGGAGAGTAAAATTATCATTCTTATTAATTGCTTAAAAAACACCTGATTATTTCGGGTGTTTTTTACTTTTACACGTGTTTAAAGAAGTCTACAGCCCGGTACAAAAAATCAATATTCACCCCTTTAGCAATTTCTTTGTGAAAAGGGATGACCTGATAGATCCATATATTTCGGGAAATAAGTGGCGCAAGCTCAAATACATTTTACAAAAGGCAAAAGCAGCATCTAAAACCCATTTAGTTACTTTCGGTGGTGCTTACTCCAATCACCTGGTGGCAACAGCCGCCGCTGCGGCCCGATCTGGATTTAAAGCAACAGCATTTGTGAGAGGTGAAGAAGTGAAAAATGAAATGCTGCTGATCTGTTCTTTATATGGAATGGAGCTCATTTTTACCGATCGCGAATCTTACCGAAATAAAACCGAATTATATAAAAGCTATTTTGGTCTGAATAGCGACACCTATTTTATTGATGAAGGTGGCGCATCAGCCGAAGCTGTTAGGGGTTGTAGTGAAATTATTTATGAGTTGAAAGAAACCTACGATCATATTTTTATTGCAGCAGGTACGGGCACCACAGCAGCGGGTTTATTGAAAGGCATTCAGGAACAGGGTTTAAATACCAAACTCCATGTTGTTCCGGTTTTAAAGGGCGGAAGTTTCATTGCTGATGAAATTGCCGTGTACGCCGAAATGTCTAATCACTTATGCTTGCATACAGATTATCATTTTGGTGGTTATGCTAAAACCAGCCCCGAACTATTGGCTTTTATTAAGAAGTTTACAAGAGATACTGGGATACTAATCGACCCTGTTTATACCGCAAAAATGTTTTACGCTATTTTCGATTTGTGCAAGCTGAATCAGATTCCTTCTACCAATCGCATTTTAGCGATCCATACAGGTGGATTGCTTGGTTTATTGGGTATGAAAGAAAAATTTTGAGGTTTTAGAAAGCTGATTGAAAATCTTTGAAAGATAAATAATTGAACTCAGCGGATTACCTTTTCTGAATAATTCGGAGATCTATTGACTACTTTCCTGAACCTTAGCCGTACTTTTAATGAGATGCAGCTGATGTAAGAGCATTTTACAGGCTCAAAACCCATAGAACAGGGGATTACTTAAAATTTGCAGGCAGTTACTATTCTCCGGCAAAGCTGATGCTTTATTAACCGAATCACTTGTTCCAATCAAGAGTACTTCACCCTGACCGGAAAACAAGCTATATTCGATAATCGCGTTACTATATATTTTTCTGTTGTGCTGTGCCGAAGTTAAATCTGCCTTCGAATATTTTACCAATAATTGGCACTGGTTTTTCTAACTCATTATTTGCTGCAATAATGCCTAACAATAAGAGTACAAAAGGGATTAATAAGATGAGGTAGAAAATTGCGCCCAAAGATGGGATGATGGCCAATATAATACTGCTTGCTATACTTAATAAAAAAGAGGTGATGATAATGCCAAGCGATTGCCCCAAATGGTAATTTACGAGTCTGCTTTTTTCTGGTGATTTTTTAAACTCCAGGTAAGCGATGATCCAACCGATCAATGTAATGTAGGCTACAATAGCCATCGTCTTGTTTTTCATAGATTTATTTTTTTGGTGATTGAATAGGTCAAAATTAGGGCTGTATGCATCACTAACCAAGAAAACAGCGACTACTCATCGACTACCGGCAGAAAAACAGCCGTCTACAATGCGTCTACAGAAAGCAATTAAAAATGTTAACAACAGCCACTTAAGCTAAAACCACCCTTTTAGGGAATGTTTATTTTTTCTATTTTTGGTGATGCAGTTACCACTGAAAGCAATACTGATCCTGTTTTTTTTGTTCACTTGCCTGCCTCAGGCAAATGCACAAAAAATATTTCTGGATTCTATGAATCACTTACTGGTAAAGAAAAAATTGCCCAAAGCAGACCGCATTAATATCTTATGTAAGCTGGCGAAAGCCAATTTTGAACAGAACCTGCCCTTATCCTTTAAGCAGGCGAATGAGGCACTTCAGCTCGGCCAGACATTATCTGATGGACGAGGCAAAGCCATGGCTTTCGCAACACTTATTCACCTCTTTGTTTGGAAAAAAGACTTAAAAAAGGCTTATTCATGCCGGGATAGCGCAATGTATTATGCCCGAAAAACAAAAGACCCGGTAACACTTGGCTTTGTTTGGTTTAGAAACGGCTGGCTGGATCTGATTAATGATGATAATGATCAATCTGCCAGAAAGCTATTAAAAGCGCTGGATTATTTTAAAGGCCACGGTGCATCAGAATATGAAAGCACCATTTACCATTATCTGGCTAGCTTCTATAGCTATGGAAATGATCCGGCTAAGCAAACAAAATATGCCAATCTGTGCTACCAGGCGGCGCTAGAAAGCAAACAGGTTGATGCATTAAATAATGCCTATTTTACCATCGGTCAAACTTACTTTGATCGTTTTAAGGCAAACCCGAACAACCGGGCGCTATTGGATTCAGCGCTTCTGATCAATAAAAAATCACTTCTTTTGGCTAAACAGCAAGCGGGTCGTTTATTATTAAGGAGCAACACGGCTGCAATTGCTTTAAATACGGCAAATACATATTTCCAATACTTTCCAGCCGCATATAGAGACAGCGCCGAAAAATATCTTGATGTGGCTATCGGCATTGCAACGAAAACAAATTTGCATGAGGTGCTGCTTAACTGCTATGGAATGCGAAGCGAATACGCCCTGCGTGACGGACGTTTAGACGAAGCTGAAAAAATTTTACTGGATGGTTTAAACAAGGCAGATGGAGTGATTAGCATGCCTTTAACAAAGGCCAGGATTTTTGAAGCGCTTTCCAAGATCGCAGAAAAAAAAGGAGATAGTCAACTTAGTTTAAGTTACCTGAAACAATATTTCGAATTTTATAAACAAGCCTTTAACGAAGAAAAAATCAACAGCATTGCGCGGGTAGAAGCACAATATCAATCAGAAAAAAAGGAACAGGAAATTGCCTATCTGCAGAAGGAAGCATCTTTCGCTAAAAAACTTACCGTTTTCTATATTTCGCTGGGCGTTATGGCGATGGCCGTATTACTTTTTTTCCTTCGCTCTTATAATTTCAAATTGAAGGCTGCTGTTAAAAAGCAGGAGTTGATTGATCAACAAAAAAAAGCCGCAGAACTCAGGGCACAATTAAAAGAGGCAGAAGCCATTCGGTTACAAACCGAGCAAGTGTTACTTAAAGAACGTGAATACCGTTTGCAAAAAGAGGTGATGGCCGGAACACTACAAATTGAAGAGAAAAACGAGTTCCTGGAACTACTTTCTGGAAAGGTTGATACTGAAAGTCACCTGTCTTTTGATCAACAGATGAAAAGAATTTTAAACCAGCAACGAAAAATGGATAAGGATTTTGAAGAACATAAAACAGACTTTTTTGAAACCAATCCTGCCTTCTTTGAACGCTTACAGCAACAGGCCAATCAAAGCCTTACCCGCCTTGATTTAAAATATTGTTCCTACATGTTGATGGGCCTATCTAACAAAGAAGTTTCTGTTCGCCTTGGCATCGAACCCAAAAGCGTGCGCATGAGCCGATATCGGATTAAACAAAAACTGGGTTTAGGGAAGGATGACGATCTTAACCTGTTTCTTCAGAATCAAAGTTTGAAATATTGAGGTTCCACGCAAAAGATTTTACAAAAGTTACTAACGCTACCCGAATCAGGCAAATAGCGTTAGTAACTTTCAAAATTAATCAATCATAAAATACTTTTCGTCTATCGGCTGGCGTCAGCACCTGCTGAAAACTTCTTCCCAATGCACAGACTTGCCTCGGCTGGCCGCCGAAGGGCTTTTCTCTTTTCCTTGATGAAAAGAGACAAAAATCAAGGCTTGGAACTGATGTCGGATAAAATCGTCAAAGCTTAATTTCGGCAGCACAAGCACCCGATGAAGGATCGGGCAAAACGCGCTGCCTTGGGTTGTGGGGGTTTGAAAGATTGTGGTTTAAGCTTTAAACGTTTTCTCCTTCCATCATTTCCCAGGCCGGATAGCATGGTGGCCATAGCGGGGTGTCATTCAGAGCGCAGCGAAGAATCCCTGTGTTTTTGTCTACTGCCTTCAGTCAACATCGAACCTTTTT
>JAZBLX010000001.1:0-101746 GCA_037033465.1 Bacteroidota bacterium | reverse complement strand
AGCGGGGTGTCATTCAGAGCGCAGCGAAGAATCCCTGTGTTTTTGTCTACTGCCTTCAGTCAACATCGAACCTTTTTTATTATGTCATTTTATGAACGGTTGGTTAAAGCGGTCTTCATCCTCAACTTGTTTCAGTATCTACTTCAATAGGTGCTGAAATAAATCAGTATGAAGAATCACTTAACGCATCCCTTCAAAAAATCCGTCATTGCGAAGCAGATCCTTTATCTGCTGAAGCAATCTCCATCGAAGAATCGGCAAGGTGATTACTTCGTCGTAGCCTCCTCGCAATGACGATTCCACTTGAAGAATCGTCTTCCTGAACTTGTTTCAGGATCTTAATCAATAGGTGCTGAACTAAATTCAACATGACGATTTGGTTATAGCATTCCCTATAGTCGTCCTCATAAACTCACAAAAGTTAATAACTCTACTCGAATCGGGCAAATAGAGTTAGTAACTTTTAAATGTATTAATCAATCGTAAAATACTTTAACCCCAGCGTTGTACTATTGGCTTTTCGCACTTTATTAGCCAATTCCTTACTAGCAGAAAGTTGCTGATCATATGACGGAATCATTTCTTTCATTCTCGACTGCCATTCTGCTGTAGCCATTTTCTCTGGAAAGCACTTTTTCAATAAAGTAATCATGATATCAACCGACGTTGATGCACCTGGCGAAGCGCCCAGCAAAGCGGCTAAACTACCATCTTCGGCACTCACTACTTCGGTTCCGAACTGTAACACGCCACCCTCCTGCTCATCCTTTTTAATAATCTGTACCCGTTGTCCGGCCGTTTCTAGTTTCCAGTCAGAGGCTTTTGCCTCCGGAAAATATTCTTGCAACGCTTTTAAACGCTCTTCATCTGATTGGGTAACCTGACTGATCAGGTATTTGGTCAGCGGAATATTATCTGCTCCGGCCGACATCATTGGCCAGATATTTTTCAAGGTAATGGAACGTGTCAAATCCAGGTATGATCCCTGTTTCAAAAACTTGGAAGAAAAGCCTGCGTAAGGACCAAAAAGCAAAGCCTTTTTGCCATTGATAATTCTGGTATCCAAATGCGGAACAGACATCGGCGGGGCACCAACACCAGCCTTGCCATACACCTTGGTAATGTGCCTGGCAATCACTTGCTGGTTATTACACACCAACCATTCTCCACTTACCGGGAAACCACCGAAACCCTTTCCTTCCGGAATTTTAGATTTTTGCAGCAACCGCAATGCGCCTCCTCCGGCACCTATAAACACAAATTTCGCCTTAATATTTCGCTCTTTTTCTGTTTTCTTATCCAGCACCGTAACTAACCAACCCCCATCTTCAAGGCGTTTCAGGTTTTTCACCTCGTGGTTTAATTCTACTTTTACACCATTTTCTTTCTTTAAAGAAGCAACCAAGCCACGGGTTAAGCTTCCAAAATTAACGTCGGTACCTATAGCCATATACGTAGCAGCAACCTTTTGCTTGCGGTCTCTCCCGGTCATTACCAAAGGCATCCACTTGGCCAGCGTATCAAAATTTTCTGAATACTGCATACCCTTAAATAACAGTTGCTTGCTCAATACATCATACCGTTTTTTCAGGTATTCTACATTTTTATCGCCCCATACAAAACTCATGTGCGGCACATTATTGATGAATGATTTTGGCGCCGGAAGTTTTCCTTTGTTCACCATATATGCCCAGAATTGTTTTGAAATTTCAAAGTGCTCGTTAATGGCAACTGCCTTATTAAATTCTATTGTTCCATCCGGTCGCTGAAGGGTATAATTCAATTCACAAAAAGCAGAGTGGCCGGTACCTGCATTGTTCCAGGCATCAGAGCTTTCTGCAGCAACGAGATCAAGCCTTTCATAAATATTTATTTTAAGTTTCGGGTTAAGCGTTTTCATCATCGAACCCAGCGTTGCGCTCATTACACCCGCTCCCACCAGCACTACATCTGTCTGCTCATCTACCTCTTTATTTTTGCAACCTACGCTTAAACCTACAACAAGGATAAGCAGGTACGAAATTGATCTTTTCATATTTTTTATTTTTTAATGTGGAGCATTATGATTCGCTCCTTGATATAATTAATGCGGCAACAGCGTGCCCTATTGTATTGGTAATTGCCCTGGCCTCACTCATAAACCTGTCAATGCTCAGCAGAACCGCTAAACCCTCTACCGGAATTTTATGAATGCTGCCTATGGTAGTTACCAGTGCTAAAAATCCGGTGCCGGGAATGCCCGATGCACCCTTTGAAGTGAGTAAAATAATCACCACAATGCCTGTAAGCTCGGCAAATGAAAAACTGATGTTGTAAAGCTGCGCCAGAAAAATGACCGCCATGCCCAGGTAAATACAGGTTCCGTTTAAATTCAGTGAGTTTCCGGTAACTGTAACCAGAGATACTACTGATCTTTTCAAGCCCACTTTTTCTAGTTTTTCCAATAGTAGAGGGATTACGGAACTTGATGATGACGCTCCTAAAGCATAAAGTAATTCGTTTTTTATCAAGCCTAAATAAGTATAGAGATTCACTTTTAAAGCTGCTAGAAGCGATCCGAGAATCACCGCTACGAATAAAAACATGGTGATATAAGTTCCGGCAAGCATTTTCCCAATGGGTAGCAGGGTATCCAGGCCAAAGCGGCCCACCGTATAGGCAATGCCACTAAAAGCAACGATGGGTGCCAGCAGAAAAATGTACCGGAGTAAACGAAGTACCACCGATTTTAATTGCTCAAAAACTTTCACTACCTGATCCCGCCTGGCCAAACGATTGATGATAATGCCAATCAAAACAGCCAGGATAAATAACAGCAACATGCTGTTCTGCATTACAACTTTAAGCCAGCCCTCGTAATGAGTTGAAATCACCCTGGCTGGCCCAATGGCTTCCACTAAACTCCTGTCTATTCTTCCCGGCCGGATAATTAAGGCACTGCAGATTCCAAAAATAATGGCCAGCGTGCTCACCACTGCAAAATAAACAATGGCTTTTGCGGTGATTCTTCCGGCAACTTTAAGACTTTCTAAACTTCCCACAACACTTACAATGCTGAGAAATATTACCGGTGGCACGAAGGGCTCAATCACGGAAACAAACAATCTACCCACCCATTGCAACCTGATCGCAAAACCCGGAAGGTACACCCCAACCAGCGCACCCAAAATAATGGCCACAAAGATTTGTAAGCTTAAAGACTTGTTTAGCTTATCTATAATCGGATCTGTTTTTTCTATCTGGGTCAAATTTTGTGCGAATGATCTTCAATATAACAAAAATTCTACACAAAGGATGGCGCTGCTTCCCTAATCACTTCACTTGCTTGCCCTGCATAATTTGAAAAATGATCTTCAAACAATAGTGCTAAATCAGCCGCCTTTTGATCATACCTATTCACATCTTCCCAAAGGTCTCGCGGATTTAAAATTTCTGCAGGCACATTCGGGCAAGCTTGTGGTACGGCAAACTTGAAAACCGGATGAGCCTTAAACGCAACTTTCTCCAGGCTTCCATTCATGGCCGCAGCAATCAGTGCCCGGGTATGCTTCAAACTGATTCTGTTTCCTGTTCCAAAGGCACCACCAATCCAACCCGTGTTAACTAGCCAAACATTGATTTCCGGATTTTCTTCGAGCTTTTTACCCAACAGCTCTGCATATTTTAATGGATGCAAGGGTAAGAAGACCCTTCCAAAACAGGCAGAAAAAGTAGATTGTGGCTCTGAAATACCCATTTCTGTCCCGGCAACTTTTGCGGTATAACCCGAAATGAAGTGGTACATGGCCTGCCCTTTATCCATTTTACTAATGGGTGGCAAGATGCCAAATGCATCACAGGTTAAAAAGAAAATATTTTTCGGCGTTCCCCCTACTGATAAGGCTTTAGCATTATTGATAAAATCTATCGGATAGGCCACTCTTGTATTTTCAGTTTTTCGGGTATCAGAAAAATCTACTTCGCCGGTTTCTGCATTAACCACCAGATTTTCTAAAAGCGCACCCGGCTTAATGGCACCAAAAATCTCCGGTTCTTTCTCCGGGTTCAAATCAATGGCTTTTGCATAACAACCACCTTCGAAATTAAACACGCCTTCATCAGACCAGCCGTGTTCATCATCGCCGATTAAAGCACGACTGGCATCTGCGCTCAGGGTTGTTTTTCCAGTCCCTGATAAGCCAAAAAACAGTGAAACATCACCATCAGGCCCTTCATTAGCAGAACAATGCATACTTAAAACACCTCTCTCGGCAGGCAAAACATAATTTAACACGCTGAAAATCCCTTTTTTCATCTCTCCGGTGTAAGCCGTTCCGCCAATTAAAATAATTTTGCTGGCAAAGTTCACTACCGTAAAATTCTTTGCCCTTGTACCATCCATCTCAGGATCGGCCTCAAAACCCGGTGCCTGTAAAATCAGCCATTCCGTTTCCCCGACCGGCATATTTTCTTCTTCAGGTCTTAGAAATAAATTATAGCAAAACAAGTTTGCCCAGGGCGTTTCGTTCACAATTCTAATGCTTAATGCATATCTCGGATCTGCACAGGCTTGGGCATCCCTTACCCAAACTTCTTTCTCCGCCAGATAAGCACGCATTTTACTGTATAAGCCGTGAAAATGCGCCTGCGAAATCGGCCGGTTTACATCGCCCCAGTCCACCGTATCTCTCGTTTTATCATCTATTACTGTAAATTTATCCTTTGGAGAACGGCCGGTAAACTTGCCCGTATCCACACAAAGTGCACCACTGCTACTCAGGCTGCCTTGGCTACGCGCCAGCGTTTGACTAACCAGCTCCGCTGCGCTCAACTGGTAATGCACCTGCTTACCGTAAACGCTGAACCTTAATTCATTGAATGTTTCTGATGTATTCATTTTATTAGATTTAGTACACAAATTCTTGTTTTGCCAATTTCTTTTCTGCCAGATTCAGATCCGAACCTGCTTCCACTTCAACCTGCGGATGGAATTCATTTTCACTTTTGGAGATCACAATGGTGGCCACACCATTACCGATAATGTTGGTCAGCGCACGGGCCTCACTCATAAATTTGTCTACACCCAGTAGAAATGCAAGTCCTTCTATCGGGATTTTATGGATGGCTGCCAGGGTAGATGCCAGTACAATGAAGCCACTTCCGGTTACACCTGCGGCACCTTTGGAGGTTACCATCAAAATGCCGATGATGCTTAGCATTTCCCAAACAGAAAGTTGAACGCCATATAATTGGGCCAGGAAAATAACCGACATGGAAAGATAGATCGATGTGCCATCCAGGTTAAAGGAATAGCCTGTTGGCACAACCAAGCCCACTACAGATTTACTACAACCCATTTTTTCCAGTTTGAGCATAATAGAAGGCAACGCAGATTCTGAAGAGGAGGTACCAAGCACCAGCAACAATTCTTCTTTAATGTATTTGATGAACTTCCAGATGCTCATTTTGTAGTACTTCATAATCCCACCAAGAATGATAAAGATAAACAGCCCCATAGTAAGGTATACTGTGCCCATGAGCTTAGCCAACGGTACCAGCGTATGTAAACCAAATTTACCAATGGTATAGGCCATGCCACCAAAGGCACCCAACGGAGCCAGGTACATCACATATTTTAATCCCTTGAAAACGATTTTAGAAGCATAACTTAAACCACTCACGGCTTTTTCGCGGTGTTTCGAATAGTTTAAAATAATGCCAATAATGATTGCTACCACCAATACCTGAATGATGAGGTTACTCATAAAGAAGTTAATCCAATCGAATCCTTTAGCTGGGGCATTGGTATATTTCGAAGCATTCTGAATTTGCAAATGCGACCTGTCGATATTCCCCGGCTTGATTAAAACGGCCATTAAAATCCCAATAGCCAGGGAAATTGTAGATACCACTTCAAAATAGATCAAAGATTTAAGTCCGATTCTGCCCACTTTCTTCAAATCGCCCATGCCGCTAATACCAAGCACAATGGTTAAAAATATAATCGGGGCAATAAAGAGCTTAATAATATCGATAAAGGTTTTACCGATTACCTCCATCTTAACGGCGGTTGCCGGAGCATAACTACCTAATACTACGCCAGCAATAATGGCGATGAGTACCCAAAAGGTAAGGTTAGATAAAATGCGAATCCCGAGGCTCCTCGAGCCTTTGGTTTGCTGATTTTCTGGTTGAGGAATTTCTTTAATTAACATGTTGCGCTGTTTTATTAATCTATATTGATATGGTACATGAGAACGAACATTATTTTTCTTTCAGAAACTTTGAGGTCGTTGCCCTGAAGCGTGTAAATAGGTCTGCTTTGTGCATTGAAAACGAACTTTGAAGCATGATCTCTAAGCAATAAGCTTAAGCCAAAGTCGTAGGTAATCATGGGATCGGCCAAACGATTGAATTTTGAATACTGAATGGCAACCGCAGGCATTAGCCTGGCTTTCTTTTTCTGCTGATTGAAATAAGGCAAGGTGAAACCTGTTTGAAAAAGCAAACTGTTACCGGTGCCAACAACCGGGTAGCTGTTACCGGCACCGTTGAAAGAAGCGCTACTGGCATCAAGGCCATTTGCAGTATTGTTAATACCTAAATTACGAACGTAACCTGGTCCGTAATCATGGTGAAAAACCGCTGCATAAACATTAAATGAGGTTCCTTTTTGCAGGTTGATTGGCGTATCATAAAATATATCGGCACTGTAAAGTTTCATATCATTTAATACGGTATCTGTTCCCGCAAGGTGCCACAACAAATCTTTCTGTACCTCGGCACCAAGCCCAACGGCAAGTACTTTTTTCTTCCCCAGGTAACTCCCTGCTGAGGTTGGACCCGCATTGCTTTCTTTTTCAAAAAACTCCCATTTTACATAGGCCGATAAGTTTGGCTTTACGGCTAAATTATTGAATCCGGAAATGCCCTGAACAGGTTTAGTTGTGGATGGCACGTATGGTTTAGCCAGGATTACACGATAATCCAGCCGGCCCAACTGGCCTTTTGCAAACAGGTTGAGGTTTCTTAAAGTAAGGTCTGTCTTATTTACGTTTCCAAGATCAAGGAAAGGCACATCATAAAGCAGGGTAGCCGTTGGCCCGGCGGCAAAGCGCGTTAATCCTTTCCAGTTGGAACGACCGGCACCAAGGCTTAACCGATCACTGAATTTATATTCCCCGAAAGCATCAAGCAAATCGAAAGCACTTTCATTATCATTTAAATATGTGAGATTGGTGGTACCACCCTGAAACACCAGCGTTAAATTGTCTATCGGATAAATGATCATTTTCATCCGTAACCTGCGTAATGATAGGTCGGCCACACTATTTTTAAGGCTTTCGTTTACCTTACTTCCAGGATTGAGCTGGGTATATCTTGCCCAGAACTGTCCGTAGCCGGAAAATTTAATAAAATGTGATTTATCCTCATTGAGGTAAGCAACAAGTGGTTTATTTTGTTTTTTATCCTGGGCCAGTACATCATTAAAAGAAATGCAGCAGGTTACGACAGGAAAAAGGTATCGTATGGCACGAAACAGAGCGACATTTATTTTAAGAAAAAACAGTTGACTAGCCATCATTGATTGTTGCCTATTAATTGAAATAGTAAATCCTATGTTTATATTTGGTTAATTCAGATACAAAAACAGATGTAGCTGTTTATTAAAGATGGCTATAAGTAATGCGCAAAAATATTTATATCAGTAAACGACAGAAATTATAAACGAACTACCGAAACAACCCAAATACCATGATCCTTTTGATCAATTTAGTGTTCCTGATTTTGGTGCTCCGGCTATCTTTTGATAAAAAAGTAATGGATTTTCTGATGAACGGAAAGTGGCCGGGCGTGATCACCATGCAGCACATTTTATTCTGGATAGCATTTTCTGGCATTTGCAGCTATATTTATGTCAGCTTTTTTAATTTAACCGAAGCGGCATTAGCCATGCTCTTTATGTTAGCCATTAATATTCCGGTCTACATGCTATGCTTCAAAAAATTAGTCCCCGAATTTTACCAAGAGGCCAGATATGGTGAATATGTACGCTACACGGCCTCCTTATTTGTAATCTCCTGCCTGATCAGAATTCTGGTTGAGCCAGAACTTTTTAGTGCTTTTAAATTTACAGATGGCAAATACCTGTTTATGGTTTATTTTATGCAGGCGATGATTATCCTGGTTCCCTCTATCCAGGGCATCTCTAAATATAAACTTGTTGCCGAACGAAAATTGTCAGCACTTACCCTGCGGAAAAAAGAAGCAGATATGGAACTCTTAAAGTCTAAGATAAATCCACATTTTCTATTTAACACCCTTAATAATATCTATTCGCACAGTTATGCTACAGATGGCAGTTCGGCAGATTTGATAAAACAGCTTAGCCTGCTGATGCAGTATACCACCTATGAAATGGAGAAGAAAACCATTCCTATTGAACGGGAATTGCAGATGATTGTGGCGTTGAGCAAACTTTATCAGTTAAAGAGCAATAGAAAATTAAACCTGCTGATGGATTTTGAAGCAAGCGAACTTGCAGGCATTGTAGAAATTCCACCGACAGTCTACCTTACCCTTTTTGAAAACGCCGTGAAATATTCGGCAATGGGAAGAGACGAACAGGCAACGATTTCCACAACACTATCTTTTACGCCATCTACCGTGACGTTTGAAATCACTAATTCCATCTCAGAAAAGAAAATTACAGATGATGCATCCACTTACCGTGGTGCAGGACTTAAGGTTTTGGAAATGATTTTAGACCGGGAATATGGAGAAAAATACGAAATGAAAACTGAGCAAAACGATCAATCCTACTTCACCAAACTAACCATTAGCATATGAAACCAATAAGGGCAATCTATGTGGATGATGAAGCTCCGGCGCTGGATTTGATTCGCAAATATTGTGAAACCATTGAGGATATTGAACTTCTGGCCTGCTTTCAAGACCCCACTGAAGCCATGATTTTTGAGCGGATGGATGAAGTTGATTTACTTATTCTCGATATTGAAATGCCGGGCATTTCGGGTACAGAAATGGTTGAGTTGGTGCCAAAAGGTAAACTTTGCATTTTTATCACCGCAGATCCTACCCATGCAGCAAAGGCATACGAGCTGGATGTAATCGACTACCTGGTGAAGCCTGTATTTCCCGAAAGATTTGTAAAAGCAATTCAAAAGGCAGTAGATTATCTCAAGTTTACTGGTTTGGATCAGGAGAACGATTTTCTGGTATTTAAATCAGATTATATGGTTAATAAAATCCCCATTAAAGAGGTACTTTGGATTGAAGGCTTTGGGGAATACCTGAAAATTATCACCCGTTTTAAACAATATATGGTGCTCCAGCGCCTGTCTGATTTCATGGAGAAAAATGAAAAACTAGGCTTTATCAGGATTCATAAATCTTATATCGTGCACCTGAAGCAGGTCAGATCTCACAATTCACAATTTGCTTTTTTAGCAGATGACAAGCAATTGCCCATCGGCAGAAAATACAAAGACTGTTTTAAGTAGCAGATTAGCAGAAAACTGATTTTAATGTTTATTGCATTATTAATTGATTGCTGTAACAAGTTTCTTCACCTGGCATCAAACCAAGACATTCAACAATAATTATGAAAAAAATCTCCTTTACCTTGTTAATACTTGCAACTATTCCATTTCTGGGCCAGAGTCAGGAATTAATTATGCCGAAAAAAAATCTTGTTGATAAAAAGTGGATTAAAAATCAGAGTTACCAAATGGCCTGGACGATGCTTAGAGATACCAGCAGCATAAAAATAGGTATTGTAAATACGAGCGTTGACGTTTCGGGAGATCAAATTGTAGTGATTACTAAAGTGAAAATGAATTCAGTAACATCACCGTGGATAGATTCGACAATTGTAAAGCGGACAGATCTTTCACCAGTTTATCATTCCTCTTACAACGTGCAGAGAGACATGTCAATTCATTTTAACGATGTAATTACCGGCTTCTATAAAGATAAAGCAGCGAACAAAACCACAGCAATTTCACAAAAAATAGCTTCCGGTTACTTTGATAGCAACTTCTATCCCATGCTGATTAACTGGCTTCCCCTAAAAGTAGGTTACCAGGCAGACCTTGATATTTATGATTATAATCCAAAAGGAAAAACAGGCATACTTAAAGCACATATTTTAAGTGTAAGTGAGGGAAAATACCGCAGTGCAAAACTCGGCGAAAGAAAAGTTTGGGTGGTAAATGTGAGCGATGACATTAGTGGTAGCGCCGATAGCAAAAGTATTTATCAGATAGATCAGCTTAGCAGACAACTTTATCAGCAAAAGATTATTGCCAGAAACCGCGTAATGGAAATGACATTGGTAGAGCAGTAAATAAGAAGTTAAGGTTATTTAATGTATCACAAACTAAAAGAATATTGCCTTGAGCGGGTTCCGTTTTCAACATCAGAACTGGAATTGATTGATCAATATTTCGAAAAAAAGATTTTAAAGAAAAAGGATTTTTTGCTGAAGGATGATCGGATCTGCAATTTCATCGCCTTTATTGCTGCGGGTTCGATCAGGCATTTCCATGTTAAAGATGGTGTAGAAAAAACCTGCGATATTTCTTTTGACACTTTTTGGGTAACTGATTTTCAAAGCTTTACTTATGATATCGCAGGTAAAATGAATCTTCAGGCAATGGAAGATTCTACTGTTTTCTTAATTAAAAAGCAAAATCTCTACAAATTGTATCAGGAGTGCAGTAAATACGAAACTTTCGGGCGGTTAATGGCAGAACAAGTGGCGCAGCGGGCTACAGAAATTGCAATGTCTTTATCTTCAGAGAAACCTGAAGAACGTTTTCAAAATCTACTTAAAAAACAACCCGATTTATTTCAGCGGGTTCCACAAAAATACATTGCAAACTTCCTGGGCATAAGTCCGGAAAGTTTAAGCCGCATCCGAAACAGAATTATCCAAAAGGAAAAGTCTTAACTTAAGTCATCGTTGCCAAAAAGGTTGCCCTGCATCTTTGTGTCTCATTCAAACAACAAAATGAGACACAAATTAATCACCTTAATCCTGACAGCAATGACACTCACCCATGGCCTATCGGCCCAGCAACTTGAATTTTCAAAAGTTAAAGCCTACGAACATCAGCTGGATGACGTAATGGAAATTACCGATACAACCGAATTAAAAATTAAACTAAAAGAGGTAGAACTCCAGTTTCGCGAGGTACCAAATGAGTTAAATCAAGTAAGACTTGGAATTATTTATCATGAAACGGCATTAAATCTCTCCTTCTTTTCTAAAACAGAATACAAAGGTTATGCTCAAAAAAGTTTTGATCAGTTAACCACTCTATTCAACTCATCGGTTACCAACCCGGAACTGATGCCTTACATTGCTTCTTACCGGGCGTCTGCATTAGCCCTGGTTGGAGCGGAAACCAAGAAGCTTAAATTATTAGGCGAAGCATTTAAATTATTTCAAGATGCAGTTACCCGATATGCAGCAGTAAGCTACCTGCCGGAATTTTTAAGGGGAAGTGTAGCCGAAAACCTGCCCTGGTTTTTGATCACGAAAAGGAAATTAGCGAAACAGGATTTTCAGAACATTATTCACAAACAGGAACGTAATCCAGAATACGCGGATTGGAAGATCATGAGTTTTACTTATTGGGCCTGGGCAAAACAACATCAGGGAAATAAATTCCGCAAGAAAGCGCTGTCTTACCTCGACCAGGCGATAGCTTTAGATCCCAATTATAAAGCCGCGAAAAGTAAAGCAGAAACGTTAAAACTGAAATTCTTAAAATAGAAACTATTTTAACCATCTGAAACGATATATCTATTTCCTTCAATAATTAAATGGCCTAAATCATATGATCAGGCCATTTTTGTTTACTCAAAGAAAATATTATAGGATGACATAAGCGCTTTCAATTTATTTCAAGAATAAATAGGTTAAGCAAACCCAGCAGAAGGTTAGATCTTATATTTATCTCCGGGAACGATTGCACAATTTCTATAACCAAAAAGACAAATTAAAATTATTTATATGTAATTTTAAAAATACATCCACATCGTATTACCCGACTTCCCGAGAAAACAAGCGCTCCAACTCTCCTTTGCAATTCTAACCAAATTAAAATCAAAATGAAAAATTTTCTAGTTCTCTGCCTTATGGCTATTGCCGTGGCATTTACATTTTCTGCATGTAAAAAAAATCAAATTAACCAATCTGAAGACGCCACAATAACTGGCGAAATGGCAAATATCCCTGTCCCCATCGTCGAAGCGGCTTGCCCTTCAAAAGGCTGGTCATCTCAAAATGGCGGAACAACCGGAGGTGGTGACGTTGCAGCAACGGTCGTAACTACCTACGCCGCATTAAAATCTGCTATTCAGAATACCAGTGTTAAAGTAATACAGGTCAATGGGACAATCACCATTCCCTCTGGCGGAAGAATCTCATTCCAGGATCAAACCGGAAAAACACTTTTTGGATCATCCGGTGCAAAAATTGTCTCGGCTGATCAAAGTAAAGACAATTCAGGACTAATGTATATCAAACGGTGCAACAACATTATTATCCGAAACATCATTTTTGAAGGTCCAGGAGCCTATGATGTAGACGGCCAGGATAATGTTACGGTGGATGCCTGCAATAATGTTTGGGTAGATCACTGTGAATTCAGAGATGGCGTTGACGGAAACTTCGACATTAAGAATACTTCAGATTTTGTAACGGTATCTTACACGAAATTCGCCTATCAAAAATCACCTAAACCAGACGGACCAGGTGGATCAGATGATCACCGCTTTTCGAACCTGATTGGATCTGGTGATGATGCCACAGGTGATAGAGGACATTTTCGGATAACTTTTGTGCGTTGCTGGTGGGCCCAGGGCTGTGTAGCCAGAATGCCGCGGGTGAGGTTTGGAAAAGTCCATATTGTTAACAATTATTTCAACAGTACAGTGAGCACCAGTTGTGTACAGGCTGGCCTGGAATCTAATTTATTGGTTGAATCGAATGTTTTTGAAAACGTCAAAAAACCGATCGATTTAATGGCCAACAATGCTACGGCTGTTCAAGTAAGGAATAACATTTTCACTGCTGTAACCGGAAATACTTCTGGTAATGGAGTTAATGCTTTCGCAGTTCCTTATAGCCTCACCGTGCTTAATGCTTCTAGCGTGAAAGCAACCGTAACGGCAGCTAATGGTGCAGGTGCAACATTATCAGGAAATGTTTGCTCCTCATTATAGCAAACAATCATTCCATAAAATTAAAATAAGCGATTGAATGTAATCGGAAAAGTCGGTTAATATATTAACAGTTGAAACGATGTGGAGCAATAGTTTCTTAACCATTTAAAAACAAGGGAGCGCCTGAATGAGGTGCTCCCTTGTTTTTAATGATGTAAATGCGTTGGCCATGTCGCTTACTAGTGGATAATTTTAAAAACCAGTTCTTTCAATAGCTCACCATCACTTACATTACCTGTACTATCCAGGCCTTTACTTTTTAAATCATATTCCCTCAGGATACTCATTACCTGAAAAACCTTTCCGGTATTGTAATTTCTTGCTGCTGTTTCATAATCCTTTATAAAAAAAGGCGGAACGCCTAATGCAGATGCGGCGTCGGCTTTATTCGGGATATAATGATATTTAAGCAGTTTGGTAAAATAGCCACCCAGATTTGCCAAGACCATAACTGTGGGGTTGGCTTTTGGATTACTGGCAAAATAGTTGATGATTTTATTGCACTTCAACACATCGCGAATAGCTAATGCTTTTTGCAATTCAAAAACATTATATTCTTTACTGATCCCAATATTTTTCTGCACTAAATCGGTATTGATCATTACCTCCTTAGGAACATTCAGCATCAGCTTCTCAATTTCATTGGCGATTTTCGAAAGATCAGTACCAAGGTATTCTGCCATTAACGCAGAGGCCTGCTGATCAATTTTATAGCCCTTTTCTTTAACAAATTCTTCGATCCAGGGTACCAATTTATAATCACGGACAGGATCAGACTGAAAAATTAACCCAGACTTGTTAATTGCTTTATAGATTTTTTTACGCTTATCGAAGTTTGCGTATTTAAAAGCCAATACTAAGATGGTGCTTGGTAAAGGTTTTTCGAAGTAATTGAGTACAAATTCTGCTTCTTTGCTCCCCGCATCCTCTTTACCCCATTTTAAATCCTGGGCTTCTTTCACAATGACCACTTGAAAGTCGGACATCATTGGATAACGTTTGGCTGCGCCCAGAACTGTCGCCATATCTGTATCCTTTCCGTATAAAACCGTTTGATTAAACCCTTTTTCAGCATCATTCAAAAGATTTTCTTCTATATAATCGGCAATCTGATCGATATAGTAAGCTTCTTCGCCATGCAATAAATACACAGGTTTGAACTTTCGGGCTTTTAAATCTTTAATAATTTCAGCAGCAGTCATTGAGGGTAAAATTACAATTTAGGTTTTAGGATTTATTAAATGTTTATAAACAATCTTAACTTTGAAGACGATCACAATTATCAATTATTTAATTGTTAGATCGTAAGCTGGATTATTCCAATTGAAAACTGCTAACTGATAAAATGTTCAACCCTACCCCGCTCAATCTTCCGCCTTATCCTTTTAAGATTACCAGAAAAGACAACGTGGTTTTTATTTTCGATGAACTGCGAAAAAAGCATTTGGTTTTAACTCCGGAAGAATGGGTTAGACAACATTTTATTCAGGACCTTATCGCTGCTAAAAAATTCCCGAAAACCTTAATTCAAATCGAGGGAGGTTTGGTATTGAATCAGTTGCAAAAACGAAGTGATATTTTGGTTTACAATACTGCAGGGGAAAAAGTAATGCTGATTGAATGTAAGGCGCCGAAGGTTAAAATTACGCAATCGGTTTTCGAGCAGGCATCACGATATAATTCCATTCACCAGGCCAAATGGATTGTACTCACAAATGGCTTACAACATGTTTACGCGAGGATGGATTTAGAGAAAGGTAGTTTTATTTTTACGCAAGACATGCCTGATTATCTGGATTTGTGAGTTAGTTGATGCTCGGTATTAAAAGAATTATCATGCAGATTCTTCGATGGAGATTACTTCAGCAGATGAGGAATCTACTGAAGCAATGACGGATTTCTTTCCCCTCAATGCAGTTGAAATGACCATCGTATCATCGTCTTCTCGACTGCAGCGTAGCGCAATGGAGAAATCTTTGAACACAGCCATTATTCAACTTGAAAAGATTTCTCGGCTTCGCTCGAAATGACGGCGTGGGGCTAATGAATTCTATTGGCAAATGTCGAATCAGCAAAAAAAGTAACAGCCCTTCGGAGGCCAGCCGAGGCAAGCCACATAGAATAAGCCAAAAAAGGTTCGGTGGTGACTGAAGGCAGTAGACAAAAACGCAGGGATTCTTCGCTGCGCTCTGAATGACAATACAGCTATTGCCCCCTTGCTATCCGGCCTGGGAAATGATGGAAGGAGAAAACGTTAAAGCTACGACCACAATCTTTCATACCTCACAACCCAAGGCAGCGCATCCTCTCCCGATCCTTCATCGGGTACTTGTGCTGCCGAAATAAAGCTTTGACGATTTTATCCGACATCAGTTCCAAGCCTTGATTTTTGTCTCTTTTCATCAAGGAAAAGAGAAAAGCCCTTCGGCGGCCAGCCGAGCAAGCCAGCGCAGCTGGAAAAACCCTTATACGCTTATGGGCATCCTTCTTCGATAGAAATTACTTCAGCAGATGAGGAACCGGCTTCGCAATGACGATTTGTTCTAAGATCCTGAATCAAGTTCAGGAGGACGACCCTCCGAACGGAATCCTCTTTGCGAGGAGGCAAGACGAAGCAATTAAACACTATACTCTTTTTTCCAAACCTGTTTATTCCCTGAATAAACCGCTTCGTTACACATCGCCACGCAAATTGACGCTTGCGTACCCGTTTTTACATTTGATGCCGGAAGTTTGCCCGATATAATCGATTCATAAAACTCATCCAACGCGTAATTGGTACCGTCTAAAGTAGGTTTAGGAAGGATCGGGATCCCTCCATCCGTGTTCACCACTATTTTTGATGCGCCAGTAACGCCATCAACTATTCCCAGTTCTTTTCTCGTCTCCTGTTCCGGATAAAAAATACCGGTGTTGGTAAGTAGCGAAACTGAACCTTTTGTCCCTTTGATTTTAAATAAATACCCGTCATGTGCATTGCCGCAAGTTGCCCCGAAGTTTCCGATCATGCCAGCCTGATCATACCGAAGCATGGCTTGAATATTATCATAAGTTTCGCGACCATCCTTGAAAACATCAATCCCGCCAGTTCCGGTGATTTCATCCGGCTGCGTTTCAAAAGCCCAGTTAATGAAATCGATTTGATGAGAAAGCAATTCAGCGGCCAGGCCACCAGAATACTCTTTATACATGCGCCAGTTAATTTGTCGCTCGAGTTTAGGATCATTCACTTTTCGGCGCCAGTTCCCATTCCGGTCCCAACGGCAATCCACTTGCGAAACTTTGCCTAAATAGCCGGTTTTGATCATATCCTTTACCCTGAAATATAATGGCGAATAACGATATTGGTAACCCACCTGAAAAACCTGTTTCGGGTACTTCAAAACAAGATTTCGTAGTGCTAATGCCTGCGTAATATTGTAAGTCATGGTTTTTTCTACATACACATGCTTCCCGGCAAGAACGGCATCTTTAGCAATTTGAAAATGTTCGCTAAGTGGTGTGGCAATAAATACAGCGTCAATATTGCGATCGTCCAGAACCTGTTTATAGTTAATGATCCCCTTTGCTGACGCGGGAACGAATCGTTTTGTTTCCTCCAGCCGGAAATCCAGAACATCACAATAAGCGACAATACTAAACTTCGCTGGCATAGACTTAATCACAGAAAGCACACCCTTTCCCCGATCACCGCAGCCAATCATGGCGACATTAATCACTTTTTCGCGGTTAAGCGTCAGGTTGGCCAGCACCTGCTCGGAAGCTAAAATGCCTGAGCCAAACAATGCAGATTTTTTTAAAAAGGAACGGCGGTGCATTATAAGGTTTTGATTTTGATGGTTCTGAAATCTACCTTATTTCCATGATCCTGAATCAGGATATGGCCTTTTGGTGCTTCTCCAAAATTTTTCCAGTCTTTATATTTACTAATTGCCACCAGCTTTTTGAATTCTTCAGACCCACGAACGTACTCCAGAACCTTTACACCATTTAAATAGTGTTCCACTTTATTATTGGGATAAACCACTAACCTGGCATTATTCCAGCTGCCAATCGGGCGTAGATACCTTGCTTCCTTTTTCGACGTAATCAGATCATATAAAGAGGCTAATGTTCGGTTTCCATCTCTGCCAAGTTTCGCATCCGGATGTAATTCATCATCTAAAACCTGGTATTCCAGCCCAATCGCAGAGCCTGTATTTTTTTCGCTTAAGGTTACAAAATACTTTACCCCGCTGTTTGCACCGGGTGTCAACTTAAATTCGAATGATAAATCAAATGCAGCATATTCTGCCTGAGTGACAATATCACCACCGTTTGTAGATTCTGATCCGCCTGATGGTTCTACGCTGATTACCCCATTTTCGATCTTCCAGCCTTTTGCCGGAAAAGTTGTTTTATACGCACCTACCCAGCCATTGTTCGTTTTACCATCGAAGAGTAACTGGTAGCCTTCTGATTTTTCATAGCCTGATAAAGTGTTCGGGGTTAAGTTTACTGTATAAATTCCTTTTGGAAATGCTTTCGGTTTTAAACCCGTGGTTTGAATATTAATATTCTTGAAATAAACCTTTTTCCCATCATTTTCTAAATTATTGCCTATACTGTGTACCTGCAAACCAATAAATCCAGATTGATCTAATGTATCAATAACATAAGAAACCGGACTTCCATTTACCCAGGTTTTCAATTCATTACCAATGCATTCAATTCTATAATGATTAAACTCATTCTTTTTATACAACGGTTTCGCATTTGGATTTAACTCCAACGGATAAAGCCACAACCTTCTTGCTTCATCGTAAACGCCACCGGTCCATGATCTGGGCGTAGGATCTATTTCCACCTGCCTGCCAAAGACCAATCCCTTGCCCTTATTTCCCTCAGGATTTATGTGGCTTCTGGTCTGGATTCCGGAGTTGGTATTATCGCCTTCAAGCTTAACATCCAGTTCAAGAATGAAATCGCCATAATCCTTTTCGGTAATCAAAAATGAATTTGGGGTGCCTTTGGTCATGGTTCCCACAATCATTCCATTTTCAACCTGGTAAGGTGCTGCGCCTGCAACCATTTTCCAGCCGGTTAAAGTTTTACCATCAAAAATGGGTTTTGCTTTTTGGGCAGCTGCTGATAAACTGATCAGGGATAGGGCTAGAATACTGTATTTCTTTATTTTTAACATCATTAGATAATTATTATTTACCACCTAACACAACTCATAACATTTCAATATAGTGCTGATAACATCGCTTTCTAAGCTGGCTTAGGTGGATACAAATTAATATTTAAATACTTTTCCATTGGCGATTACTTCCTGTCTACCTTCATCAAAAGTAGATTTTGCTCCGGTGCGAACCGCGGCATTCGTCATGATATTGGCAATAGAATGTGAATAACCTGCCTCCACTGGTGCGTTTGGCGTTTTACGACTTCGTACACATTCCATCCAATTTCTCATATGTCCGGAAGTCAATGAATCTCCACCCATATTTGCACCGGTTGCTGCTTTAATTTCTGTTTTACTCAAATCAAATTCTGGTAATAGATTCGCCTTCATTCCCATTGCGGCAGCTTCCTGCTGTTTTAATCCGCCTTTTGGCGAAACCTTATTGGTGATTAAATTCAATTCGCCACCATTTGAGTAGTACACTTCGCCAACATCACCTACACTGTTTTGCATCCTTGAGGTAAACGTTACCTGAAAGCCATCGTTGGTATCTGGCTGTCCGTAATCAAAAACAGCAACCATCGAATCCCAGTTTCTGCGCCCATCTTTCCAGGTATAAATTCCACCATTAGCAACCACACTTCTCGGATGTTTCAATTTGGTAAACCAGTGAACCGTATCGATTTGATGCGACATCCACTGACCAGGCATGCCTGAAGAATAGGGCCAGAATAAACGGTATTCTAAATATTTCCTTGGATCGAAAGCTTCAGTAGGGCGATTTAGTAAAAACCGTTTCCAATCGATATCTTCTTCCTTTAATTTCGCGACCAGATCTGGTCTGCGCCATCGGCCTGGCTGGTTAACATTCCAAACTAAATCTACTGCCGTAATGGGCCCGAATTTGCCATCTTGAATAAACTTTGCTGCATTTGCATAATTCTCACCACTTCTACGCTGAGAACCGATCTGCACAATCCGATCGGTTGCTTTAACAGCTTTTAATGCTGCTTTTGCGTCATCCATGGTTTCTGCAAAAGGTTTCTCCACGTAAGCATCACAATTGGCTTTTACCGCTTCAATAGTGTGCAAAGCATGTTGAAAATCTGCTGTGCTAATGATTACCGCATCCAGGTCTTTCATGGCGTACAATTCATCATTGTTTCTGCACGCTTTTATATCATGGCCGAATTTATCTTTCAAATGCGCTATTCCCAAATCTCTTCTAAAATTCCAAAGATCAGAAAGACCAACCACATCGAAATTGAGTTCTTTATTGTGGTTAAGGAAACATGGAAGTAAGGTATCCTTAAAACGGTCGGAAAAACCGACAATACCAACGCGGACCCGATCATTGGCACCGATAATTCGTCCGTAGCTTTTAGCGCTCATACCCATAGTTCCTGCATAGGTAGCCGCAGCAAAAATGGCCGATTGTTTGATGAATTTTCTTCTGGAGTTTTCCATAAATAGTTTATACTAAAAAGCAGTAATATTATTCCGTGTAAACGGCTTCAATTTGTTTGGTTAAAAACCGATAAGATTCGGCAATTTGAGCAGGTGTATAATTTGCGCCTGCCTCTATAAATATCGGGCCTTTGTATTTTGCTTCTTTTAAAGCCCGCAAATAAGGTTCAAAATTATCTCCTTTAATACCGGGTAGGGTTCTGGCTTCATGTTCAGCAATTTCGCAATGAATCAATACATCCGCTGCATCGATAATGCTTTGGTAAGATTCATTCTCGCGCCGCATATGAAAAATATCTGCATTAAGCCCGAAGTTCGGGTGATTCACGGCACGTACAATTTCAGCTGCAGTTTTTACATTGGTAATAAAATTTGTTTCCTGGCTTTGCAGATTTTCGAGTGCGATTTTAACATGGTGTTTCCCGGCAGATGCAGCGAGCTTTTTACACAAGAGAATGAAATCAGCCTTCGCTTTTTCAACCTCATATCCATCCGGAATTTTGCGTGCCGTACCGCTTCCTAAAACAATTACACTTACTTTCGCTTGTTCAGCCCTGGAAAACAAACCTTCTGCATAAGCCAGCACATCTTTTTCCTCCACATCCGGACCAGCAATTTTCATCTGCCCAGGAAACATCACATTACACATATAGAGCTTGCCTTTGGCGTTCCTGATGAGTTCGAGATTTTGCTTAAATTTTTCTTCCGATAAAGAAGGAGAAATCATCCTGCCAACCGATTCACCAAATATTTTGAAGCCGGCCGAGAAAACAAGACTGTCTTTATAAATAGGAGCAACAATTCCAAGCCGTAAGTAAGTCTTTTTTTCTAATTGAAAACTAAAAAGAAAAATGGAAAGTAAGAGCAGTACAATAGTAATTCTTGACTTCATTTTAAACTGGATTGGTTATTAAATTAATTCATAACAATACCTTATTGCAGTTTAAATGCAAATAGCAGGTTTAGATTTGGTTAGAAAGCTCAATTTTAATTATCCTAAAATAGGGTTTTAAGTTTAGAGATAACAGGAGGTTTCGGTAACAATTTAGAAACCAAAGATAAGGGATTGAAAAAGTCCGTCTATTAAGCCTATCATTTAATTGAAACATTCTGGCATAAAGATTTGGAGCCGTATCTTATCTTTATTATTGCCTAATGATAATTTTAACCCTTTCATTGATAAGACTTTATCAAAACAACAAAAAGGAAAGGTTGCTTTTAGGAGCATATCTTCGGATAATTTGCGGGCTATTCAATCTCGACTTTTAAATATCCAGACCTATGAAACGCAAAAAACCCTTTAGACATTTAAATCTAAAGGGCTATTTGAACACATTGGATCTTATATTTAACCCAACATCGCTAAGCTCTCTTCAATTATTTTAAGCTTAGCTTCTGCGTCTGCTTTTTTATTGCGCTCATTGGCAATAATTTCTGGCCTTGCATTTTGCACAAAACGCTCATTGCTCAGTTTCGCATCAACAGATTTTAAGAAACCTTGTAGGTAAACTAAATCAGCAGTTAAACGCGTACGCTCTGCATCAACATCAATGTTCTCAGTTAGTGGAATGAAAAATTCGTCTTTCCCTGCCATGAAAGCAGTTGCACCAAGGATTTTTCCCTGTACAATTTCAGCTTCCGAAACATTTGCCAATTTGAAAACGATGTTTAACCATTTTTCATAATCAACATCAGAGTTCACCTTGATATATAATTCTAAAGCCTCTTTCGGCGAAATTTGTTTTTGGTTCCGAATATTCCTAATTTCAGCAATTACCGTTTTAACTACTTCCGCATCTTTTAATAGCTTTTCATCAATTGCCCCCCCTTTCGGGAATTCTGCAACAATACAGCAGTCCATTTCTTCGCGTGCTGCAAATAAATCATCATGCCATAATTCTTCGGTTAAGAACGGCATATTTGGGTGCAATAACTTGATGATATTCTCGAAGAACGCAATCGTTGCTTTGTAACTCGCCGCATCAATCGGTTGCTGATAAGCAGGTTTAACCATTTCCAGGTACCACGCGCAAAAATCATCCCATACCAATTTATAGGTAATCATCAGCGCTTCTGATAAACGGTATTGTTTAAAGTTATCCTCAATTTCTACCAGGGCTTCATTAAACCGGTTTCCGAACCACGAAATTGCTTGTGTATTTGGATTTTCTAACTGCTCATCTACCTCCCAACCCTTAACCAGGCGGAAAGCATTCCATATTTTCGAAGCGAAATTACGTCCCTGTTCACAGTAGCTTTCATCAAACATGAGGTCGTTACCTGCCGGCGAAGACATTAACATGCCCACACGCACGGCATCGGCACCATATTTTTCAATCAACCCGATCGGATCTGGAGAGTTACCTAAAGATTTAGACATTTTACGGCCTAACTTATCGCGAACGATACCCGTTAAATAAACATTTGTAAATGGCTTTTTACCCATAAACTCATGTCCGGCCATAATCATACGCGCTACCCAAAAAAATAAAATCTCCGGAGCAGTTACTAAATCATTTGTGGGATAATAATAGTTAATATCTTTATTATCAGGATTTTTGAAACCATCGAAAACAGAGATTGGCCACAACCATGAAGAGAACCAGGTGTCCATTACATCTTCATCCTGCTTTAAAAATGGCTCCAACTGATGTTTAAATCCAGCTTTATCTGCTTCAGAACCGCTTTCATCTAAATGTTTCTTTTTCCAGAATTCTTCCAGCGCTTCATCTTTGGTCTTGGCAACCACCCAGTTTCCCTTATCATCATACCAGGCAGGAATTTGTTGTCCCCACCATAACTGACGGGAAATGTTCCAATCGCGAACATTTTCCATCCAGTGGCGATAGGTATTTTCAAATTTATTTGGAATCAGGTTTACCTCGCCATTTAAAACATCATCTAAAGCGGGCTGAGCCATTTCCTTCATCTTCACAAACCATTGCATCGAAAGTTTCGGCTCGATAGCGGCATCAGTTCGTTCAGAAAAACCAACCTGCGATTTATAGTCTTCCACTTTTTCCAAGTGACCAGCCTCATCCAACAATTTCGCAATCTTTTTACGGGCAACAAACCGGTCTTCGCCCACTAAAATAACGGCTAATTCATTTAAAGTGCCATCATCGTTTAAGATATCGGTGACTGGCAAATTATGTTTAACGCCTAATTCATAATCGTTCAAATCATGCGCAGGAGTAACTTTTAAACAGCCTGTACCAAATTCAATATCAACGTATTCATCTTCAATTACAGGAATTTCATGATTCACCAACGGCACAAAAACCTTTTTCCCTTTAAGATGGGTAAAACGTTCATCATTAGGATTAATACAAATCGCAGCATCAGCCATAATCGTTTCCGGTCTGGTTGTAGCTACTGTCAAGAATTCGGGCTCATGCTGATTCTCACTTCCTGATACCTGATACCTGATATAATATAGCTTTTGATTCACTTCCTTACGGATTACTTCCTCATCAGAAACAGCCGTTTTACCTGCCGGATCCCAGTTTACCATGCGGATTCCACGGTAAATCCACCCTTTTTTATATAGGTGGATAAATGAATGAATAACTGCAGCAGAAAGATCTTCTTCCATCGTAAAGCGGGTGCGGTCCCAATCGCAACTCGCACCTAGTTTCTTCAGTTGCTCTAAAATAATACCACCATATTTCTCTTTCCATTCCCAGGCATATTTCATAAATTCTTCACGGGAAAGATCTTTTTTATTGATGCCCTGTTCCTTTAACATGGCCACCACTTTCGCCTCAGTGGCGATAGAAGCATGATCAGTTCCAGGAACCCAGCAGGCATTTTTGCCTTGCATGCGGGCTTTACGAATTAAAACATCCTGAATGGTATTGTTTAACATGTGCCCCATGTGCAGTACACCAGTAACATTTGGCGGCGGAATGACGATAGTATAAGGCTCGCGCTCATCTGGTTCTGAGTGAAAAAACTTCTTCGATAGCCAATAGCTATACCATTTATCTTCTGTTTCTGCGGGATTGTACTTGGTGGAAATGCTCATGAAAAATTAATCAATATCAATTTGAATGGCAAAAATACGTTTTTAAGGCCAAAACTTAAAGTGGAAATCATTTGAAAGGAGGTGACAGGATTATAAGTTAAAACTCATTCTTAACCGCTGGTTTTAACCACCGAATTGATCAACTGCAGGCAGCTGAAGCGGCCTGCAATGAATATCGCATGTGGGTTAGCACTATCGCCTTAATAAAGCCCCCGAACGCATCACATCAATTGATATATCTTCGAAGCATCTTTTAATTCATAACCGCTGGTTTTAACCAACGGAATTGATCAACTGCAGGTAGCTGAAGCGGCCTGCAATGAAGATAGCATGTGGGTTAGGGCTATCGCCTTAATAAAGTCCCCGGACGCATCACCTCAATCGATATATCTTTGAAACATCTTTTAATTTATAACCGCTGGTTTTAACCAACGGATTTAACCCAAATCCCCAAACACGTCATCAAGTGCCAGTTCAAAACCTGGTAAAACGGTAGAAGTAATTTTCTCGGATAAGGTAAATATTTTCGATGGCTGAAATTTACCATATTCATTTAAGGTATAAATCAAAATACTCTGATCGCTTTGACTCACCACCCAATATTCTTTTACACCAAATTCCTGATAAACCTGGTATTTATGCAATAGCTCTACTTTGGTATTTCCAGGCAATAAAATCTCGACAATCAAATCAGGTGCACCAATACAGCCTTTATAATCAATTTTATTTTTGTCGCAGATTACGCAGATATCAGGTTGCAGAACAGTTTGAATCGCTAAATCTTGCTTATCATCTTTATAAAAACGAACATCAAAAGGAGCAACAAATACCTTACAGGTTTTCTTTTCCAAAAAATTACCAATCTTTCTGAATATATTCCCAACAATTTCCTGATGAATACTAGACGGGGCCGGACTCATCTTAAAGATTTTACCTTTAATGAGTTCAACACGATCCTGAAAAAGCCAGTTCAGATAATTTGCATAGCTGTAAGTTAATGATGCATCAATATCATTGAATTCCCGAACAGGTTCATTAGATAAATCTGGATATGGGACTACCTTATTCATAATCAAATATACTAAAATTTATAGTATAAAAGAGCATACCAGGGTATTTGAAAAATTGGTTATCAGTCATTTATCTCAAGATAAGGATTTAACCCAAATCCTCAAACACGTCATCAAGTGCCAGTTCAAAACCTGGTAAAACGGTAGAAGTAATTTTCTCGGATAAGGTAAATATTTTTGATGGCTGAAATTTACCATGTTCATTCAGGGTATAAATCAAAATACTCTGATCACTTTGACTCACCACCCAATATTCTTTTACGCCAAATTCCTGATAAACCTGGTATTTATGCAAGAGTTCTACTTTGGTATTTCCAGGAGATAAAATCTCAACAACCAAATCAGGTGCACCAATGCAACCGCGATCATCTAATTTACTTATATCACATACAACACAAATATCTGGTTGCAACACCGTATAAACATCTCGGTCCGCTTTACTTTCCTTTGGAAAACGAACATCAAAGGGGGCAGAATACACTTTACAAAGCTGATCTTGTAAAAAAACACCAACTTTTAAGAAAATGTTTCTTGAAATTTCCTGATGCATCCTGGACGGCGCCGGACTCATTTTGAAAATTTTGCCTTTAATCAGTTCAACCCGGTCCTCAAAAAGCCAATTTAAATAGTTGGCGTAACTATAAGTCAATGACGCATCAATATCATTAAATTCCCGAACAGTTTCGTTAGATAAGTCTGGATATGGAACGGGCTCCTTCATAATCAAATATACTAAAATAAATAGTATTCAAGATCCCCTCAATTATTTACATACAATAGAAATCGGCAACTAAAACTTCATCTTCTGAATTCTAACGGCATTTAAGATTGCGAGTAAAGCAACACCTACATCGGCAAAAACGGCTTCCCACATAGTGGCTAAGCCACCGGCACCTAAAATCAAAACCAACGCCTTAACTGCAAAAGCCAAAACGATATTCTGAATCACCACTTTTTTGGTGGCTTTCCCAATTTTGATGGCAGTAACAATTTTTGAAGGCTGATCGGTCTGAATCACTACGTCGGCAGTTTCAATAGCCGCATCACTACCCATTGCCCCCATTGCAATTCCAATATCACTGATAGCCAGAACAGGTGTATCATTTATACCATCGCCCACAAAGGCAACAACTTTTGATTTATCACTTTTAATTTCTTCCAGCCGGGCAACTTTATCCTCAGGAAGTAGATCTCCGTAGAACGAATGAATGCCTAATCTCTGAGCTACTTTTTTAACAATACTCGTTTTATCGCCGCTTAACATTACCACTTGTTTGATGCCATTTTCATATAGCTGCTTAACAGCATCTGCCGAGTCGTCTTTAATTTCATCAGCTATTAGAACATAACCCGCATATTTTCCATCCACGCTCAACACCACTATTGACTCCTCTGTATCGTTTATCTTGAAATCAAAATCAATGTTAGACTTTGCCAAAAGCTTTGTATTTCCGGCTAAAATTCGCTTGCCATTCACAGTTCCCTTAAGGCCCATTCCTGAAAGTTCTTCCACATTTTCTGCCGAATAACTAATGCCATTACCAACATATTGAACGATTGCCTTAGCAATTGGATGTGTCGATTTTGCCTCTAATGCACCTAAAAGGTTCAAAAATTCATCCCGATCAATATTACTTTCTACTTTCTGAACTTTAAAAACACCTTTGGTAAGTGTTCCGGTTTTATCCATCACTACCGTATTCAACTTGGTAATTAAATCTAAAAAATTTGACCCTTTGAGAAGTATTCCATGGCCTGATGCAGCCCCGATTCCACCAAAATAACCCAACGGGATAGAGATCACCAACGCACATGGGCAGGAAATAACGAGAAAAACCAATGCACGGTACAGCCAGGTCTGAAACTGGTATTCGCTTCCCATAATTAAAATTGGAATAGTCACTAACGCAAGGGCAAGAAAGAAAACTATAGGCGTGTAAACTTTGGCAAACTTACGGATGAACAATTCTGTTTTTGCTTTTCTGGTGGTGGCATGCTGCACCATTTCTAAAATCCGGGAAAGCGCACTATCTGCAAATACTTTGGTAACTTTTATTTCGATAAGCAAGTCTAAATTTAGCATTCCCGCCAATACATTTTCACCCTTGTTGATGGTTCTTGGATTACTTTCACCAGTTAAAGCAGCGGTATTAAAACTACTTTTTTCGGATAACATTTCTCCATCCAAAGGGATCTTCTCTCCGGCTTTAATTTGGATAGTTTCACCAACATTAACCTTTTCAGGACCAACACTTTCATATTTGCCATTGCGTAAAACATTGGCCATATCTGCCCGAACATCAAGCAAAGCAGAGATATTTCTTTTTGCCCGGTTAACAGCGGCCATTTGAAATAACTCACCGATGGTATAAAACAGCATTACCGTTACGCCTTCGGGATATTCGCCAATAGCAAAAGCACCAATTGTTGCAATAGACATTAAAGAAAATTCTGTAAAAAAATCTCCGGCTTTAAAGGTTTCCCAAACTTCTTTCAATACAGGAATACCAACTGGTAAATAAGCAACCATATACCAGTAAGGGCGGATCATTTTAAACGCTTCGACTTTAAAAACATTATCGAATGCAATACCAATAAGCAACATACCCAAGGTAACTATCGCGGGCAAATAAGTTTTAAATGATGACGGATCTCCGCTATGATTATGGTCATGTTCGTCGCCATCTTCATGCGGGTGGCTGTGATGATCATGAGGTTTTAAATGAGCTTTACTACTGCAACAGCTATCTTCTCGACTATGGATATGGCTCATTATTTTATTTGCTAACATTGATTATTTAAATATACATCTGGTTTTAGCAGAAAATCCGGAAGTTTAAGAGCGCATATCCCTCTGAATGATCACTTCAGGCAAAACAAATTTAGCAAAAAAACTTTATCATGAATCATTCTTAATAGTGATATTTTCGGTAAACACACAATAAATAATGTTAAAAAATGTTAATAATGTATTAAAGATTGAAAATCATGAAATCCATTAAAATCTCATTTTCAGCATCAGAAATTATCAGACGTCTCGGTTTGGCAAAAATCTACTACTGGTTTAACAAGTAATATTCTTATTATATTGTTTCAGTATTAATTAGTATTTCATAAATTTCGCATTAATAACTAACTTATTAAAACGAATGAAATACAAAAATTCGAAAAGATATTTTGCAGCACTTGCTATAGTTGCTGCTGGCTTTTCTGCCAATGCACAAACTGCAAGAAAATACATTGATCCGGCTAATATGGACTTATCTGTTAAGCCCGGAGATGATTTTTACACGTATGCCAGCGGCACCTGGGTAAAAAACAATCCCGTTCCTGCAAAAGAAACACGCTGGGGATCTTTTAACGAACTTCGCGATTTTAATATTAATGCTGTGAAAACCTTAGTTGAGGATGCAGCAGCTGACAAGTCTGCCCCTGCAGGTTCTGTAAAACGCCGTGTTGGAGACTTTTTTTCCGCAGCAATGGACACCGTTGCCATCGAAAAGCTTGGTTATACACCAATCAAAGCTGATCTCGAAAAAATCAATCAAATTAAAGATATTCAAGGCGTTTTAGATCACGTTGCTTATATGCGTGTGAGCGGAATTGGTAGTCCGATGTTTGGTATCGGCGTAGGCCAGGATCGCAAAAACGTTAATAAATATATGGTTAACATTGGTCAGGGGGGCACAACCCTACCCGATCGTGATTATTATTTGAAAGACGATACCCGTAGCGTTAAAATTCGCGAAGCCTATAACACTTACATGACCACCCTGTTCACCTTGACAGGGAGTGATGCTGAAGCTGCAAAACAAAAAGCCGCTACCATCTTTAAAATAGAAAAACAATTAGCAGAAGCACAAATGAGCCGCATGGAAATGCGTGACCCTTATGCTACTTACAATAAATTAACCGTTGCCGATTTAAGTAAGAAAACACCGGATATCAACTGGGCTACTTATTTACCTAAATTCAAAATTAAAGGACAAGACACCGTATTGGTTTCATCACCTAAGTTTTTAACCAGCTTAGATGGTTTATTAAAATCAGTTTCACTAGCAGATTGGAAAACCTACTTACAATGGAACGTATTAAAGAATTCTGCTGGTAGCTTAAGCTCGCCTTTTGTTAAGGCAAACTTCGCCTTTACCCAGGCACAAACTGGTCAAAAGGTACAAACCCCACGCTGGCAACGCATGTCATCGTTAACAGATGGTACAATCGGCGAACTCTTAGGTCAGCTTTATGTTGCGAAATACTTTAAACCTGAAGCAAAAGCCCGTATGGATGCGATGATCGTAAACTTACGTAAAGCTTTCGAAATCAGGATTAACGGCTTGGAATGGATGAGCGCAGAAACGAAGAAAAAAGCATTGGAAAAACTTGCCGCATTTAAACCAAAAGTAGGTTACACTACTAAATGGGAAACGTATATAGGTTTAGACATTAAGAGAGATACTTATTTCCAAAATCTGCGCAATGCAAGTGTTTGGAGTTACAACGAAAACGTAAACCGATTAGGCAAACCAATCGACCGTAACCGTTTCGGCATGACGCCTCCAACCGTAAATGCATCTTACAGTCCTACAATGAATGATATTACCTTCCCTGCAGGCATTTTACAGTTCCCGTTTTTCGATCCAAATGCTGATGACGCCGTGAATTATGGTGGAATTGGAGCCGTGATCGGGCACGAAATGAGCCATGGTTTTGATGATAGCGGAAGTCAGTACGATGCGCATGGTAATCTTAAAAACTGGTGGACTGCTGAAGACAAAGCTAAATTTGATGCAAAAACTAAAGCCCTGGGCGAGCAGTTTGATGCCTACACCGTTTTAGATACCGTTCATGTAATCGGTAAATTAACCATGGGCGAAAATATCGGCGATTTAGGTGGTTTGAATGCCGCTTACACCGCTTTTAAAATGACTAAGCAAGGCCAGAGTAATGAGAAAATTGATGGTTTTACACCGGATCAGCGTTTCTTCCTGGCATGGGCTCAGGTTTGGAGAGGTAACATCTTACCAGAAAGCGCAGCGCAGTTAATTAAAACAGATCCACATTCACCTGGTCCATACCGTACCATTGGTGCTCCGGTAAATATGGATGCCTGGTACACCGCGTTTGATGTGAAACCTGGCGATAAGCTATACAAAAAACCAGAAGACAGAATTAGAATGTGGTAAATTAGGATGAAGGTTTGAAAGGCGGAAGGTATAGGGATTTCCCTCATTCCATCTGGAGTACTCCCTTATTCAACATTCAAGACACAATTGCAAACGCTCCCATTATTCCGGGAGCGTTTTTTGTATAATTCTGCATCAAATATTCGTATACATTTCTTTCCTTTCAGACAAAAATCTACGATAATCATTATATATTTGAAGAATTAAGCATCCATCACCTGCCATGAAAGTTACCCTCAAATTAGTTTCGCTAGTCATTTTAAGCCTGTTTACATTTGGTGTTTCCGCTCAGAATAAGTTAATCAGTTTAGATAAGCTTATTAACAAAACAGATCCGGCCTGGCCACTTGTTCAAAAATGGATTGACTCCGCAAAAAACAAAGTTGAAGTGCTACCGGTAGATTCTGCCAAAGCTAAAGAAGTACTCTACAATGCACAAATGACTACCTATGCTACACTGGGTTCGGTAATTTATAACACCGGCGGCATCATGGTAGATAATGGCTGGATCCGGATTTTAGGTTCGGGAAGCGAAAGAATGACGCGCAATATCGCCAATTGGAATAAAGGCAAAACCATCAAAGAATATGGCGATAATATTCCTTACCTTTTAATTGCAGATGATGCCATTGGGGGCTTTTTCGCCATCAACTACGGAGGCTTAGGTCCCGATGTTAAAAATGTGTATTACCTCGAACCAAATACATTAACCTGGCAACCCCTTGGAGCAGGATATGGTGAATTTTTGATTTTTTGCTTTGATAGCGATCTTTCTAAATTCTATAAAGGCCTGCGTTGGAGCAGCTGGAATCAATTTATAGCGAATTTAGATGGAACTAAGAGTTATAGCTTCCGCCCGTACTTGTGGGAAAAAGATACAGACATCGAAAAGTGCTCGAGGAAATTGGTCGGCATAGAAGAAATGTACAATTTCAATATTATGAAATCGAAAGAATTGAACGCAGATAAAGGCATCAAAAAAGACGACGCCAAACAATAATACTTAACAATACTTAAATATATTTGGCCTGAGTTTTCTTTGGCAACTTGGCTAAAACCAGCGCACGGGAATCGGCAACTCTTTGCTTCAATTCATGATCGTTTAACACATCAAGATTTTCAACCTGAATCCATTGGCCTTTTGCCAAATGATAAGCCTGTGCAATTCCGTCTCTTGCGGTTAAGCTATCGAACTCATCAGGATGACATTTGATTGAAAAGCGTGTTCCTTCATCAATAGCAATAATGATGTAAATCTTCTCCTCTATCATAAAACACAAATGATCCCATTTCATGCCTTCAGTTGTTCCCGGCAGCGTTAAACAATATTCTCTGAATGATTCGATATCCATTTTAGTAGTTAGGGTTTAGGGTTTAGGGTTTAGGGTAACATATAGATAAAAACTAAGTTTGTACTAAGTTGAGATCGTTTATACGAAAGTAGTAATTTCGCATAATTATCCATAAAATCATTTAATCCCGCACTCATGAACATTATTACTCAAACTGCCGATGGCTCCAACACGCTTTTTAACGAAACCATTGGTGAACATTACCATAGCAAGCACGGCGCACTTCAGGAAAGCAAGCATGTTTTTATAGATGCCGGACTGAAACACGCAACAGCCGAAAAATCGGAAATATCTGTGCTGGAAGTCGGTTTTGGAACGGGACTAAATTTCATTCTCAGTTTCGAATATTGCACTCAAAACAAGGTTAAGCTAAATTACACCAGTATTGAAGCTTTTCCTTTAACTGCAGAAATCATTACTCAAACAGGCTATTCCGCATATGTAGATCCAAAGACTTGGGATGATTTTATTTCCAATTATGATGCAGCATTAAAGTCCGAACAAATACTTTCATCCAATTGCAAACTGGAAATACCACACACAACGCTGGTAGATTTTACAACTGAAAAGAAATACGACGTAATTTATTATGATGCATTTTCCGTACAGCACCAACCGGAAATGTGGAGCAACGAGATCATTGCCCATACCTGCAGTTTTTTAAAACCTGGTGGAACATTTGTTACCTATGCCATCACCGGCAACCTGAAAAGAGCTGTTAAAGCCTGCGGTTTTACTATAGAAAAATTGCCCGGCGCACTAGGCAAAAGGGAAATGCTCAGGGCAACCAAAATACAGTAACTAAATAAACGGGTTCTTTGATCAGCATCTTTACCAAATCTGACACAAAGTAGACGGCCTGCCAAAACCACCGCTCCGTTCAATTGTTAGATCTATATTAAATTGTAGATCATGGAAAAGAGAATATTAGGTAAAACAGATTTAAGCATTGTACCCATAGTATTTGGAGGAAATGTATTCGGATGGACAATTGATGAAAAAAAATCATTCGAAATATTAGACCAGTTTATAGAAAACGGATTTAATTTTATTGATACTGCTGATGTATATTCCCGTTGGGTAGAAGGCAATAAAGGCGGCGAATCAGAAACCATTATAGGCAACTGGTTAAAAAAACATAACAAACGCCACGATGTCGTAATTGCTACCAAGGTTGGTTCTGATATGGGTACCGGCAAATCGCTTAAAAAAGATTACATTATTAACCAGGTGGAACACTCACTTTCCAGGCTACAAACCGATTATATCGATCTGTATTTTTCGCATTTCGATGATGAGTCTACTCCTGTCGAAGAAACCTTAAGTGCCTATGAAACGCTAATCAGGGCAGGAAAAGTACGCTGGATTGGTGCCTCTAATTTCTCGGCACCAAGGTTAAAAGAGTCTCTGCTATTTTCTACACAGCACAATCTACCTCGTTACGAAGTTTATCAACCTGGCTATAACTTATTTGATAGAGAAGAATTTGAACGCGAACATGAAAAGATTTGCCTCGAAAATGATTTAGGTGTAATTACTTATTATTCTTTGGCCAGCGGTTTCCTGACTGGCAAGTACCGAAGCGAAGAGGACCTAAATAAAAGCAAGCGGGGCGGCGGTGTGAAGAAATTTTTAACCGAAAGAGGTTTTAAAATTTTAGAGGCCTTAGATCAGGTTGCAGATAAACACCATGTCCAGCAAGCTTCAGTTGCTTTGGCATGGCTGATCAATCACCCTTCAGTTACCGCGCCTATTGCCAGCGTAACAGATTTGAGTCAGTTAAAATCTTTTACGGAAGCCGCTAATTTAAAATTAACACCTGAAGACATTTCCCTTCTTGATAAAGCAAGTATCTATTAGAAAATAATCCGCTATATTTAAATGCCCGATTAATGAAACCATTAATCGGGCATTTTGTATTAATATGGATTTAAACATATCATGAGAGAAAAATTAACGTTTCTGCCTAAACTGGCCCTTATTCTTTTTTGCCTAATCAGTTTAACCTACATTGCCATTTTAGGTCAGTCATTATTGGCACCACTACTATTCTCTTTCCTGATGGCAATTTTGTTGCTTCCGGCAGGAAATTTTTTAGAACAAAAGTTCAGGTTAAAAAGGAGCCTGGCAACAATTGTCGCTGTAATTTTAATGATTGCTGTTATCGGCGGAATCATGTATTTTTTTGGAAATCAATTAAGTGATTTATGGGCAGACTGGCCCTTATTGAAACAGAAAGCCAATGTTTCTTTTCATGAATTGCAACACTGGATTTCGATTACCTTCCGTATAAATACCGAAAAGCAACTTGCTTACCTCAATGATAGTACAGAAAAAGCACTGGCCACCAGCGCCACTATAGTCGCTACAACCCTGGCAACTTTATCTTCTACCCTCCTCTTTTTAGGATTTACTTTATTATTTACTTTTTTCATTTTAAACTACCGGAGAGTATTATTCACTTTCTTAACTTCTGTATTTAAAGAAGAGCATAAAGAAAAAGTAACTGAAATTGTAAGCCAGATCCAATATATCATCAAAAAATATATCATTGGTTTGTTTTTACAAATGCTGATTGTAACCATTTTAATGATCGCCGTTTTAAGTCTGCTTGGTGTTAAATATGCGGTTCTGTTAGGCCTGGTAGCAGGCATCTTTAATGTTGTTCCCTATCTGGGAATCTTTTTCGCGCTGCTGATAAGTTGTTTAATCACCTTTGCAACTGCTGGCGCAGGAAAAGTTCTACTCGTTTTGATCACTTTTATTGGTGTTCATGCCCTTGATGGTAATATTCTGATGCCATTGGTTGTGGGTTCTAAAGTAAAAATCAATGCCTTGTTTGCTTTTCTGGGTATTATTGTCGGAGAAATGATATGGGGAATCTCTGGTATGTTTTTGTGTATTCCTTACCTGGCCATGTTGAAGATTATTTTCGATCGTGTAGATAACCTTAAACCATGGGGAATTCTAATGGGTGAAGAGCATAAACCAGCAAAGAAAAAACGGGTTTATCAGATCACTAAAAAAATAAAACTCGAAGAAAAAGACTAAATCATATCCATTACGCCGTCTGGCAAATTCACGATCAAATGAAGCCATTATTTGTTTTGCTTATTGTTTACGTAGCTATACTTGCATTTGGGAGCCATACTACTTTTGATAAAGGCAATGTTTTCGCCGGAAATATTGCCATGTCCGTAATGCTTTTATTTACCGCCATCGGGCATTTTAAATTTAAAACTTCCATGGCAGGCATGATTCCGCTTTTTATTCCCAGAAAAGTAGAAATTGTGATTGTTACTGGTATTTTAGAGATACTGTTTGCAATTGGATTAGGGATCGAAAGCACGCGTTACTATACAGGAATAACATTAATTTTATTTTTAATTGCCGTATTACCGGCTAATATCTATGCCGCTAAAAACAAAATTAATTATGAGAATTTATATAAAACCGGCCCGGGAATTAAATATTTATGGTTCCGAATCCCATTTCAATTTTTCTTAATCGGTTGGGTTTGGTATTTTAGCGTTCGATAAAAAACACAACATGCCTAATAATCCAATTCCTGTTACTGCAAATAATCCTGCTGATGCTTTCAACAGACTGCTCACCGTACTTGATACCCTTCGTACACAATGCCCCTGGGATAAAAAACAAACCATGGAAACTTTGCGCCATTTAACTATCGAGGAAACTTATGAATTAAGTGATGCGATTTTAGAAGGCGATCTGAACGAAATTAAAAAAGAACTGGGCGATGTAATGATGCATCTGGTCTTCTATTCCAGAATTGCATCTGAGACAAACGATTTTGACATTGTTGATGTATTAAACGGCGTTTGCGATAAACTGGTTAACCGTCATCCACATATCTATGGCGATGTGGAAGTAGAGAACGAAGAAGATGTAAAACGAAACTGGGAACAGATTAAGCTCAAAGAAGGAAATAAATCAGTATTGGCCGGTGTGCCGGCTTCATTGCCAGCCTTGGTAAAAGCTTCCCGCATTCAGGAAAAGGCACGTGGCGTAGGTTTCGATTGGGAAGATAAAAACCAGGTTTGGGAGAAAGTTGAAGAAGAATTACAAGAGTTTAAAGCCGAATTCAACGTGGCAGATCACACCGCTATTGATGTAGAAAAAGCAGAAGCCGAATTTGGCGATGTTCTTTTTTCATTGATCAACTACGCCCGTTTTATTAATATCAATCCGGAGAATGCACTGGAAAAAACAAATAAGAAATTTATTAAGCGTTTTCAGTATCTAGAAAGTAAGGCAAAAGACAATGGTAAAGCTTTAGCAGATATGACACTTGCCGAAATGGATATTTATTGGAACGAAGCGAAGAAATTGTAAATATGAATACAGGATCCAACGAAAACGAAAGCCCGAAAAACCTGACTCAAATTGTCACCTTCAATGTAAGGGCTACCCGAACGGTTGGAGATGACGGCATTATTCCTTGGATCAATATCGGTCGCGGAAATGAAGAAATTCTCAACTTAATCGATGCAGACGAAGTTGTAATTCCGGAACACGAGATAGCTATTTCACTGGATTATCCGCTTGCAGAACCCCTTACCATTCAGCTTTTTTCATCCATCGGATTTTCCAGAAAACTATTAATGGTAGAAATCAGGGAAAAATTTCTTCAGATTTTGAAGCAACAGGAAACAGTCTTCGATCTTTCTACATTAGATCTGGTTGCGTTGGATGTTTATAAAACAGACACAGGTAAAATAGAAATAACTTTAGATATTGATATGTCATAGTAAAATCAAGTAGTCCATGATCAGATTCCTGAAATTAACCTTACAATCGCAAATTTCAGGACTAGATTCGATAGAGAACATTTAGGCGATGACAAAGCGATAATTCTGTTAAGCCTACACAAATTTAAAAAGAGAAGGACAAAGATTATCAAATAATTACGCCAGATAATTTGCAGGAGTTTTTATTATGAGTAAAACACGCCATCAACGTAAAACCATTTCCCATTTTCTAATTTAAAATTCGATTTCTCATGTAATACATCTGGCTGAAATTTTTTATCGAGATAAAAAGCTTTGAACTCTACCTGGTCTAAACTGGCAGAAACAATTTCCAGCTTCAGCCACTTTGTACCTTTCGCACTTTTCAGATACGCATCTTTCGAGTTCCGCTTTCTTTTGCTCAAATGTGTAGTTTCATATAGGTAATCTCCATCGGCTAAAACAAAAGCCGAATACCTCGATCGCATTAAAGCTTCAGCCGTTGGAGCCTGTTTTATTTGTAAATGATAGGGTTGGCAACAGTTTTCGTATGGCAAACCACTTCCACAAGGGCAATTATTGTTATTCATCTTCTAATTTAACAGCAAAATTATGATTTAATATTTCCTCTACTAAAATTTCCGTAGAATTGCAGTCGAAATAATGAGATACTTCTTCCACATCGCCTATCAGGGCCAATATTACAGTGGCTGGCAAAGACAACCTGGGGTTAAGAGCGTTCAGGAAGTTATCGAGCAAACACTTTCTAAAATTTTTAAGAAAACAATCGCTATTATTGGTTGCGGCCGAACCGATGCGCATGTGCATGCAAGTCAGTTTTTCTTTCATGCAGATTTGGAAGAGGCATTTGATTTCGATCTGGTTTTTCGTCTCAATAAAGCCTTGCCTTACAATATAGCTGTTTTTGATATTATTAAAATGGAGGGCAAGCCTCATGCCCGTTTTGATGCCGTTCAGCGGAAATACGACTACTTTCTGCATACCTATAAAGATCCTTTTCTGAGTACACAAAGTTCGCTTTACCAGGAAGCAAATCTTGATCTGTATAAAATGAAGGCGGCAGTTAACCTGTTAACAAAGTATAATGATTACAGGGCTTTTTGTACCCACCCGAATAAGTACGACCATACAAAGTGTAATGTAATGGAGGCTGGTTTATTTGTAAATGCTAAAGGAGATAGATTTCGCTTTAACATTGCCAGTAACCGTTTTTTAGGTAAAATGATTCGAATAATTATGGGGCAACTTCTAAAAGTCGGCAAAGGCGAACTAAGCGTGGAAGCGTTCGAAAGCCACTTTATCGATTTGCAGATAGGTAATATTGTTTCACCAGCTCACCCAACAGGTTTATATTTATCAAAAGTAACTTATCCTTATTTAAACCTCGAACCACGAACTGAGTTTATAACAGCAACCCACGGAACGGATTGGCTGCCAATTTAATGTCTGCAGAAGAACGATTTAATTAATAAGTAGTTTTTGTTTTATGATTGATCTGTTTAAACTTTTCAAGCAGCTGCTTACTTTCAAAAATCCCTTGCTTAGCTACGTTAACTGCTGAAATATAATATAATCCATACAGCGTAATGGCAAATGAAGTAAAAAGAAAAGACGCATTTACTCCATCTAAATTCGCCTTCAATGGTTGGGTTATCGATTGAAAGATTACCATTAAAAACACACCCGTATAATTCAGATAAGATCCTGATATCTTGCAAAGCATGTAATTCTTATAATTTGCACTGTTTAAACCTGAAGTTAGCGATCCAACCAATACCATCATCATGCTTAGTATTACAAAGGTTAAAAATTTATCCTGGTTACCAAGAATTTGCTGAATCTTATAAACCGAAAAACAAGACAATAAAACTAAGGCAATATACTTCAAGTGCAAAAAAGATATAAGTTGTGCCAGAAAAAGCTTTCTATATTTTCTAGTCATTCCCTTTACAATGGAGGCTTCTATTTGCCTGAAACCTTTTGGTCCGAAGGAGGACTGTGTTTGATTAATGGCATCCTGAAAAGTTAAATCCTGATTCTCAGTCATTCGCTCTTCCACAGCGGTTGCCACGTGATCCAGAATTTCCATTTGAACATCAATATACTTAAATCCACTTTCTTCTAAATGGATTCTCAATTTTTCTATCTGTTGTTTGCTGAGCTGCATATTAACTGGCTGGCTTTAAGTTCAATAATAATTGTAATTGCGAAATAAATTCTTTTGCTTCCTGGAGTTTACTAATTACTTTTTTTTCACCATCTTTCGATAAAGAATAATATTTACGCACCCTGTTGTCTACAATCTCTGTTGAAGTTTCTAAAAGTCCATCAGCTTCTAACTTATGCAAAGCAGGGTACAACGCCCCTTCTTTTAGCAATAATTCCCCTTGCGTAATAAACTTTACTTTCTGGGTAATTTCATAACCGTACATGCGCTCATTTTCTGATAACAAATTCAAAATGATTGTTTGCAAAGTGCCTTTAAATAATTCATTATTAATTGCCATAATCAAATATAAAAAATATATACATAATAAACCTATGTATATATTTTTTCATGTAATTAATTTACAATCATTAATTGCAACTCAACTGGGTGGAGCAAGACCAGGAATGGCATCTCCCTAAATGCATAAAAATTAAAATATCAGAATCTATATTTTCGTTTGTCGCATTTTGTTCATGAGACTCGTTTAATTTCAAAACTTATACCGATGAAAAATCAAATATTCATTTTTGCCTTGTTAATATGCATTTCTGCGAGCTGCAAAAAAAACACTTCAAATGCTCACATTCCAAATGGTAATTATTCTGGCATATTGGAGGTAAGTTCCAGCACGTATAAAATGCCCGTAACCTACCCCATTACGATAGTATTCGAAAATGAAAAATACAAAATCACTCCTGATCCGCTCAGAAAAGAAGGTGGAGGTTCCGGAACATACACAGTAAACAATAACATCGGATACTTCAACGACGAAAATGTGTGGCCGGCAAATTTTGACGGAAACTTAATTTTAGATGGCGAATATGAGATTCAATCGAATGGCAATAGCTTGATTCTAAATAAGCAATTTAAAGGCAGTATTGCTGTAGGGCCAGCAGTAAGCATTGCCTACGTGTATTATAAATACATATTAACCAAAAATTAATGATCGATTTTGACTTATAAATATAAAAGCCCCCTTCAAGTTTTAAACTCGAAGAGGGCTTTATTATTTGTTTTACGCTATAGTCTTTAAGCTTTCAGCTCTGATTAGGCATCAATTTTCGCATATTTCGCATTACGCTCGATAAACTCTCTACGCGGAGCAACTTCATCGCCCATTAACATCGAGAAAGTATGATCGCATTCTGCAGCACTCTCAATCGTTGCCTGTAATAAAGTACGGGTTGCAGGATTCAAAGTGGTGTCCCAAAGCTGTTCAGCATTCATCTCACCCAAACCTTTATAACGTTGAATGTGTACGCTATCCTCTTTACCATTACCTTTAATGCGTTGTACAGCCGCATCACGTTGCACATCATTCCAGCAATATTCAAAATCTTTACCTTTTTTAACCTGGTAAAGCGGCGGTGAAGCGATATAAACATAACCAGCTTCAATTAACGCCCTCATATAACGATAGAAGAATGTTAAAATCAAAGTGGTAATGTGAGAACCGTCAATATCCGCATCCGTCATAATCACGATTTTATGGTAACGCAGTTTAGTTAAGTTCAAAGCCTTATCATCTTCTGGCGTACCAATGCTCACGCCAATGGCAGTAAACATATTTTTAATCTCGTCATTTTCGTAAATCTTGTGCTCCATTGCTTTCTCCACATTCAAAATTTTACCTTTTAAAGGTAAAATAGCCTGAATATTTCTATCACGACCTTGCTTGGCAGTACCACCCGCAGAGTCACCCTCTACAAGATAAATTTCACATTTTACAGGATCACTGTCAGAACAATCGGCAAGTTTACCTGGCAAGCCAGAACCACCCATTACACTTTTACGCTGCACCATTTCGCGTGCTTTACGCGCCGCAGCACGAGCAGTAGCAGCTAAAATCACTTTATTAACGATCATTTTAGCTTCCTTTGGATTTTCTTCCAAATAAGCGCCCAATGCCTCGCCAACGGCTATATCTACCGCCCCCATCACTTCACTGTTACCCAGTTTAGTTTTGGTTTGTCCTTCAAATTGTGGTTCTTGTACTTTTACAGAAACTACCGCAGTTAAACCCTCTCTAAAGTCATCGCCCGTAATTTCCATTTTCAGGTTTTTCAATAAGCCTGATTTATCAGCATAACTTTTTAGCGTACGTGTTAAACCTCTCCTGAAACCTGCAATGTGCGTTCCACCTTCATGTGTGTTGATGTTGTTCACATAAGAGTGAACATTTTCAGAATAACTGTCATTGTACTGGAAAGCCAGTTCAACCGGAACACCATTTTTAATTCCGTCGATGTAAATCGGCTCAGGTAAGAAAGAAGCCCTGGTACCATCTAAAAAGGAAACAAATTCTTTTAAACCACCTTCTGACTGAAAAACTTCTGACAAAAACGTTCCGTCTTCCAGGGTTTCACGCTCATCAGTCAGCGTTAATTTAATCCCTTTATTTAAGAAAGCCAGTTCACGTAAACGACCAGCCAGTGTATCATATTTATATTCAGTAGTTTGTGTAAAAATCGTTGCATCCGGACTAAAAGTTACAATTGTACCGCGTTTATCGGTTGTTCCAACTTCTTTAACATCATACTGCGGAACACCAATTTTGTATTCCTGCATCCAGATTTTACCTTCACGGTGTACTTCAGCCTTTAAATCGGTAGATAATGCGTTTACGCAACTTACCCCCACACCATGCAAACCACCAGAAACTTTGTAAGTATCTTTATCAAATTTACCACCCGCGTGTAAAACCGTCATTACGATTTCAAGTGCCGATTTATTCTCTTTTTTATTGATCCCGGTTGGAATACCACGACCATTATCTTCAACCCTAATGGAATTTCCTTCGAGGATTCTAACGTCGATTGTATCTGCATGACCAGCTAAAGCCTCGTCAATCGAGTTATCTACAACCTCATAAACCAAATGGTGCAAACCTTTTACACCAGTATCCCCTATATACATCGAAGGGCGCTTACGCACCGCTTCCAAACCTTCTAAAACCTGTATATTATCTGCCGAATAATTTGACTTTAAATCTTGTTCTTCGCTCATATTTTAATTAAAAACTATAAGTATCAAAAATACGGAAAATTTGGCACTTTAGCTAATATGTGGATAAGTTTCGAAGTCTGGAAAATTCAGCGCTACGCCAGCATAAAAATACCTTCAAAGTATATTAAATGATGTTTTGAATATCAACCCGGGCGCTAATATTGACCAATTAGCCACAGACATACTGGCTGGATACAATGAAAAGGATGAGTCGGCCGATAGTTAAAATTAATTAACCACAGATAAACAGAATAAACACAGATAAAAATAAATGGACATAGCTTAAGAAACAACTCACCACACATGAATCGAATAAATACAAATAAAAAACAAGCTATAATTCAGGAAGCGATTAAACACAGATTATAAAAAAAGTAAAAGATCGGAAGTTAGATAAGCACATTTTGCAACAAACATAAACGCAATGCCCAGATCCGTGTTTGTCTGTGTGCATCTGTGGTTTCAACATGCCGGAGTAGCCTCCAAACAATATGCATCCAGATCTGTGAGCATCTGTGATAGAAAAACCTGCGAAGCTACCTACCGAAGATCCATCTATATCCATGGTTAGAAACTGAAATTCTCCTAACTATTTGCAACACCATTACTTTCAAATTGGATATAAAAACTAATTTCTATAAGTTTGCTAAAATTTATTAAACAATAATGGAAAGAAAACCTTTTAAAACCTTTGGTTTATTTGCTACTGCTGCATTAATTACAGCATTTTCTGCATGCCAAAACAAAGACGCTAAAACCACTGAAACTAAAAAGACAGATAGTACAACTGCGGCAGTTTCTGTTAATGAAAAAATAGTATTTGTAAACCAAGATTCATTATTGAATAAATACGAGTATTACAAAGATTTGAGAACCAAATTCGAAACTAAAACTAAAAATGCTCAGGCAGATTTACAATCGAAACAACAAGCTTACCAACGCGAAGTAACTCAATATCAGCAATCTGCCGGCACACTTTCTGCCGATCAACGCAAAACTACCGAAGAACGTTTGGGTAGAAAAGGTCAGGAATTGCAAGCTTACCAACAAAATGCTGGTGGTGCTTTACAAAATGAACAAGCGGTAGAAACCGAAAAACTTTACGATAAAGTAGCGGGCTACTTAAAAACATACTCGAAAGAAAAAGGCTATAAAATGGTTTTAACTTTTTCTAAAGGCAATAGTGCAATTCTTTTCGCCGATGAATCTTTAGACATTACTTCTGAAGTAATTAAAGGTTTAAATGCAGAATACGCGAAAAAATAGTTTCTAAAACAGAAGTTTTAAATGCTCCGGTTTAATCGGGGCATTTTTTTTGCTTAAATTTTTAGATGGAGAACGAAAAACAACACGAAGAATTTATGAGGATGGCCATTGCACTGTCCGTAAAAAATGTAAGCGAAAACATTGGAGGCCCTTTTGGTGCCGTTGTGGTTAAAGATGGAAAGTTAGTAGCCGGGTCGGCAAATAAAGTCACCTCCACAAACGATCCAACCGCGCATGCAGAAGTTTCCGCAATCCGGCTGGCCTGTACCGAATTAAATACCTTCGACTTAACCGATTGTGTAATTTACACCAGCTGCGAGCCCTGCCCAATGTGTTTAGCCGCCATTTACTGGGCCAGAATTAGCACTATTTATTACGCCAATACAAAGGTAGATGCAGAAAATATTGGCTTTAGCGATAAATTTATTTATGAGGAAATCGAAAAACCGATGGAAAAACGCACACTACCAGTAGTGCAAATGATGCGCAACGAAGCCTTCGAGGCTTTTAATCTTTGGGAAACCTCTCCGCTCCGACTCGAATATTAAACGGCCTTGAAACAATTGCAACCTATCAAATGTCTCAATATAAACAAAGCGGTATGACCTACGAGCAAAAGATTACCAATGAACTGGATTTCTGGAAGTTTAAAACCTTACAGAAGTCTTCGCTTTTTAACAAAGTAACCGATAGTGTTCAAAAAAAAATCAACAGCTATATTCCAGATAAAATCCATAATGCCATTACAACAGCTATAAAGCAGATGGTTAAAGCCGTTTTATTTGGATCAACATTCACCACCTCCAAACCGCTTTTAGATTTGACGCTCATGCACCGGGAAGCATTGGTAAAACAAAAGATAGAAACGTATAAAAAAACCGGAGCTGCCGAAGGCGGCATTACTGGTGCCGGTGGATTTTTGATGAGTCTGGCAGATTTCCCCTTGTTGCTTGGAATTAAAATGAAAATGCTTTTTGATATCGCAGCCCTGTATGGTTACGATGTGAAGGATTACCGGGAAAGATTATACATGCTCCATATTTTTCAACTGGCTTTTTCCAGCAAAGAAGAAAGTAAAAACGTTTATCTGAAAATGCAAAATTGGGATGAGCTTGCCCATAAGTTACCCACCAACATCGATGAATTTGACTGGCTGACTTTTCAACAGCAATACCGCGACTATATTGACCTGGCAAAACTAGCGCAAATGGTGCCATTTATCGGTGCAGCCGTTGGTGCCGTAGCGAACTATAAACTCATCGAAAAGTTAGGAAAAACAGCCATGATGAGTTATCGTATGCGTTATTTTAGCCTTCAGTCTATAGTCTTAAGTCAGGGTTCGACTAGCGACTTCCGATTGAAGACTACTGACTAATTATTCTTCTTTTTCAAACATTCCTCCAATTAAATCATCGGTTTCACGCCTGTCTTTTTTAGTTGGGCGACCAGTACCGCGGTCACGTTTTAAACTCGGTGCATGGAAAGCAGATTTAAATGCATGAGTTTCTTCAACAGGCGTTAAATCTTTATATTTTGTTAATGCTGTTGGTGAATCTGTTCTGTTATAAGAAAAATCAACCACTTCTATTATTTTTTTCTCTATCCCTTTGGATACCTGGTAAACATCTCCAATTTTCACTATCGATGACGGCTTTATGTTCTGACCTTTCAATTTCACCCGACCAGCTTTACAGGCATCCGTTGCCAGACTTCTGGTTTTGAATAACCTGATCGCCCATAAATATTTATCTATCCTAAGTTTTTCTGCTTCTGCCATAGTGGTTTTTTAGTTCGTTGGTTTTTTAGTTAATTGGTAAAAACCATATATTAAAATCCAAAACGCTCAAAATTTGAAAAACAAAGTTAAGCAACCCTAACCCAAAAAACCAAACACCTAAAAGACTAAAAAACCGAAAAATTTGATTTATTTTGCGTAAAATTTAAAAACATCATGTATTCAGATTTAAAGAAATTAATTGAAGCCGCTTGGGAAGACAGAACCCTTTTAAAGTATAGCAACTATTGTGAAGCCATCGAAACCGTAATTCAAGGATTAGATAAAGGTGAAATTCGTGTTGCTGAACCAGTTTTAAATTCCTGGGGCATTAATGAGTGGGTAAAAAAAGCTGTTATTTTATATTTCCCGATTCGTGAGATGAAAGAAATTAAAAGCGGTCCTTTTGTTTACCACGATAAAATGGATTTAAAAACAGACTATAAAGCAACTGGTGTTCGTGTGGTGCCAATGGCAAGCGCGCGTTACGGAGCTTTTTTGGCTAAGGGTGTGATCATGATGCCATCTTACGTAAACATTGGTGCTTATGTTGATGAAGGTACTATGGTAGATACCTGGGCTACCGTTGGATCGTGCGCGCAGATCGGAAAACGTGTTCATTTAAGCGGCGGCGTTGGTATCGGCGGCGTATTGGAGCCTGTTCAGGCTGCACCTGTAATTATTGAAGATGATGCTTTTTTAGGTTCAAGAGTAATTGTTGTTGAAGGCGTAAAAGTAGAAAAAGAAGCTGTTCTGGGTGCAAATGTAGTGTTAACTGCATCAACTAAAATTATCGATGTTACCGGCCCAACCCCTATCGAATACAAAGGTGTTGTACCTGCCCGTTCAGTAGTAATCCCAGGTAGCTATACCAAAAAATATCCTGCCGGCGAATACCAGGTTCCATGTGCCTTAATCATTGGTAAACGTAAAGAAAGTACAGATAAGAAAACTTCACTTAACGATGCGTTGAGAGAAAATAATGTTGCAGTATAAGCAAAAAGCAAATTGAAAGCTGAAAGCGAAAAGCAAACTTTACAAGCCGAAAGTACTGAACCTGATCAATCAGGCTTTGGTCTTTCGGCTTTAAGCTATCCGCTCCGGATTGGTTTCGATGGCAAACGTGCTGCTAACAATTTAACAGGTCTCGGCAACTACAGCCGATCTTTAATCGAATCTCTCGCCAATCAATACCCTGAAAATCAATACCTGGTTTATTCACCAAAAGTAAAAAAACACAAACAAATTGATTCATTTCTAGGAAGGGATAACATTACCTTGAAATTGCCAAAAGATGGTGCCTTTCTTTGGCGAACTTTAAATATCCTGAAAGATCTGGGTAGAGATCAGGTACAGATTTTTCATGGTTTAAGTCATGAAATTCCTTTTGCCATTCAGCATACCAAAATTAAGTCTATAGTCACCATTCATGATCTGATCTTCCTGCGCTTCCCTGAATATTATCAATTTATTGATCGTAAACTCTACGAATGGAAAAGCAAATCCGCCTGTAAAAGAGCCAATAAGATCATCGCCATCAGCGAAAAAACAAAAGCAGATATCGTAGAATTTTACGGAACCGATCCAGATAAAATTGAAGTCGTTTATCAAAGTTGCGATGATAGCTTCAAAAATGATTTACCTGATCAAAGCTTAAAAAGAATTAAACTTACCTATAAGCTTCCGGATCATTATATCCTGAATGTAGGAACTATTGAAAGGCGTAAAAACCTGAAGATGATTATCCAGGCGCTCAAAACCGTAAATGATCAATATAAGTTAGTGGTTATTGGGAAACAAACACCCTACTTCAAGGAAGTAGAAAGGGAAATCGAAAAATTAGGACTCCGCAACCGTATCATTTTTCTAAAGAATATTCCATTCGCAGATTTGCCCGGCATTTATCAAATGGCCAGCCTTTTTGTTTATCCATCATTCTATGAAGGTTTTGGAATTCCAATTATAGAAGCCCTCTATTGCAAAGTACCTGTAATTGCTGCCACAGGCTCTTGCCTGGAAGAAGCTGGCGGTAGCCATAGCATTTACGTGGATCCTACAGATGTAAATAACTTAGCCAATGAGATTAATCGTATTTTGAGCAATGTTGGCCTGCAAAAAATGATGAAAGAAAAAGGGCTGGAATTTGTTCAAAAATTCAACAGCCCTCTTGTTACGCAGCAATTAATGAATTGCTATCAAAATTTGTTAATCTAAAGCAATTACTTTGCAGCTAAAGCATTTGGTGGATATTGCGCTAATATCTCTCTAACACCAGTGTAAAGGCGCTCTTCTCTTTTCTTTAAGTTATCTAAGTTGAAGCCGCTTCCTCTGCCATGCCAGAATAATTCTTTTTTTGCCGGATCAAGAAAGTCAATAATAATTGTTCCTTCGATATACTGATTGACATAGTTGCCGCCGCCCCAAAATGGAGAACCCCAACCACCGCGCCAGCCCCAGCCGCCGCCCCAACCCCAGCCACCGTAGTAACCAGGTCCGTAGATATCAGTTTTCTCTCTGGCAACAACCACTAAATTAACCAGCATATCTGGTCTTTCAGATTTAGTAAAGCCCTTAGCATTCATTTCAGCTTCAACTGCTGCCACCAAACGTCTTTTATCCAGATTATTTAATTTAACTCTCGCGATTCCTTTATCGTAAAAATTGTACGTTTTGTAGCGATTAAAGTCAGCATTTTTATCAAAATCGGATGCCGTGCGCAGACTCGAACATCCAGCTAATGCGATTACAGTTGTAAGCAGCATTAATAAGTTTTTAACTGTTTTCATGTGTGTTGTTTTATTTAAATAACCGATAATAAAAATAACAAAATTTAATCTCAAATTCATAAGAAAGACGTAATTTTTACAATCAAATTGTTTGGATAGAACGTGTTAGGAAACAGAAAGTTTTATTGCAAATGTTAAATATTTTACGAACCGGGCATATTTAACATTTGAACTAAAAAATTACCTTTGTATATGCTAAAAGACGAAATTAATAAAGCTTTCGAAGTGATGAAAAACGGCGGAGTAATTTTATACCCGACTGATACCATTTGGGGTTTAGGCTGTGATGCAACCAATGTAGAAGCGGTAGATAAATTGCTTAGCATTAAAAACCGTCCTGCCGAAAAAAGCTTAATTATTTTGCTTGATGTTGATAGTAAACTCCAAAGCTATATTACCGAAGTTCCTGAAGTAGCTTATGATTTAATTGAATACGCAGAAAATCCGTTAACCATTGTTTTTCCCGGTGCGAAAAACCTGGCACCAAATGTCATTAATGCTGATGGAAGTGTGGGCATCAGAATAGTTAAACATGATTTTTGTACCCCGCTTATTCAGCGCTTCCGTAACCCAATCGTTTCTACCTCGGCAAATTTAAGTGGCAAGCCATCTCCAAAGTTCTTTGACGATATTGACCCGGAAATTCTTGAACTTGTAGATCTTGTGGTTAATTTTGAGCAGGAAAACCGAAATATCAAAAAGCCATCTACCATTATGAAACTCTCCCCGGGAGGGCAATTCGAGTTCATTCGTAAATAATCCCCCAATTATAGACTGTGTGATCAAGCCAAAACCCTTTGCGCACCGAATGTTTTTAGTAATTTTGGCGCTTATTGCCTTTATATATGGAATCTAATTTAAGTGATGGAAGTGAGCTGTCCTCTTCAACGGATTTAAGCGTTCATCTGAAAAATCCAATATTCAAAACACTTTCATCAATTGCTGATCAGCTTAACATAGAAGCTTATGTTATTGGTGGTTTTGTACGCGATATCTTTTTGAACCGACCTTCAAAAGATATCGACGTGGTAGTGGTGGGTAGCGGTATCACTTATGCCGAGGCTGTTGCTAAGAAACTAAATACCAAAGTGGCTATCTTCAAAAATTTTGGTACTGCCAATATTAAGTACCACGACTTAGAAGTAGAATTTGTTGGGGCAAGAAAAGAATCTTATCGCCTGGAATCCCGCAAGCCGATTGTAGAAGACGGAACTTTGGAAGATGATCAGCTTCGCCGGGATTTCACCATCAATGCACTGGCCATTAACCTCAATGCATCTCACTTTGGCCAACTTTTAGATCCATTCGATGGCCTGCTGGATTTGAACAGCAAATTCATCCGCACCCCGCTAAATCCGGAAGTTACCTTTTCTGACGATCCGCTGCGAATGATGCGGGCAATTCGTTTTTCATCGCAACTTAATTTTAAAATTGATCCGGCTGCCCTTAATGCCATTAAAACACAAAAAGAAAGGATTAGCATTGTATCCAAAGAACGAATCACCGATGAGATGAATAAAATCATTTTATCCGCGAAACCATCTATTGGCTTTAAACACCTGTTTGATACTGGCTTATTACATATCATATTCCCCCAAATGGCACAGCTTTTTGGGGTAGACACTATTAAGGGAAAAGGACATAAGGATAATTTTTACCATACCTTAGAAGTGTTGGATAACATTTGTGCCTACACCGATGATTTATGGCTACGCTGGGCCGCCATTTTACACGATATTGCCAAGCCCGCAACGAAACGTTTTGAAGAAGGACATGGCTGGACTTTCCACGGACACGAAGATAAAGGAGCGAGAATGGTACCCAAGATTTTTGCTCAGCTGAAACTGCCATTAAATGAAAAAATGAAGTATGTACAGAAACTTGTTCAGCTTCATTTAAGACCCATTGTGTTGGCCCAGGAAGTGGTTACAGATTCTGCTGTAAGAAGACTACTTTTTGATGCCGGAGAAGAAATCGATAGTTTAATGCTGCTTTGCAATGCAGATGTGACAACGAAAAACGAGTACAAAAAAACAAAGTACCGTAATAACTTCGACCTGGTTAAACAGAAGCTTAAAGATGTAGAGGAAAGAGATAAAATTCGTAACTGGCAGCCTCCTATCAGTGGAAATGATATTATGGTTACTTTTGGCCTGGAAGCAGGCAAAGAAGTGGGCTTAATTAAAAATGCCATTCGTGAGGCAATTCTGGAAGGTGAAATTACCAACGACTATCAAGAGGCCTTCAACTTTATGCTGAATCAGGCAAAACAAATGGGTATAAATCCTGTTCTTAAATAATTTACTTGACCAAATACCAGCTAAAGGCAACGTTTTGCACTAAATGATGTTTGTGGTTAATCTAAATTAACTTTATTTTTACGGTTCCAAAATACAATAATGGCAATTTATAAATTCAGAATTACTTTCGAAGATTTTGATGATGTGGTGAGAGAGATCGACATTAAATCAAACCAAACATTTGAAGACCTGCACAAGGCGATCCATAAATCTACAGGCTATAATGCCGAAAAATCTTCTTCTTTCTATGTAAGTACAGATAACTGGTTGAAAGGTGATGAAATTGCCTATCTGCCTAATGAAAGGAAAAAAGATCGAGTGGTGCTGATGGAAAATTCTAAATTAAGCGGTTTCATCGAAGATCCACACCAAAAGTTTTACTATATATACAATTTTGACCGCCCATTCGATTTTCATGTTGAGCTGGTGAAGATCGTTTTAGATGCTGACCCTAGTATCGAGTATCCCTTCCTGGCAAAAAGTTCTGGTGACGCGCCAAAGATTTTTGAAAAAAATTCGGTGAGTACGGATGATGTCGAAAATGCTCCTGTAGCTGCAGGTGAGTTCGACTTTTTAAATGAACTGAACTTTATTCCGGAGGATACAGACGAAATCGAGGCAATGGGCGAAATGGGAATTAATGAAAAAGAACGTGACGATGATGAGGAATCTGAAGATGATGAATTCGGCGATGAATTTTCAGACAATGATAACTATGACGAAACTCAAAAAGACGACTATTAGTCAATATTAATAACAAATTAAAAGTCAGATGGAAACGTCTGACTTTTTGCTTTAAACCAAACAACAAAATAATGGCTGCGCGGAAAGAAAAAACTTTAGTATCTGTAGTTGGCCCAACGGCAATAGGTAAAACAGCACTGGCTATCCGGTTGGCACAACATTTCGATACAGAAATTATATCGGCAGATTCCCGTCAGTTTTTTAAAGAAATGGAAATTGGTACAGCAAAGCCAAATATTGAAGAACTTGCAGCAGCAAAACATCATTTCATAGATTCGCATTCCATCCAGCAACTCTTTAGTACAGGCGATTTTGAAGTACAGGGCTTAAAAAAACTCGATGAAATTTTTGTCCGTCATGATATAGCCATCATGGTGGGCGGTTCAGGTCTTTACGTAAATGCTTTAATTAATGGATTGGATGAAATGCCAGAGATCGATCTCTCCATCAGAACAGCGTTAAACGAGCAGTTTAAATCGCAAGGCATTGCTCCTATCCAGGCGAGATTGGCAGAAGCTGATCCAGAATATTTCGCTAAAGTAGATCAGCAGAATCCCCAACGAATGATCAGGGGATTAGAAGTTTTTCTCTCGACAGGACAGAAACTCTCTTCTATGTTATCAGCTACAAAAAAGGAAAGACCTTTCAATATTATCAAAATTGGTCTGAATACAGATCGGGCCGTTCTTTATGAGCGCATTAATATGCGTGTAGATCAGATGATCGAAAATGGCCTGATTGAAGAAGTGAAATCGCTTGCTCCATTCCGTGCCTACAACGCATTAAATACAGTAGGTTACAGCGAAGTGTTCGACTATCTTGATGGAAACCTTTCCATAGAGGAAGCTATTTCAAGTATTAAACAAAATACCCGTCGCTTCGCAAAACGCCAGCTGACCTGGTTTAGAAGAGATGAAGAAATCAATTGGTTCGAGCCGGATCATAGCGAGGATATTATTGAATATATTAAAAATGAGGTTAATAAAAAAGGGATTTACTAAACAGCAAATCCCTTTTTAAGACATTAGAGTTAATTATTTCGAATCGGGAAATTTCACACCCCTATATTTAGTAATATCAATCGCCGGAACAGTTGCACCGTATTTAACATTAATGGCATCAATAAATACATTCGCAATTGCCGCATTCCCTCTTGGCGTAAGGTGAATTCCATCTAAAGAAAATGCTCCTCCAGAAATAAATGCCGCATTGATGTTGATTCCCTGTACAGCAACTCCTGTTTTCACTGAATTAAAATAAGTATAAGTATCTGCAATAGCTAATCCCTTACTCGTAGCAATTGTTTTAATGCTGCTGTTATAGCTATTCACGTAGTCTTTTACTTTTATAACCTCATCCTTGTCCAGCACCCAGTCACTGGTAATTGGATTTCTTGGATCCAAACCGTAAAAGAATCCCGAACCATTCGGACGGGCAAACAGATTTGCATTTTGAAAAGGTAAGCGAATTAAATCTTCCGCAGTTGCTGCTCTCACCGTTCCAGTTCCTGTTTGAATAAAAACGGCCTGAGCGGCGGGGTTAACAGCCCTGGCTGCAGCAAGTAAAGCTGCTGGTGTAACGGTATTAAAATATGGAACTGCAGTAACATCAGGAATAGTACCCACAATACCTTTCTGTCCGCCTGCTGTTAAAGCATTTACAAAATTAGAATATAGTGAAGAAAATGTAACCTTATCTGTTAGCGCGGTGGTTGGATCTGTTGCCAGTGTTACAGCACCGTTTAACGCGTAACCTAAAACATCATTATTGCCTAGCCATAAGGAAAAGAAAGTATGGCTTCTGCCCTGCACATATTGGAAATAACTGGTGGTACCCACTTGAGCATCACCCAAAAGGCGTTCGAAATATGGGTTTGCAGCGCTGAAAGTTGGCGCAAAAGATAAATCTAAACGCATTCCCGGAACACCTAAATTCTGAATTTCACCAGTAAACTTTGTTAAGCGGGTATTAGTCGGTGAATTTCTCCAGCCATTACCCGCTACAGGTGTTAATGTTGGTGAACCATTAACTAAAGCAGTTAAACTTACATAACCGGAACCATTGGCCTGTGCATCTGTAAAGAACGGAGAAGTAAAGGCACCACCACCTACGGTAGCCATTTGAGCAGCTATTAAATTTGGATAAGCAACTTTCTGCCCTTCGAGGTATAAACCGCCATCAGCAAAGCCAGACGTTAGTGAATTACCAATCGCAATATATTTGCTAAAATTGGCTTGCCCGGCGCTTGTACCTGCAGGAGTTTCTATTTCCGGTTTACAAGAGACTGCAAACAATAGAGTAGCAGCAACAAGACTATTTAATATAATTTTTTTCATGTTGATATCTTCTACCATTTATAAGTTAACGAAAGACCTGGTGCATAAACCAGTGTCTTAAAAGTGCCGTCTAATCCGGTTTCTATGTTCTTTTGCTGACGAGATTTTACATCCTCGAAAAAGAAGGAAGCGTTTACTTCAAAGTGTTTGGTTGGTGCATAACCAACACCCGCACTTAAAATGTAACGATCAGCATCCGGTGCCTCCGGAGTTACAAACCCATCCTGAACAGGAGAAAAGGCATAACCTACACCAGCTCTTAAAGCTAGTTTTTCAGAAGCCTGATGATTGATCCCTAACTTGAAAGAAGAACCATCGCGATAGTTACGGGCTGATCTTGAATCTGCTAAAGTCGGTGTATTTATTGCATAATCAAAGGCCAGTTCCTCATACACGCGCCATTGTACCCAACTGGCATCAAATGCTAAAACGGTACTTTTCGATAAGGGAACCCCTATACCCAAAGTTGTGGTAGAGGGTAAAGGCAGTTCTGCATTAAACGTATTGCCTGCCGGAAAAGAAGTTCTTAATGATTCAGGTACGTCAAATGTTGCCGTCCCATCATTCAATTTTGTTATGACTTTTGATTTATGAACAACAGCAAAAGTAATATTGCTTTGCGTTTTTACGTATAAACCAGCATTCCAGCCATAACCACTTCCGGTTCCTTCCAATGTTGCATGTCCGGATCTTCCATCAGGGTAATTAACAGGAAGTGCCCGCTGAAGATTCACATCACCATGATTGTAAACAAAACCCGCTCCTATACCAATGTGATCCGTAATCTTAACACTTAATGTTGGTTGGAAATAAATTGCTTTCAAGTTAAGAGAGGTTAACGCATACCTGCCAGACCACTCATCTCCCCAATCAACTAAACCACCAAAGGGCGTATAAACACCTAGGCCCAATTTCCATCTGTTTGATTTTGGTCCCCAGACTGCATAAGCTTCAAAAGGAGGCGCTATTTTATTTTTAACGTTCTCAGTGATGTTAGATCCGGTCTGTCTGAATGCTGACTTAAATAACAATGGGTTTACACCGGCAGAAATAGAATTTTTTTCCAGAAAGGATACTGCACCTGGATTAAAGAAGACCGATGCCTCATCTAAAGCTAGTGCAGACCCTGCACCCGCCATTCCGATCTGTTTTTGCCCTTGTAGGTTAACCTGAAATCCCTGTCCAAATACCCAGAGGGGGACAGAGAGTAATGCGCTCAATAGAAGTTTTTTCATTTATATATGGTTATAGACAAATATATATTATGCCGGCATAGCAAACAAATATTTGATGTAAGAATTTTAGGCGATTAGGCCTGTGCCGTTGGCCCGCCAAATCCCATTGGAAAAGGAGGTTCTTCTTGCGTTTTAATACGACCATTTACGGCCTCAAACTTCTCAATATTATCATCAAGCGCCGTTAACAAACGTTTGGCATGTTCTGGTGTTAAAATGATTCTAGATTTTACTTTAGCTTTAGGAATACCTGGCATCACACGAATAAAATCCAATACGAATTCAGTATTGGAGTGCGTAATGATGGCAAGATTAGAAAAAATACCTTCGGCAATTTCTTCAGACAGTTCTATATTTAATTGGTTTTCGTTTTGTTGTTCTTCCATAATAGATCAAAAATAAAAAATTCCGCCATGAATAGGCAGAATTTCTAAAGTAAACAGCAAATATCTAAATTTACTTTTTGATAAACATTAATATAAAGCCGAAGGTAATTACTATTTGTCCAATCCAAAATATAAACATCCATTTCACAATCTCTGCTTTCGAATTAGCCAAATCTTCTTTAGTAGTCAGAATTTCTCTTTTATTATCAAATTCAGATCTAACTTCCTCCTTAACAAAAGAAACCAATTGCTCAGCTTGCTGTTCTCCAAGTTTTGCTTTTAAAATCTGAAAGAGTTGAATTTCTGAAACGCTCATTATTTTATCTTTTATATAAAAATACAAAATCTATTCCAAACAAAAAAGTAATTCAAGTCTGGTAGAGGACGTGATTTAAAGTACCCAAAGGTAAGCTTCAACTTCTCTTTAGTGAAAACTCCACTCTTATGAGCCGAAGGAGATGTAATGCTAATAAATGAGAGCTGAAACCTTATTTAATCATAAAATTAATAATCCCAATCACAGCACCTACTATAGCTAGAAATTGAATAAGTCCAACCAGATAGATAGATTTTGAAAGTTCAGATTTTACCTGCAAAATATATTCTTTTGTATTTGCGATATCTTCCTTAGTAGCTAAGGTTTCTCTCTTATGATCAAACTCAGATCTAACTTCCTCCTTAACAAAAGAAACCAACTGTTCAGCTTCCTGTTCTCCAAGTTTTGCTTTTAAAATCTGAAAGAGTTGAATTTCTGTAAAGTTCATCACTTTATTTTTTATCTGAATTTACAAAATCTATTCCAAACAAAAAAGTCCTCCAATTTTGGTGGAGGACTTGATTTAAATGTATTTAAATTTTAAGCTTCTACTTCTTCTTGTTTCGAAGCTAATAATTTATCGTATTCTTCTTGAGAACCAACGATGATTCTTTCGTAACCACGTACACCGGTACCTGAAGGGATTAAGTGACCAACGATCACGTTTTCTTTCAAGCCTAACATATTATCGCGCTTACCTGCAATTGCTGCTTCATTTAATACTTTCGTAGTTTCCTGGAACGAAGCCGCAGAAATGAACGATTTAGTACCTAATGATGCTCTTGTAATACCTTGTAAGATAGAACTTGCTGTAGCGGGTCTTGCATCTCTTACCGTAATCTGTTTTAAATCTTTACGTTTCAATTGAGAATTTTCGTCTCTTAATCTACGTAATGAAATAATCTGACCTGGTTTGATTTCATTCGAATCGCCGGCATCTTCAACAACTTTCTTGTCGTACATGGCATCGTTCTCGTCGGCAAAATCCCAACGGTCAACGGCATTGTTTTCTAAGAAAATAGTATCACCTGGATCTTCAATGTGAACTTTCTGCATCATCTGGTGAACAATTACCTCAAAGTGCTTATCATTAATTTTTACACCCTGCAAACGGTAAACCTCTTGAATACCGTTTACTAAGTATTCCTGAACCGCTGCCGGACCTTTAATTGATAAGATATCTGCTGGAGAAATTGAACCATCTGATAAAGGCATACCTGCTTTCACAAAGTCATTATCCTGTACAAGGATGTGTTTAGACAATGGAACAAGGTATTTTTTAACTTCACCATCTTTAGATTCGATCGTAATCTCACGATTACCACGTTTTACACCACCTAAAGTTACTACACCATCAATCTCAGTTACTACAGCTGGGTTTGAAGGATTACGCGCCTCAAATAACTCTGTTACACGAGGCAAACCACCTGTAATATCTCGGGTTTTACCAGTTGCACGAGGAATTTTAGCGATAATCTGACCAGTTTGGATCGCTTCACCTTCATCAACTGAAACGTGGGCGCCTACCGGAATGTTATAACCTTTAATGAATTCACCTTTCTTATCAACAATCTGAACAGAAGGGTTTTTAGTTTTATCACGGGTATCGATAATTACTTTTTCACGGTGACCAGTTTGCTCATCTGATTCTTCACGGAAGGTAACACCTTCAATAATCGCATCAAATTGCGCTTTACCGGCAAATTCTGAAAGAATAACCGCGTTATATGGATCCCACGAACAGATTTTGTCTCCTTTAGATAACCTGTCTCCTTCTTTAACGAACAAGAAAGCACCATACGGAATGTTGTTGGTTACAATAATACGTCCGGTTCCTGGCTCAACAATTTTGAACTCACCAGAACGTCCTAATACCACTTGAACTGTACCATCTTCTGTTTGTGTATCTACAGTACGAATGTTTTCGAACTCAATTACACCATCAAACTTAGCTACGATGTTTGATTCTGCAGCAATGTTTGATGCAGTACCACCCACGTGGAAAGTACGAAGTGTTAACTGTGTACCCGGCTCTCCGATTGATTGTGCAGCAATTACACCAACTGCCTCACCTCTTTGAACACGTTTACCAGATGCTAAGTTACGTCCATAACATAATGAACAAACACCTCTTTTATTTTCGCAGGTTAGTACCGAACGAATTTCGATCCCTTCTAATGGAGATTCTTCAATCAGTTTTGCAACTTCTTCGTTGATATCTTCACCAGCACCTACTAATAAGGTATTATCTAAAGGATTGTAAACATCGTGCAATGAAGTACGTCCTAAAATCCTGTCATATAATGGCTCAACGATATCTTCCTGATCTTTCAATGCAGTAGTGTACATACCTCTTAAAGTACCACAGTCTTCTGAATTTACAATCATATCTTGTGCAACATCATGTAAACGACGGGTTAAGTAACCCGCATCTGCCGTTTTTAACGCCGTATCCGCCAAACCTTTACGTGCACCGTGAGTAGAGATAAAGTACTCTAATACCGATAAACCTTCTTTAAAGTTTGATAAGATCGGGTTTTCAATGATATCACCACCTGAACCAGATTTTTGAGGTTTTGCCATCAAACCACGCATTCCGCAAAGCTGACGAATCTGCTCTTTCGAACCACGTGCACCAGAATCAAGCATCATGTAAACCGAGTTGAAACCTTGATTATCCGAAGATAACTGGTTCATCACGAAAGTAGTTAACCTGTTGTTGATACGGGTCCAGATATCGATAATCTGGTTGTAACGCTCGTTGTTCGTAATGAAACCCATGTTATAGTTGTTTCTTACTTCTTCAACTTCGTTAGCAGCCTGCTCTAATAAAGTATGTTTTTCTACCGGAATGTTTACGTCTTGTAAGTTGAACGATAAACCACCCTGGAATGCCATACGGAAACCTAATTCTTTGATATCATCTAAGAATTGAGAAGAACGAGCCATACCAGTCATTTTCACTACTTCACCGATAATGTCTCTTAACGATTTTTTAGTTAATAATTCATTGATATAACCAACTTCTTCAGGAACCATTTGGTTAAATAATACCCTACCTACTGTAGTTTCAGTTAGCTTATTAACGATAGAACCGTCATTTTGCTTAACATTAACCCTTACTTTAATAAAAGCATGTAAGTCTAACTCTTTCTCATTGTAAGCAATAATTACTTCTTCAGGAGAGTAGAAATTAGAATCCTGTCCTTTTACAACTCTTGTTTCATCAGTTCTACGGCCTTTAGTAATATAATAAAGACCCAAAACCATATCCTGAGATGGTACCGTAATTGGCGTACCGTTCGCAGGGTTTAAGATGTTGTGTGCCGCTAACATCAATACCTGGGCTTCCAAAATTGCTGCGTTACCTAAAGGTAAGTGGACAGCCATCTGGTCACCATCAAAATCGGCATTGAATGCAGTACAAACTAACGGGTGTAACTGGATTGCTTTTCCTTCAATTAGTTTTGGCTGGAAAGCCTGAATACCTAATCTGTGTAGTGTTGGTGCACGGTTTAATAATACCGGGTGACCTTTCAATACATTTTCTAAAATATCCCAAACCAATGGATCTTTCCGGTCAACGATTTTCTTAGCCGATTTAACTGTTTTTACCACACCACGCTCAATCATCTTACGAATAATGAACGGTTTATAAAGTTCAGCAGCCATATCTTTAGGAATCCCGCACTCGTGTAATTTAAGGCTAGGCCCTACAACAATTACCGAACGAGCTGAATAATCCACACGTTTACCTAATAAGTTCTGACGGAAACGACCTTGTTTACCTTTCAAAATATCTGAAAGAGATTTCAAAGCACGGTTACCTTCAGTTTTTACCGCGTTAACTTTACGTGAGTTATCAAATAATGAATCTACAGCTTCCTGCAACATCCGTTTTTCGTTACGTAAAATTACCTCTGGTGCTTTAATCTCGATCAAACGTTTTAAACGGTTGTTACGGATAATTACACGACGGTATAAATCATTTAAATCTGAAGTAGCGAAACGACCACCTTCTAATGGCACTAATGGACGTAATTCTGGTGGAATAACCGGAACAATTTTAACAATCATCCACTCCGGGCGATTCTCAATACGTGTATTAGCACCACGGAAAGCTTCCACAACCTGAAGACGTTTTAAAGCCTCATTTTTACGTTGTTGAGAAGTTTCGTTAGCAGCCTGGTGACGTAAATCGTAAGATAAAGTATCTAAGTTAATACGTTTCAATAAATCTTCCAACGCTTCAGCACCCATTTTGGCGATGAATTTATTAGGATCTTTATCGTCTAAGTATTGGTTTTCTTTAGGTAATTTATCTAAGATATCTAAATATTCTTCCTCTGTTAAGAAGTCCATATAGTTGATCCCTTCTTCCGCCATTAAGCCGGATTGGATTACTACATAACGTTCGTAATAGATAATTAAATCTAGTTTTTTAGTAGGTAAGCCTAATAAATAACCGATTTTGTTTGGTAAAGAACGGAAATACCAGATGTGTGCTACGGGAACCACCAAAGCGATGTGTCCCATACGCTCACGACGTACTTTCTTTTCTGTTACTTCAACGCCACAACGATCACAAACAATACCCTTATAACGGATCCGTTTGTATTTACCGCAATGACATTCGTAATCTTTTACCGGACCAAAAATACGCTCACAAAACAAACCATCACGCTCAGGTTTGTAAGTACGGTAATTAATGGTTTCTGGTTTCAACACCTCACCGCTCGAACGTTCCAAAATAATCTCCGGAGACGATAAGCTAATCGTGATTGATGTGAAATTGCTTTTTAATTTATTATCCTTTTTGTAAGACATATCTCTTGTATAAGGTTAAAGGCGGAGGGTGGAAAGGTGGAAGGTCTGGGCGCTTAAACCCTCAACCTTCTACCTTATAACCCTCTACCTTAGTTAATCTAACGTAATATCTAAACCTAAACCACGTAACTCATGCACCAATACGTTAAACGATTCTGGTACACCCGGAGTTGGTAGGTTTTCACCTTTAACAATGGCTTCGTAGGTTTTAGCTCTTCCGATTACATCATCCGACTTAACGGTTAAGATTTCCTGAAGAATATTAGCAGCACCGAATGCCTCTAATGCCCAAACCTCCATCTCACCAAAACGCTGACCCCCAAATTGAGCTTTACCACCCAATGGTTGTTGTGTAATTAATGAATATGGTCCGATTGAACGGGCGTGCATCTTATCATCAACCATGTGACCTAATTTCAACATGTAGATAATACCTACTGTTGTAGTCTGATCGAAACGCTCACCTGTTAAACCATTGTATAAGTAAGTTTTACCTGAAGCAGGAACACCCGCTTTAGCAATCCACTCTTCTACTTCAGTATGGGTAGCACCATCAAAAATCGGAGTTGCAAATTTAACACCTAATTCCTGACCAGCCCATGCCAAAATAGTTTCATAGATCTGACCAAGGTTCATACGTGAAGGTACACCCAGTGGGTTCAACACAATATCAACCGGAGTACCATCAGCTAAGAAAGGCATATCTTCATCACGTACAATACGTGCAACAATACCTTTATTACCATGGCGACCCGCCATTTTATCACCTACTTTTAATTTACGTTTTTTAGCAACATAAACTTTTGCCATTTGTACGATACCTGAAGGAAGCTCATCACCTACACTGATCGCAAATTTATCACGTTTGTAAGCACCAAGCTCTTCGTTAACACGGATACCGTAGTTGTGAAGCAACATTTTAATCATCTCGTTTTTATCATCATCAGTAGTCCATTTGTTAGGGCTAATGTGATTATAATCAAGATCTGCTAAAATTTTCTGAGTAAATTTAGCGCCTTTAGCAACTAGTAATTCTTTATAAATATTAAATACACCCTGAGATGTTTTTCCATTTACAATAGTGAATAACTTATCAACTAATTCTGCTTTTAACTTCTCAGTAATACTGGTATAACCCTTGTCTAATTTCTCAATTGCCGATTTTTCTTCAGCTTTAGTAGTTTTCTTAGCACGGCTGAATAATTTAGTATCAATTACCACACCCTGGATAGAAGGAGGAGTTTTTAAAGACGCATCTTTAACATCACCTGCTTTATCACCAAAGATTGCACGTAGTAATTTCTCTTCCGGTGAAGGATCAGATTCTCCTTTTGGAGTAATCTTACCAATTAAAATATCACCTTCTTTTACATCAGCACCAACGCGGATAATACCATTTTCATCAAGGTCTTTAGTAGCTTCCTCAGAAACGTTCGGGATATCTGGTGTTAATTCCTCTTCTCCACGTTTGGTATCACGTACTTCTAATTCAAACTCTTCAATATGCAATGAAGTGAAAATATCATCACGAACAATACGCTCGTTGATTACAATCGCATCCTCAAAGTTGAAACCTTGCCAAGGCATGAATGCCACTTTTAGGTTTCTTCCTAATGCCAATTCACCATTTTCAGTTGCATAACCTTCGCAAAGCACTTGTCCTTTGGTAACTTTCTGACCTTTTCTTACGATTGGTTTTAAGTTGATACAAGTATTCTGATTGGTTTTTTTGAACTTAATTAAACGATAAGTTTTGCTATCACCTTCAAATGAAACTAAACGATCATCTTCGTTACGCTCATACTTGATAGTGATTTCGTTAGCATCTACATATTCTACCACACCATTACCTTCAGCATTGATCAAAGTTCTCGAGTCACGTGCAACGCGACCTTCTAAACCTGTACCAACAATTGGCGCTTCAGGACGTAACAATGGTACAGCCTGACGTTGCATGTTCGATCCCATCAAAGCCCTGTTCGCATCATCATGTTCTAAGAACGGAATCAACGACGCAGCAATTGAAGTAATCTGATTTGGTGCAACATCCATTAAGTCTAATTTCTCAGGCTCAATAATCGGAAAGTCACCCTCGTAACGTGCTTTAACACGTGGAGTAGTAAATACACCTTTATCATCGTACTCTGCATTCGCCTGAGCGATGGTTTTTCCATCTTCATCTTCAGCAGATAAGTAAATAACGTCTGAATCAACAACTACCTTACCATCTTCAACACGTTTGTATGGTGTTTCGATGAAACCTAAATTATTGATTTTCGCATGCACACAAAGCGATGAAATTAAACCAATATTCGGTCCCTCTGGTGTTTCAATTGTACATAAACGACCGTAGTGAGTATAGTGAACGTCACGTACCTCGAAACCAGCACGCTCACGTGATAAACCACCTGGGCCTAAAGCTGATAAACGGCGTTTGTGTGTAATCTCTGCCAATGGATTTGTTTGATCCATAAACTGAGACAACTGATTTGTACCAAAGAAAGAGTTGATTACTGATGACAACGTACGGGCGTTAATCAAATCAGTTGGTGTAAACACCTCATTATCGCGAATGTTCATACGCTCACGGATTGTTCTGGCCATACGGGCTAAACCAACACCGAACTGTGCGTATAATTGCTCACCTACCGTACGTACACGACGGTTAGATAAGTGGTCAATATCATCCACTTCTTCTTTAGAGTTGATCAATTTGATCAGGTATTTTACAATTGCAATAATATCTGCTTTCGTTAATACCTTAACATCATCAGGAGTATTCATTTTCAATTTACGGTTGATGCGGTAACGACCAACATCTCCTAAATCGTAACGTTTATCTGAGAAGAATAAACGATCAATGATACCACGTGCAGTTTCCTCATCAGGTGGTTCTGCGTTACGCAAAGCACGATAGATGTTTTCAACAGCCTCTTTTTCTGAGTTTGATGTATCTTTTTGTAATGTATTATAAATAATGGTATAATCGGCCTGGCTCGCACCATCTTCCTTAGAAAGGATAATGGTTTTAACACCAGCTTCGATCACCATATCAATGTGTTCGTCTTCTAAAACGGTTTCTCTTTCGAGAATCACTTCATTACGGTCGATAGAAACTACCTCACCTGTATCTTCATCTACAAAATCTTCGACCCATTTCTTTAAAACTCTTGCCGCTAATTTACGACCGATATATTTCTTTAAACCTGATTTACTAACCTTTACCTCGTCAGCAAGATCAAAAAGTTCTAAGATATCTTTATCAGAATCGTAACCAATTGCACGTAATAAAGTGGTAACCGGGAATTTTTTCTTACGATCGATGTAAGCATACATCACGTTATTAACGTCTGTAGCAAACTCAATCCATGAACCCTTGAAAGGGATTACACGAGCAGAATACAATTTGGTTCCGTTAGTGTGACGGCTTTGGCCGAAAAACACTCCTGGAGAACGGTGTAATTGCGAAACGATAACACGTTCTGCACCGTTGATAACAAACGTACCTTTTGGTGTCATATACGGGATAGTACCTAAATACACATCCTGGATAATGGTTTCAAAGTCTTCATGTTCAACATCGTTACAAGAAAGCTTTAGCTTTGCTTTTAATGGAACATTGTAGGTTAATCCACGCTCAATACACTCGTGTATATCGTAACGTGGCGGATCAACAAAATAATCAAGAAATTCTAATACGAAGATATTTCTCGAATCTGTTATTGGAAAGTTCTCAGCAAACACTTTAAACAAACCTTCGCTAGAGCGATCGTCTGATGTGGTATCTATCTGGAAAAATTCTCTGAATGATTGCAATTGCACATCCAGAAAATCCGGATAGTCTATAATGTGCTTACTAGTTGCAAAATTTACTCTTTGTTCGACTGTCTTTGCCAATGGACTAAAAGATTTTAGTTTAAGAATAAACTATTTGTTTGGTTCGTGTTTGAAACATTCTCATTAACCAAACAAAATGAGGTGTTTATAAACAGGTAAAGACACCAACATTTTCAGTCGGTGTCTAATACATTTTTAGCTTAGCTAAATTAAGTGATTACTTAATTTCAACTACTGCTCCAGCTTCTTCTAATTGTTTTTTAAGAGCTTCTGCTTCGTCTTTAGTAACACCAGCTTTTAATTCTTTTGGTGCTCCGTCAACTAAGTCTTTTGCTTCTTTCAAACCAAGGCCAGTTAAGTCTTTAACAAGTTTCACAACTGCTAATTTAGCGCCACCAGCTTCTTTAAGAATTACATCAAAAGATGTTTTTTCTGCAGCAGCAGCAGGTGCATCACCACCAGCAGCAGGACCAGCAACTACAGCAGCAGCTGCAGGCTCGATACCATACTCGTCTTTTAAGATTTGAGCTAATTCGTTAACTTCTTTAACGGTTAAGTTTACTAATTGCTCAGCAAACGATTTTAAATCTGCCATTTTATTAAGATTTTAAATTTTTACGTAAAATAATTTTGTTTTATTTGCGAACTTAAGGTGTTCGTTAACCTTCTCTTTCCTGAAGAGTTTTAACAATTCCTGCAATTTTGCCTCCGCTTGATTTAAGCGCAGATACAACATTTTTCGCTGGTGATTGTAATAATCCAATGATATCGCCAATAAGCTCTTCTCTCGATTTTAAGCTTACTAAGTTATTCAATTGGTCATCGCCAACGTATACTGATGAATCTATAAATGCTGCTTTAAGCAATGGCTTATCAGATGTTCTTCTCAAAGCTTTAATCAACTTCGCCGGAGCGTTTGCTGTTTTTGAGAATAATAATGATGATGAACCTTTAAGGGCTTCGTATATCTCAGAAGCATCGCCATCCAAACCTTCAATCGCTTTGCGAATTAAAGAGTTTTTAGCAACTTTCATGATGATATCATCTTCGAAACATTTGCGGCGGATGTTATTAATCTGCTCAACAGAAAGGCTAGAGGTATCAGCAATATAGAAATTGCCATACTCTTGCATTTGTCCTTGTAGTTCTAAAACTACTTCGTTTTTTTCTTCTCTGTTCATGATTAAATCCCCGCTACTGATTTAGTTTCAATTGCAATCCCAGGACTCATAGTAGAAGACACGTGAATGCTTTTAAAATAAGTTCCTTTTGCAGCAGATGGCTTCAATTTAGAGATAACCTGAATAATTTCAAGTGCATTCTCATAAATTTTGTCTGCTGGGAATGATACTTTTCCTATCGAGGCGTGTATGATACCCGTTTTGTCTACTTTAAAATCAATCTTACCTGCTTTAACCTCCGTTACAGCTTTACCAACATCGTTAGTAACTGTACCTGATTTTGGATTAGGCATTAAGTTCCTTGGACCTAAAACACGGCCCAATTTACCTACCTTAGCCATACAAGCTGGTGTAGTGATAATAATGTCTACATCGGTCCAACCACCTTCAATTTTAGCTACATACTCGTCTAAACCTACGAAGTCTGCGCCAGCTGCTTTTGCTTCTTCTTCCTTATCAGGAGTTACTAGAGCTAAAACACGTACAGTTTTACCTGTTCCGTGTGGTAAAGTAGCAATCCCACGTACCATTTGATTGGCTTTACGTGGATCTACGCCTAAAGATACATCAATATCAACTGATGCATCAAACTTAGTGGTAGTGATTTCTTTTACCAAAGCAGCAGCAGCCTGTAAAGTATAAGCTTTACCAGCTTCTATCTTAGCATGTGCCTTTTTTTGATTTTTAGTTAATTTCGCCACTGTTGTAAACTGTTTTTTAATTAATTGTTCCAGGGTGCGTCACCAGAAACGGTGATTCCCATACTGCGTGCTGTACCGGCAACCATACTCATTGCAGATTCGATTGTAAATGCATTTAAATCAGGCATTTTATCTTCAGCAATAACTTTAATCTGGTCCCAGGTCACCGATCCAACTTTTTTACGGTTAGGCTCAGCAGAACCACTCTGTAATTTAGTAGCATCTTTTAACTGGATAGCTACCGGAGGGGTTTTGATGATGAAATCGAATGACTTATCAGCATAAACAGTAATTACAACTGGCAATACTTTACCTGCTTTATCTTGGGTACGAGCGTTGTACTGTTTGCAAAACTCCATAATGTTCACCCCTTTAGCACCTAATGCAGGCCCTACTGGTGGCGATGGATTTGCCGCTCCGCCTTTGATCTGTAATTTGATCATTGCACTGACTTCTTTTGCCATTTTGTGTTTTTTGTTTATTTAAAACTCAATGTTAAATATTGGAAGCATGTAACATTTAATTCCTTATAGCTCCTATAAAGCTTAAAGGACTGCAAAGATATGGATAATGTTGCAGTCCTGCAATAGATTAGGTAAAATAATTAAATATAATTCGTGATAACCAAAAAAGCTTTCCCTTTTGAAGAAAGCTTTTCGTATGTTCAGAAATCGTAAATCGTAATTCTACAATCGTAAATCAGATTATTCTTTTTCTACTTGCATGTAGTTAAGTTCCAATGGCGTTTTACGACCGAAAATCTTAACCATTACTTTTAGTTTTTTCTTCTCTTCGTTTACCTCTTCGATAATACCAGAAAAGCCGTTGAAAGGTCCGTCCATTACTTTAATGCCTTCGCCTACATAATAAGGAACATTCATGGTTTCACCTTGTTCGCTCATTTCATCAACCACACCTAAAATACGGTTAACTTCTGCCTGGCGCATTGGGATTGGGTTACCAGCTTTATCTCCTAAGAAACCAATAACACTATTGATTCCTTTGATGATGTGTTCTAACTCTCCATCAAGGGTTGCTTCGATTAAAACATAACCAGGGTAAAAGTTACGCTCTTTGGCAATTTTCTTGCCGTCTTTCATCTGGTAATATTTTTCCATCGGGATTAACACCTGAGGAACCAAATGAGAGAAACCTAAACGGCTGATCTCAGCATCAATGTATTGTTTTACTTTCTTCTCTTTACCGCTTACCGCCCTTACAACGTACCACTTTAGATCGCTCATTAGTAAATATTAATTAGAAAGTGATTTATAAAAAGTATCCAATACAAAGGTAGAACCTTTATCCATTGCAAAAATAACCAGTGCAATGATCAAAGAAGCGACCAACACGAGAATCGCAGAATTTTGCAGCTCCCCCCAGGTAGGCCATGTAACCTTACTGGTCATTTCCTCGTATGATTCTTTTATAAACTCAACTACTTTTGCCATATCAAATTATTGAATGAGAGAATGAGTAAATGAGTGAATGATATTGTCTGAAAGCTGCCTTTCAAATTTAATCGTTCACTCATTCTGGTACTCAATCATTATGTTTAGCACGGGAACAAGGATTCGAACCCTGATCAAAGGTTTTGGAGACCTCTATTCTACCGTTGAACTATTCCCGTGTAAGAAGCTAAAAGCATAAAGCTGAAAGTTAATAAACTAACCCAACACCCTATGCTTTTAGGCTTATATAAAACTTTCGGCTTTAGGCCTTAAGCTTATTGCTTAATATTAAGCTAAGATTTCAGTTACCTGACCAGCACCTACTGTTCTACCACCTTCACGGATAGCGAAACGTAGACCTTTTTCCATTGCGATAGGAGAAATCAATTTCACAGAAATTGTAACGTTATCACCTGGCATTACCATTTCAGTTCCTTCAGCTAATGAAATTTCACCAGTTACATCTGTGGTACGGAAATAGAATTGTGGACGGTATTTGTTAAAGAATGGTGTGTGACGACCACCTTCTGCTTTCGATAATACATAGATCTCAGCTTTGAAATCAGCGTGAGGAGTTACTGAACCTGGTTTACAGATTACCATACCACGACGGATATCAGTTTTCTCAATACCACGTAACAATAAACCTACGTTATCACCAGCTTCACCGTAATCTAAAATTTTACGGAACATCTCAACACCTGTTACTGTAGATTTTAAGTTCTCAGCACCCATACCTAAGATCTCAACTGGATCTCCAGAGTTGATTACACCACGCTCAATACGACCAGTAGCAACAGTACCACGACCTGTAATTGAGAATACATCTTCAACTGGCATTAAGAAAGGAAGTTCAGTTAAACGTGGAGGAATTGGAATGTAGCTATCAACAGCAGCCATTAATTCCATAATTTTCTCTACCCATTTAGCATCACCGTTTAATCCACCTAATGCAGAACCTTGGATTACTGGAATATCATCACCTGGGAAATCGTAGAATGATAATAATTCACGAACTTCCATTTCAACTAATTCTAATAATTCTGGATCATCAACCATATCCACTTTATTCATGAATACAACTAATGAAGGAACACCTACCTGACGAGCCAATAAGATGTGCTCACGAGTTTGTGGCATTGGACCATCAGTAGCAGCAACAACGATAATTGCACCGTCCATTTGAGCAGCTCCTGTAACCATGTTTTTCACATAATCCGCGTGACCTGGACAGTCAACGTGTGCATAGTGACGGTTAGCTGTTGAATACTCAACGTGAGCTGTATTGATTGTAATACCTCTTTCTTTTTCCTCTGGAGCAGAGTCAATTGAATCGAATGAACGTGCCTCAGATAAACCTGCATCAGCCAAAACTTTTGTAATAGCTGCTGTTAAAGTTGTTTTACCGTGATCGACGTGACCGATTGTACCGATGTTTAAGTGCGGTTTACTGCGGTCAAATTTTTCTTTTGCCATTTTATTTATAACTAATTAGTAGGTTAACTTTTTATTATTTTTATTTATTGTTTTTCCAACACAAAAAACCTTGCCTCTTCTGTATCTTTAACAGATTTAACAAAGCTTTATTATACCTGAGCCAACTATGGGAATTGAACCCATGACCTCTTCCTTACCAAGGAAGTGCTCTACCGCTGAGCTAAGTCGGCTATTTAGTTCCCAGTTTTCAGCTGCCAGTTATCACTACTGCAAACTGTCAATTGCCAACTACTCAACTTATTTAAGAGCGGAAGACGAGGTTCGAACTCGCGACCTATAGCTTGGAAGGCTATCGCTCTACCAACTGAGCTACTTCCGCTTATCGATTTACAATTGTAGATTTACAAATTACAATTAGTTTCAATCGTAATTCTAAAACCTTTCAATCTAAAATCAATTGGTGGGGAGAGAAGGATTCGAACCTTCGAAATCTTGCGATAACAGAGTTACAGTCTGTCCCATTTGGCCGCTCTGGAATCTCCCCATTTTTATCTTAAATATTAACACCTTAAAATAAAAAGAGCCTCCTATCGGAATCGAACCAATGACCTACTGATTACAAGTCAGTTGCTCTACCAGCTGAGCTAAGGAGGCTTTTAAATTTGTGCAATGATACGAAAAATCTTCATTTTTCATACTATTAACGTGTTTTTTTTAAAAGTATATCTTTTTAAAGAACTAACCTTTTCTTCCTGGCTTAACACCGTTTCCGAAAGGGAATGCAAATATACACACTTATATTTCACTTCAAAATAAATTTGAAAAAAAATAGCGAAATTTTTAGTTTCGCTATCTTCATATTTCTATTTTAAAGCAATACTTACTTAGTAATCAGATGCTTCGCTTTCACTTAAAATTGCTTTATGTTCGCTTAATTTTGCACGTGTTTTATCTTTATGTTTCGTAATTTGCTTCCTTAGCGATTCTATTGCCAGGTCTGTAGCTTCCTCAAATGATTTACATTGTTCTTTTGCAAAGAGTGTTCCGCCAGGTACAATCAGTTTTATCTCACTAATTTTATTGGCTTCATGCTCTACATTCTCTAATTTAAGATATACTTCTCCGCTAATGATCTGATCAAAAAACAGATCAAGCTTGTTTGCTTTCTTCTGAATAAACTCTAACAACTTACTGTCTGCACTGAAGTGGATTGCTTGAACTCCGATTTTCATTTTTCCTCCTTTTTTTACGCCTTTGGATGGGCTTGTTTATAAATTGTTTTTAATCTTTCAATAGAATTGTGTGTGTAAACCTGAGAAGCGGCTAAACTGGCATGCCCCAGAAGTTCTTTAATGGCATTTAAATCCGCACCTGCGTTAAGCAAGCTGGTGGCATAACTGTGCCGCAGTACATGTGGACTCTTCTTTTCATTGGTTGATACATGATTTAGATACGAGGTAACAATGCGATAAACCAATTTTGGATAGGCCACAGCACCAGTGTTAGTAACGATTAAGTTAAGCGTCTTGTTGTCGAATTTCTGTAACTTTTTTTGATCCAAATAGATATGTAACTGACCTACAAGTGGTTTAGCGACAGGAATAATTCTTTCCTTATTCCTTTTACCGAGAACTTTAATCGTGCTGCTATAAATATCGATATCGGTTTCTTTTAATGAAATCAATTCTGCCAAACGGATCCCGGTGCCAAAAAGCAGTTCGATCACCAGATGATCCCGTAAGGATGGAAAGCTTTGATCAAAATAACTTTCAGAATCCAGCAATTTGTCCATTTTCTGGGCATCTATAAATACAGGAAGCCTTTTAGGAATTTTAGGGGCTCTAAGAAGAACTGTAGGATTTTGCTCCAGCTTCCCTTCTCTCACCAAAAACTTATAGAAACTTCTAAGTACAGATGTTTTCCTGTTGATAGTTGTTTCTGATTTTTTACCCTCCATCAAATCTACCAGGTAGCTGCGAAGATGGGTAGGTTTAATGTCGGTAATGCTTAGGTCAAAAGTGCTATTGATGTATGCTTCAAACTGAAGCAAATCGGTTTGATAGGATAAAACGGTATGTGGAGAATAACGTTTTTCGTGAGTTAAGTAGACTATAAAACTGTTTATTAACATTCAATATCATTTTGGGGCCTTGATATGAAGTTACAAATTGTTTTGATATAAAGAAATGATTAAATAATTGTTTAATCAAAGTCTCTAAAAAGAGCTAAACGCAAAAAAGCCTTTCAATGTAACATCGAAAGGCTTTAATAACTATATCCTGAACAACTTAAGAAGTTGTGTCTTGATTCATATTCTGAATGTAAACAGCATGTTTAATTTCAGTACGACGAGCAACGGATTTTTTCTCGTATGCTTGGCGACTACGTAGTTCTCTCAATACACCAGTTTTTTCAAACTTTTTCTTGAAACGTTTAAGGGCTTTATCTAATGATTCGCCGTCTTTAATGTTAATAATGATCATAACGCTGAAATACCTCCTCTCGTGGTTTTTTAATTTTCCCGTTCTATCGGGGCTGCAAATGTAAGTAAATAATTGAAAATGAGAAAGATTTTTAAAAAGAATTTTATTTCTGAGAACTAATTGTTTATCACTTTGTTTAAGTATTTTTATTGATACATACTATATAATATGACAACAGGCAAAAAAGTTATCTCCATCCTTGCAGTGCTATTGGTTATTGCAGTCGCTGCCATTTGCTATTATCGCTATTTCTTCGTTTTCGGAGAAGGAGTTAAAGCAGGTGAACTAAACTACGTGGTTAAAAAGGGTTATCTCTTTAAAACTTATGAAGGCAAACTTATTCAAAGCGGCATTCGTTCAAAACAAGCAGGTACACTTCAAAACAACGAATTCGAGTTTTCCATTTCAAATGATGAAATCGCTAACCAAATGATGGCCAACAGTGGCAAGTTTTACGAATTACACTATAAAGAATATAAAAGTACATTGCCATGGCGTGGTTTCAGTGTTTATGTAGTAGATCGAATCGTATCTGCTAAAGAAACGCCACAATAACAAGAGCGTTAATTATATAATAGAAGCGAATCAATAAAAATGTTGGTTCGCTTTATTATTTAAACTATCTGCTAATTATCATCATCCCCTAAACTCAATCCTTCTTTTTCTCAGGCACTTTAGCTCCTTCTTTTTTTGCTTCAGATAATCCAATTGCTATTGCTTGTTTTTTTGAAGTAACCTTATCGCCAGAGCCGCTTTTTAGCTTACCCTCTTTCATTTCATGCATTACTTCTGCAACCTTTTCGCCTGCTTTTTTTGAATATTTTGCCATATTTTTAGTTCATTAGTCAATTGTTCATTAGTTAGTATGGTTAATCGGTTAATTGTTTAAATCGGTTAATTGACGCCAAACGCCAAACTCCCCACTCCAAACCCAACTGGTCTTTAGTAAAACACCGGCAATTAAAAGTTGGTTTTTAAAATTTTAAAACAAAAAAAATCCGGAGGTAATTAAACCGTCCGGATTACTCATAATATATTTGGCTTTTATAAGGTTGAAGGCGGAAGGTTTAAGGTATAAGGTATAAGGTATAAGGTTCATGCATAAGCCCTAAACCTTCTACCTTAAACCCTCTACCTTAATAATATTTCTCTGGCAATTACAATTTTCTGGATTTCTGAGGTGCCCTCTCCTATTGTACACAGTTTGCTGTCGCGATAAAATTTCTCAACCGGAAAATCCTTGGTATAGCCATAACCGCCGAAGATCTGCACCGCCTCTGTAGCTACTTTAACAGAAACCTCTGAAGCAAAATATTTTGCCATGGCCGATTCTTTTGTCATAGGCAAATGCCTGTTTTTTAAATCTGCTGCCTGGCGGATGAGCAATTCTGATGCTTCGATCTCCGTAGCCATATCGGCCAGCTTAAAACTGATGGCCTGGAAGCTCGAAATCGGCTGACCAAACTGCTGCCTTTGCTTTGAGTAAGCTACCGCAGCATCAAAGGCACCTCTTGCAATGCCCAATGCCAGTGCTGCAATAGAAATTCGCCCGCCATCTAATACCTTCATCGCCTGCTTAAAGCCATCGCCAACGTTACCCAGTAGATTGGCCTTCGGCACACGACAATTGTCGAAAATCATTTCAGTGGTTTCCGATGCACGCATCCCCAGTTTATTTTCTTTTTTTCCTGCAGAAAAACCTGGCGTACCCCGTTCTACCACAATTGCAGAAATACCTTTCGAACTTCCCTGCTCCCCTGTTCGCACCATCACTACTGCAATATCACCACTCTTGCCGTGGGTAATCCAGTTTTTGGCGCCATTTATAATATAATAATCGCCATCTTCCACGGCAGTTGTCATCATTCTTAATGCATCAGAACCGGTATTGGCTTCCGTTAATCCCCAGGCACCAATCCATTCTGCAGTAGCAAGCTTCGGTAACCACTTTTGTTTCTGTTCTTCATTTGCGAAAGCCAGAATATGACCGGTACAAAGAGAATTATGTGCAGCCAGTGATAAGCCGATAGAACCACAAACTCGGGCTACTTCTACAATCACATCAACATATTCCTGGTAGCCCAAACCAGAACCGCCGTATTCTTCAGGAACCAATACACCCATCAAACCTAAGTCGCCTAGCTGTTTAAAAAGCTCTACCGGAAAATATTGGGCTTCATCCCATTCCATGATATGGGGACGAATGTTTTTCTCTGCAAAATCGCGAACCATCGCTTTCACACTCTGTTGAGTTTCTGTCTCAGAAAAATTAAAGCTTACGCTCATTGACTTATATTTAAGTTAGTTATAAGGCAATTATAAACAATTAATTGATGGTTAATTACCATTAAATATTTGTTCAATTGCAGAATGAAATGGTATTTAGTCCAATTACTTTAACGGTTAATTTTAAACCGGCAAATTATAAGATGAATTTTTTTTATTTTTCTTACAACGACAATGCTAAAGATGGGAGGAAAGGGAAATGAAATCAGAAAATGAAGTTCATATCCTGTTTCATCCAGCTCAGCCTTAGCTTTTAAAATGAGATATAAGGAGCAATTTTGTTGATCACGTCTTGATTTAAAATCATTACTTTGCTTAAATCTGAGAGCCCGGAATAACTACCGTGCTGTTTTCGGTACTGAATGATCGCGTTAATTTGCTTATACGATAAATAAGGATTCCCTTTCAAATCATTAAATACAGCTGTATTTATATTAACCACTTTAAGTGCAACGCTGCTGATGGTAACCTGATCTTTGATTTCATTATATTTTAAAGAATCTAGCCCATATATTTCCATAAGTTGTTCCTTGTGATGGAAGCCCCCCAAGCGTTCTCGATATCTTAAAATTCTGGTGGCAAAAGCTCCTCCTACCCCTTTAATTTCATCAAGCCTGGCAGAATCTGCGGTATTTATATCTACAACCTGAAAGGCCTTTTTTATAAACACCTTCTTTTCATAAGGCAACTTATTCTGAGGATAGCCAGATGGTTGAGCAGCAATTTGCACGAATGGCAAAAGCTTTGCATAATGCTCCGGAGAGATGGTGTACATTTTCTGCAAATCTTCCGGCTTATAAAACTTTCCGCCTTTTTGCGTATAATTAACTATCGATTGCGCTTGCCTGCGCGATAAACCTAAACTTTGCCAGCCCTTAGCAGTTAAAGTGTTCGGATCAAAATTAAAAAACCTTTCCACTTTTTTCGTTCCGGCATCTTCAATCCTATCTTTCACCGAATAAAAATTCCGTTCATCTGTAAGCTCAATCTTCTGAATCTGCGCCATCAGATGAGGATCATCTTTCTCTACCGGTTTAAAGTATACATATATATAAGGTATAATTTTAAGAAGGAATAAAATGGAAAGCAAGAAAATCAAGCCATTGAATTCACTTTTGGTAAAACCGAAATATTTATTCAGCCAAATTCTCATCGATACATGTTATGACATTTTTATTTGAATATAAATCTTATTTTTGGGATTGCAAAACGAACGAGGTTCTGCAGATCAACAACCTAAGAATTTTATATGAAGATCATTACTACATCTGAGTTTGCCAAAGCAACCAAGATAGATAAACTAGGTGTGCCAGGTTTAGCAGGCTTGATGATGGAAATCATGAAACTGAACGACATCAACGATGTTTTTGCCCAAAACCAACATTTTAAAGGCTTAGAATTTGTTGATAAAATACTTGAAACTATTGGCGTTTCCATTGAGTTTGACGAAGACGACTTAAACTGTATTCCAAAAACAGGCCCCTTCATCGCAATCGCCAATCATCCTTATGGTGGTGTTGAAGGATTAGCTTTAGTTAAACTTTTATGCACCGTTCGCCCTGATGCAAAAGTAATGGTGAATTTCATTCTAAAGAAAATCCCTAATCTTGATGAGTTTTTTGTAGCTGTTAATCCTTTCGAAAACGTTCAACATACATCGAGCATTAGTGGTTTAAAAACTACTTTTGATTTGCTTAGAAATGGAACGCCGATTGGCATTTTCCCTGCCGGCGAGGTTTCTACCTTCAAATTAGATGCACAACAGGTTACAGATCGGTTATGGCATCCGGTAGTTGGAAAATTAATTGCAAAAGCTAAAGTTCCGGTTGTACCAATTTACTTCCATGGCAATAATGGCGTGTTGTTTAACATCCTGAGTTTTATTCATCCTACCTTAAGGACGGCAAAATTACCTTCAGAATTTTTAAACAAGCAAGGTTTAACCATTCAGGTGAGGATTGGGAAAGCCATTGCGCCGGCTGAAGTATCGCACATGAACAGCAGCAATAAACTGATGGACTTTTTAAGGGCGCGTACCTATGCTTTAGGTATTGGTTTGGATAAAGAAAAGAAACTTTTTAATCCGTTAAAGCTTTTTAAAATAAAGAAGAAACCGGCTGAAGTAATAGAAGAAACGTCGCGGGTATTAATTAAAACTGAAATAGAAACACTTGAAGACTTTAAAGTCTGGACAGAGAAAAACTATGAAGTTTATATCGTACCAACACTGAAAATACCAAATATTCTAAGAGAAATTGGCCGTTTAAGGGAAATTACTTTTCGCGAAGTTGGCGAAGGAACCAACAAAAAGATAGATCTCGATAACTATGACATTTACTATAACCACCTGTTTATCTGGGACAGGGATTTAGAAAATATAGTTGGTGCCTATCGCATTGGTAAAGGTGATGAGATTCTGGAAAGTATGGGTCGCCGTGGTTTTTACCTTTCTGAATTGTTTAAAATCAAAGATCAGTTTTACCCCATGCTGAAACAAGGAATTGAACTGGGCAGATCGTGGATCAGAAAAGAATATCAGGGTAAACCGCTCCCTTTATTTTTGCTCTGGAAAGGCATTTTAAAGTATCTGTTGGATAATCCTCAGTACCGTTACATGTTTGGCCCGGTAAGTATAAGCAACAACTTTTCGAAATTTAGCAAGGCCTTAATTGTGAATTACATCACAAAAAATCATTTCGATTATGAAATGGCTAAATATGTTAAACCAAGAAACAAATTTAAGGCAGACTTGCTCCCAATTTCTACAGATACGCTGGTAGACAGCAGTGAATCGTTCAAAGATTTAGACAGCATTATCGGCGACATTGAAAATTCGCACATCAAAATCCCGGTGCTGTTAAGACAATACATGAATTTAAACGCAAAAATTATCTCATTTAATATTGATCCTAAGTTTTCTGACTGCCTGGATGGTTTCCTCGTGGTGGATACCCATAACATTCCACCAGAAATGATTGAGAAACTTGGTAAGAATTTATAGCAAAAGCAAAAAAACCCAGACATCCATCTGGGTTTTTTCTTATCAACTAACCTAAACTTTATAAATACTAACCAAATATTTATGTCACAAAAGTAGGTTGCGACTGTTAAATTCATATTAATGGTATGTTATTTATTAAATATCCCCAATGTTAATTTCTTAACGAATAGATAACCTGATAACTCCAATTATTCGACTATCTTTAATCACGCTGTATGGGCTATATTAAACAGGGTTATCAATCAAGATAGCATGTTTCCTTCTCTTGTATTGGGCTCAAATTAAAAATCATTTGTAGATCTGGTTTTCAAATTGAATAAACTATGAACTATAATTTATGAATGTAATTTCAAAAGAGAATTTTTCAAAAGCAACTGGCATTTGCAATGTTCCTATTCCTAGCCTTGCTTCTTTTTTAATGAAATTTTTGAAAATTGATGATTTCAATGGAATGATCAGGGATGCAAATGCTTTGGAAGGAGAAAAATTTGCCAAACATATTTTAAAGGTTTTGGGTGTAAGCATTCAAATTAGTGCCGAAGATTTAGCCCACATCCCAAAAGAAGGTGCTTTTATCGCCATTGCCAACCATCCATATGGTGCAATAGAATCTTTGGCCCTATTAAGTACCCTTGCCAATCAACGCCCTGACACTATGTTTATGGGAAACTTTTTATTAAAAAAGATTCCAAATCTCGAAAAATGTATCATTGCCGTAAACCCATTTGAAAAAGTACAGGATTCCTCAAGCATCAGCGGCTTAAAAATAACGCTGAAAGCATTAAAAGACGGAAGTCCGGTAGCCATTTTTCCTGCTGGTGAAGTATCTTCCTATAAATTGAGAAAAAACCAGATTACCGACAAAGAATGGCATCCGGTAGTGGGTAAAATAATTTCGAAGGCAAATGTTCCTGTTTTACCGATATATTTTCATGGCAATAACGGAATTTTCTTTAGCCTGTTGAAATCGATCCATCCATCGTTACAAACGGCAAAACTGATCTCTGAATTATTTAATAAAAACGGACATCAATTAAAAATCAGCATCGGAAAACCCATCAACCTGATCGATATTGAAGGTAAAGACTGTAATAATGCTTTGCTAAACGAACTTCGGAATAGACTTTATTCTTTAAGATAAGACAAAACTACCCGCCTTCCTGAACATCTTGAATATTAATTCCTTATTAAGCGCTACTCCTGCCTTAACATAAATAAATTGTTGCTTTTAAGTTAAAAAAAGGTAAATTTAATATAACCAAATATGAAGCAGTTTGAAAAGCGGGATATCAACATATTTTTTAAAGATTTTTTTGTGCACTTGCCTCATGATGAGTTTCATTATGGCAAAAGGACAAAATTACGCCTTCGATTTTTATGATGGCACTTTTCATTTCAGTGCTGATTCTTCACTCAACATCCCCACCTCAACGCTTGCCTCTGCAACTGAAGTACACCAGTTTTACGATAAAATTTGCACCAGCAATTACAATGAGCTAATCGCCGCTATAAAATCTTATCAGGATAAAAACCACCTGAACGATTGGATTTATTATCAGTTAATCCGAAAAGTGGCGGAGCAAATCAGCCCGAAGGCTGAGAATTATTTCAGGTATACCTTATATAAATGGTTCCTTTTAAACAAATGTGGTTATGACGCAAGACTTGCTGTGGGGAAAAACCAGGTGATCTTTTATGTGAAGAACGATGAAGACATTAGCGACATTCCTTTTTTTATGATCGACGGCAGGAAGTACATGTGCCTGAATTATCATGATTACGGAAAATTGTTTAAAAAAGCTGATGCTTACAAGCCTGTAAACATTACTATTCCAGAAGCTAAAAATCAATTTTCTTACAAAGTAACCCGAATGCCTGATTTCAAACCAGAGGATTATGAAGAGAAAAAGATTGAGTTTAGCTATCAGCAAAAAAGCTATCACTTCAAATTAAAGGTTAATGAAAAAGTACAAAGTATCTTCAAAAATTACCCTGTTGTAGATTTTGAAAGTTACTTTAATATTCCCTTGAGCAGAGAGACCTACAGCTCGCTGATTCCTACTTTAAACGAGAATCTAAAACACATGGATCAAAAAAAGGGAATTGATTATTTAATGCGGTTTACCCGCTATGCATTTCTTTATGAAGATGATAGTGAAAACTTTGGAAAGGAAAAACGCAATGCGCCAGAGCAAACTTTAATAAGCAAATATAGCGACTGCGATGATCGGGCGGCACTTTTCTTCTATTTGGTTAAAGAAATCTATAATTTACCAATGGTAGCCGTACTCTATCCCGAACACTTAACCATTGCCGTAAATCTAGCTAAGCCCGTTGGCAACACCGTAAATTATAACGGGAAACAATATTCATTTTGTGAGCCAACACCTCAAGGCCAGGATTTAAAAATCGGACAGGTTGCATCAAAACTGAAGCATCTTAAATACGAAATCGTATATGCCTACGAGCCAATAAAAAGGTAGGTATCCAAGCGCTCCAATCATGCGCATTAGGTTAATTTAGTGTTAATAAAATGTTATCTTATCACTAAGCACCTAAACTGTTAGGCTTTTAAACTACTTTTAACCATTAATTAAACGTTACTTAAAACGATCATGGCGGCTATCATATATACTATTGTTAAAGAGTTTTTTGCCAATATTCACGGCCATCCGGTAAAGGCAAGAATTATGTCTCCGATAAATGATGAACAATCTTTCACCTTTCAGGTAAGTCTTCATTTTAAAAGCAAAAGTGATTCAGATCCGAACGAACCAGCTTCTACCTTTACCTCTTATGCCAATGCGGAAAGACATTTGTTAGGGTACCTGGAGGCTTTTCAAAATACCTTAGATTTAGGTGGTGTTATTGCAGAAGGAGCCAAATTTTAAATATTTTCTTTATCATCCTTTTCTGGTGGCAGCTCAGTATCAATCACTTCTTCTTCAAATTTCTGCTTGTCTTTTAAGTTCCTCCTAATCAGAAAAACCAGGAGCAATATAACCAAAATGGACACGGCGATAATTATTGGATAGTTCATGGCTGCTATTTAAATCGTCAATCTCTTGTTTGCCAATCAATTTACACTAAATATTTTACATGTTAACTCACATACCAAGAGTTAACATAATCATAATGTTAATTTAACTTCCGTAACTTTTATCTTTGGGAAAATCCTAAATAAGTTAAATGAAGAAGCATAAATCTAAGTCGAAGAATAGTTCGGCAAGTAAAAAAACACGCAAAGAATTAGAAACCAAATTAACCACTGCATTTAACGAGGTTCTTGCTCAATTTGGAAAATCTAAGAAAACGGAAAAGGTAGTAGAGAAGTTCACTAAACAACTGCTGAAAAAAATCTCTTTAAAGCCCCTAAATGATTCGATCGAACCTTTTATAAAGCAAGAAGAAGTTTTGGTTATCACTCCAAAAGAGAAGGTAACTAAACCAGTTGCAGCTAAAAAAGAAAAAGCTCCCGTAGTGGAAACACTTGAATCGAAATAAAAATAAAAATGCCCTGTTAGTTGTCTGACAGGGCATTTGCATTGATGATAAATTCGGCTTAGAAACTATATCTCAATCCTAATTGCATTTGATAACGCGATGCAAAGAAATCTTTAGCATAAGAAGTTACATCTTTCTGAGCAAAAGTATATACCGGGTAAGTAGTTGGTGTTCCGGCTGTAGCCACTTTAACACCTACGCTGGCCATTGAGTTAAATGTGTTTGGAGAAAAGTATTGAATTCCCCAATCCTTATTCACTAAATTGGTCAGGTTTACAATATCATAAGTCAAGGTTAAAACATGTGGATGTTTCCCTTGTGCTACCTGAATATCCTGAGAGAATCTAAAATCAGCCTGAACATTCCATGGTGTACGCGCACCATTCCGTTCTGTGAATTGCCCCCTCCGGGTACTCAAATATTTATCTGCATCTATATAAGCATCAAAGGCTGCAGCTTGTGCCTGATTGGCTGAAGAAAAGAATTTAGATGTTTCACCTGCAGCTGGAATATAAACTAAACTCACTGTTTGTGCGGTGTTATTTATCGTAGTATTTACAAATCCTAAAGAATATGGCGCTCCAGATTGTGCACTGAAGAAAATGGAGAAGTTACTTACATATTTACTGTTTTTAGCCCAGTCTAATCTATAGTTCAAAGTAGAAATAATCCGGTTACGCACATCGAAGTTAGAATATGCCAAACCAGGGTTATTAGGATTTAAAGCCTGATTCAATTGCCAGTTAGATTCCATGGAGTTACGAATCCCGTTCGCAATATCTTTAGACTGACCATAAGTGTAGGCAACCATTACATCCAAACCAAAAGGTAAAGATTTACTTACCTGACCGGTTAAGGAATATTTATATCCCTGATCGGTATTAGATAATAGATAAGCATTTGTGTATTTCGAGTTAATTTTTGTGCCCGAATAAATCGGCTGCTGGTGCTGTGTATCATAAACCATGTAATTTGGATTATCTACATAGTTAATCTGTTGAAATGCGATATCTTTAATTACCTTACTGTAAATACCCTCAACAGTAAACTTCCAGTTGTCCTGGGTTCTGAAATCAAAAGCTAAGTTACTTCTCCAGGCCTTTGGCATTTTGAAATTATTATCCACTAAATCAACCTGCGTTGCACCATTGGCATCGTTAATATTTATACCTTGTTTGGCTGCGTATCCCGCTTCGCCATTACCTGTTAAAGCATCTTTTATGGGATCGCTACCGGGTACTTGCGTCACAACCTTGTTTCCAGTTGCAGGTTTAAGATCATAAGCACCATAGTTTACTCCATTATTGTAATAGGCGTAACCTAACCAGGCAAAAGGTACACGACTGGTAAATAAACCACTACCACCACGAATAATCAGGCTTTGATCGCCTAATGCATCGAAATTAAAACCTAATCTTGGTGAAACCTGAACTTTATTTAAAAACTTATTATTAATATTTGAAGGCTGGGTATAGGTATAGGTTGTACCATAGTTAGGATCAACTGGTGAGTTAGTGGTTTTACTACTCAAAGTTGGCATAGTTGGTAAATCCGCCATATCGAAACGCAAACCTAATGTCAGTTTGAATTTATCGCTCAAACGCATTTCATCCTGACCATAAGCGCTGTAAAGATTAACATTAAATTTAGCAGTCGGATTTGCAATAATATTATCACGTGAGTTATCAGCATAATCGAAACTGGTACGAACCCGTTTTGGCCGGTTATTTAAAAAGTCATCAACAGTATCATAGGCTATCCTCCCATTCCATGCATTTACAAAACCGTAATTGATTTTGTAAAATTCATTGTGCGTACCTACTGTAAAATTATGTATGCCTTTGCTGAATGAATAGTTATCCGTTAACTCAAAAGTATTTTGTTTCATATTAAAAATACTGGCTTCTCTATCGGTACCCAGGAAGATAGTACCGCCATTCGCGCCGATTTCAATCTGTGGAATAGCAGGATCAGAAAGAGGCGTACGGAAATCATGCACAGTAGAATAACCTAAAATTAAATTATTGGTGGCTGAATTGTTAAACCTTGTTTTTAAGTCGGCAACGGTAGAACTTTGATTATTATTCTGTTTAAAATCTATTCCCCCAAACCTGAAATTAGACTGGTCTCTTTCTAAGTTGGTAGCCTTCGAAACGATGGTATTGTTTCTGATGGTTAACTGTGTACTTTCATTAATGTTCCAGTCTAAACGGTTAAAAAACTTATTAGATTGGGAATAGATATTATAATCACCATAAGCACCTGCATCTAAACCATATGCATTTTTCATGCGGTCAGAGATTTGTTGGGCCTGAGCAAGTGTGATAATCCCATCCGGAGAACCGGCACCTAAAATAACCGGATCCTGGCGACGGGTAATCTCCTCATTGGTAAAAAAGAATAATTTATCCTTTATAATGGGTAAACCCAACCTGAAGCCCGTCTGGTAATCATGAAATGCAGAGGGTTCTTTGGCATTATCGCCAATTTTATTTCTCCCGATTAATGAGGCATTGCGTCCGTATCCATAAACTGATCCGGTTACATCATTGGTACCACTGCGGGTTACCGCGTTAATGCTTCCACCCAGAAAGTTACCCACCTTTACATCGTAAGGAGACAAAAGAACGGTAACATCCTGAATCGCATCTAAAGAAACCGGATTGGTACGCGTACTGCTTCCTGGCATCCCTGAACTTCCGCTTTGCCCACCTAATGAAGGGCTAAAACCTATAGCATCATTATTGATGGCACCATCGATGGTAACGTTATTATACCGGAAGTTCGTTCCGCCGAAGGTATTATCCTTACTGCCCTGAGGCGTTACCCGGGTAACATCCTGCAAACTCCGGTTCATGGTCGGCAGGGTTTTAATTTGCCCCTCACCAATGCTGGTCCCAGCTCCGGATTTTGTTGGCCCTTTTTGCCCCTTTACACTTACCTCTGCCAGCTGACTGCCTTGCTCCTGAATATCGATATCCAGTTTTTGATCTGCACCTAGTGCTAAATAAATATTCTCTTTAACCACCGGACTATACCCAACATAGGTTACCGTGATTTTATACGGCCCACCTGGATTTAAATTTCCAATACGGTAAAGGCCGTTTTCATTTGATGATGCTTTTGATACTGTGCCTGTAGGCACATGCAGCATAAGGATGGTTGCACCTGGAATGATGCCTTTTTCATCTTTGATCTTTCCATTGATACTGGCTGTTGTCACCTGTGCATGTGCCCCGATAACGAACAGCACCACCAGACCGAACAAGAATAGTAAACGTGATTTCATTTTCTGTTGTTTTTGTTTGGTGCAAAGCAACAGCAGTGATGTTAATAAAATGTTAAGAAATAATCAACTATTACGCATTGCTTAACTTACGGCAAACAATTTAGACATAGTGAGTTAACACCAGATTTGGTGGGATCAAAAGGTGGCTATATGATGTTTAAAACTACTTTTGAAAGATGAAGATTTGGTGAAGATGAATTATTGATTAACCAAAGGCATATGCTATAAACGCAAAAAGGCCAGATATTGCTATCTGACCTTTTGCATCGAACACGTTGTATTTTAATATACGTTGGTTTGCGGCGTAAAGTTCGCCCAGCCTGCAGTCCAGTCTGAAGTGCCAAACGCACCACGGTGACTCACCACATCAAAACCAGTTAAACCTGTAAAGCTTGCACCAGCTAATAATCTCGATCCTGTATTTAAGGTCAATTTAGGTGTAGCGCCTAAATCAAAGATGCTACCATCAATACCTAAATCTTCCCATTTAGTATAAGTTTCATTACCGAACGATGCTGTTTTAAACCAAACATCTATTGCCTGAGCACCTACATTACCAGTTGATTTAGTTTCAACACCAATTGGATTAGGGAATGTGGTTGTTCCACCTGTTCCGTATCCGTTTGCACCCCAGCCATCAACACCAGCAAGAACATTGTTTTTTAATACCAGTTCGCCAGCGGCAGCATTAGCTAAAGTAGTTGAACCATCAATAAATAATCCGTTTGGATAGGCGGTAAATACAGAGTTATAAATCTTGATTTTGTTATTTCTTCTCAAATGCATTGCATTTTGGAATTGAGTTGAAATTGTTTTATTTCTATCTTTTTTCGGACCTATAATTGTAATGTTTGAGAATTGAGCAGAAGTGAATGGTGCAACACTTGATCCGGTTCCATCATTATCTACTTCAAAACCGTTTGATCCTGATTGATCGGCAGAATTTGCATCACGGATACCTACAGCGAACTGAACAGTACCACGGAAACCAAAGTCAACATCGAAATCATCATCCAGACCACGGTAAGCAATTAAGTGTTTTGCATTAACTGTTCCACCGAACCATTCAAATGCATCATCCAACCCGTACGAACATTGTACATAATCAACCACAGTTCCAGAACCCACTGATCCCATTGTTAAAGAGTTAACCTCTTGGTTAGGATTAATTGGCGTACCGGCGTAATCAATTCTAACATATCTTAAAACACCAGAATTATCTGCATCATTTGTACCACCATGCCAGCCTTCATAAGCACCTTCTAATTCTGCTTCGCCACCAGATTGGTTATTTGTCGCTTTACCACATAATACAACACCACCCCAATCACCTGGCTCACGCAAACCTGCAGCGCGTTCAGAAGTAAAAATGATTGGTTGCGACGCGGTACCTTCTGCAATTAGCTTATTACCCCGCTGTACAACTAAAGTTCCTTTTGATTCTCTGTCACCGATAATTACTGTACCAGCTTCGATGGTTAATGTAACCCCTTCAACTGCTGCCTGGCCAGCCTTATTCTTGGCATCTCTTCCTACTCTTACAAAACCATTAAGCCTGTAAATATTGCCTTTGGTCCATGTTGTATTTGTGGTAATACTACCATTTGCTACTTCAACAACAGGTTTCGTAAATCCAGTAGCTGGATTGGTAACTGTGCCACCATTACCGGAGTTAAATCCAGCCTCATTATATTCGATAATGGTTGTCTTTTTACATGAACTAAAAATTAAGGTTCCTGCCAAAACAAATGCCATTGTTTTAAGGCTTTTAGTACCAAAATTTGGTTTGTAGCGCTTTTTCATATTCATTTTTTGATTTTATATCTTTTTTAATTTTTATTAAAATACTCTGTAAGAAAGTGTTAATCCGAACTGACGGCCACTTTTAAATTGTGCAGTAACCTGATCTACCGATTTATCGAAATTTCCATCCTGGTTTCCATCCTGCATTAAGGTGAAGTTTTGGTTAAGCAAATCATTGAAATTGGCTTTCAGTGAAAGTTTGTTGGTAAAGTTTTTTGTCACAACCAAATCCACCACATTTCTTGGCATTTCATAAATATCTCTGATCAGGTCTGTACCAACAAAGGCTATACGCTTGCCAGATACGTTGTAGAGAAGATTAACCTGAAATTTCGATTTGATGTTATTATAAAATATTGCTGCGTTAAGAATATAAGGCGATTGACCTTGCATCGGGCGATTATTCGATTGGCCGATAGCGCTTGCACCATCAAACATCACTTTACTATTGATGTAAGATGCATTTAATTGTAAGGTAATATCGTTCAGAAATTTACTGTCGCTTAATTCTGCAAGTGATTTACGCATTTCCAGTTCCACACCAACATTTCTTACATTTTGAGCATTGTTAAAATTGAACGACTGTGCATTTGAACCTGGTATTGCAGTCATCTCAATAGCGTCTTTGAATTTCTTGTAGAAACCTGAAACACTGATTAATTCATTTGTTGAAGGATAGAATTCATACTTTAAATCAAAGTTGTCGATTTTTGCAGTTTTTAAATTCGGATTACCCGCTACGTTGAAGTTCTGATCGAAATCATAAAATGAGAATGGAGCAATCTCTCTGAATTCCGGTCTGTTTAGTGTCTTTCCGTAAGCCAGTCTGAATATTGATTTTTCATTCAAATTGAACTGCACATTTGCAGATGGAAGTACTCGGGTAATATCATTATTTACATTAACCGGGCCGCCAGTATCAAAGCTATTTAGTTTCTGAACGTTGTTCTCAACCCTTGCACCTGCAACAATCGTAAGTTTATCTTTGTAAGGTAAAACGAAGTTTGCAAAACCGGCAAATAATCTGTTTGAAGCATCATAGTTATCATAAGGGTTAGATTTTTCATCCAACCTGATGCCCGTAGTTGTATTGATATTTTTCCAGTCAAAAAGTTCATCTATGCTTCCTTTTAAAAGCGATTGGTCAAAATCCAATGAGTTTGCCCGCACATAACCAATGTTTCTGGAAGAAAAAGTTCTTTGTTTATCTTCGAAGTAACCACCAATTTTTACCGAAGGCTTAAATCCTTCTGATTTTGGAGCAAGTGCCTGCTCAATATTAAATGCACCGGTTTTGATATCTTCATTCATTTTAGAATAGAATCTTCCCAAAAATTCTGGTTGAGCACCACCTGTTGGCACAAAGATGTTAAAGGTCCCATCGCCATTTGCCAATGTTCTGTAACGTGAATAATCGGGCTGATCTCTGAAAGATTTACTGTAACCTAAAACCCAGTCAAACTTCGTGTGCTCATTATTAAATTTATGCACACCGGATAACTGACCAGAATAAATCCCCCGGTATAACACGTTTGATGCGAAATTGGCATAATCCTGTTGTTTTTCAGAACCGAAACGACTTACATACTGGGAGGTACTAAGCTGGTTATAAAGATTTTTAAACTCAAAAGTATTGTTATTATCTAATTTGAAAGCCCAGTTATGCACCACGCCTAAACGAACATTGTAAGTATACTGATCGTCATTGTATCTGTAGTTCTCTTCAGCAATCTGCGAAACGGGATCATAAACTTCATAATTCCCTCTAAAAACAGCATTATTCGTTTTGCTGTTGCTATACGTGATCGCCGTGATGTTTCCTAACAGTTTGTTGTTGATGTTAAAGCGTTTACTGCCGTAAATATTTAATTTCTGATCTAGATTGGCAGTATTCACCTCTGGTAACCAGTTATTTCTAAGTGCATGACCAGCGGCATTTAATCTGCTGGCACTAACATTATTTAAATTGGCTGGAAAGTTTATTGGCAAATCATTATCGCCGGTATTGAAACCTGTAAAATAAAGGCTTCCCGTATTTGTTCTTTTGAAATCTTTAAACGTGGCATTCTGGCGATAACTTGTTCCATAATCAATGGTTAAGCGGTCATCGTCAGGAATACTTTTTAGAAAAACCTTTACCACACCCCCGGCAAAATCTGCAGGGATATCAGCAGAAGGACTTTTAAAAACCAAAACGCGGTCAATCTGATTACTAGGAATTAAATCGAAGGAGAAAGATCTCACGTCCGTTTCTAAACTCGGTGCGGTTACGTTATTCAGCTGAACGTTATTGTAGCGCTCGGCTAAACCTCGAATATTGATAAAACGGTTGTCTACGATTGTAATGCCCGGAACACGCTTTACCACTTGCGCAGCATCCGTATCCCCCGATCTCTGGATCGTTTGAGAGGAAACACCGTTGGCAATTGATTGCGATTTCTTTAATTCTGCCAAAAGTGAAGCTTCAGTACCCGTTTTTCTGGCTCCGGTGATCACCACATCATTTAATGTAGATTGATCATCCTCCATCACCACATCGATTACCGTCGTTTTACCCGGAGTAACTTTTACATTTGGAATGATCTGCTTTTTAAAGGAGATAAATGAAAAGCTAACCCTATAGGTTCCTGGTTTAACGGTATTGAGAACGTAATTTCCATCGGCATCACTCGTAGTTCCGATCGATGTTCCTTCAATTAATACCGATAAACCAACTAAAGTCTGGCCCGTAGTTTTATCAGTGATTTTACCAGAAATTTTCCCGGTTTGCGCATATGATAGTATGCTGATTGTTAAGGCAAACACCGTAAGTGTTGCGCTTTTGAAAGAGTTTAGTAAGTCCAATTTGCCTTTATTTGATAAGGGCAAAAGTATTACCACAGTGTTAACTGCAAGTTAGGTGTTAATTAACATTACTTTACCTTAAGGTTAATTAGAAGTTAACAACTTTAAAGAACTAGTATCGAATACCCGTTCTCTTACAAATGAAGTGCAATAACCAGATCGGACCTATTAACAGAAACTTAACATCATCCAGAAAAGAAGGCTTTTTCCCTTCAATTTTATGACCGATAAACTGACCAGCCCAGGCGGCAATAAATATAATTGCATAAATAGCATATGCAGTACCACTCCCTAAACCAACCGCCTGCTCAATTTTCACAATCAGGTAACTCATCAAACCAATCACCCAGATCATCATAAAAAACAACACCGGCGATAAGGTAAAATAATAATATAGGCTAAAAGAGAGCAGAAACGATGCCCAGTTAAAGAAGCCGTTATAACTTCCCAGAAAACCAATATGCGGAAAAGGGATTTGCCAAACCAGACCTAGCAAGCTAAATACGATTAGCGGAACACAGATCCAATGCACCATTTTATTGGTTGGGTTTTGATGACTTTCTGCATACCGATCAAAAAGTACATCAACAGGGCGTTTGGGTTCTATATTTATGGTTGGCTTGCTCATCATGTAAAATTAAAAAAAATAATGGAAACCTGTCAGCATGTGGAAAGCTATAGACCAACCGGATCGACCGCGAAGTATTGTTTAATATAGATGCTATCTCGATAAGCTAAAGGCACCAATGTACCTAAATACACCTTTCCTTCCAAAAGCCATCCCCGCGACTGTAAAGAACCTGCCGTTTTCACACCTTTAAAATGACCACCGGTAACCTTTAAACCAACAAGATCGCAGGTTGCACAAGGGTTCGCATATCTTACTGCCCCTTCCACTACCTGATCATTGTTTAATTCAAATTGTGCTGCATTTAAGGGTACCCGAATATACACATGTTTTGCGTAAAACCCCTTGCCCAAAACCGCGCTGTACTTGAAGATTTTAAAATTACCTTTTTTGAGATTCAAAAAGGACGGTTCTCCGAAATCGACACCATCTTGATATAAATAAGTACATGTCATGTCAGTCGGACAGCCAGTTAAATTATCTCCGGTAATTTCAACTTTCTTTTCGTTTGGACTCTTCTTACAGCTGAAAACACTCAAGAGAATCAGGAAGAAAGAGAGGTTAAATATTGTTTTCATAACATTTTTTCACCTTGAACGCATTTTGCAATCAAAACGCTACAAGAACTTAATAATAATACCCCTAATCCAGGCAACCAACTACTTAAACTAAATTTGTGTAATCTCTCAATCGGTCTAATTATCTGCCTTAGCCATTTAACTATACATCTTTACCCACAAAAAAAGCGATGAATCTGTCATCGCTTTAAAATCTGTGAAATCACTTAATCTGTGAAATCAATCACTTCAGTGAAAATCTGTGTAATCCCTCAATCCGTGTAATCATCCGCTTTAGCGTAAAATCTACATAATTATTTTGCAAATGCTACCGATCTGGTTTCTCTGATTACCGTAACCTTAATCTGACCTGGATAAGTCATCTCTGTTTGAATCCTTGTTGAAATATCCGCTGCCAATAACTCTGCCTGGGCATCGGTAATTCTTTCACTTTCTACAATTACACGCAGTTCTCTACCCGCCTGGATCGCAAATGTTTTTTCTACGCCAGGGTAAGATAAAGCCAGTTCTTCCAAATCTTTCAAACGTTTAATGTAGCTTTCTACCACTTCTCTACGGGCACCCGGACGAGCACCAGAAATCGCATCACAAGCCTGAATAATCGGTGAAATCATTGACGTCATTTCGATTTCATCGTGGTGGGCACCAATGGCATTACAAATTTCAGGGTGTTCTTTATATTTTTCGGCTAATTGCATACCTAAAATTGCGTGAGGCAATTCAGGGTTATCATCAGGCACCTTACCTATATCATGTAACAGACCGGCACGTTTAGCCATCTTCGCGTTTAAGCCTAACTCTGCTGCCATTGTTGCACAGAAATTAGCTACTTCACGAGAGTGATGTAATAAATTCTGACCGTAAGAAGAACGGTAACGCATCCGGCCAACCATCCTGATTAATTCGGGGTGTAAACCATGAATACCTAAATCAATTACGGTACGCTCACCAATCTCTACAATTTCATCTTCGATTTGCTTTTTGGTTTTCGCAACAATCTCTTCAATACGGGCCGGGTGAATACGGCCATCTGTTACCAGACGATGTAAAGCCAAACGCGCAATTTCCCTTCTTACCGGGTCAAAACCAGATAAAATAATCGCCTCAGGGGTATCATCAACAATAATCTCGATTCCCGTAGCCGCTTCCAAAGCACGGATATTTCTACCCTCTCTACCAATTACGCGACCTTTAATTTCATCACTTTCAATATGGAAAATCGAAACCGAATTCTCAATCGCAGCCTCTGTAGCAGTACGTTGAATGGTCTGGATTACCACTTTTTTAGCTTCTTTACTTGCAGTTAATTTCGCTTCATCCACAATATCCTTGATTTGAATCATGGCCTGTGTACGGGCAACTTCCTTTAAATTATCAACTAACTGGTTTTTAGCTTCTTCAGCTGATAAACCGGCAATAGTTTCCAATTGCGTTAAATGCTGATTTTTTAGAACTTCTACTTCTTCTTGCTTTTTAACGGCTAATTCAGTCTGTTTCTCTAAATTTATTTTTTGCTTATCAAGCTCCTGCTCCTTTTTATTAAAGTTTTCCATACGCTGATTAACAGATTGTTCTTTCTGTTTCATCGTATTTTCACGTTGATTAATGCTATTGTTTTTGGCATTTACTTCTTGCTCATGCTCTGCTTTTAATTGCAAAAACTTCTCTTTTGCTTCTAAAAGTTTATTCTTTTTTAAGATTTCTGCATTGTTCTCTGCATCCTTTAAAATCTTTTTAACCTTGTTTTGGGCTGCAACCTCCTGCCCTTTAAGCAAGTTACGAAGTAGGAACCTACCTACTACTATACCGATACCTAAGCCTGCTATTAGGGCAAATATGTATCCTAGAATTTCTGTTATCTCCATTTTGTTTTTTAAGTAAAAAAAAACCGCAACTAATTTTTTTAAGTCTCATCATTTTAAACCTCAACTAAGCATAATTGGGATTTAAGCCATTTTCAGGTGCTTAAAGCAGATGAAATACGCCCTCTTAACCCCATAGATATTGAAGTGTTAAGTTTTATAAAATTGAAACTCAAAAAACTAGCTGCGGCTATGTTTTTATGCTAATATATAGAGCGGCGTCATCCTGATCCGATAGCTATCGGATTTATTTCAGGATCTTTGTAAACAGGCCCTGAACAAGTTCAGAGTGACGAATCGCCCAAAGAACGAACCTTTATTTTTTGAAAAAACCGTCAAGTAAAATATCCAATTCTTCAACTTTATCAGCCACTGCAGTATCCTGGTTTTGTACCTGGTTTTCCGTTCTCAATACGGCGGTTGCATAATGCAATACGGCCATAGAAAGAAGATCCTGCTTATCCCTAACCGCATAATTATCTTGATAATCTTTAATGCGCTCATTGATCATTTTTGCCGCCCGTCTCACAATTTCTTCCTCTTCTGTATTTACCTTTAAAGGATAAATACGGTCGGAAATGGTTATTTTAATCGAGATTTCTCCCATTTGTTAGCTTAGTTTCTGATTTTTACGCATCATTTATTTTTTTAACAATGCGATACTTTTATCAATCTCCCGCACAAAATCGTTAATTTTTTGTTTAATATCAAGCGACTTCTCACTTGTACCTTCTATACTTTTAGCAAGTTTAGTAACCCTTAGCTTTTCTTCCAGGTCTGTACGCTGTGCTTTTGAAGTATCAACAGCAACTTTTAACGATTGATTTTCAAGCTTTAATAAATCATTTTCTTCTTGTAATGCATTGCATAACTCAATCAAATGAGTTGTTTTTTGTAATACTTTATCTAATTGATCTGCAACAGAAGTCATGAATTTATTTCTAAAAATACGAATTTATATTTTATTTCCTAATTTCTGCACCCGCTTGCTGGGTTAAATTTGAAATTAGTTTCTGCATGGTGCTTTCAATCTGTTTATCAGTTAAAGTTTGTTCCTCATCTTGCAAAATGAAATTCAAAGCATAAGATTTTTTACCTTCTGGCAATTTATCACCCACATACACATCAAAAACGCCCACTTCCTTAATCAGCTTTTTATCTGTTTTGAAAGCGATTCCTTTTAACGTATCGAAAGTTACTGTCTGATCGATCAACAATGACAAATCCCTGCGCACCTGTGGATATTTGGATAGTTCCTTATTAACAATCCTATTTTTCTTAACAATATCTAAAATGGCTGCCCAGTCAAAGTCTGCGTAGAACACTTCCGCATTCACATCCGCCAGTTTCCGGTCTGCCTTCGTAGCCGCACCAAAACTCACAATGGCTTTATCACCGCGGAAATACTTAATACCGTAAGCAAAATTTCCATCATTGAGTGTATCCGTTTGATAACCCAAAATGCCGAGGCGGGAAATAACCGCATCAACAGCAGCTTTCAGATTATAAAACGTTGCCGGTTTCGAACTCTGATTCCATTGTTCACTTTGTTTCGCCCCGGAAATTAATAACAATAACCTCGGGCGCTCCACATACTGATCATTAATTAAATGATAGGTTTTGCCAAATTCGTAGAACTTAACATCCGCATTTTTTCGGTTTTGGTTATAAGCAACACTCTCCAGAGCCGGCATCAGCATTTGCTGACGCATTACGTCCAAATCGCTGCTTAAAGGATTTAAAATAAAAACCGCTTCATCCAGATTTTTAGAATAAGCAGATTTGGTAAGCGAATTGCACAAAATCTCTGCATATCCGTTCGCCGTTAACATATCGGCAATTACATTATGCGTATTTTCCTTCTCTGGCTTTATACTATAAGATAGCGAAGCATTTACCTTCGATGGAATGGCAATATTGTTGTATCCATAAATACGCAGCACTTCTTCTGTAATATCGCATTCACGCGTAACATCCACCTTGAAAGACGGAACCCTTAGCGCCAATGTATCATCAGAGGTGCTCGTTGCGGAAATGCCCAAAGCCGTAATAATATGTTTGATCTCCGTTGATGGAATATTGGCACCAATGAGTTTATTGATGTTTGTATAACTGACCTCGAACTCGAACGGGCGGATAGGATTTGGATAAATATCAGAAACTGATGAGGAGATTTCTCCACCCGCCAGTTCTTTAATTAACAAAGCAGCATATTTAAGTGCCGTTACCGTAATCTCCGGATCTGTTCCTCGCTCAAAGCGGAAAGATGCATCAGTTTTTAAACCATGTCTTTTAGATGTTTTACGTACCGAAACCGAATTGAAATAAGCACTTTCCAAAAATATATTCCGGGTGTCTGCATTTACTCCGGAGCTTTTCCCGCCAAACACACCCGCTATAGCCATTGGTGCTTCTGCATTACAGATAACCAGGTCATCGGCACTTAACTTACGTTCTGTGCCGTCAAGCGTTATAAATGGTGTTCCTTCAGCTACTTTTTTTACAATCACTTTTCCACCCGTAATTTTATCGGCATCAAAGGCATGTAAGGGCTGTCCGAAACCATGCAATACATAATTGGTAATGTCTACTATATTGTTAATAGGGCGAAGGCCAATCACTTTCAATTTATCTTTCAGCCACTCTGGAGATTCTGCTATCGTAACACCAGAAATGGTTAGGCTGCTGTACCGCGGACAAGCGTCTAAAGCTTCCACTTCTACCGGAATAACCAGATTTTCATTATCAGTTTTGAAAGCGGAAAGATCTGGCATTTCATATTCACTTCTGAAATAAGCGGCTAAATCTCTCGCTACGCCCAAATGAGATGCTGCATCGGCACGATTTGGTGTTAATCCGATTTCGAAAACAAAATCATCATCCATTTTGAAATAATCCTTCGCGCGAATACCAATTTCTGTATCATCAGCCAGAATCATAATGCCATCATGAGATTTACCGAGACCAATTTCGTCTTCTGCACAAATCATTCCCTGTGAAACCTCGCCCCTGATTTTTGATTCTTTAATTTTAAAAGGTTCACCTTCCAGCGGATAAACAGTTGTACCAACAGTGGCAACCACCACTTTTTGCCCTGCGCCGACATTTGGTGCGCCACAAACAATCTGAAGGTTATCTTTTCCGCCAACACTTACGGTAGTTACCCGTAAACGATCAGCATTTGGATGTTGTACGCAGGTTAAAACCTCGCCAATAACCAAACCTTCAAGCCCACCCACGACGGGCTGAACCTGATCAACACTTTCAACCTCCAAACCAATATCGGTAAGGATTAACGAAAGCTCTTGCGGCGTTTTGTCTATTTGAACGAATTGTTTTAACCAGTTATATGATATTTTCATTTTTCAAGTATCAAGAAGTAAGTACCAGGAATCAAGACAACTCTTGATACGTTAATTTCATAAAACGCAAAGATATTATTAAAAGCTTAAAGCAGAAAACTAAACAAGAGATCTTGATGCAATAAGTGCTAAATGCCATTCAAGCTATTGGCGATGTAATAACCGTATTTTCCTTCCTCTCGACTGGAGCGCAGCGAAACGGAGATCTTTGAACCAAACTAACTAACTAACTAACTAACTAACTAACTAACTAACTAACTAACGCGCAGCATACAAAGTCGTCCTCTCGACTGGAGCGCAGCGAAATGGAGAGATCTTTGAATCAAACTAACTAACTGAGGCGCAGCATACAAAAATCGTCCTCTCGACTGGAGCGTAGCGAAACGGAGAGATCTTTGAACCAAAGCAAACTAACTAAGGCGCTGCATACAAAAGTCGCCCTCTCGACTTGAAGCGCAGCGAAACGGAGAGATCTTTAAACCAAACAAACTAAATAACGCGCAGCATACAAAAGTCGTCCTCTCGACTAGAGCGCAGCGAAACGGAGAAACCTTTGAATTAGGAAAAAATAATTATTACCATGAAGATATTTCCGGAGATAAATCTTTCCATTCCTTATTTTTAGAATCAATTAAATAATCTTTTTTCGATCTATTCCATTTTTTCAATTGCTTTTCTCTTGCTATAGCTTCTTCGATTGAAGGATACACCTCATAATATACGCAAATAGCAAGGTTATATTTAGCCGTAAACGACTTTGGATCGTACTTTTCCCGATGCTGATTTATTCTGCTGAATAAGTCTGATGTAACACCAATATATAGGGTTGTTCTTTGATAATTAGTCATGATGTAAATGCACCCTCCTCTCTCCATGAAAGTTTTTTATTCAATATACAAAAAACTATAATTTTGAATTACGAATAATAAGATAAAACCTTATATCTCAATTGAAATATCTTTTTATCGTCCTCTCGACTGAAGCGCAGCGAAATGGAGAGATCTTTGAACCAAACAAACTAACTAAGGCGCTGCATATAAAATCGTCCTCTCGACTGAAGCGCAGCGAAACGAAGAGATCTTTGAACCAGGCAAACTAACTAACTAACTAACTAACGCGCAACATACAAAAATCGTCCTCTCGACTGGAGCGTAGCAAAACGGAGAGATCTTTGAACAATACAATTAAACCACCTTTAAAAGATTTCTCCACTTCGGTCGAAAAGACGACAACGCTAACTCGTCCTCTCGAACCAAATCTAACTAACTAACGCGCAGCATACAAAAGTCGTCCTCCCGACTGAAGCTCAGCGAAACGGAAAGATCTTTGAACCAGGCAAACCCTAATGACTTATCTTTAAATTAGATAAAATTACAGCACAGGCACCAGCACCGATCACCACCATAATAATTGATGCAATAATCAGTTTCAACCCGGGTTTTACCGATTCATTTTTCGTTGCTTTAATAATAACCTGAATCACCCCAACTACAAACAACACCACAACAGCTCCCCAGTAAACAATAAATAGATCCATATTTTATCCGTTAGCAAGTAGAACCGCACAGGCGCCACCACCTATTACCACCATGACGATGGAGGCAATCAGCATTTGTACGCCAAGTTTTACTGGTTCATGATTGGAAGATTTTACAATAATTGTGATGATACCCGCAATAAATAAACCCACAATGGCAAGGCCATAAAGAAACAATAAGATGATCATATCAATTCATGTTTAGTTTTTCCCTGATGGCATCAATCTTGTTATCGCGATAAAAAATATTCATCGTTTCAAAAGGCACCATTTTATATTTATCACTAACAATATGTACACATGACTTTTTAACCGCCCGAACATCAAAATCAAGCGGGTCCATAAAATTCATAATAATAATGCGGAACAGATTATCATAACTCAGGTGATCAGACTTTACCCGGGGCAAACAGCACATCAGCTCACCGAAAGTATCTTCCGCACAATCTACAGAAACACCCGTACTAAATAAGTTTAACATGTGCTCCTTCAACTGTTCATCGTGTTCAAAAACAATGGTATTTTTGGAGTTGTTGAGCAAATCTTCAGGATTAATCAAATGTGTCATCGGAATCACTTCATCGCCAATTTTCAGGGCATAGGCCATGCAAAGTGCATCCGGGTTGCATGGAACCGGAATTAAATCCTGAGGCGTAAAGGTTGGATATTGTTCGTAAATTTTCCTGCGAACCTCCGTTAAGGTAATCCTCCCCTGCTGATCATTGTAATCATCATTGCGCCCCGCAACCTGGGTAGGTTGAAAAGTAACTCCTCTTACGCATCGCTGTTTAAGTGCGTAGGCTAAGATATCGCCAATTTCATGGTCATTTAGTCCGTTTTGCAGGGTAACCACCAGCGTGGTAGATACGTTAAACTGGTTCAAATGGTCGATTGCCTTTTTCCGCACTTCGGTTAAATCCTCTCCCCTTAACTTCGTTAGCACTTCCGCACTGAAACTATCAAATTGAAGGTAGATTTCAAAATCGGGCATATAAGTGGCTAACTTCTCTACAAAAGAAATATCTTTTGCAATTCGAATACCATTGGTATTAACCATTAAGTGTTTAATGGGCTTAGTTTTGGCCAGGTCGAGGATTTTAAAAAAGTCAGGGTGAACAGTTGGTTCTCCGCCAGAAAGCTGAACCACATCCGGCTCACCCTCATTTGCAACCACTACATCCATCATTCTTTCAATTTCTGCTAACGTACGGTGTCTGCCATAATGAGGCGATGACATGGCATAACAGGTCGGACAGGCAAGATTACAACGGTCAGTCACTTCAAGAACTGTTAAACAGGAATGCTGTTCATGATCGGTACATAAACCACAATCATAAGGACAACCATAATGCACACTGGTATTAAATTTCAGTGGCATTTCCGATTGCTTATTATAATTTCTGATTTGTTTATAATACTCCACATCGTCGGCAATCATTACTTTGCTATTGCCATGGGTTTTGCAGTTTTTAAGCATAAAGACCTTTGCATCCTGAAAAACGATTTTAGCATCGCAAAGCATCAGGCATTCCGGACAAAGACTCTTGGTATAATCGTAATAAATATAATCTCTCGTATTAGCCATATTGCCTTTTTTTAGTGAAAATCGATTTCGATATTCTACGGATGAATTTATAATAATACATAAAAATCAGCAATGCCGACCAATGAATACTACTTAAAGCTAAGCATAATGGTTGATAAGGTTTGATAAATTCGATCAGAAAACGGAAAAGGAAGTACAAAACCATAAACAATTTGAAACGATCTCCATTAGGTAGGTTTTGATTCCGGATCAGTCTGAAAACAAAAAAAAGCGCAATCAGATAAAGCATTTCATAAAGCATGATCGGATGTCGCCTTATCCCATCGCCCAGGTCCATACCAAAAAACAATTGCGTGGGGATTCCATAAGTCGGCTCATCAATCCCCATCGAGAAACAACCAATTCTACCGATAAATAATGCAGCTAAAATAGGTACAACATAAATATCTCCTGATGCAATGTTTACGCCGATAATTTTTTTAATCATTTCTACCCCGAACAAGCCACCAAGCAAGCCGCCTACTATGGTTTTACTTTGATAAAGGATAGAAAAATTCAGGTGCATCAAAACCTCCGGGGTTTCTAAAACAGCCACCACACGAGAGCCAATTAAAGCACCCAGCATCGCTCCCAGCATAATCCACAGCCTGTTCTCATCAGAGATAGGATCAGCAATGCCCTTTTTTAAATAATAGTAAAGCCTAACCCCTATAAAAAATGCCAGGGTTTCGAACAGATAGTGGTAATGGTATAGATTACCAAAGAGTTCAAACTGAAAGGGAAAGGGTGAGTGAGCGTTCAATAGCGTCAAGTTAAAACCAAAGTCTGGCGAAAACCGGTAAATGATCAGACGGATATCTTTTATCCTTGCTATCGCTTAATACAGCAAACTTCTGTACTTTAAAACCCTTGTTTACGAAAATATAATCGATCCTGTCTTTCAAATCACTATTAAAATCAAACGCATTAAACGTTCCGTTCGGACCGTAAGCCGGCTCTATTGAAACTTCCTTGGCATCTGTCAGGAAAGATTTGATCGTAGAAATGGCCTCAGTTTCTGGCGTAACATTCAAATCGCCGGTAAACACAACAGGCAAAGTCGGCGCAATCTGCTGAATTTTCTGCTTCAATAATTTAGCAGACTCAATTCTTGCCTGTACACCAATATGATCATAGTGCGTATTAAACACTAAAAACTCTTTTTTATTCAATTTATCAAACAACCGCACCCAGCTACAAACCCGGTTTAAAGCAGCATCCCAACCTTTAGAAGGTACATCAGGCGTTTGTGAAAGCCAGAAAGTTCCGCCGTCTTTCTTCGTAAAACGATCCTTATCAAAATACACCGCAGAAAACTCACCTTTACGTTTTCCATCTTCCCTGCCAACACCTACTACCTCAAAATTGGAGTTTTCGAGCAAGGCATCAAACTGCTCGGGCAAGGCTTCCTGCACACACAGAATATCAGCATCATGAAATTTAACTAAAGCTTTAACATTGTCTTTTCGGTTCGGCCAGGCATTTACACCATCAGAAGCCACATTTAAACGAATATTATAAGTAATAATATTAACAGGCGTTCCTTTTTGCTGTGAAAAAGCAATTGTAGAAATAAGAAGTAGTACAGTAATAATTTTAAATGCTTTCATAAAATGATTATAATTTCAAATTGCAAATATTACTAATTTCATGTTAAATCAGTTTTAAGTATTGAAGTTGTTATAACACCTGTGTTAACATTACAAATATCATTTTCTGATCCATAAGAGCTATATTTATTTCTTACAATCCTTTAATCATGTAATCATAGTACTCGCTGATCTTATAATCCTAAAAACCTTAATAATCATAACTCCTCAACACTCTGGTTTTATAATCCTAAAATCACATAATCATTGTACGCTCTGATCTTACAATCCTTTAATCATAACCCTCAACACCCTGATCTCATAATCATTTAATCATAGTACTCACTGATCTTATAGTCCTAAAGTCATGTAATCATAGTACTCATTTAATCATAGTCCTTACATCATCTCGTCATCTTTATAACTATAATATCGGTTATTGGCGAAAATCAGGTGATCTACCACGTACAATCCCAGCATTTGTCCGGAGGCAATGAGGTTTTTCGTGAGTTTATCATCGCTATCACTAGGCTTTAAGCTTCCTGACGGATGGTTGTGTGCCAATACAATGTTTGCTGCATTGTACTCCAGCGCTATTTTAAAAATTACTTTCGGATCAGCAACGGTGCCCGCCTGACCGCCTTTGCTGATCAGGTGCTTGCCGATAATATAGTTGGAGCGATTAAGAAGCAGAATCCAGAATTCTTCATGATTCAGCCCGGTGAAAGTTCGGTGCAAATACTGATGAACGTCGCTCGAAGCGGTAACCTGAAGAACCTGTTCTTCCTCAGTTTCCTTTCTGCGGAGGCCGAGCTCGAGCGCCGCGACTATAGACACTGCTTTGGCTTCGCCTATCCCTTTAAATTTAGAAAGATCTTGAATAGATGCCTTCCCGATCTTGGTAAGGTTATTATCGTAGAATGATAAAATTCGCTTACTTAAATCTACGGCGGTTTCATTTCTATTCCCCGATCCGATCAGAATGGCTATCAATTCAGCATCAGTCAGAAACCTCCTGCCGTGTAGCAATAATTTTTCTCTCGGGCGATCTTCCTCTGCCCAAAGCTTAATACCAAGTTTATGATCGTAGTTCTCCATTTTTTTTTCGACAAAAAAAAGGCATCCCAACGTTTGGTTGGGATGCCTGATACTAATATCGTAAAAAAACTGGATTATCCTAAACCGTTAACGAATTTCGTTAATTTTGATTTATTATTAGCCGCTTTGTTTTTGTGAATGATGTTCTTTTTAGCTAAACGATCTAACATAGAGATTACTTTAGGCAATAAATCTGAAGCAGATTTTTTATCTTCTGCAGCACGTAATCTTTTGATGAATGTACGTGTGGTTTTTGCCTGATATCTGTTACGTAAACGTTTTGTTGCGTTTGCTCTAATTCTCTTTAATGAAGATTTATGATTTGCCATTTCTATTTAGCCTTTTATTTTTCTTTAATCGTTTCCTATAATTCGGGTTGCAAATATAGAGTTTATCTTTTTAAAACACAAAAGATTTTAAAAATTTTGTTTCCTGATATTTGTTATCAATTCCGAACTGCGAAAATACGATAAATTTATTCATTAATAACACGTTAAGTGAATAATAAAATTTTATTTCAATAGCGAAAACATGGGCAAAAATGCTATTTTTGGGGAAAACACATTCTGAGTGAAAAAACGAATAGCCATCTTTGCATCCGGTTCTGGCTCCAATGCCCAAAAACTAATGGAGCATTTTAAACGCAGTAACGATATAGAAATTTCTTTAGTGCTGACGAATAACGCTGATGCTTATGTATTGCAAAGGGCTGACAACTTCGAAATTCCTACCCATATTTTCGACAAACACGAATTTTATAAAACAGAAGAGATAATAGATCTGCTTAAAAATCTTGATATCGATTTTATAGTATTGGCGGGTTTCCTTTGGTTAATTCCTAAAAATTTAATTGCAGCTTATCCTGGCAGAATCGTAAATATCCACCCGGCTATCCTGCCAAAATTTGGCGGTAAAGGCATGTATGGAGATCATGTGCACAATGCGGTAATTGCTGCCGGCGAAACTGAAGGCGGCATTACCATTCATTATGTAGATGAAAATTATGATGAGGGGGAATACATTTACCAGGCCAGGTATAAAATAGATAAAGGCGACAACCTGGAAATGGTAAAGTTTAAAGGGCAACAATTGGAACACCTGCACTACCCAAGGATTGTAGAAACGGTGGTGAAAAAGGTTAAGAAGTAGGCTAATAAGTTTTATTATAGACAGATTAAGCACATAACATTGGCTAAAAAAAGCTCAGATTAGAATTAATAAGCTAAAAACAGATAATTCTCAAAAGCTAAAAATAGCTGGAAAATTACGTTTAGCAGAACGATCGGAACGCACTAGACAAAAACGCAGGAATTCTTCGCTCCGTCTGAATGACACCCCGCTATGGCCACCTCGCTATCCGGCCTCGGAAATGATGGAAGGAAAAAACATTTACTGTTTAACTAACGCTCATGGTTCAAAGACATCTCCCTGCAGTTGAAATGGCCATCGTATCATCGTCTTCTCGACTGGAGCGAAGCGCAATGGAGAGATCTTTGAACACAACCATTCTTCAACTGGAAAAGATTTCTCGGCTTCGCTCGAAATGACGGCGTGGGGGCTAATGAACTCTATTGGCAAGTGTCGAATCAGCAAAAAAGTAAAAGCCCTTCGGCGGCCAGCCGAGGCAAGCCAGCGCAGCGGGGAAGCCCCTATCACTAGCTATAACTATTATAACACATTTCGTCATTGCGAGGAGGCACGACGAAGCAATCTCCCTTGGAGATTCTTCGATATAGATTTTTGAGGGAATGCACTAACCGAATCATCTTGCTGAATTTAGTTAGCACCTATTGAAGTAGGTACTGAATCAAGTTCAGGAAGACGACCGCTTTAACCCCCTGTTCATGGAATGACATATAAAAAAAGGTTCGGTGTTGACTGAAGTCACTAGACAAAAACGCAGAGATTCTTCACTGCGCTCTGAATGACATCCCGCTATGGCCACCACGCTGCCCGCCCTCAGAAAATGATGGAAGGAGAAAACGTTTACTGTTTAATTAACGCTCATAGCTCAAAGGTATCTCCCCTGCAGTTGAAATGACCACCGTATCATCGTCTTCTCGACTGGAGCGCAGCGCAATGGAGAGATCTTTGAACACAGCTATTCTTCAACCTGAAAAGATTTCTCGGCTTCGCTCGAAATGACGGCGTGGGGATTATAACGCTCATGGTTCAAAGGTATCTCCCCTGCAGTTGTAAATGACCATCGTATCATCGTCTTCTCGACT